>JAAUQI010000085.1 GCA_012032345.1 Leptolyngbyaceae cyanobacterium RM1_1_2 | reverse complement strand
TAATCTTTGGCTGTCTGCCCTGTGTGCGTCAGGAGATTCATCGGCTGCACGCCAAAGGCAGCATTGAGGCCAGCGCCTGGAGCCGTCCTGTATCCACCGGGCGACCCAACGAAGTCATGGTGATTTTGGTCAAGCGCTGCCGACTCGACTAGCGGCTAAGAACTGGGGAGGGCGCGATCGCGTTCTCTCTCCAGTCATTAATTAGAATAAGAGTACCGTTCTAGCACCCAAATTTTTGACAGCTATGGTTCAGCTCAAACAGCGGTTTCAAAGTTTTGAGGAGTACCTGTCTTATGATGACGGGACGGATAACCTGTATGAGCTTTTCAATGGAGAATTGATTGAAGTGCCCCCTGAATCCGGCTGGAACATTGAGATTGCGACACTTTTACTGCTGCAATTTGCGTTGAAGGTGGGGTATCAGAGAGTGCGGGGGCATGGGCTAGAGCTGGAAGTGCGGGGAGAACCGAGGAACCGCTATCCAGATTTTACGGTGATTCGAGAAGAACATGTTGAGCAGCTAAAGCGACGCAACACGATTCGGCTACCAATGGCTCCTCCAGTGCTGGTGGTTGAGATTGTCAGTGCGGGAGAGGTGCAGCGCAACCGGGACTATGTGGCGAAGCGAATGCAGTATCAGGATCTGGCTGTGCCGGAGTACTGGATTATCGATCCGCAGGAAGCCACAATTTTAGTTTTAGAACTGAGAGATGGGGTTTATGCCGAGGCGATAACGCTGAGCGGAGAAGATGTTGTGAGATCTACTCAGCTAGGAGCGTTGAACCTGACGGCTGCTGAGATGTTTGCTACCGTGTGTTTAGAAGAATAGCGGTCTGTTTCTAGATAAGAGCTGCTGCAAAAACAGCTTATGACTCTGGTTTAGCAGCAGGTAGCTACTGATCTGTGTGGGCACCCAGAACTCAAAACTCTTCTAGGCCCCAAATCTGGCGATCGCGCTGGTTAAAAGACGGGTCAATCGTCATCGCCTGCCGGAAGCAGCCATCAGCCTGGGCTGCTTTGCCCAAATGCTGCTCAACCAGCCCCAAGCGATAAAAGATCACAGCGCTGCGGGTACCTTTGGCGATCGCGGTTTGCAGAGCAGTCTGAGCTTCTTCCCAACGGTTCAGCCGCGAGAGTGCCCAAGCATAGGTGTCTAGCGTCTCAGCATCCTGTCGCATTTTGATCTCAGCTGCCATCAGTTCCAGAGCTTCAGGCAAATCTGAAGATAGACCGCGATTTAACAGCAGCCGTACCAGTTCACGCCGATGGCCAAAACTGCCCAAACTCTGATGCTGCCGAAAGACAGTCTCTGCCTGCTGCCAGAGCGTTTCTGCAGCCGTGCGATCGCCTTTGAGCAGCTTAATCTGAGCCAGTCCTTGTAGAGCGGAATGGTCTAAGATATTGGCTGCTCCCTGGTTGATTAAAATTTTAGAGTAGCGGTTTTCCGCAGCGCGGTAGTGGCCCTGACGGGTTTCTAGCTGCGCTAGCTGAATCATCGCCAGCGGATAGTTAGGAATCAGGCGTAGGGCTTCATGGTAGTAGTCCTCAGCTAGGGCTAGCTGACCTCGGCTGGCATAAAATCGCCCCATTAGCGTCCGCAACCAGGCCGAACTGCCCACCTGATTCGGTTCCTCAACCGCCAGCGCTTTTGCAAAATCTCGTTCAGCAGCGGCGTTATCCCCTTTGGCAACATTGGTTAGCGCCCGCAGCGTATAGGTGCCCAAAGTTGGGATTTGCTGTACCAGGCGATCGGCTCCCTCAAACGCCTCAGCTACCTGGCCTTTACCCAGATAGGCAGTCACCAAAAGAGCCTGAGCTTCTTCATGGCTGGGGTTAGTCTCAAGCACCTGCTGAGATAGCTTAATCGAGCGATCGAAGTCGTGAGTGGCTTCAGCCACACGAGCCAGAGCTAGCACGGCTCCGGCATTGTTAAAAGGCAAATTTGCCAGCGATCGCTCAGCCGCCTGCTCGGCCAGCAAATACCAGTTCGCCTCTCCCGTGGCTTTGGCAAACCTGAGATAGGTACTCGCCAAGGCTGCCTGGTCAAGTCCATCGTTTGGACTTTGCTGGACGCGGTTTTGGTAAAATGCCAGCTCTTGCTCCAGCACCTTGATCGCGTCGGTCTGGCGAGGAAAATTGAACGGATAGCGGTAGGGCCGCTGGCCCAGGGAAAAATCAGAAACAGCCAGAAAGGTCGTCCCTATCAGCAGTCCAGTGACAGGTAGCAAAACTTGCAAAGCGCTGAGATTGACTTTCAGAGGCAAAGGCAGCTTAAGGGCTGGTTTCATCTGTTTGAAGAGAATGTTTTCTGGAGGTCGGAGGTAGCCCCCTGCGAAACCCAACGAAACCTGTGGTTAGCGCTGGGTTTCACAGTGTTTTGTTCCATTCAAGAACGCAAAGCACTCAGGCTAAAGCTAGTTAGGCAGTGCCAGGTAGGGGAAGCTAGCCTCTAGCGGATCGTGTCCTTGAGAGGGATTGCCGGGGGTGCCTGCGTAGGAGACATTGTCGGTTGCGATCGCGCCGTTGGTCAGCACGCTCAGCGTAATATCGACTACGTCATCCGTCAGCATTCTGCCGCGAATGGGGCTGCCCTTGGCATTGAGCGCATTGGCGTAGCCGCTAGGCCCGGTGGTGTCTATACGCATGACGTCAGGCAGGAATGCGCCCAGCAGAGCATTTGTACGGGTCTGATCGTTACCAATGGCCATCAGTGTCCGGCTGGCTTCTGCAATAATGGGAGCCGCAATCCGAGCAGCAGGCTGCTGTCCCTTGAGAGCTGCTGCTTCAAAGTCTGGGCCAACGCTGTTAAGCGCATTTAGCAGCGCATTGGTGAATAGTAAGCCTTCGTTGATGGCCGGTCGGGCCAGACGCTCAACCTGAATGTAGCCACCATTGGAAGGGCCTTCATCGCCCTCATCGTCATCATCTTTAGCGGCGGCAGATTTGGTGAAGGCGGCAGCGTCTACATCGTCACCCAGTACAGATATAGTCGTCCAAACGTCAAAGGTCGTTGCCTGCGTATTGCCCTGCAGCAGCCGCTTGGGGACGCGCATAACAATAGTATTGACGTTGTAGCCTGCGGCAAAGTCAACCGCTGCAGCCGGGGGACGGAAGCCCACTGCTGGGCCAATGCCTAAAGCACCGGCTCGGACACGGAAATACTGCTCAACGTCAAAGAAGAACGGATCTTCGCGCAGTCCGGCAAAAACGCTGGCCTGTCCACTACCGAGGTTGACCTGGCGGACGTTAGGCGTGGAGTCTGAGAGCGCTGTTGTGGTAGTTTTGGCAGTGCGCTGCACCCGACCGTTTGCCAGGGTTGTAATGGTAACTTCTTGCTCTTGGTTGCGATTGGGAGGGCCAAACTCAAACCGCAGCGTCATATCGGCTCGCCCCGTTGGCGTGGCGTCTTTGTCTGCCACACGAGTGATATTGAATTCGTAGCGGGCATTGGTGCTGAAGTAGTATTGCTGACGGGCCAGCGATCGCGGATTGGTATTCATCACCAAGACCAAATCATTGGTTGAAGCCTGGGGATTTTGGTCGCCTTCGCGGAAAACGTAGAGATCGGTCAGGTTCAGCGCTCGACCTTTGAGGTCAATTTCGCCGTCGTCGTGATCAGAAGCCTGCAGGTAGTGAGCCGTCCCACCGATAGCTAAAGCCGCACCCAAAACAACTGAGCCAAGGCGCAGTAGTGTTTTGCGAGAGAGGTGCCGCAGTGAATTCAAACTTGGTTTTCGCCTATGCATAAGGACGTCTCCTAAAAATGGGTCAGATACATGAGGATTGCAGTTAGCTTTTGAGCGATCGCCAATCATACCCGACAGCTAGAGATGAATAAGGCAGCAGCTTCTGTCAGCATAGGAAGGGGTTTCCTACCTGCCCCGAGAAATTACTTACTTTTTTCCCATCTGTCTAAATAGATATACGCAGCCGGCCCAAATTTGGATTCGTCTGCTAGCAAAAGATTTCTCAGCTCCCAGCCGCCTCTGATTTCGACCCATTGCCCATCATTTTGACCGAGGAAGAAGACCGCACGTTGAGCGAACTTTGGGAGGCTCAGACAGTTCCTTACCGGACTCGTGACCTTGAGGACTTCTCACAGCTCAACTTCACGCGGACGCCCACCCGGTTTTGCCTCTGGCAGCAGGTCACTGAGAAATTCATATTGGTCGCGCTTCAGGCTGCTGGGATATGCTTGACTCATCTCGCTCTCTCGGTGCTGTCTATTATCTATTAACAGCCTATACTGAGAGAACTTTTTTACCCTCTGCCTGACTTTTCAAACACCCTCTTAGGGGATTGAAACCTTTAATAGAACCAGTAGGTAAAGCGGTTTTGGTAGCGACTGTAACTCAGCTCCTGACTCTCATGATTCTCTGGACGCCTGTATGAGCTTTGCTTCTTATCTCTCTGCTGTTCAAGGCAGCGATCGCCAGCAGGAAAGCGACTGGCGACTGCTGCTGCGGCTGTTGCCCTATGTTAAGGCGCATCGGCGATCGCTGGTCTGGCCGATGTTTTTACTAATACCACTGGCTCTCGCCAATGCCCTACAGCCTGTGCTGGTGGGTCAGGCCATTTCTCTGATTCGCCAGGAGCCTGTACTTTGGTTTCTAGAAAACCAGACGCTGCGGTCTGGGCTAAATCTGGTAGTAACATTGCTGCTGCTGACTGTGGCCGTTCGTCTGACGCTAGACGGACTGCAAAGCTACCTAGTGCAAAAAGTCGGGCAGCGGATTACAGCTAGCATTCGTGACGATCTCTTTGAGCATGTGACCTCTCTGGCGGTACGCTTTTTCGATCGCACGCCCGTTGGCAAACTGATTACTCGGCTTACCAGCGATGTAGACGCGCTCGGTGATGTCTTTTCAACTGGGGCGATTGGCATTGTTAGCGATATTGTGTCGATCTTGGTGCTGCTGGTCACCATGTTTGTGATGCAGTGGCAGCTAGCTCTGATGCTGGTAATGCTGCTGCTGCCTGTGACCTGGCTAATTATTTACTTCCAGCAGCAGTATCGCAAAGCCAACTACAAGGCCCGTGAAAAGCTCTCAGAGCTAAATGCTGCCCTGCAGGAAAACGTCTCTGGCATCGACGTGGTGCAGCTGTTTCGCCGAGAAAGTTTTAACGCTGAGCTGTTTCGCAACACCAACCAAAGCTACGTCAGCTCAGTTGACAAAACGATCTTTCATGACTCAGCTGTCTCCTCAACGCTGGAGTGGGTTTCGCTGGTAGCGATCGCTGGGGTCTTAGGACTCGGCGGTCTGCTGGCAATGCGAGACGCTATGACCTTTGGCGTTTTGGCGTCGTTTATTTTGTTTGCCCAGCGTCTGTTTGATCCGCTACGCCAGTTTGCGGATAAGTTTACGGCAATTCAGGCTGGGTTCACGGCGATCGAGCGCATTCAAGATCTGCTCAATGAGCCAATCGAAATTCAAGATCCTGAGCAGGTCAATCGGCACCAGCTGCCGCAATCGACAACGGTTCCCGGCGAAATTCGCTTTAAGCATGTCTGGTTTGGCTATAAGCCTGACGAGTACGTTTTACACGATCTTGACTTTACAATTCAACCCGGTGAAAAAGTGGCGCTTGTCGGCCCTACCGGAGCGGGTAAAAGCTCTATCATTCGTCTGCTGTGTCGGCTCTATGACGTTAGCAAAGGTGAAATCTTACTAGACGGGGTTAACATTCGAGATTTGCCCCAGAGCGAGCTGCGCCGACGTATGGCCGTGATTTTGCAGGACGGATTTTTGTTTGCCGGGGATATTAAAAGTAACATTACGCTGGGCGAAGACTATTCTCTAGCTGAAGTGCAGCAGGCAGCTAAAAATACCAATGTAGCTCAGCTAATTGAACAGCTCCCTCAGGGCTACGACACCTCGCTGCGCGAACGGGGCACCAATCTGTCTGGCGGTCAAAAGCAGCTCTTGGCCTTTGCCAGAGCCGCTATTCGCAATCCGGGAATCTTGATCTTGGATGAAGCAACTGCCAATTTAGACGTGGGTACCGAAGCCCTGATTCAAGATGCACTTGATAAGCTGCTGGTTAACCGTACCGCCATTGTCATTGCTCATCGCCTCTCAACTATTCGCAACGTCGATCGCATTTTGGTTCTCAAGCAAGGTCGCCTAGTTGAGCAAGGCAGTCACGACGAACTCCTGGCAAAATCGGGCCTTTATGCCAGCCTTTATCGTCTACAAATGCTAGAGACGTAAAGCCCTCTACCTCTATGGAAATAGACCGAAACTCTGATGAACTTGACTTCTGAGGGACTTCTTCAGGGGCCTAAGATAGATGAAAAGCCTATGTCTTCTTAATAAGATCAAACTGTTGATATAGCAGGAGTTCTTATTAATATATGACTCTACACAAGTTCAAAGATTTTTATCCTAACTATCGTGAAACTTTTGGCGATGGCATTCTAACCGACTTTGACAGCTACTCAGTTTATACTGAGCGAGATGAGCAAGTAGGCTCAGTCAAAAACTTTTTAGTCGATCAGAGCGGGCGTTTCCGCTACGTTGTGGTGGAGACAGGCTTCTGGATTTTTGGTAAAAACGTGCTGCTGCCTATTGGTTTAGCTCGTTTTGACTACGATAATACGCGCATCTATGTGGATGGTCTCAGCCGTCAGCAGGTGGAAGAACTGCCTGAATACCACGCCGAGCAGGTGGTTGATGAAGTCCATGAAAACCGTGTTCGAGCAGGCTATCAGCCTCAGGCTCAGCAGCGGGCTAAGCGGCAGTTCATGGGGCAGACTTACACTACTGACGGCGAGTACTACACGGGCGATCGCAAAGTTGCTCCTGCCACATCTGGGCTGTCAGGGCTGTCATCTGACGACGCTCCCAGAGAAATGGTCGCTCAGACGCAGGGACGCACCGCAGCAGGACAGAATTATAACTACGACTATGATCGAGAGCCTAGCTACTACGGCCTGAGTGAGCAAGACAATCATGAGCAGCTAAGGCTCTACGAAGAACGGCTGATTACTGACAAAAGCCGCGAAAAGTCAGGTGAAGTTCGAGTGGGCAAGCGGGTCGAAACTGAAACCGCAGAAGCCTCTGTTCCCGTCAAGAAAGAGCGGGTCGTGATTGAGCGCAACGATTTAGGAACCGGGCGCTCAGCTAATGTTGCTTCAGGCAGTCCGACTTTCGACGAGGGCGAAGTCGCCCGCATGGAAGTCTACGAAGAAGAAGTCAGCATCGAGAAACAGCCCTTCGTCCGTGAGGAAGTCAACATTCGCAAGGAAGTTGACCGGCAGCAAGTTCGCGCTAAAGAAACCGTGCGCCGTGAGGAACTTGATGTTCGCACAGAAGGCAGTCCCCCGGTTGAGCGTCTTCGCTAATAGAGGCGCTGTCGTGTTAGGAATAGCTTACAAGCAGCGATCGCCCGATCTCTAAGCTGCTGAGCTAATCCCGCGATCGCTAGCAAGCCTTTCCACTTTTGAAGCTTTTAGCAATCGGAAATTCCCCTTTTTCAAAAGGGGGAATCGGCCTGGAAGGCCCCCTTAATAAGGAGAATTTGGGGAGATTGCAATAGCGATACCTTACAGAAGTCTTGCAAAATATCCTCTGAGCCACAGCTAGAAATTAGGGCAGGTAGTCAGTGCTTTAGTGCTAAAGCACTGGCTACGAACTATGCATTACCCTAGCCGATCCGGTATTTTACTAGTTAAAACTATTGAAAGGTACTTTCATATGAACTCTCGCGCTTCTGCTTTTGAGAGCGATCGCCAACCTAATTTTGAACTGTCCACAGTCGAAACTACTGAAACAACAGATTTAGATTCCGCCAGCAGTTCATGCTCAGCTCTATCAGAAAACGGCTTAGAAAATACCTCTGTTAAGCTGCTGCAGGAAAGACTCAAAATCAACCGCAGCCGCCGCAAAGTAGGAGAAGTCATCGTCCGTAAAGTCGTTGAAACCCGAATGGTTCAGGTTCCGGTGCGGCGAGAGAAACTTGTCGTAGAGCAGGTCACCCCTGAGCATCAGGCACTGGCTGAAATTGATCTGGGTGAGGGTTACATCTCTCAGATGGGAATAGGTGCTGACGAGTTTAATTGTCTGAGTCAGCGATCACAGGCGGCTGTGGCCTCTGGCAGCTTGATGACGTTGCAGGCGGCTGTTTGGCTGCTGCACACCGTTGCTCAGCAGGCTCCCCAAGCCTGCAGACAAATTAGCACGACGCTATCTCTGCGCGTGGAGGATCAAATAGAGACAGTCTACTGTGAGTTCACTAGCCCTCAAACCGCTGAGCGATCGCTAGCTGCTATGACCCCAGCCCTGTTTGAGCAGTGCAGCAAAGTGCATTTAGAGTTGGTCTTGGTGAGTCCTGATTCTCAACCCCAATTTCAGAGCTGGTTTGATCGCTACCAAAGAAGCGAATCGTCTCACCGAGAGTAGGACAGCCGCTATCTTGCGATGACTAAGGGCAATGATTAAGGATTCACCCAGACTGCTTTCGTCTCGCATCTGCCTACGGATGGGAGAGCCTGAAGATGTACCGGCTATTGTACAGTACTACACCGTTAATCAAGCGTACCTGCAACCCTATGAGCCGCTGCGCAATTCCAGCTTTTATAGCCAGTGGTACTGGCGCAGCGAGGTAGACGCTCGTAAAGAGCAATTCTGGGCAGATCGCTCTTTACGAATGTTTTTGTTCGAGCGCGATCGCTTGGAGGTTTTGGGCGTGGTTAACTTTAATCGAATTGTGCGGGGACTTTTTCAGTCTTCTACACTGGGCTACAACTTGGCTGAAAATAAGCAAGGACAGGGCTATATGAGTGAAGCCCTGAACGTAGCTTTGCCCTATGCCTTTGAGCAGCTTGATCTGCGTCGCATTGTGGCTGCCTATATGCCCCGCAACGTCCGCAGCGCTAATTTGCTGAAGCGGCTAGGCTTTAAAATCGACGGGCGAGTTCGTAACTATTTACAAATTAACGGCAGGTGGGAGGATCACGTTTTGACTAGCCTGTCTAGGTTTTGAGGTTTGAGGTTTAAAGTTATGGGGGCAGTGGGGCTGTTTTCGGGGAGCTGTTACTGCTCAAAAAATTCCTGCTGCCTATAGCGAAAGCTGAATCTGTGAGCCTTCGGACGTTTTTGAGACGTCAATACGGGTTTGAAAGGCTTCGCGGAAATGGGGCATGTGGGTGACGGTGAGAATACAGGCAAAGTCGGCGGCGATCGCATTGATAGCAGCAATCAGCCGCTCACAACCTTCTTGATCCTGGGTGCCGAAGCCTTCATCTACAATCAGCATCTGCAGCGCCATCCCCGATCGCTGGGCCAGCAAACGGGCGATCGCCAGCCGAATAGCAAAGTTGACGCGAAAAGCTTCGCCGCCAGAATAGGTTTCATAGGGCCGGGTGCCCC
Organism: Leptolyngbyaceae cyanobacterium RM1_1_2; assembly: GCA_012032345.1. Classification (GTDB taxonomy): domain Bacteria; phylum Cyanobacteriota; class Cyanobacteriia; order Phormidesmidales; family Phormidesmidaceae; genus Sphaerothrix. The sequence continues at coordinate 7,279 of JAAUQI010000085.1, read as the reverse complement.
GAGCATCGGCAATTAAAATATCGAGCGTGTCGATGAGCTTGTTGCGGCTGCGGCCTGTGCGCTGAGTTACAAACTGTACATGTAGCTGATGAGCGCTGAGGCGGCCTAGGATTTGGTTGGTTTCTGCCTCTAGCTGGGGCAGCAAATTCTCAATCATCAGCGCCTGAATGCCGTTGCGCCCAAAAGCATAGGTGAGTTCTGAGTAGACTCTAGCCTGCCGTCTGGCCTGCTCTAGCGCCTGCTGCTGGCGATCGCGCTGCTGTTGTAGGCTGTCAAACTGCTCTAGCTGCTGCTGCTGGCGGCCCAGGTGGGCTAGCCTTTGGTCGCGCTCTGTTTGCTCGACCTGAAGCTGCTGCTCTAGAGCCACCAGTTCAGCTTCAGCATCAGGGATTTGCTGGAGCTGAGCTTCTAGCTGGCTAAGCTGGTGGGCGCTGGCCTTGAGTTCGCTCTGGCGATCGCGGCAGAGCTGACTCAGCTGCGCTAGCTGCTGATGGATTTGCGGCAGCTGCTGCTGTGCCTGAGTCAGCTCTTGCTGCCGTAGCTGCCACGGCTGAGCCTGCTCCAAAGCTGTCCGCAAGATCTGGTGTTGCTCAAAAGAGTAATCTAAAGTGGCTAGCTGCTGCTCTAGCTGCCTCATCTGCTGGTGGGCTGGCGCTTGCTCAATTTGAGCTAGCCGCTGCTGGCAGGCTGCTAGCTGGGCTGCTAAGCCGGGGCGCTGGTTCAAGAGTTTGGCCTGTCGGCGCTGCCCCTGCTGCAGTTCAGCATGTTTGATTTCGGCCCATCGCAGCCGTTCAGCCTGACTGCGGGCTAGGGCATGATCGCGGTCGTCATAGTTAAGCTGGGCTAGCTGGGCTTCGATCAGGGCCAGTTCTTCGTAGAGATCGCTGGCATAGCTTTTTTCCTGTAGACAGCTCTCTAACTGCGATCGCTCCTGTGCTAGCCGCTCCAGCCGCGACCGAGCATCGGCACTGGAGCTAAGCTGGGCCTGAAGCTGACCGCGCCGCTCTAGAATCAGGCCAAATTTAGCCATTTCTGCCTCGATCTCGCGGTATTCGCGGCGCAAAATCTGAATCTCTCGTTCAGAAGCCGCTAGTTGCTCACGGATGACCCAGATTTCATTTTGAGTATCCTGATGCTGCTGTCGCTGGCGTTTAACCACGAGCTGCCAGTGTTTAGGGTCAAGAGCGCGATCGCAGACTGGACAGACAGCTTCCGGGGCAGAGAGCAGCTGTAGCTTCTGTTCTAGCTGAGCTAGCTGCACTTCGTATGTGCGCTGATTGGCCTGCAGGCGCTCCATAAAACTGCGTCGCTCCAAACCTTTTTCGCGTACCTGTTCCTGATATTGGCTGCGCCGCTGCAGATATTCCACTGCGTGAGCAACTTCCAGCACGGCCTGCTGAAGCTGAGGCTGCTGCGACTGCTGCTGTTGCAGATGGTCTTCAGTCTTTTTCAGCTCTTCAAGACGCGCTACCAGCCGTGCCTGACTGTGCTGAATTTGCGACTGCAGCGTTTGCCGCTGCTGCAAAAGCGGCAGGACTTGAAGCTGAGCCTGGTCAAACTGGCTAAGTCGAGTTTGAGCCTGTCGCAGCTGGGCTAGGGCAGCTTCAACATCGGGTGCTTTAGCCAGTACCTGCTGGATTTCTTGCAGCTGCTGATCGAGTAGCGCCAGGTCTGTTTCTGCTTGCCGCAGGTCTGTTTCTGCCTGCCGGGTCGCTGCTTGCTGCTGCTGCTGCTGCCGGGTGAGCTGCGTTTGGGCCTGCTGATAGGCTTGGAAGCGGGCACTATATTTATTTTCTTGCTGCTGCAGATGCTGGAGCTGCTGATTGCCGACTGCGATCGCCTCGGCCTCAGCCAGAATATCAGATAGTTTTTGCTGCCGCTGCTGCCAGCTTTCTAGCTCTGGCTGTAGCCGCTGACAGGCTTGCTCTAGTCTTTGGTGCTGCTGCTTTGAGAGCTGCTGCTGCTGCTGCCAGGTCTGTCGCTGCTGCTGCTGAGTCTGTAGCTTTTCTAAGCGCGATCGCTGCTGCTGCTGCTGCTGCTGTAGAGCTGCCAGATTATTTTTTAGCTCCTGATAGGCTTGGGCAACGGCGCTGCGCTGCTGGAGCTGCTGGTTGAGCGCGGCTAAACTTTCCTCTAGCTGCTTGACCTGAGCTTTGAGGTCACGGGCTTGTTCTTTAGCTTGTTCAGCCAAAGAGTCGTACTGGCCTAGCTTGAGTAAGTCTGCCAAAACTTGCTTGCGCTCACCCGGGCGCTTCAGCATAAACTCGTCAGCCCTTCCCTGCCGCAGATAGGCCGAGTTGACAAAGGTTTCGTAGTCAAGCTTGAGGTGCTGCTGAATTAGCTGCTGCGTAGCCCGCATACCGCGCTGGGTTAGGGGGCGAAAACCACTCTGAGTTTTGACCTGAAATTCTAAGGCGCTGCTTTGCCCCCGGCGTCTGGCTCGAATGATCCGGTAGGTATGCTGGTGATGCTCAAAGATAAAGTCTACTCTGGCCTCAGCCTCACCCTGATGAATGACATCATCTTCAACAGCTACCCGGCTTTGCCCCCACACCACCCAAGCGATCGCCTCTAGCAGCGAAGACTTACCAGCCCCGTTTGGCCCACAAATGCAGGCCACATGCAGCCCCTTAAAGCTTAAGGTAGCTGCCTGATAGCTAAGAAAATTGCTGAGCGTTAGCTGATGGGGAATCACGGCAGTTTAAGAAAGCCATCCTCAGTCTACCAATGTACCAGTACAGGCGATCGTTAATACACCTGATCTGAGCAAATTTTTAGCCTGGAAAATCGTTCCCATATCTGAAATCATTTCACAGCCCGAAATTGTAATTGCTTCGCCCTGAAATCCGCCACGCTAGCGCACCCATCGCCCCGAAATAGTGATGAGGAAAATTCAAAATGAGAATGGCTGGAGAAACACGAAAACACAGCTGAAAAACGCTTAAAACCAGCGATCGCCGCTGTCAAGCCACTATTTATGACTGGGCTAGGTACAAGTGCTGCGATCGCAGAATGCACGACTATAATGAGGCTAGGCAAGCTCATATGACATCTCTGTCACCCACCGAAGCCAACTAATTGAGTACAAAGCTAAGATATTTCCCGGTCGGCTGTATACTTTTGATCGACTCTGAGCAAACCAGTCGTATAGATGCCAATCAAGAGAGAGCAAGCTTCCAAGCGATCGGTTGAACTGTTAGCCCCCCTATTTAAGCCCCATGCTTGACGCCATTATCGTTTTCTCATTTATCTTAGCGGGCGCGGGTATTGGCTTCTATGGCGTGGAGCTGCTGCCTGCTAGCGTCCTGCAGGAAGTGACAAGTTTAGAGGGCTTAAGCTCCGTAACCTCTGGCTTTGGTGCTCTGATTGGCTGTGCTATTGGCTTAGTTTTTCAGACCAGCTATCGACGCATCGAACGACAGGTGCGTGAGATGCCCCCCGACATTCTACTCAGCAGAGCAGTCGGTTTGGTAATTGGGCTGCTAATCGCAAATTTAATGCTAGCTCCCTTGTTTCTGCTGCCGATTCCTGGTGAATTTGGCTTTATTAAACCTCTAACTGCCGTACTAGGCAGCATTGTCTTTGCTGTTTCTGGTATGAATCTGGCAGATACCCACGGTCGCACGCTGCTGCGTCTGATAAATCCCAGCAGCTTCGAGTCGGTTTTGGTGGCTGAAGGCACCCTAAAACCCTCTTCTACAAAGATTTTAGACACGAGCTGTATTATCGATGGCCGGATTGAAAATATCTTGCAGACAGGCTTTTTAGAAGGACAGTTGCTGATTCCGCAGTTTGTTTTGCAAGAGCTGCAGCAGGTTGCCGACGCCTCCAGTGAGCAAAAGCGGGTGCGCGGAAGGCGAGGGCTTGATATTCTCAATCAGATTCGGGACGCCTACCCCAACCGGGTTTTGATTAATCAGGCTGACTACGAGGACATTGCTACTGTAGATGCCAAGCTTGTGAAGCTAGCTCAGGAACTTAACGCTACGCTATTGACCAATGACTACAACCTCAACAAGGTTGCCAGCCTGCAGCAGGTACCCGTCTTTAATATTAACGATCTGGCTCAGGCAATTCGGCCCAGCTATCTGCCTGGTGACGACATAGACATCAAGGTTCTGAAAGAAGGCAAAGAACCCACTCAGGGCGTAGGCTATCTCAACGATGGCACGATGGTTGTTGTAGAGGAGGGCAGAGACTACATTGGCGACGAACTCTCTGTGGTCGTAACCGGGGCTTTGCAAACTTCTGCAGGCCGGATGATTTTTGCTCGCCCCAAAACATCGGTAATGTCGTCTTAGCCTGCAAACGGCTATCTTGGTTGCGACGGTGGCTCACTTGAGACATTGACTTCCGATCCTATGCGGATTCTTTTGGTGGATGATGAAGCTGAAATGACTCAGCCCCTGAGCCGTCTGCTGAAGAAAGAGGGGTATGAGGTCGATATTGGTGCTGATGGGGCCGAGGGCAGTCAGCTAGCGGCTGAGAATGCCTATGACCTGCTGATTTTAGACTGGATGATGCCTTGCAAAAGCGGTCTAGAGATTTGCCAGGAGCGGCGATCGCAGGGAGATGCCACGCCGGTTTTGTTTCTTACTGCCAAAGATACCTTAGACGATCGCGTAGCAGGACTAGATGCTGGAGGCGACGACTATCTGGTTAAACCTTTTGAGCTGCGCGAACTGCTAGCGCGAGTCCGGGCTTTGCTGAGGCGATCGCCCACCCTAGAAGCTGCCGCACCTAACGCTCGGCTGCAATATCAAGACTTAGAACTCGATGTCGAAAACCAGCTAGCCCAGCTTGGCGATCGCCGCATCGAACTCTCTGAAAAAGAAACCCAGCTCTTGGCCTACTTAATTCAAAATGCCGAGCAGTTGCTGACCCACAGCCAAATTTATCAGGCCGTTTGGGGTGAAGCTGACAAACCCAGCAGCAACGTTTTAGCAGCCCAAATGCGGCTGCTGCGGCGCAAAATTGAGCAAAGTAGCAGACAGCCGCTAATTTGTACGGTCTATGGTAAGGGCTACTGGCTAGGGGCCAGACGGGCTGATGCCACCCCCTAAAGCATCGAAAGTCCTGGCAGGCTACAGCCGCTCCAGATCTAGAGAGTAAGTAGCCTGACCTGCGGGGGTTTCCCGACGAATGCAGGTGACTTCATAATCACCGTCGGCTAGCTCTAGCTGTTTACCTTCATCTTCAGGCAGCAGAAAGGATGCTTCTAAAATGTCCTGGGCCGTGGCTCTGCGAGGTTTGGAAGTATACCGACTCTCTTCTACAGGCAGGAGTTCTCCTGAAGGCTGCTCAATATAGTCAGGGGGCATATTGTAGCTAAGCTGCGTTTTACCATCCGGCAAAATCACCGCATAAACGGGAATTAGCTCTTCTCGCTGCATCAGAAATTTCTCCAAAAGGAGTTGGGGTTACCTAATTCAATAGCAAACAGACGATGCCTCTGCCAATGTCCGGCTGGTAGAACTTTAGGCCGCACCCCCAGCCTGGTAAAAAACTAAACTGTATACTAGAGCTTCAAAGACACTAACTTCCTCATGGATTCTCAGGCTCCTACCATCCAGTTTTACGAAGGCATTTCAGAGCAGCTCAGCAATGTGAGTCTGCGCCGTGATCCCTCGACGGGAGGGCGACGGGCAATTTTGATCTTTGAGCAGCTCAGGTCAATTGAGCAGTTCAATAGCTTTCGCAATCGTTTTTCTGGCAGTCTCCAGCTCATCGATCAAGAAGGCACCATCAGCATTGAGCCAGCCGGGGTAAAGTTTATCTTTAGCGGCCCAGAAGGTGACGATCTAGCCCGAGTCGAGTGCAGGCTGGAAATCGAGCGCGATGACTATTGGGAGCGCTTCATGCGATTTATGCGCCGCTATGCCGATGCTAACGGCATGGCTTACGGGGATGCTGGGGCAGGGGATGCATGAGGCTGTCAAGATTAAGTTGCAGAGTCAGTGAGGAGAAGATATGAAAGTTGCAGTGACAGGGGCCACAGGGTTTGTCGGCAGTCGCCTAGTAGAGCGCTTGCATCAGGAAGGGCACAGCGTCAAAGTTTTGACCCGTCAGGCTGAGCGCGGGCGGCGGATCTTTCCTACTCAGGCTTTTCCCAACATTGAAGTGATCGCCTACTCGCCGCTGACCTCAGGAGATTGGCAAGGCGCGATCGCCGGATGTGATGGCGTGGTTAATCTGGCCGGAGAGCCAATCTCAGAACGCTGGACGCCTGCTCACAAAAAGGCAATTATGGAAAGCCGCAAAATTGGCACCCAGAAGCTAGTCGAGGCGATCGCCCAGGCTGAGCCTAAGCCTGCTGTGCTGGTGAGCGCTTCGGCAGTCGGCTACTATGGCACCAGCGAAACTGCTCAATTTGACGAAACCAGTCAGCCAGTTGAAAACGACTTTCTCTCGCAGGTCTGTCAAGCCTGGGAGACGGCGGCTGAGCAGGTAGAGCCTTTGGGAGTGCGTCTGGCGATTGTTCGCATTGGCATTGTCTTGGGCATGGGCGGCGCGATCGCTCGGATGGTTACTCCGTTTCGTCTCTATGCTGGTGGCCCTATTGGCAGCGGTCGGCAGTGGTTTTCCTGGATTCACCGCGAAGACCTGGTTAACCTGATCGTCAAAGCTCTCACCGATGGGCAAACGCAGGGCGTCTACAATGCTACCGCTCCCAACCCGGTACGAATGAGTGAACTGTGTCAGGCGCTAGGAGAAGCCATGAACCGCCCCTCTTGGCTGCCCGTGCCCGATTTCGTGATCGAAGCCCTGCTAGGCGACGGGGCCAAGGTGGTTTTAGAAGGTCAGCAGGTGCTGCCCAAGCGTACTCAAGCAGCTGGCTTTCAGTACCAGTATCCCCAGGTAGAGACCGCCCTGAAAGCCATCGTCAGTTCGCTCTAGCTCACTCCCTCGCTTCTATGTAAGCTACGAGCCGCTGTAAGATCTGCAGTCGCGTCGTAGCTTTCAGCCCTGTTACCAGTACCCTGATTACAGTTCCGGCGTTAGTCGTCATCGTCGTCATCGTCGTCGTCGTCATCGTCGTCATCGTCGTCATCGTCATCGTCATCGTCATCGTCATCCACATCCTGAGCGTGGAGCGGTGATTGGATGGCGTCGATCGCGGGCGTGAGCGCCATCAAGATCGCGAGCAGACACGCAAACACAATCCTCAACTGCATGGCACTTCCCCTTATCTTGCGCAGCATCCTGCCGGGCTAACATTGAATTTGATTGCCATCGAATTTACGGAACGGGGGTTTCTTTTATTCCCGTCTGCGAGCAA
>JAAUQI010000122.1 GCA_012032345.1 Leptolyngbyaceae cyanobacterium RM1_1_2 | reverse complement strand
CGTAGTAGTCCTCTTGCTCCTGCTGCTTCAGCCAGCCTGTAACCCAGTAGGTGATCGGCGTAAACAGAATCTCAACGCCGCATTTGAACAGGTAGTTGGAAACAATCAGCGTCCAGAGCAGGCTGTTAGAAAAGCCTGCTACGCCGCTAAAAGGCAATCAAAATAAACAGCACCGTATCGACAATCTGACCCAGCAGCGTCGAGCCAATTGTCCGCAGCCAGAGATATCTGCCGTTGGTTCGCAGCTTCAGCTTGGCCAGCACCAGTGAGTTAGAGAACTCGCCAGCAAAGTAAGCAATTAGGCTGGCAGTCACGATCCGGGGAGTCAGCCCCAAAATCTTGCTGTAGGCTTCCTGATTCGGCCAGTCAGCTGCCGGGGGCAGAGCCTCCACAATCATTAAGGTGGCTGACAGCATCAGAGCCGCCACCACGCCCAGCCAGATTACCTTACGCGAGCGGGCGTAGCCATAGACCTCGGTGAGAATATCGCCAAAAATGTAGCTGAGCGGAAACAGAATCGTGCCGCCGTCAAAGGTGAGCGGCCCAAAAGCAACAATTTTGGTCGAGGCCACATTCGAGATCAGCAGCACTGTCACAAATAGCGCTGTAATGGTATCGAGATGCTTAAACGATTTGTTCACGTTTTAGACCCCAGAAATAGCTGTCTCTAGCATAAGAAACAATCTCTCATCCGTCAAGACTGGCGAGTCAGCACTGGCTCCAAAAGCTGTTTCATTCTCGAAAATTAGATTGAGTCTCGTTTAGAGTGTTTCTACACTACAGGCATCTCAAGTCCGCGTCCAGTTTTTGGTATGCTAGCCACCTAGTATGAACAGCCCTGGCATTGGGCGTAGGTTTTAATCCCTGATGATTTTTCATCATAATGTCTATATATTTTCTTCTCTATCTTGAACTTCTTGTGAGGATTGGAGATGCAGAGCTGGAAGCCTCCTGTTCAGCAGAGATTTCGGGGGTAAGGAAGATGAGGCGAGGTCAGCCTAGTCGAACTTTATGTTTCCCTGAACATGATTTCATCTATGACTATATCCGCAGTTGAGCCAGACTGGAGTCGCGAGAAACTCCAAAAGTGGTGGGATCCTGGGCGTCAGGTACTTAAATCAATCCGACGGCTACCAGAAATGGCAAAAAAGAGGTGGAATTTTGAGATTCTATTTCTGCAAGCTAAGTATCTTGCAGCATCGCTTTTGGAGCGCTGTTGCTGGGACAGATATTCCACTCAATTGCCAAATTGAAGGAGGCTTGCTGCTAACGCATCCGAATGGGGTGATAATCCATCCAGACGCTCAGATTGGCTGCAATTGTTTGCTGCTTCAGCAAGTTACTATCGTTGCAGGTGTCAAAATCGGCGGGCATGTGGATATTGGTGCTGGCGCAAAAGTCGTTCGAGCTGTCACGATCGGAGACCATGCCAAGATCGGCGCTAATGCCGTTATTCTCCATGACGTTCCCTCCGGCGCAACTGCGGTGGGCGTGCCAGCGCAAAATAGAGTTCAATCTACCCTATTAATCTAGCCGCCATTAATCTAGCCGCCAGCCAGCAGATCGCCCCGAACCCAGCCCGCCGCACCCGACGAGAAGCGCACTTGATACCAGGTAAAGCCATCGTCCCCTTGAGCGCTGCCTGCTATCTGCACCGGATCGCCGGGATTTGCCCGGTAGCGCACCTGTGAGTTGGGGCTGGCAAACTCTCGAATATTAATTGCCGATCCTGGATCTCTGGCTGTCAGGGTTGAGCGGCCTTCCCGTCCGGGCTGAGCATAGGGCGACTGGTCATAAGAGTCTCTGCCATAGGGTGACTGCCCCGGCTGGCTGTAGGGCGGCTGGCTATAGGGTGGCCGACCATAAGGCTGCTGGTAAGGCTGTTGGGGCGCTTGGCCGCTGGGTGGCAACGCATAGGGAGGTTGGTATGGCGCTTGACCATAGGGAGCTTGACCAGAGGGTGACTGGCCATAGGGCGATTGGCCATAAGCTGGATCGCTGGGCGACTGGTAAGGCGCTTGCGCCGGAGCCTGTGTGGGCGGCTGGGCATCGTCGCTATTGGAGTAGCTGGGGGTTTGCGCTTGGGCCGGAGCCTGTGCTGGAGCCTGCGCTGAAACCAGATCACCCCGCACCCAGCCGGCTGTACCCGATGCCAGCTGCACCTCATACCAGGTAAAGCCATCGTCCCCCTGAGTGCTGTTAGAAATCTGTACCGGGTCGCCAGAATAGCCCATCGACTGCACCTCTGCCGAAAGGCTAGCGCTGCTGCGAATATTGATGGACGCACCGGCCTCGCTGGCGTTGAGATAGGCGGACTGCCCAACTTGCGCCGTGGCGGGCGCAGGAGCAGGCGCGGGAGAAGAAGCCGGCGGCTGTGCAGCTTGGCTATCGTTTTTGTTTTTCAGAGGCCGCTGTTGCCTGCTCCACTACGCCACCGATTGCTTTAGCGAGCGTCAGCGCTCTGGCGTAGCTGGTAAAGCTGGCCGCCTGCACAGTGGGCTTGCCGCTCTTGGCGCGAGTCACGCTGACAGCATCGCCGCAGTAGCGGGTGCGAATATCATCCAAGCTTGCTCCATCGATAAATACGGAGTACCAGGAATCGCTGGGTTCGGCAGCCTGGTCGCCGCAAGAGGTCATGGGAAAGGTAAACTGGCTGCTGGGGGCAGGACTGGCCGAAGGGCTGGGCGACTGGCTATAGGTGGCCGTTGCGTTGGGATCTGTAGAGCTGGCTGAGGGATCAGCCTCGTAGGAGGGGGAGGCCATGCAGGCGGTGAGGCTACCCAAACAGAGCAGCGGCAGCAGTCTGATCAGCAGTTTCCTAGAATCAGTCGAACTGGATATGCGGCGGAAATAGTTCGGTCTGACCATAGGACATTGGCTCTACTGACGAGTGCAGGTTTATCGCTATGTAGGGTTTTAGAAGCTGGGTCTCCATGCATCTAGTGCCTACAGGCTAGTTTAGCAATTTATTTCAAATCGCCCGCATTATTCTAGCCGTAGAAAAATGAAACAGCTGTTAATTACAGGAGCCAGCGGTTTTTTAGGCTGGCATCTTTGCCAGATGGCTCAAGCGGCGGGCTGGCAGGTTTATGGCAGCTATCAGACAACTGCCGTTGAACCTGCTGCTGAGCTGGCTGGCGTCAGGTTTTTCCCGCTTGATCTAACTGATACGGCCTCGCTGAAGCTGGTGATGCGAGAGCTGAAGCCCGATGCGGTTTTGCATCTGGCGGCCCTCTCCAGCCCCAACGCCTGCGAGGCCGAGCCAGAGCGCTCTTACCAAATCAA
>JAAUQI010000084.1 GCA_012032345.1 Leptolyngbyaceae cyanobacterium RM1_1_2 | reverse complement strand
GCTCAACGGATAAAAGTTACTCTAGGGATAACAGGCTGATCTCCCCCAAGAGTTCACATCGACGGGGAGGTTTGGCACCTCGATGTCGGCTCATCGCAACCTGGGGCGGTAGTACGTCCCAAGGGTTGGGCTGTTCGCCCATTAAAGCGGTACGTGAGCTGGGTTCAGAACGTCGTGAGACAGTTCGGTCCATATCCGGTGCAGGCGCAGGAGCATTGAGGGGATTCCTCCTTAGTACGAGAGGACCGGGAGGAACGCACCGCTGGTGTACCTGTTATCGTGCCAACGGTAAACGCAGGGTAGCCAAGTGCGGAGCGGATAACCGCTGAAAGCATCTAAGTGGGAAGCCCACCCCAAGATGAGTGCTCCCATGGCATAAGCCAGTAAGGTCACGGGAAGACCACCCGTTGATAGGCGCTAGGTGGAAGTGCAGCAATGTATTGAGCCGAGGCGTACTAACAGACCGAGGGCTTGACCTTCAATTCATTCATCTCAGCTACCTTCACTCTCTGCTGTGCAGTCCTCAGGGTTCTTTCCCTTAAACTTTTCCTGGTGCCTATGGCGGTGTGGAACCACTCCGACCCATCCCGAACTCGGTTGTTAAACGCACCTGCGGCAAAGATACTTTGGGGGTCGCCCCACGGGAAAATAGCTCGGTGCCAGGTCTACCCATAATCAAAAAGCGCTCAACTAAACAGTTGAGCGCTTTTTGAGCTTCAAAGGTCTAACAACTTATATAGCAATCGCCGTATTGGTTAAGACATTTAACGCTGTCTAAAGCTGTAGCTACTAGAGACACCGTACATGCGCCTCTAGTAGCTTTTGTCAACCTTGTCTCTACTTCTCAGTCAGTCGGGTAAGGAGATTGTTCGATCGCTCCACAAAGGACTTCATGCTATCGGCGTCAAAGCCTTTTTGAGCCATTAGAGCCAGGTCATATACCTGCTGACAAACCAGATTAGTCATCTGCTCATTGGGCGAAGCTGAACCATCGGCCCGCAAAATCGTGCCTTGAGACATCGTCACTAGGTTTTGGATTAGCGGATGGTTGATGTTGATCATCAAGATGTGCTCTTCGGGAAACTCGGTGGCCTGCTGCTGCATCAGCGCTGTCATCTCCTGTAGGCGACGTAGTGACTCGGGCAGCAGCACCATGGCTGGTGGCGCTCCCTGCGGCCCATCCGACCTGAGAGATTTAGTCTGGATGGTAAGTTTGGGCTTGTTGAGCGCCTGCTCAAACAGCTCTTTAATCTGCTCACCGCGCGTTTTGTTGGTAGTGGGATCAACAATCTCGCTGGCCTGGTTGTCTTTGAGCAGCGTGTCGTCCATCTCCGCATCTACGCGGGAGAACTTCACTTCAGAATATTCCCGCTCCAGGAAGCTGATGAAGTGGGTATCAATGAAAGAGTCCATGTAGAGGACTTCTAGCCCTTGGTTCTTGTGCAGCTCAATGTAGGTGGCCTGAGCGACTTCGTCGGTGGCATAAAAGATGCGGTTCTCGTGCCGTGCTTGGTTGCGCTCTAGATACTCTTTGAGCGTGGTATAGAAAAAGCCTTTTTCGTCAGTCGGCTGGTCATTACTGTCGCTAATTTCTTCCCAGGCATCCCCTTCCCCAGACTGAACTTCTACTTTGGCTGTCTCGCTAGCGGTATCCTCTACCAGCTTGGTCGTTGTCCGAAAAACCAGAATATCCTTAACCTGCTTCTTAAACTTGTCGTCGTTGAGCGAACCAAACTTGACGAAGGTGCCCAAATCTTGCCAGCAGCGGATGTACTCAGCTCGATCGCTTCTGTAAAGCTCTTTCAGGCGATCGCCCACTTTCTTAGCAATATAGTCAGCAATCCGACGTACCGTGCGGTCGGCCTGCAAAAAGCTGCGCGAGACATTCAGCGGAATATCAGAGCTGTCAATCACGCCCCGCAGCGGCAGCAAAAAGCGAGGAATCACCTCTTCGCAGTTGTCGCTAACGAACACCTGATTGCAGAACAGCTTGATCTGGCTTTGGGTGACGTCTACATCAGGCCGGAGCTTAGGAAAATAGAGAATGCCGTTGACCACAAAGGGATAGTCGGTGTTAAGGTGTACCCACAGCAGTGGCTCTTCCTGAAACGGATAGAGATAGCGATAAAACTCTAGATATTCTTCGTTGGTGATGCTGTTGGGTGACTTTTTCCACAGCGCCTCTTGCTTGTTGACGGCCTCATCTTCTAGCCGGATGGGCACAGGCATGAAGTCGCAGTACTTTTTGATCAGCTGCCGAATCCGAGCCGCCTCTAGATATTCTTGCTCATCGTCCATCAGCGTCAGCGTGACGGTGGTGCCGTGGCTGTCGCGCTCAGACTCGCTGAGTTCAAAGCTAGTAGAGCCGTCGCAAGACCAGTGAACAGCTTGAGATCCTTCTTTGTAGGAGAGGGTGCTGATCTCAACTTTGGAGGCCACCATAAAAGAGGAGTAAAAGCCCAAACCAAAGTGACCAATAATTTGCTGGTTGGCGCTGTCTTTGTACTTGTTAACAAACTCTTCAGCACTGGAAAAAGCAACCTGATTGATGTACTTTTTGACCTCGTCGGCGGTCATGCCAATGCCGCTGTCAGAGATGCTCAGCGTCTTGGCGTCTTTGTCCAGGGTAAGGATGATCTCAGGGTTGCCAACATCGCCGTTAAACTCGCCAGAACGAGCCACCATCGAAAGTTTCTGAATGGCATCTACGGCATTAGAGACCAGCTCTCGGATAAAGATTTCGTGATCAGAATACAGCCATTTTTTGATGATAGGGAAAATATTCTCAGTATGAATACTGATATTTCCCTGCTCTAGAACAGTGGACATCGCAGTTTCTTGCCTCTATCGTTGCGTTCTAATCCTCTATTGTGGAAGATCTACAGCCAAGTGCAAGAGGCGATCGCGCCCATACCCAGTTCGGTTCTCACTACTAAACTTGCAGAGCTGGCTGAAACGAATCTAGAGCGCCAAAACTCTCAAATCTGTCAGATATCTTCAGCCCGAAGAGAGGCAGAAATTGCCTCTCTTCGGTTTTGTTTACAGCTCTGGATTTTTCCTAAACCTGAGCTGCTGCTGCCGCCACCACTTCGCCCGTCAGGCGCTCGTAGGCAGCGCGCATCTTCAGGCCAACAAGTACTTGGAACAGACCTGTGCCGTTGTTAGATCCCGGATATTCCCGGTGCTTTAGCAACAGCTCGGTCATTTCACCGTAGTGCTTGGTGGAAGTATTACTGAGGTGGCTTTCGAGGTAAATCATTTCTTCGAGGCGATCAAACTGACCGTCTACCTCCAGCATCGAAACCTCATGGCCGTAGTAGGCATCCGGGCCGTAGTGCATTCGGATACCTGGATAAGAACAGGTGAGTTTACGACCGCAGGGAATCCAGTCAATTGTAGAGCCTTCGTCAAACAGATAAACTGGCTCAAAACCTTCTACTCCATCTCGCTGAATTAGGCGCACTCGCAGCACTTTGCGCTCTTCGTCATCAGGAATTAGATTTGTTGGCAGTACCTGAATGACTACGTCGGCATACTGTTTTTGGACATCAATATAGGCGTCAAAGTCAGGCTTGCGGGCTTTGATTGACGCTAGCACGTCTTCGTAGCGGTGTCCTCGCTCAGCCATATCCCGCTGAATCTTCCAGGAGATTTTAACTTCGTCGCTGATGTCTAAATAAACGCTGAAGTCCAGCAGCTCACGCACTCGCTCGTCGTACATCGGGTGGAGTCCTTCAATCACCACGACGCGATTGGTTTCTACCCGCTCAGGTGGATCCAGTTCACCAGTCTCGTGATTGTAAATCGGCTTGTCAATACCGTAACCTTCCTTCAGTGCTTTGATCTGCTCGTACATCAGATCAAAATTGTTTGCTTTGGGATTTAGAGCTGTGACACCCGCCGCCTTACGCTGTTTGCGATCTAGGCTATGGTAATCATCTAGGCAGATGACGGTCATGAACTCATCACCAAACAGATCGGCAAGCCGTCGCAAAAATGTTGACTTGCCACATCCAGAATCTCCGGCGACGCCGATTAAAACCACACGGTCTGGCTTACTGGTCATAGGTTTCCTCTAAAAATGTTGCAAATAGGACAGCTTCTTTTGAAATCAGTGTTAGCTTAAAACAAAATCCCTTCGGGTCAGAACTTTTACTGTCGCTAGGTAAGCAGCAGTAAAGGCTTTAGAGCAGCCCTGGCTATCAGGCTTTTCCAGCGTGCTAGCAATTTTTAGCCTCATGCTCTGGAATTTCGTGTCCCAGAAACGCCCTAGAGCAAGAGCTTGTATTGAGCTATAAACTGAGGGCTTGTCTTCTTACCCTAAAAGATTTAGGCACAAATCAGGTTAAGTATTAATACTGTGTACTAACGTAAAGCCTATCAGATGCCGATCTTACCTACAAGCATACAGGGTCTCTCTACCAAATAGATCTTCTCCCCGCCCTTCTCTTGACAGTCTGAAGCTGCGGCGATCGCACCCTAATCAAGGCTGTCTGGTTGCTAACGGCCAACTAATGGGTTCTTGATACGTTTCCAGTCTCTATTTAATCCAAAAGTTGGCTAAAGGCTGGGAGTCGCGCTGTTAACTTCAAGTTAAATAAGTTTAGCTACTGTATCAATAGTTAACGGTTTGGAGCGACGAAGGGATTTGTCAGCAAAGCCGCAGTAGCCTAAAAATAACTCAAATGATTCAAAGGCAACAGTCAAAAATAAATTTTGCCGTTAAATTCTAAGGGTACGGCTGAAAGAGTGTTTTGCCACTAGTGGAGTTCTGCTGTGCGCTGCTGTGGGTTTTGCTGGTCTGAGTTCTTCTACTCCAGAACAGTGATACGCTAGGTGAAAATTGGCAATTCGGTACTTAAATGAATGTTTGAGTGCAGCTGAGTCAAACCTGCAGTGGATAGGGCAAATTTTCGCTACTATCGCATTTAATGAGATCTAAAGATTGACGAATCAGAAATGTACAATCAAAGCGTAGTCGGCAGCAGCGTCAACAGCATAGCTGGAAATCGAGTGTTCGTCTATGAGGTAGAGGGTCTTCACCAGAACTCTGAAACCGACCAGATGGACTACCAAATTCGCAATAGCGGCACTCTCTTGTTCAAGGTGCCCTACAGCCGAATGAACCAGGAGATGCAGCGGATTACACGAATGGGTGGCAAGATTGTCAGCATTCGCCCGCTTGATGGCGACTCTATGAACGGCAAGGCACCATCTACAGCCGGATCCAAGTCTGCACCTGCAGGAGAATCTAATCAATCCATGACTCAAGCCAAGCCTAAAGCCAAGAAAGATATTCCGGTTAATATCTATAAGCCTAAAGTGCCTTACGTCGGCAAGTGCCTTTCTAACGATGAGCTGGTTGCGGAGGGAGGAATTGGTACCGTTCGCCACCTCAAGTTCGACCTTTCTGAAGGCGATCTGCACTACTTAGAGGGGCAAAGTATTGGGATCATTCCGGATGGCGAAGATGAGAATGGCAGACCTCACAAGCTACGCCTTTACTCTATTGCTTCAACCCAGCACGGAGATGACTTAGACGATAAGACCGTTTCTCTATGCGTGCGGCAGCTTGTCTATCAGCATCCTGAGACGAACGAAACGATTTACGGTGTCTGCTCTAGCTTCTTATGTGGTCTAGAGCCGGGTAAAGAGGTCAAGATCACCGGCCCGGTCGGCAAAGAGATGCTGCTGCCGGATGAGCCTGATGTCAATGTCATCATGATGGCAACGGGAACTGGTATTGCCCCTTTCCGAGCCTATCTCTGGCGCATGTTTAAAGAAGCAGAGCGCAAGATCAATGACTACGAGTTTCAGGGGAAGGCGTGGCTGATTTTTGGCATTCCCAAAACGCCCAACATCCTCTACAAGGAAGAGCTAGAGGAATTGCAGGCTCAATACCCCGATCAGTTTCGTCTTACCTATGCTATCAGCCGGGAGCAGCAAAACGCTGAAGGCGGCAGAATGTATATCCAAAACCGCGTGGCGGAACATGCTGAAGAGCTGTGGAATATGATCCAACAGCCTAATACGCATACCTACATCTGTGGTCTTAAAGGTATGGAAGACGGTATTGATGCTGCTCTAGGGGCAGAAGCCGCTAAAGCTGGTGTTGAGTGGAGTGAGTATCAGCGACAGATGAAAAAAGCCCATCGCTGGCACGTTGAAACCTACTAGTGCAGCGTCAACACTTAATCTTAGGGTGATGCATAGTTCGTAGTTAGCGCTTCAGCGCTAGAGCACCGACTACCAACCCTAATTTCTAGCCGTGACAATGCACTAGTACTCCTGGGAAACTTGCTGGAGGTAAACTTCAGGAAGATCCATTGCTTCGCCAATCTCTATTGCACATCGACCAGAAGGCCCACCGTCTTCTGGTTTTTGCTGTTGACCCAAACCCCCTTACAATTGTTGGCAGGGAGATGTGCGTGGGGAATCACTTTGGCATTTCAGATCGGCCTGTTGGGGTTAGGAACCGTCGGGACTGGAACGGCTAAGATTTTGCTGGACGTGGCGGGACGGCATCCTTTACTTCAGGAATTATCAATTGCCCGTGTTGGGGTGCGATCGCCGGACAAACCTCGATCTGTTGACGTCAGCCCAGTACTGCTGACAACTGACCTGACTGCGATCGCCACTGACCCTGCCATCGACATTGTGGTAGAGCTAATTGGTGGGCTAGAGCCAGCGCGATCGCTGATTTTACAGGCGATCGCCCACGGTAAACACATCGTCACCGCTAACAAGGCCGTGATTTCTCGCTATGGGGACGAAATTTTTACAGCAGCAAACAAAGCCGGGGTCTACGTGCTGCTCGAAGCCTCTGTGGGCGGCGGCATTCCCGTGATTCAGCCCCTGAAGCAGGCGCTAGGCGTGAACCGTATCAGCGCCGTGACTGGAATTGTCAACGGCACTACCAACTATATTTTGACCCGGATGCAGCGCGAGGGCGGCGACTTTGAGGCAATTTTGGCAGATGCCCAGCGCCTTGGCTACGCCGAGGCAGATCCAGCGGCTGATGTTGATGGCCTCGACGCCGCAGATAAAATTGCCATTCTGGCGTCTCTGGCCTTTGGCGGACGCATTGAGCGCGCTGAGATTTACTGCGAAGGCATTCGTCAGGTGAGCGCAGCTGATATTGACTATGCTAAAACGCTGGGTTTTGCGATTAAGCTGTTGGCGATCGCCGTCGTCAGCCTGAAACCGCTGTAGCGTCGCAGGATCAGCTACAGGTGCGGGTACATCCTACCCTAGTGCCGATTGAGCATCCCTTAGCCAGCGTCAACGACGTGTTCAACGCTATTCTGGTGGAGGGTGAGCCGCTAGGGCAGGTGATGTTTCAGGGACCGGGAGCTGGGCCGGGAGCCACCGCCAGCGCTGTCGTCTCCGATATTATCAGCATCGTAGCCATGCTTAAGATTGGCGGCACTGCCAAAGCCCAGCCCAAAAAACTTAACCCGCTGCTAGCCTGCAGCCATCAGCACTACTGCAAAATCAGCCCGATCTCAGACCTGCTCAGCCGCTTCTATGTGCGGGTGATTGCCCACGATCAGCCTGGGGTGATTGGCAAGCTAGGTACCTGCTTTGGTGAGCATGATGTCAGTATTGAGTCGGTTGTGCAGATCAGTCGTCAGCGAGAACTAGCTGAAATTGTCGTGGTGACTCACGAAGTTCAAGAGGGCAATCTGCAGCAGGCACTCGCAGAAATTCGCACCTTTAAGGAAATCCTCAGCCTTCCCAGTCTTTTACGAGTTTTGTAAGCAGGCTGTAGATTTGCCATGCTGTCTATTGGAGGGGCTGATCTTTGGGTCTGGTTGCAAGGGGCACGACAGCGGGCTGCTGAGAATGCGGTTGATCTGGCAGAGGCTGACTGGCTGTTGCAGGCGGTGACAGAGCTTGACTCTCTGGCGCTGCGCTTAGCCAGCTTCAAAGACAAGCCCAGCGTTAGCAGCCAGCGATCGCTAGCGGAGCTAGAACAGCTCTGGCAGCAGCGACTGCAGGCACGGGTACCCGTGCAGTATTTGGTGGGTTGCGTGCCCTGGCGAGACTTGATGCTCAAGGTTTCGCCTGATGTGCTGATTCCGCGTCCCGAAACTGAGCTGATTGTTGAAATTGCCCGTGATATTGCTGCCCGTAGTCCTCTATCAGAGCAGCTTTACAGGGGGATTTGGGCTGATTTGGGTACGGGCAGCGGCGCGATCGCGCTGGGGCTGGCAACTGTCTTGCCGCAGGCCCAGATTATCGCTACAGATGTGAGTGCTGACGCTCTGGCGATCGCTGCGGAAAACGCCGCTAGGAACGGTTTGGGCGATCGCATTCAGTTTCTGTTAGGGGCGTGGTTTGAGCCGCTGTCAGCCCTTAAAGGCCATCTGGCTGGAGTCGTGTCGAACCCGCCCTACATTCCGTCTCAAACCGTACTCACGTTAGCGCCTGAAGTGACACACCATGAACCGCACCTAGCCCTCGACGGCGGCGAAAGCGGCCTTGAATCTATCAGTCACCTAGTCAAAACTGCCCATCGCTACCTACAGCCTGGTGGCATCTGGCTGATAGAAATCATGAGCGGCCAGGGCGCAGCCGTCACCGAGGCTCTACGGGCCGAAAATGCCTATGAAGCTGTTCAGCTTCACTATGATTTGGCTGGGATTCAACGCTTTGCCAGCGCCCTGAACCGTCCTATATAGGATTGGCTGAGAAGCGGGTGTCTTAGTAGCCTGTCAGTACTTTATCAACTAGCAGCGTTGTCAGCTAGTCGCTGTAGCGAAATCCGAGCTGCTGCAGATACCTGGGGGTGGGAATCTCGCTCTAAAAACTTTAAAGCCGCCTCGGTCTTGTCACTGGGCAAATTAGCTAAAGCTTCAGCCAGACGCTGACGCACCAGCCAGTCTTCAGACTGAGCAAATCTGAGCATGTCTTCAACAGCGCTGATGTCTTTGACTTCACCCAGCGCGGCGATCGCGGCCTGCTGCATCACGACCTCATCACTATTGAGAGCAGAGAGCAAAACGTCATGGGCTTTGGGATCTTTCAAATTACCTAGAGACACCGCCGCGCTGAATCGCACCAGCCATTCGGTTTCTTCATAAAAAGCCCGCACTAAAGCCTCAAAGGCACGGGGATCTTCTAAGTAGCCCAGCGCCCCTGCCGCATCTGCGCGAATGCCGTAGTCGGGATCGCTCTCTAAAATGTTGATTAGCACGTCGTAGGTCTGCTCGTTTGGCTTGACGCCTAGGGCAAAAACCGCCATTGACTTGACCTGTAGGTTTTTCTCCCGGCTGACCACTTTTTGAATTAGGGGAGCGGCCTGCTCAGCAGACACAGTGCGAAGCGCCGCCAGCGCCAGCATTCGATCCTTAGAACTGTCGCTCTCTAGCTTAGCGGCAATTTCTGCCAAATTTGGCGAGTTCATAGTCAGCTCCCCTTACAAATGTTTACACCGCTTCAGTATAAAGTTCTCTGTGCTCAGGCAGCGGCTCTAGTGAGGTAGGGATTTGCCTACCCGATCGGGGGTTCAAGTTGTGTATTCTGCGTTGATGCGCACATAGTCATAGCTCAAATCACAGCCCCAGGCAGTGCCTTGGCCGGGGCCGCTGCCAACGCTAACCTGAATCGTAACTGTATTTTCGGGTGTCAGGTAAGCCCCCTCTGCTGCCTGCTGCAGATAGGTATTGGCCGCTTTGCGCTCAAAGGGCTGAGGTTGGCCCTGCTCCATCAGCAGCGTATCACCCAGCATCACTCTTAGCTGCTCTTGCTCAAGGGTACTCCAGCGCGTCCGGCTGCGCCAGCAATGCGGCCCCAGTTGGGGTCACGGCCAAAAATGGCTGACTTAACCAGAGAAGACCCAGCAACGGTGCGGGCAATCAGGCGGGCTGCTGCGTCATTGACAGCTCCGGTTACGTTGACTTCGATGAGACAGGTTGCCCCCTCACCGTCACGGGCGATCGCCTTGGCTAGATAAACACAGACCTCGCTCAGCATGGCCTCTAGCTTTTGGGCCTCAGGCCCCGGCTCGGTGATAGCGGGTGTACGCGACTGGCCGTTGGCTAAAGCTAGCAAAGCATCATTGGTGCTGGTGTCACCATCCACCGTAATTTGATTAAAGCTGCGGTTGGCAGCTCGGCCCAGCATCTCCTGCCAGAGATGAGGAGAAACGCTGGCATCACAGGTAATGAAAGACAGCATGGTGGCCATATTGGGATGGATCATGCCAGAGCCTTTGGCAATACCGCCAATACGTACCGGGCGATCGCTTAGGTGTGTCTCCAAGGCAATTGATTTAGCCACCAGGTCTGTTGTCAAGATGGCCTTGGCCGCAGCCTCTGCCCCAGCTGGACTAGCCGCCATCGTCAGCTCAGGAATGGCCTGCTTCAGCGCCTCCAGTTTAATTCGCTGCCCGATGACTCCAGTTGAGGCAATCAGGACGGCCTCTGCGGAAATGTTTAGGGCTGCGGCCAGAGCTGCGGCACTCTCAAGCGCGTCCTGCCAGCCCTGAGTACCCGTGCAGGCGTTGGCCTGACCGGCATTGCAAAGAATGGCGCGGGCTACGGCTCTCTTTTCTAGTCTCTGGCGGCAGTAGTCTACACAGGCAGCTCGAACCTGACTCGTGGTAAAGACGCCAGCGGCGATCGCGTCCGTGTCCGATAGGATCAGCATTAGATCTAAAGCCCCTGAAGGCTTTAAGCCTGCAGCTATGCCTGCGGCCTGAAAACCTTTGGGCGCGGTAATGCCCCCTGAAACTTGCTGCCAGTCTGCCATAATGCCCTCTACTTGCGGGTTGCTTGAGAGGGGATTATAGCAGGCTTGAGGCCGTTTGGGGGACATGCCTTTAGAATGTCACGGTTCTGTTTTGTTAGCGACATCACCTCCCCCCCTTCCTCAAGTTGCTCTATAGTTGAAAAACTGACTAAGGATTGCCGGAGGCAAGTTTGAGTTTTTCCGCAGAAGATTTTGCCAGAGCTTTAGAGCAGCACGACTATCAGTTTCAAAAGGGCAGCGTGGTGCAGGGCACGGTCTTTAGCCATACTGACAAAGGAGCGTATGTCGATATTGGCGGCAAGGCTGCTGCATTCCTGCCGCTTCAGGAAGCGGCGCTGCAAAAAATTCTGCCGGAGCAGCTGCTAGAGCTTTTGCCTCTAGAAGAATCCCGCAAGTTTATGATCGTGCGCGATCAAGATGCGGATGGTCAGGTGCTCTTGTCGATTCGTCAGATGCAAATTAAGCAGCTCTGGCAGCGGCTCAGTCAGATGCAGGCCGACAATGAAACCCTAGAGGTGACGCTCAACGGTACCAATAAGGGCGGCGTTTTGGCAGATGTAGACGGGCTGCGAGCCTTTATTCCGCGATCGCACTTGCGGGTACGCACTGATGATTTAGAGAGCCTGATAGGGCAAACGCTCACGGTTGCTTTCTTGGAGGTTTCACCCGATAGCAATAAGCTGGTGCTGTCTGAGCGAATTGCGGCTCGAGCCGTGGGCATGAGCCGCTTAGAAGTGGGACAGCTAATTCAGGGCATAGTCGCCAATATTAAGCCCTTTGGCGTCTTTGTTGAGTTTGAGGGGGTCACCGGGCTGCTGCATGTCAATCAGGTAAGCAAAAATTATGTAGACTCACTGCCAAATCTGTTTCAGGTGGGTCAGTCGATCAAAGCAGTTGTGGTCAATATTGACGAAGCCAACCACCGAATTTCTCTCTCTACCAAAGTGCTAGAGAGCTTTCCAGGAGAAATGCTCCACAAGCAGGATGAGCTGATGGCAGACGCTGAAAATCGTTTACAGTCTCTGAGTAAAGTGCTGGCAGAGGCTGATATTTAATTATGGGGACTGTTTGGGAACTCGATTTTTATTCTCGACCGATCGTAGACGAGCGGGGCAAAAAACGCTGGGAAGTCCTGATTTCTGAAGGCGTTCAAACCGTTAATGCCGACTATGAAAACCTGTTTCAGTACAGCAAGTTTCTCTCTAATACTGAAGTCAACTCAATTCAGCTTGAGGCCGCAATCAAAGAGGCGATCGCGCAAGCACCCACCCCACCCAGCCGCATTCGCTTCTTTCGCTACGCCATGCAGGCGATGATTGAGCGGGCCTGTGGCGAACTCAATATTCCGGCCCGGCTGAGCCGCCGCACGATTGCACTACAGCAGCTTTTAGAGCATCGCCAGCAGGCTGTCTATCCCCAAGAGCCGGGGTATGAGCCTTCAAGCAATCCGACCATTGGGCCGCCACCGCCCTCACCGCGATCGCTGCCCGATGCCCTAGTGGGGCAGCAATGGGCTTTTGTGACCCTATCGGCTCAGGATTTTGCCGAGATGCCTGAGTGGGAGATTGACTTTGGCGAAGCCTTTCCCCTAGAAATGGTCGAAATTTCAGCAGAAACGCGGATTCCAGGCGTGATTATTTTTTCGTCTAGAGCCTTACCGCTTGCGGGCTGGATGTCGGGACTTGACCTAGCCTATTTGAGCGCCAGCCCTGCCGCTAAACCGACTCAGCTTTTGCTAGAAACCGGCACGATTGAGACCTGGATTTTAGCGAATCTCAGCACCCCTAACACTCAGGCGGAAGCCCAAAATTTTGAACAGGCAAAACAAGCCGCCAATCAGGTTCACTTTGTCGCTGTACAGGCCGATCCGGAGGCCCAGTCATTTGCTGGCTTCTGGCTGCTCCAAGAACGCCTATTTGGGTAGCCGCTATGCCGTCTTCGCCTTGGCTTCAGAATAAATCTTTTTGGCAGCGTTTGGGCACCTATACTGTCATGAGTGCGATCGCGCTGGTGATGCTGCTGCCGCTGCTGTGGCTAGTCAGTACCGCTTTTAAGTCTGCAGATGAGAATATTTTTCAGTTCCCGCCCCAGTTCATACCGCAGCAGCCCACGTTTAATAACTTTGTCGCTGTCTGGCAGGCCAACCCCTTCGGGCGTTATTTTTTCAACAGCACGCTGGTAGCCGGACTGAGCGTCATTTTAAACCTGCTATTTTGTGCTCTAGCCGCCTATCCGCTGGCTCGCCTCTCTTTTCGAGGACGCGAGGTAATTTTTTCAATTATCGTCTCCACCATCATGATTCCGTTTCAAATCGTGATGATTCCGCTCTATATTTTGACGGTGCAGTTGGGGTTGCGCAACACCTATCTTGGCATTATCTTGCCATCGCTGGCGTCAGCCTTTGGTATTTTTCTGCTGCGCCAGGCTTTTCAGAGCGTCCCCAAGGAACTTGAAGAAGCCGCCCGTATGGATGGCTGCTCAGAGCTTGGCATCTGGTGGAACGTCATGATTCCGGCGGTGCGTCCGGCGCTGGTGACGCTGGCAATTTTTGTACTGATTGGTTCCTGGAGCGATTTTCTCTGGCCGCTGATTGTCCTCGATCGCCCAGAAATGTATACGCTGCCTTTGGGCGTTGCTAGGTTAGCAGGCGGCTTAGCTGGTGATGACTGGCGACAAATTGCCGCTGGGTCAGTAATCTCGATCGTGCCGATTATTCTAGTCTTTGTCGTCCTGCAGCGCTACATTGTACCAACCGACTCCGGCAGCGGCTTAAAGGGGTGAACAAAGCTAAGAACGGATTCGGTAATACTACTTATCGACAAAAGAATGTTTCAAGTTAACATAAGGGCGACGGCTGCATGGCATCTGCCTCCAAATCCAAAAGCATTTGGTCAACATCATCTTCTCTGTTAGAAAGAATCCCTCTTCAGCATCTATTCAGTGGCTCTTAATAGCTTTCCTTTTTGTATGAGGCTAGCCATTTTTTACCACTGGTTATCTTCACAAAAGACTGAATATGTTTCACTATCATCCGAGCCTTGAAATACGAGTTCTTCCTGGTCGGTATCTCAAATTAGCCGCCTAGGCGAAAGAGTCCTTTCACAATCCAAATAGGACTGCTATATGCCTGAATGAGTTCTCCAGGCTCTTATTCTCTTTGGTTTTAAAGAGCTTCTCTAGCTCCCCACCTAAAAAAGCTTTTCTAGCCTCCACTACTGACGGTTCACAAGCCCAAAAGATTTTTTAGTGACAACGTAGAAATTTCTACAGTTAAAAATCAACCTGTCTGCAACATTGTACCGACAACCTTATTCAAGACCACGAATTCTTTGGGTAATTTAACAGGTATCTGACGAATTCTGCTGAAGTTAATTTCACCCTCGACGGCGATCGCTTTGCCTTAGAAAGGGAACAAAAAACGAATAGATTTCGTTAAAGTCTTAGAGATTTAGCAGACCTTTTTATATCAGTATCTGCACAAAAAGGCGACCCCATAGCTTTAGTTCTTACGTTTTTTGTGAAAGGGTTCAAAAACACGGCAGCGGTGTGTTTACCATGCTCTGTTTTGCTGAATTTGTTTTTGGAAAATAACCTCATGAATGATTTCAATACAGTATTCGATAGCGCTTCGCTAACAGGCAATCAATCATCGTCGCAGCCAATAGCTGGCGCTGGGCTACCTGATCAATCCGTGATTTCAGATGGTTCGGGGCCGCGATCGCCTCTAGACGCTTCCGTTCTGCGGTTCGAAGCAGAGGCGTTAGCGCTGACGAATTACCAGATTGAGTCCAATAGTTTTTCCTCGGGTGGCAAACACCTCTCCCTGGTTGGTAGTGACCTGAGTCAGTCTGGCGTCGCAGCAGGCGTTTTTGATGGCCCTACGGGAACCTACGAAGTCAGGGTAGGTTTTTATGATGAAAACGACGGCATCTCCGCTGCTGACATCACAATCGCGGGTAAAACTCAGAGTTTTCTACTAGACAAGGATCTGCCTGGCAATAGAGACACTGCCGA
This sequence comes from Leptolyngbyaceae cyanobacterium RM1_1_2, assembly GCA_012032345.1. Taxonomy (GTDB): domain Bacteria; phylum Cyanobacteriota; class Cyanobacteriia; order Phormidesmidales; family Phormidesmidaceae; genus Sphaerothrix. The sequence continues at coordinate 2,530 of JAAUQI010000084.1, read as the reverse complement.
AACTTTCACGACTCGGACGACGCACTCAGAAATTGATCTATCCTCAGGCGATACCTTTGAGATTGAGACTCAAAGTCAGTTAGGCGAATATGGTCGCTTTGACTATATTGAGTTTGTTCCCGTGGCCGCCGGTGGAGCTGATGATGCCCCTGTGATTACGGGCGATCGCGGAGGAAGTGACCTCCTCAAGGGCGAGATTGGCGGGCCTGCAAGTGACGCCCTACTCTCAACCGAGCAGAAGACTCTAGTGGAATCAGCCAGAGTAGAGGCTTTTGCCCCCAGAGGCAGCGGCCAAACCTACTACGTTTCCCCCACAGGCAGAGATGGCAATCCAGGGACAAAGGAACAACCGTGGAAAACCATCGGTTATGCCACTGGTGAAGACTCTGCCGTAGGAGCTGGCGATACGATTCTGGTGCAATCAGGCACCTACACCGAGATTGTTGACCTGGAAAAATCAGGAAATGCCAGTGCCGGACACATCTACCTCAAAGCAGAAGGAGATGTCACCGTGATTGATCCCGATCCGAACAACACGGGTGGATCTGCCTGGCACGAAGGTGTGATTCAGTCCGTAGGGGAAAGCTACTGGGTCATTGATGGCTTCCGCATCGAGAACAGTTCGTTTGCGGGCATCTCACTGCGAGATGCTGACAACATAGTGGTTCAAAACAACCACACCTTCAAGACAGGCGGCTCAGGCATCATCGCTATGCCCGACAGCTATTTCCAAGGTGGTGATCAAGAAGTTACCAGCAGCAACATCACGGTTCTCAACAACACCATCGAGCAAGCCAACGACAAATGGACAGGTCGTGGCGACCCCAGAGGTGTGCAAGAGGCCCTGAGCATTTGGGGAGTAGACGGCTTTGAAGTAGCTGGTAACTTCGTTAACGGCGGAACTCGTGAGGGCATTGATGTCAAAACAGGCTCCCGCAACGGTTCGCTACACAGCAACGTTGTCACAGGCGTAGCCTCAGTTTCTGGTACACGAGGGGGCTACCAGGGTGGCCCAGCTATCTATGTTGATGGCAACCGAGCCGATACGTTCAATATAGACATCTACGACAATGTGGTCTACGGCAACATAGCCGACGGCATTGTCATTGCTGATGAAGTGCCTGAGCAGGGTGATGTCAAAGACATTCGCGTCTTTAACAACGTGGTTTACGACAATGGCCTTTTGGGCATAAACCAAGGTGCAGGAATTGCCGTCAGCAGCAACGTCAGCGATGTTGAAATTACTAATAACACCGTCACAGGCAATGTGCAGTCTCTGGTCATTGATGGCAGTGATTACACCAAAGGGTTCAAAACCGCTGATGTCACGGTGCGTAATAACATCTTTGCCGACGACCAGTTCCGAGGCGGACTGATTGAAGATGTGGACAATCTGGTTCTAGAAAACAACCTGTTTGCCAATAGTTTTGAGACATCCTACCAAGAGGGGATTGGCGTCAACAATTTGGCTGAGTCTGGCAACATTCAGCTTGAATCTGTAGGGTTCAGAGAATCAGCGGCTAAAGACTACCGTTTAACTGCTGATTCTGCCGCTGTGGATGCTGGCCTGGGTACTCCCAGCTATATCACTGCCGACAAAGATGGCAATAAACGGCAGTCGGGCAGTGCAGTTGACCTTGGGGCATTTGAGCGGGGTACTCAAACCGCTCCCCTAAACTCTGGCCACTCTGACAGTAAAATAACTGATGCTAGCCCTGTCATCGCAAAGATGGTGCGCTATGAGGCAGAAGACTTGAACCTGAACAACTATAAGGTTGAGACAAACCGTGATTCGTCAGGGGGCAAGGTGGTCTCCCTGAGAAATACCAGGGCCGCTTCAGGTAGCATATCCGGCATTTTTGCGGGCGAAGCGGGCACCTACCAGGTCAAGGTAGGCTACCACGACGAGAGTGATGGGTCTTCCTCGGCAACCGTCACGGTTGGCGGAGAGGCTCAGAGGTTTCGATTTGACCGGGACTTCCCCGATGCTGCGCCGTCAGCGACGACGTTGACCGAACGGACTACCCATTCAGCAGTCAAGTTGCAGAAGGGAGACACATTCGAGATTGAAGGCAGCAAACAGTGGGGTGAATATGCTCGTTTTGATTATATTGAGTTTATTCCCGTCGCCGCTGGTGCGGAGTAGTCCGAGAAATTTTGGCTTACGTGGGTCAAAAGAATTGTTAACTTTGGCGCTGGGAGATTGCAGCACAGAGAATTGACTGTTAATCTGAGGGGGACAGCCGATCCTTGAAAACCGCATAACTTCGTCAACCCCCTCAGATTGCTCTCTGTGCAAGGGTTTGAACCCTGTTAGAAGAGGGGTTATTGACAGTAATTCTCATTTATTTGACCTCAGAGCAGACCCCCTCAGATTTGGGGTGTTGAAAGCCTTGCCCAGCAAGGTCTCCAGATAGAGGGGGTTTAAATCTCATTACCCCGCAAGGGGACGGAAACTGGTGCAGGTTGACGAAAGCGTGTAAATCGCTCACGGTTAAATCTCATTACCCCGACAAGGGGACGGGAAACT
>JAAUQI010000083.1 GCA_012032345.1 Leptolyngbyaceae cyanobacterium RM1_1_2 | reverse complement strand
CTTGTCCACAAACTAGACGCCCCAAGCCAGCGCGAAGTGAGTCGGGGCGGCGAGAGAACTGTTAAAATTCACCTCAGCCTGCCGGACTGCCTGTTCAGTCTGGTCGGTTAGCGGCTCGGAGTTGTTGCTAGCAGCTTCGAGTCGTGCGGCTAATTGTCTGGACGCTGCAGCGAGAAATTGCTGCATTAGTCAGGAAGATTATCTCATTTAGGCGATCGCGTCAATAGTTTTTTGAGAAAAAAGTACAGAGGGGCGATCGCTCCCTATTTATCTCTAACTCACAACAAATCTCATAGCTTTCAAGTTTTTCTCGACGGCATCAAAAAGATTCTAAATTAGAGCGCTGTAGCTCAAGCCAGAGCCTGCCAGTGCAGAAGCCGAGTTTCTTTAGCGTAGGTCGGCATAGAGGCGACTGTAGGGGCTAACGTAAAAAACTGGTTTCTCAAGGCACAGTATAAAGAACCCAATCAGTCGTTTCAGTTGACATTTCACCCGAACCCGAAAAATTAAAGTATTCTACATTTATTTTTTTATTGTCAGAGCTGAATTCGGTATTTTTAACCCAGGTACGCCTGAAACCTGCAAATTCATGCCCTAAATCTCCGGTTTCCAGGTTCTATAGCTGCAGCTCTTGAATATAGCGATCGGACGGAGAGGAGCCGTGCTGCTGCGCCACTAACAAAACTTTGCCATCTGGGCTAACTCCAACTGGAAAGCCTACGCTTTTGTCAGTTGCAGTCGGAATCGTCTGGACTAACTCGCCTGTAGTAAAATCAATAACTTTGACTGACTTGTCGGCTAGATACATGTAGCCAATTTGCTGTTTATCTTTTAATAAAAAGGCATAGGAACCCGCAAAATGAGCTTTAAGCTCACCGGACTCAACATTCCATATTTGCAGTGCATAAATAATAAGATCTACGCTCGAAGGATAAGCGACTACTAAATATTTGCCATTGTCAATTAATCCGAACTCAGGAGAGTTATGAAATTCTGAAGAATTTTCTTCGCTGACTGCGTCGCCACCAGTAAGAGTAGTCAAAAGGTTATCGAGGTCTTGTGTAGCGATCGCGCGATCGCCAAAAGCTTGCCCTGCTGAATTCGTTATCTTTTCAGTGTCTTCGCTAGGGTTATCTGGGTCGCTGTAGCTTACAACGCTCCACTCATTCCAATCAGGAACCTCTACATTGACATCAAGGGAGCCGTCAAGAATTTGATAGACCTTACCTTCAGGTTGGCCTTCAGAAGATTCACTAATAGAGTCGGTGTCAGGCGGCGCAGCGTTTGGTTGAGATACTGTCACCTCATTAAAAAATAAGTTCGACGCAATGCTTCCCACTATGTTCATCCCTGTGACTATCAGGAATCCAAGAATTGCCGATTCGAGTAGTAACCGCTTAACTTCCTGAGGCGATTTCTGAGTGAAGCTATTAGCTGCGGGTTGAGCTACTTTACTCTGTGTTATGAGAGATGAATTTTCAGGAGCTGATATCGACTGGAAAGGATTAGCTATCGATTTATGCTGGTTTTTTTCTATCGGGAAGGGAACGAGGGGCTTATTTTCTGATGAGGATGATTTACTTTTCTGCGTGATTTCTGAGTCTGGTGAATTGTTGAAGCATTCTTGATGGGCTGTAGAAGTTAGCCTTACCTTGATATAGAAACGCTTGACATCTCTTATAACTTCTTCGGCAAGTCCATAGCGACGATTAGTAGGCCACTGCACCATCTTAGTCAGAATGCAGGCGAAATCATCTCTGACAGGATGCAGCAGGTAATCTTGCCAAACCCACTTTGAATCTCCAACCTCAAACAGATCAAAAGGTGACAGCCCAGTAAGTAAATGAAGGCAAGTCACTCCTAGGCTGTAGATATCGCTGGCAAAGATGGCCTTACCTCTAGACTGTTCTGGAGCAGTATATTCGGCGCTGCCTAAGTGGTACCAGTTTTGGCTATAGCGGTTCCGGTCATTTGTTTAGCAGCCCCCAAATCAACAAGCACCAGCTTTTGATCAGATTGACGACGAATAATATTTGCAGGTTTAATATCTCTGTGGACAACCTGATTCTGGTGAATAAACTGCAGCACGGGCAGCAAATCTATCAGTAGTTGAAGAGTCTGAGCTTCGCTAAAAGAGCCTGATTCTTTAAGTTCTTCAGCTAAATTATGGCCATCAATAAATTCTTGAACCAGGTATTGATGTCCATCTTGCTCAAAATGATCCAGCAATTCTGGGATCTGTGAGTGGCTACCGAGCTTTTGTAACTGTAGGGCTTCTTGTTGAAATAGCCTTGCGGCCTCCTCTAAGGCCCTACTTCCTTGAACCTGAGGGAAAAACTGTTTGATTACGCAGGGGGCCTTTGAGGATTGGCTGAAATCTAAGGCGAGAAAAGTACGGCCAAACCCACCCTGACCAATCGGCCTGATAGCAATATAGCGATTCTGAAGTCTGGTTGCAGAACCACAGCTCTGGCAGCGCTCTGAGTCTTCAGCAGTTTCAGGCTGGGGGCAGTTGGGGCTGAAACAGTAGCTCATAAAGCACACAGTGTCTCATTATGAGGCTGTCCTCAGCAGCGTACTGCTAGATTCCTGATGCGAGTCTCATCTATTTACACTTTGTTACCAAACCCAAAATTTACCTCAAACCTCTTCTTCTTGCGCTCCCAGGTAAACCTCAATTACACGGGGATCATTTTGCACTTCGCTCATGGTGCCCTCGCAGAGAACACTGCCCTGATGCAGCACCGTCACCTGTCGGGCAATCTGGCGGACAAACTCCATATCGTGTTCGATCACAACAATGGAGTGGCTCTCAGCCAGAGACATCAGCAGTTTGCCAGTTTTCTCGGTTTCCTCATCGGTGAGGCCCGCTACCGGCTCATCCACCAGCAAAAGGTCGGGCGACTGAGCCACCAACATGCCAATTTCTAGCCACTGCTTTTCACCGTGAGACAGCAGGGCTGCGGGAACGTCGGCTTTGGTTTCGAGGCCAATAGTTTCTAGCAGACCGCCAATAGTGCGACGCTCGGCGCTAGAGAGCTGCTTAAACAGCGTGGCAATGACGTTTTTGTGGCGATTGCAGGAAAGCTCCAGGTTTTCGCGCGGGGTCAGGTTGAGGTAAACGCGCGGCGTCTGAAACTTGCGGCCAATGCCGAGTCGGGCAATCTCGTGTTCGGGGCGCTGGCTGAGGTCTTTGCCCTTGAAGCGAGCCTTGCCCTCAGTGGGCTGCACTTTGCCCGTAATCACGTCGAGAAAAGTGGTTTTGCCGGCTCCGTTGGGGCCAATAATCACCCGCAGTTCGCCCTCATCCATATTGAAATTGAGGTTGTTGAGGGCTTTGAAACCGTCAAAGCTGACGGTGACGTTTTCGATGTCTAAGATTTTTGCGCTCACGATTTTGCCTGCAAAAGTTTTGATGCCTTTTGAATTAGAAACCTAGCGTTTGTCGATCGCCTCTCGTTTTTCTGCTCCCACGTCAGGATCTAGCTCCAGCAGCGGCGGCGTCACCACCGAGCGCGATCGCCCAAACCAGCGTCGAAAGCGATCGCTTAGCCGATAGCGTAGCCAGCCAACAACGCCATCGGGCAGCGCTGTAACCACGAGTAAAAACAGAGCGCCCTGGAAAAATAGCCAGATCTCAGGAAAGCTCTCGCTGAGCAGACTGCGACCCAGGTTGACAAATACCGCCCCCAAAATCGCCCCTACCAGCGTCGCTCGACCGCCGACCGCCACCCAGATCACCATCTCAATCGAAAAGGCAATATCCATATACTGGGGCGAGACAATGCCAGACTGCACGGTGTAAAGCGCTCCGGCAATACCTGCGATCGCCCCTGACACCGCAAAAACCAGAACCTTAAAACCAGTCGGATCGTAGCCCGAAAAGCGCATCCGATTTTCATCATCTCGAATCGCAATCAGCATCCGGCCAAAGCGGCCACTGGTCAGCCAGCGACAGAGCGCATAGGCCAGCGCCAGAAAAACAACCGTCAGGATGTAAAAGTTAAACTGGGCCGAGCTGCTGCCAACTTCGACCCCTAAAAAAGTGCTCGTATCGGTCTTGAGGCCGTTGGTGCCGTTAATCAGCTCCTGCTGGCCGTTGAAAAAGTTGAAAAATACCACCAGAGCCGCCTGGGTCAAAATTGAGAAATAAACTCCTCGAATCCGGTTGCGGAAAACCAGATAGCCCAGTACCCCCGCTACCACAGCAGGAATGATAAAAACGGCCAGCAGCGTAAACGGCAGAGAATAAAACGGCTGCCAAAACCAGGGTAGCTCCGTAACGCCATAAAGGCTGAAAAATTCCGGCAGCTCACCGTCACCGAGAGTGTTGATCTGCAGGTACATTGCCAGGGCATACCCGCCTAGAGCAAAAAATATGCCGTGGCCCAGGCTCAGCAGCCCGGTAAAGCCCCAAATTAGGTCAATCCCCAACGCCACAATAGCCAGCGCCAGGAAACGCCCCAGCAGGCCCAGCCTGAAACCAGACACAACGGCTGGAATCACCAGAATTAAAACTAGCGCGATCGCAATCACAAGACCGACCTCAACCAGCAAACGCTGATGGGCCTGTCTACCTTTTTTGGGTCTGACAAAGGTATCGGTCGCCATTTTTGCTATGCCTCAACCGTTCGTCCCTTTTGGGGAAACATGCCTGCGGGTTTGAACTGAAGAAAAGTAATGATTAAAGCAAACACCATCACTTTAGCCATGCTGGTGGTGGCAAAAAAGGTAAAGAAGGCAGCTAAGGGCTGTAGCCCTTCTGCTGAGGTAAACAGCAGTGCCAAAGTGCCCGATCCCACCAGATAGGTAACGATGCCAATCACCAGGGCGGCCACAATGCTGCCCACAAGCTTGCCGACCCCGCCGACCACCACCACCATAAACGCATCCACAATATAGTTAGAGCCAAGGTTGGGGCCAACTGAACCTAGCAGCGTCACTGCGCAGCCTGCTATGCCAGCCAGACCGGAGCCTAAAGCAAAGGTCAGCGCGTCTACCTGTTCAGTCGGAATGCCCAGGCAGGCGCTCATGCTGCGATTTTGGGTGACCGCACGAATCCTGAGGCCCCAGGCAGAGCGCTGTAAGAACCAGTACACACCCGCTAAACAGGCAATCGTCAGCACAATAATGAACAGTCGAGCATAGGGAAACTGTAGCGTAGTCCCCAAGGCTAGACCGCCGCGCAGCCAGGTAGGGGGTGTGACGTCTACATTACGGGCACTAAACCAGGGTCGGGAAAAAGCAACGCCAGCATTTTGGTTGAGCAAGAGGCCCACAGCCACGGCGATCGCCACCGAGAGCGTCAGCAGCACTGCCGTCATCCAGCCAGCGACCTGCCGCTGGCTGCGCTGTAACACCCAGCGTCCGCCAAAGAACAGCCCGCACAAAACAACCAGTCCCACAATCATGGCCCAGTTGACGCTGCGTACAAACTGCCGCAGAATCAGGCTTACGCCCCAGGTAGCCAGCAGTGTCTCCAACGGTCGCCCGTAGAGATAGCGAATCACGCCTCGCTCTAGGGCTAAGCCCACCAGAGCTGCTACCAAAAAGGACAGCGGCAGGGCCGCAAAAATATAAAAATTCAGGGCTGACTCGCCCATTGCCTTGAAGCCATTTTGCACTACGTAGGTAGTGTAGGCCCCCAGCATCATCAGCTCACCGTGAGCCAGGTTGATGACACCCATAAGGCCAAAAACAATAGCCAGACCCAGCGCTACAATCAGCAGCACCGCGCCGATGCTGATGCCGTTAAAGAGGCCGCCGATTAAACCCTCGATCACAATCTTTAACCCGCTCAACTACTCGTCAGGGAAACACTTGGATAGCTCAAAAATTCAAACTGAAGCAGAGTTCTGAACCTTAGAGGATGGCGCTTCAGACAGCAAAATTCTATCCAAGGTTAGAGGGCAAAAAGGTTCAGAACAAACACTGGATTGAAACTCGCAGCCGTTACAAACGTAGCTTTTAGCGAAAAAAGAATCTAGTGCATTGCCACAACTGGAAATTAGGATTTCTAGTCAGTGCTTTAGAGGTTGTTTGAAAAGGAATATGCTGTCACATTTAGCACTCAGAAATCCCCCCTAGCCCCCCTGCAAAGGGGGGGATTGGCTTAGAAGTCCCCCTTTGCAAGGGGGATTTAGGGGGATTGCAATAGCGTAGAGACCTCACAGAAGCCGTTTAAGACGTCCTCTTAGCGCTGAAGCGCTAACTACGAACCTCACTACAGGCACTGTCTAGATTTCCTTTAATGCCGCTACTTTGAGCGCTTCATAAAGCCAAAGGGCAATTAAGCGCCTTCAGTCTTGTACTGGCCGCCCTTAGCCGGGTCAGACCAGTCGCAGGCCAACCCTTTAGTATCAGGAACGAACTGATTCCAGGGCACTGGGTCAATCGGGCCTTCAGTAGACCAGACAATATCAAACAGACCGTCATCTCGAATTTCACCAATTCGCACGGTCTTAGATAGGTGATGGTTAGGATTCATCGTTACCAGCCCTTCGGGGGCTTCAAGGGTCTGGCCGTAAGCCGCCTCACGCACCGCCGGGATATCAGTTGCCCCTGCTTTCTCGACCGCCTGCTTCCAGATATAAACCATGATGTAAGCGGCTTCCATCGGATCGTTAGTCACCCGGTCGTCGCCGTATTCAGCTTGGAAGTCAGCTACCCACTCGGTGTTTTGCGGGTTCTCTACGGTCATGAAGTAGTTCCAGGCCGCATAGTGACCGAGCAAAAACTCTTTACCGATCTGGCGCACTTCTTCTTCGGCAATGCTGACAGACATCACCGGATACTTATCGGGGGTGAGGCCAGCTCCCTGCATCTGCTTGAAGAAAGCCACGTTGCTATCGCCGTTGAGACTGTTAAAGATGACGCCGCCGTCGGGTAGAGCTGCCCTGATTTTAGTGATGATCGGCGTAACTTCGGTATTGCCCAGGGGCAGATAGTCTTCACCCACCGTTTCGCCACCCAGGGCTTTCAACTGCTCTTTGATGATGGTGTTAGCGGTTCGGGGGAAGACATAATCAGACCCGACCAGGAAAAACTGCTTGCCTTTATTTTCCAGTAGCCACTCAACCGCAGGCTCAATCTGCTGGTTGGGGGCTGCCCCTGTGTAAAAGATATTCTGAGAGCATTCCTGACCTTCGTACTGCACCGGGTACCAGAGCAGGTGCTGCTTAGACTCAAACACGGGCAGCACGGCTTTGCGACTGGCTGAAGTCCAGCAGCCAAACACTGTAACTACTTCGTCTTGGTCGATCAGCTTTTCGGCTTTTTCAGCGAAGGTCGGCCAGTCTGAAGCACCATCTTCGACAATAGCCTCAATTTGCCTGCCCAGCACACCGCCTGCTTCATTGATTTCCTTAATGGCTAGCTGCTCAGCTTCTACCACAGTGGTTTCGCTGATGGCCATTGTGCCGCTGAGGGAGTGCAAAATCCCGACCTTGATCGTCTCCCCGTCCCCAGCCGCCGAAGACTGTTCATCGCCTGGGGCAGACTCTTCAGTGCCATCTGGTGCCGTCTCACCGCCGCAGGCTTTTAGCAAAATGCTGGTGCCTAGCGTTGCAGATCCGTAAAGTAAAAACTTTCGTCTGTTAAAGTTAGCTGCCATATTTAACCCTTCTCTCCTCTGACTTAACCAGCCTTTGAAAGCAAGTCGCAACGGTTAGTGATATTAGAGTTACCAAGATTAAATAATTGTACTATGTGATACTAAAAGCAGCGACCATAAGCCTTTCTGTCTAATTGGGAACTATCTATAGACAGAGAAAATACGGAGAGAAGCTGCCGTAGGGCTGATTTCTCGCCAAAACAGTGCTTTTTAGCTGCCTTAGAAAAGGCTGTACTGCTTATGAAAGGATAAGTTCAGCCGTTTCAATAAAGCCATGAAACTGAATGAACTCGACGATTGTCTGCAAACCTTGCCCTAACTTAAGATTTGTAAACACAAAGGGGCGATCGCCTCTCATCCGCTTAGCATCTCGCTCCATGATGCCCAAGTCAGCGCCGACCATCGGGGCTAGGTCAATTTTGTTAATCACCAATAAATCAGACTTGGTGATGCCGGGGCCACCTTTACGCGGTATTTTTTCGCCTGCTGCTACGTCAATTACGTAGAGGGTCAGGTCTACCAGCTCGGGGCTGAAGGTTGAGGCTAAATTATCGCCGCCGCTCTCAACAAAAATCAAATCAAGTGACTGAAACTTAGCCTCTAGTTCCTCAATAGCTACCAGATTAATCGAAGCGTCTTCTCGAATGGCCGTATGAGGACAGCCCCCGGTTTCTACCCCTACAATGCGATCGCGCTCTAGCGCTTGACTGCTGACTAAAAACTGAGCGTCTTCCTGGGTATAGATATCATTAGTCACGACAGCAATCTGATAGCGATCGCGCATCGCCTTGCAGAGGGCGTCAACTAAAGCCGTTTTGCCCGAACCCACCGGGCCAGCAATGCCTACACGAAAAGGAGTCATAAGATTACGGGAACATAAACTACGGTTCTGTCTCTCAAACTGACGGTATCACGACCGAAATAATCGACTGTAGAGCGTTTCATGCTGCATACTGGCGATCGCTAGTCCCCAGCCGCTGCTGGCGAGATCTGCGTCCTGCAGCAGCAAAATATTTTCGACAGCGCTTTCCAGGTCAGGGCCAAGCTTGAGCAGAAGCTGCTGGCCTCGGGTCTGGCCCAAAGGCACTAGCTTGACAGCGGCATTTACCAGGCTGCTGGCCCAGCTTTGCAGGTAGCCCAGCAGCGCTATGACAGCCTCAATTTCCCAGTGAGCAGCCGCGATCGCAAAAGCAGTGGCAAAGTTGCAGTGGGGCTGACAGCAGACAATAGCAGGCTGAAGTGCTGGGCTGAGCGCCTGCAAAAGCTGCCCCAGAGAGCGCCCCATCTGCCAGCTTTGGTGCCGCAGCTCCGCCGTCTCACGGGCAGCAGAAAGCCACTGATTCCAAGACTGGAGGGCGTCAAAATTGCGATCGCCCATTGCTTGATGACACCGCAGCAAAACAGCCGCCTCTAGCCGCACCGCGCCATAGCGCAGCTCTTGAACCAGCCACTGATAGACAGCCTCAGCGTCTGACAGGCGGCCCTGCTGCACCAGGGTTTCTAACCCCTCTGAATAGCTGTAGGCACCGACCGGGAGCGCCGGACTTGATAGCTGCAGCAGCTGCAGCAAGGCCGAGTTAGCGATCGTCATGACTGCTCTGGTAGGCTCCGGTTTCTGGCTCAAAGGGGGCAGTTTCGTTCATTACCTGTAAGCCCAGGCGCTGCAGCATCTCTGCCAGCACTAAATCTTCCGCCAGTCTTAAATAGGTCGGCGTAATCTCCAGCGGCACATGGCGATTGCCCAGATGGTAAGCTGCCCGCAGCAGATCTGGCGGCGTTGCCCCCATTACAGTCAGAATTGGCTCTGGTTTGGCGACTATCTGCACCAGCGGCTCTAGAGCACCGTCGTGAAGCAAATCGCCGCCGCGCAGCTGGGTACCCCGAGGCAAATCTAGATAGACCTCTGTACCATTGTCTGCGGTGTAGCGATGGCGCGATCGCAATCGCTCTGTTGCCGTTAGAGATAGGCTGAAATCAGGCGATCGCCCGACTTCATTTGATAAACGATACGTTAAAACCAGCACAACAACCTGTGGCGACTACGAGCATTGGCAACGATTGTAGCGCCAGAGCCGTCTTTGCTGCGCTCTAACAGGTGATTAAATTTGTTAGAAACTTACGAAATTGGGATAACGCTCTTTGAAGAATAGACTGTAGCCGTCGTGACAGTTGTTCTTCTGTCATAGACGTTACGAAGTTCCGTGACCTCAAGCTGAGGTTTTTTCCATGCCCTCAAATGGAATTAGGGTGAACCCTTATTGCATTAGCTAGGTTCCCACTTATGAATTCAACTATTCCGGTTCTAAACTTTTTTCAGACGCCTGAGTTGGAAAAAGCGCCCCCTCTAAAACCAAAGTCTCTACTGTTAAAAGCGGTCATTGAAGCCCTGAGCGATGGTGTTTTAATTCTCTCTCTTGATGGAAAATTGCTACATGCCAACCGCTGTGCCATTAAGCTTTGCCAGTATCTACAAAGATGGCAGTCGCAGACTCTCAGGTCGTACCTAAAGCGATTTGGCATCTCTGCGAATCTCTGATTGAAAGCCGTGAATTATTTCCGAACAAAGTATTTGTAATTGAGGATAGTATCCACGCCGCCAATCACATTACTATTCGAATTCGGGTGCAGTGGATTGAGTTTGAATCAGCGGGGCGATCTTGCCTGTTGGTGACGCTAGAAGATTGTAAACAACTGGCGGAACTGGCAGCGATCGCAGAAACTCAGCGCTTTCAACTGACGCCGCGTGAGTCTGAAGTTTGGCAGCTAAAACGATCAAACTACAACTACGAAGAGATTGCTAACCAGCTCTATATTTCAGTTAACACCGTCAAAAAACACATCAAAAACATCTACGCCAAGCGCAGTGAAACCTTAGCTCAAGAGAGCTATGAAGATGACTAAACCTGCTTACGTTTGACGCTAGGGCAGCAGCACGGTCTCTGAGCTGCCCAAATCAGGCTAAAATCGCAGGTGAGACTGCCGGGTTTAACAAGCTGAACGGCTAGTTTTGCTTAATCAAAAATTTGGAGATATCTATCAAGCTTGATGCTGCCCAGGGACGAATTACTCAAACAGGTTGAAAACCGCGAAAGCCTGACCCGCGTTATTGATCGGGCTGAACAGGCAATTCGCACCTGGGAGGTGACGCTGAGCGATTTTCTCTCACCGCCCGAGCTGATCGAGGCTGAAACTGTCTTCAAACGCCTCACTGATATTCATCTGAGCGCCTGGGGCGGCTACCCGCAAGCCGAGCGCCAAAGGCTGGCGATCGCCCGGGCCGAACTTCCCCTCGATCAGGCCCCCGTCGCTTTGCTGAACATTGCCGGAAACTTTCTATTCGATCCAGCCACACACCGCGACTTTTTGGGGGCAATGCTGGGGGCAGGCATTGTCCGCGACAAGGTGGGTGACATTATTGTTTTGGGGGAGCGTGGCGCTCAGGCCCTTGTCGTTCCTGAGATGGTGGATTTTTTGGCGATGAGTCTGACCCAGGTGCGATCGGTTCCGGTCAAGACCCAGCAGATCGATCTGGCTCAGCTCAAAGTCCGTGAACCCAAGAAAAAAGAAATGACTACAGTAGAAGCCTCTTTGCGACTAGATGCGATCGCCTCGGCTGGTTTTGGCATGTCTCGCAGCAAAATGGCAGACATGATTGGCGCAGGTGACGTGCGGGTCAACTGGAAATCAGTTACCCAGTCTAGCCATGCCCTCAAGACTGGCGATTTAGTTGCCATTCGCGGTAAAGGGCGTTTGCAAATTGGCGATGTCAGCGTCACCAAAAAGCAGCGCTATCGGGTTGACCTGACTCGGTTTGTTTAGCGATCGCGCTGAGGCGCGAAGCAAAATCTCCTAGGTATCTTGGCGTATCTCTGGCTGAAATGGGTCAAAACAGACCAGAAACCTCCTAACTCAGGATGGATGCACGATAGCTGATAAAGCTGTAGAAGTGGACTGTACGTAACGGTGAGTGACCCTTAAAGTTTATGGCAGCAGGTTTTTTACTCAGTCGGGTATTGCTGAAATTTGATAGCAAGTCAGAAGATCTGCTCAAGGAAATTTCAGCGATCGCCCGTACCCCTGATGGTAGCTTGTGGGTTGGTTCGGATGAGTTCACCACGATCGAGCGGCTTTCACCCCTAGATACCTGCATCTACGGCGATCATAAAACTTTTCAGCTTAACGACTTTGTCAAACTGTTTGATACCGAATCTGAGGTAGATATTGAAGGGCTAGACTATGCCGATGACTACCTGTGGGTGATTGGCTCTCACAGCTTCAAGCGCAACAAAACCAAAGGCAAAAAAGCTAAAAAAGACATCAGACGTCTAGCCGAAATTGAGAAAGACCCCAACCGCTATCTCCTAGCTAGAATTCCAATCATCAACGGTGAACCCGTCAGTTCTTTTGCGCGCTCAGATGCCCCCCAAAACCAGCTCTCGGCGGCTATGCTGCAAACGACCGACGAGAGCAACGCCTTGATGAATGCCCTCTCAAGTGACGAACACCTGAGGCCGTTTTTGGAGATGAAGCTGCCTTCAAAAGATAACGGCTTAGATATTGAGGGGCTAGCCGTTTGTGGCAGTCAAATTTTCCTGGGGTTACGCGGCCCGGTGCTGCGGGGCTGGGCAATTATTTTAGAGATTGAGCTAGAAGAAGCAGAGCCAGGATTTTTAGCCCTCAAAGATTTGGGTAAGGGCACGCTCTACCGCAAGCACTTTGTCGATCTCAACGGTTTGGGGGTGCGAGAGCTTTGCCTGCACAAGGGCGATCTAATTATCCTGGCGGGGCCGACGATGGCTCTAGAAGGGGCGATGCAGGTCTTTCGGCTCAGGGATGCTCTAGATCACAGCAAAGATACGCTCTGGGATCAAGATTCTGGTGCGCTAGAGGTGCTATTCGATTTACCCTTACCCTCGGCTCTGATCACGCTGAAGGGCTAGCACTCTTCTCCTGCCTGGGGCATGATAACGGTCTTTTGGTAGTTTATGATTCACCCGATCCGGCGCGACTGCCTGACAAAAAATCTCTGTTTGCCGACGTTTTTCAACTGCCCGAGTAGACTGATAAAAAGCTCAGGCTCTGTCAAAAACTTCTGCAGATCTAGCAACCCTCAAAACAACACTTGCTATAAATAGTTTGGAATATAGGCTGGCTGAGCTATCCCCTTAAGAGGCTGAGCCATCGCAGCCGCGCCCTAATTTTGGCAACTTCTATGAATTTAGCCAATCTGTTTCAGGCCGCGAGTCAAGAGCGAGATATGCAGGAGACAGTGACACCGATGGCGCAGCAGGGAGCTAATCAAGTTTTGACTAAGGCAAATAAGACTGCTCCTGTCAGGCTAGGCACCAGCCTTGCAGGAGCCTGTTTTACCGCTTTAGTGGCTATGGCTACAGGCGGCTGGGCTGTAGAAAAGGGTGAGATAGGGCAGCGATCTGAAGCCAAAGTGCAGCAGTCTGAAACAGATTTAGCTGCTGCTCAAATAAAAGTTTTAAGCCAAGCTTTGGCTAGTCGAGGTGCTGCTTACAGTGAGCAGGGTGACCTAGCAGGGGCGATCGCTGACTATGACCGAGCCATCGAAATTGACCCTCAAAATACAGGTGCTTACGGCAACCGAGGTAACGCTCGTCGTGCTCAGAGTGATTTAGATGGCGCTCTGCGAGATTTGAACCGTGCAATTGAACTAGGGCTTGATTCAGCAATTCCTCTTCGAGATCAGGTTTTACGCCTGTTAGCGCAGTAAGCGACGGCAAAGCTTATCGCTGGCTGCGCCACTATTTTGCCAGCCACCCCGACCAAAAATGGATTTTCACGATTCACGCAGAATTACTATAGATAGTGTGAAGTATGGGCTGGCTGGGCTGTCCCTTTGATACTTTTAGGAAGAACACTGCCGCATTAGCGCAATTTTTCTGAAGTGATCGCAGCCGCCATGCAGACAGACCCCTATACGGCGCAGATTTTTATCAGCTATCGCAGCCGCGAGCCTGATTTGAGTCTGGCTCAGGAGTTTTACGATCGGCTCAGCGCCGACGGCCATAATGTATTTATGGCCGGGGCCAGCATTCGTCTGGGGGATAACTGGCCCCAGCGGGTCAATAACGCCCTGGAAAGTGCCGACTATTTCATTTTGCTGCTGTCGCCCCAGTCGATTACCAGCGAAATGGTGACAGAAGAAGTGCGGCAGGCCAAGTATCTGCACGATACCCGCGACGACCACCGGCCAGTGCTGTTGCCCATTCGGGTGAATTTGCCGATGGAAGTGCCGCTCAACTATGACCTGCGCGGCTACCTGCAGCGGATTCAGCAGGGCATCTGGCAGTCACCTCAAGATACCCCCCGCCTGCTGAACGAGATTTTGGCGCTGATTAACGCGCCGGAGCCGCTATCTCCTCCACCGGAGGCAGAGAACTCTAGCGCGCAGCCAGCCTTTGAAACCCTGGAAAAACCACCCCTGCCCGTAGCCGAGCCAGAGCTACCGGGCGGTCAGGTAGACATGGCCTCAAAGTTTTATGTAGAGCGGTTCCCAATTGAGCAGCGCTGCTATGAGGCGATCGCCAAACCGGGCGCTCTGATTCGCATCAAGGCTCCCCGGCAGATGGGCAAAACGTCTCTGCTGGCGCGGATCTTGCATCAGGCTGAGGTGCAGGAGTGCCTGAAGGTATCTCTGAGCTTTCAGATTGCTGACGGCAAAATTTTTACTGACTTAGACCCGTTTCTCAAGTGGTTTTGCGCCAGCGTCGGTCGGCGGCTGCGACTGCCCAACAAGATCAATGACTGCTGGGACGATATTTTTGGCAGCAAAGACAACTGCACCGCCTATTTTGAAGAGTACCTGCTGGCAGAAACTCACCAGCCCCTAGTCTTGGGCTTAGATGAGGTCGATCTGGTGTTTCAGCACCCGGAAATTGCCGCTGACTTTTTTGGCCTGCTGCGGGCTTGGCACGAAGACGGCAAAAACCGCGATATCTGGAAGCGGCTGCGGCTGGTGGTGGTGCATTCTACCGAAGTCTACATCCCGATGAATATCAACCAGTCGCCGTTTAATGTGGGGTTGCCAATCGAGCTGCCGGAGTTTACGGCGGCTCAAATTGCGGAGCTGGCGCGGCGGCACGGGCTGGCTTGGGGAACCGCGCAGATTGAGGCTTTGCAGGACATGATTGGCGGTCATCCCTATCTGGTGCGGGTGGCGCTCTATAACCTGGCTCGACAGGATATGTCGGCGGCGGCGCTGCTGAGGGTGGCCCCGACCGAGGCTGGCCCCTACGGAGATCATCTGCGGCGGCACCTGTGGAATCTAGAGCAGCGATCGGATCTGGTGGCGGCGGTCAGGCGGATGGTGGCCTCTGAGCGACCAGTGCGGCTGGAGTCGGTGCAGGCTTTTCAGCTCCACAGTATGGGGCTGGTGAATCTGCAGGGCAACGAGGTGACGCCCCGCTGCCGCCTATATCGAGAGTACTTTAGAGATCGCTTGGGAGTAGGCTAATGGCAGCACCTGTGAACTCAGCCGATGTGTTTCAAACCGGGGGCAGTCTGGCGGCGGATGCGCCCACCTATGTAGAGCGACCTGCTGACGAAGCCCTCTATCAAAAGATTCGGGCCGGAGAGTTTTGCTACGTGCTGAACTCGCGGCAGATGGGCAAGTCTAGCCTGCGGGTGCGGACGATGCAGCGGCTGATGGCTGATGGCTGGGCCTGCGCGGCGATCGATATTACCCGCATTGGCAGTCAGCAGGTAGAAGCGGCCCGCTGGTATGCCGGACTGATTCGCAGCTTGGCCAGCAGCTTTGACCTAACGCAGCGTATTAATCTGCGGGACTGGCTGCGGCAGCATGAGTATCTCACCCCGGTGCAGCAGCTAGGGGAGTTTATTGAGTCGGTGCTGCTGGTGGAGATTGCCAGCCCGATGGTGATTTTTGTGGATGAAATTGACAGCGTTTTGGGTCTCAATTTTCCCACGGACGATCTGTTTACCTTCATTCGGGCCTGCTACAACCAGCGGGTAGACAATCCGGCCTATAAGCGGCTGACGTTTGTGCTGCTGGGGGTGGCGACGCCCTCTGATTTGGTGCGCGATAAGACGCGGACGCCGTTTAATATTGGCTCTCCGGTGGAGCTGTCGGGGCTGAGGTTTGATCGATCGCAGTCTCTCGTCACCGCCTTGACCCCGGCGCTGGCTAATCCGGCTGAGGTGCTGCAGCAGATTTTGCACTGGACGGGGGGACAGCCTTTTTTGACACAGAAGCTCTGTCGGCTGGTGATTGAGCAGAGCCTGCCGGGGGCGACGCTCTCGCCGGAGGCGGTGGATGCAATCGTCCAAGCTCAGGTGCTGGAGAACTGGGAGGCCCAGGATGACCAGGATCATCTCCGCACGATTCAGGCGCGGATGCTGCAGGATCAGCGCAAAGCGGGTCGGCTGCTGGGGGTGTATCAGCAGATTTTGCAGCAGGGCAGTGTGGCCTATGATGGCAGCCCGGAGCATATGGAGCTGCGGCTGACGGGGCTGGTGGTGGCGCAGCAGGGGCAGCTGCAGGTCTATAACCAGATTTATCAGCGGGTGTTTGACACCGACTGGGTGAACCGAGCGCTCGATCGCCTGCGGCCCTATGGGGAGACGATTGTGGCTTGGCTAGCTTCTGACTGTCAGGACTCGTCACGGCTGCTGCGGGGGCAGGCGCTGGGGGACGCCCAAGCCTGGGCGATCGGCAAGAGCCTAAGCACGCAGGACTATGAGTTTTTGGCGGCGAGTCGAGAGCTGGATGTGCAGGAGATGCAGGTGGCACTTTTGACGCAGCAAGAAGCTAACAAAATTTTGGCTGGGGCGAACGAGACGCTGGAGAGTGCTAACCAAAAAGCCCGACGTCGCCTGAGTACAAGCTTTGCAGGAGCCGGACTCGCGATCGCGCTGGCGCTGCTGGCGGGGGGATGGGCATTGAGGGCAGTGAGTCGGGCAACAATGGCTCAGTCGGCGCTAACCGAGACGCGGCAGAGTATGGAGAATGCTTGGGCAGAAACTGATAACGCTAAGCAGGCTGAGAAAGAGGCTAAACAAGCTCAAACAACGGCTGAAAAGGCAGTTGAGGCGGCAGTTGCCGAACGAAAGCAGATTGAGGTGCAGACTGAAGCAGAACGTCAACAGATTGAGGCTAAAACGCGGCTAGCGGTGGTGGCGGCAAATGAGCAGGTGGGTGTGGCTCAGCGCCTGTCTGAACAGGCTAAGACAGAGCAGGCGGCAGCAAGTGCGGCAGCGGCAACAGCTCAAGTAGCCAAAACTCAGGCTGAGGACGAGAGAGAAGTAGCCCTAATTGACCTAGACAAAACCACAAAAGAAATTTCTTTGGCCCTAGCAGGCATTGACTTAGAGCGCCGCGGAGCCACGCTGCTGCGGTATCAGCCAGAACGGTTTACCGAAACTGAGGTTTTGCTAGAGGCAATGCGCTTAGGGCAAGCGCTGAGAAAGCTGCTGCTAGACAGCGCTGGCGGCAACAAGTCGTCAAATCTAGCCAGCTACCCTGCCACCAGCCCGGTACTCTCGCTGAGAAAGGCAGTAAATCAGGTTGTAGAAATCAATCAGCTGCAGGGGAGTTTCCTAGCATCAGCGCCGATGGCGATCGCATCTTGACTAGCTCAAACAGAGACAACTTGAGCTGGGTGTATTCCCGAGACGGCCAAGAGCTATTCCAACTGCAGGGGCGTTCGCCTCGCATCAGCGCCGATG
>JAAUQI010000082.1 GCA_012032345.1 Leptolyngbyaceae cyanobacterium RM1_1_2 | reverse complement strand
ATTTTTTGTGCTTACTAGTATTTTGTAAGCGCCTGACTTATGTTGACTTCTTGTATCTGTAAAGACCGAAGTATGTCAATATTTTTTTAGCAGATAGGACTCTAACTTAAATCCATTCTCTCTATTTTCTAGTTTAAATCCGTACTTCTACAGTTCACTTTTTGATTGCAAACCTACTATAAAGTGTCCAGTGAAGAGCTGATAAAGCTGTTGGATTCCTGAAAGTATAAGACTTTTAAGTTTTGAGATTTGGGTGTATTGCCAGCTGATGTTATCTAGGCAGGAAATAATGAATACTAACAGTCGCTCGTACTACGTTTCTCAGAACGGAAATAATAAAAATCCAGGTACTAAAGAAAAGCCCTGGAAAGACATTAGCTACGCGGTTAGCCAGAAATCTTCTGTTAAAGCAGGAGATACGGTTTTGGTTCAGGCTGGAACTTACAAAGAAACCATTACCCTGGAGAAGTCGGGTAATAGTCAGCAGGGACATATTAACTTAAAGGCCAACGGTAAAGTCGTTCTGCGTGATCCTAATCCCACTAAAGGCGGCTTTAGCGAGGGCGTTATTCAGGCCGCTGGAAAAGACTACTGGGTAATTGATGGCTTTCGTATAGAAAATACCTCTTGGGCTGGGATTTCCCTACGCGATGCCGATAATATCATTGTCCAAAATAACCATACTTATGAAACAGGGGCGTCAGGCATTATTGTCATGCCTGACCGATATTTTGGCGGCGGCGAAAAAGAGGTTACCAGCTCGAATATTAAAATACTCAACAACACTGTTGAGCGAGCTAATTGGAAGTGGAGAACGAGCCAGGATCAGGGATCGCCTCAGGAAGCGCTAACTCTCTGGGGCGTTGACGGTTTTGAAGTTGCCGATAATGTCGTTAAAAATACAAAGAAAGAAGGTATTGACATCAAGACGGGTTCTCGCAACGGTTCAGTTCACAACAATACCGTTACGGGAACTGCGCAGGTTTCTGGAACTTCTCAAGGGTATCGCGGTGGCCCTGCTATTTACGTAGACGGCAACAGAGCTAATGTCTTCAACATTGATATCTATAACAATACCGTTCACAACAATATAGCCAATGGTATCAACATTGCAGACGAGTACGCTAAAGTCGGTAACGTGTCAGATATCCGAGTTTATAACAACGTAGTATACGACAACGGGAAAAAAGGTATTAATGGCGGCGTGGGTATTGGTGTAGGTCATAACGTTACGGGTGTAGAGATTATCAACAACACCTTTGTGGGTAACGTTCAAGCTTTTTCAGTTGGAGGCAATCTGCCTTCAGGCTATGCCAAAGTGAATGATGTTCTAATTCGCAATAACGTTTTTGCAGATAGCTCATATCGTAACGGATACATTGAAAAAGCCAGCAACGTCACCTTAGATCACAACGTGTTCACTGATGACTTCAAAGAGCTTTATTACAAAGATTCGAGTACAAAGGTGCAGGGTAGCCAAAATACTGCCGTTGCCTCGGTAGGCTTTGTAAACGTGGCTAAAAAGGATTTTCGACTGGCCAAATCGTCAGCCGCTATTGATAAAGGTTCTGTCCAGATTGGTAGCTATGCTCAGAGCGCTTTGAACGGAGTGCAGCGTTCTACTGGCGGCGGAGTTGATGCAGGAGCCTTTGAGTTTTCAACTGCAAAGTCTTCTTCAGTCGCTACTGCGGTAGCTGCGTCTACAGTCGTTGCTCAAGTAGCTTCTACGGAAGTAGCTTCTGCGGCAAGCGTTTCACAGCCATTGCCTCTGGCAGCTTCTGCAACCCCTAATAACCCCGGTAACGGCAGCTCCGTCAGTACAGCGCCGAGCAGTAGCACGGGCAATAGCTCCAAAGTATCCAATTCCAGCATAGTTACCCTCTCAGGCGATCGCCGTAGCAATGTGATCAGGGGCGGCGATAAAGGCGAGCGAATTTTAGGACTGGCCAGCAACGACAAACTCTCTGGCAATGGCGGTAATGATTTTCTCTCCGGGGATAGCGGTAACGACTGGCTTAGCGGCGGTAGCGGTAATGACCAGATAGAGGGCGGCAGCGGCAGCGACAAGCTCTTTGGCGACAGCGGCAACGATATCCTGATTGGAGGAACCGGAAGCGATCGCATAGAGGGCGGCAGCGGTAACGATAAGCTCTTTGGCGACAGCGGCAACGACTTGTTCAAAAGCGGCAGCGGCAATGATCAAGTTGACGGAGGCGAAGGTGACGACAAGCTCTTTGGTGACAGCGGCGATGACGTGCTCAAAGGCGGCTTCGGCAACGATTTTCTGGTGGGAGGCTCCGGTAACGATCAGCTAATTGGGACTTATGCTGAGGCATCTCAAAGAGGGGGAGCTGAGCGAGACGTCCTTCTAGGCAACGGCGGGGCCGATACTTTCTGGCTAGGGGATGCATCCCAAAGCTTTTACGCTAAAAAGGGAAATACCAACTATGCCCTTATTCAGGACTTTCGTGCCAGCCAGGGCGATATCCTGCAGCTCCACGGGAGTGCCGATCAATATTCTTTAGGAGCCGCTCCGGCAGGTCAGCCTAAAGGCACAGCCATTTACCTCAACACGAACGGTGAAGACGATCTAATTGCTGTTATCAAAGGCAACGCTAACCTAACTTTGGCAAGCGATAGCTTCAAATTTGTCTAAAAGCTTCTGAGAGTAGAGCCGTACTGGACTACAGCTCTCTGAAACGATACGCCTGTGCTGCCAGACAACAGCTCTCTGGTAGCGCAGGCTTTTGATTTAGACGTGACGGCTGCTGTCAAGGCGAGGTAAAATATCCCATCTACCCCAGAGGATCAATCAGGTGTTTGCACCCACTGAGCTGCTTTGGGCCTTGATCGGTCTAATCCTAACCATTGCGGGGACTTGGCTAGAAGTTTTCATTACGAGTCCTCCCTGGAACTGGGGCGAAGTTGGAATTCAGGCGCTTTCGCTAGGCGTTAGCTTTCAAGTCGGCGCTGTTTTGCTAACGGGCTGCCTGGGCGGAAAGAATGCCGCAACCCTGGCACAGATTGCCTACCTAGCGCTGGGTTTGGTGCTATTTCACAGTTTTGAGCTTCAGGTTTTCACTCAGGGGGGCGGTATTGGCTATGTACGAGAACCCACTTTTGGCTTTTTGATTGGCTTTATTCCGGCGGCGTGGATTTGTGGCTTTCTAGCTTTTCGCACAAAGCTTAGACTGGAGATGCTGGCATTCGGCTGCGTTTGTGGTCTGCTAGTCATTCACGGCTGCGGTTTGATTTACCTTTTATTTGCTTATGCTCTAGGCTGGACAGCAACGATACCGCTAGGCTTGGCAGAAGCGGTTTTGGTTTATTCGATTTATCGAATTCCGGGTCAGCTTGCCGTCGCCTGTGCCGTCTCGGTGATTGCTTTTGTCGTGCGGCAGCTCATGTTTTATTAAGCCTGTTTTACTAATAAGCCTATTTTATTAAGACAGTATGGAAGTTAAAAATCGTTTCTTCTGGATCGCGGCGATCGCGGGGCTGATTTTAGATCAGCTCTCAAAATTGTGGGTAGTGAACAACTTTGAGCTGACAGTGCCTCCCCAAACAGTTCCCCTGTGGCAAGGGGTTTTTCATTTCACCTACGTCACCAATAAGGGTGCGGCCTTTAGCCTGTTTAGCGAAAATGGCGACTGGCTACGCTGGCTGTCTCTGGCCGTCAGCCTGGGTTTAATAGCGCTGGGGCTTTGGGTGTCTTTTAGCAATCGCTGGGAAGAACTGGGCTATGGCTTTATCCTGAGCGGGGCGCTGGGCAACGGCATTGATCGCTTACTGGCGGGTGAGGTAGTTGACTTTTTGGACTTTCGACTGATTCGGTTTCCGATTTTTAACCTGGCAGACGTATTTATCAATGTGGGCATTGGCTGTTTGCTCATAGCGGCTTTTCGACCCGATCGCAGACAGCCAGCTGACGAAGTTTCCTCAGAGCAGACTAGGCGCTGACTTTAGATCCACCTGAACGCATATTTGCCTGAGTTCTCAGTAGAATGTAGGTCAACTAGGAACTGCTTTTGCCTGTGCCAATCGTGTTCTAGACTTTTAGAGATTTTGCTTCTCCATGTCCTCATCGAAGCCGCCCAACCCTCAGAGAACTTTATTAAATACGGTCACCCGAGCCTTTCAGACAGTTCGGGCCAAGGTAGAATTCTCCAAATTTTCCCTCAGGTCAGGGGCTAAGGTCGCAGAACTGCACGTAGAGGAAGCTGGCGGCAAGACAGAGGTTTTCCGCTGCTGGGGGAGCGCTACGTGATTGGCCGCAGCTCCAAGTCTAGCGATATCGTGATTCGCAACCCCGTGGTCAGTCAGACCCATGCGTCTTTAGCGCGCGATCGCACCCAGCCAGGCAATCCCTTTGTTCTCAAAGATCGAGACTCGACCAACGGCATCTACAACGGCAAAAAGCGGCTCTCCAAGGTGGTGCTGCATCACGGCGATCGCTACACCCTAGGCCCAGCCGAACTGGCTAATGCCGTCACGATTCGATACGTTGATCCGCCGCCGTGGTACGTGCAAACATCGCGCTACGGGCTGTACGGCGTCACTGGCATCACTGCTGTGATAGCGCTGTGGATTGTGGGCGTAGAATGGCCCAAATTTCGCGTCACTCCGCTGCCAGAATCTGTGCAAGGCCCGGTGATTATCTATGGCCAAGAAGACGGGGCACAGGTACCGCTGCGGCCTCAGTCTAACCAGGCTCACATTGAGAAAAAGCGGCTTTCGGAGTTTTCTAGCTATCTGCCCAAAGCCGTGACTGCCTCAGAAGATGCCCGCTACTACTGGCACCTGGGTATCGACCCGTTAGGCATCCTACGGGCACTGATTACTAATGTTCGCGGCGGCGAAATTCGAGAAGGGGGCAGCACGGTGACACAGCAGCTGGCCCGCAGTGTTTACCGCGAATATGTCGGCACTGATGACTCCGCTGGGCGAAAAGTGCGAGAGGCGATCGTCGCCCTCAAGCTCGAAGCTTTTCATAGCAAAAACTTTTTGCTGCTGACCTACCTCAATCGGGTCTACCTAGGCGGCAACCTTTACGGGTTTGAAGATGCGGCCCAGTTTTACTTTGACAAACCTGCCCAGTCGCTTGATCTCTCAGAGGCGGCGACGCTAGCCGGTATTTTGCCTGCGCCCAACGCCTTCAACCCGGTGCAAAACTACCAGGCAGCCGTTGAGTACCGCAACCGCGTACTCGACCGCATGGCAGCGCTGGGGATGGTGAGTCAGGAGGAAGCCCGACGAGCTAGGCGATCGCGGATTGAAATCAGCCCCAAGGCTAGAGATCAGCTAGCCAATACTCGCGCCCCTTACTTTTACAGCTACATCTTCGACGAATTAGATCAGGTCTTGGGGGTGCAGCTTGCCCGAGAAGGCAACTTTATCGTTGAAACCAGCCTTGACTTAAACATTCAACAGGTTGCAGAAGCTTCTCTTAGGAGCTACATCGACAGTGCTGGCAGCGCCTCTGGATTTTCTCAGGGTGCTCTGGTTACGCTCAATACTGAGAACAGCTCAATTCAGGCGCTAGTGGGTGGGGCCAACTATCAGGAGAGTCAATTTAACCGGGCTAGTCAGGCCCTGCGACAGCCCGGCTCAACCTTCAAGGTGATGGCCTACGCCACAGCCCTAGAGCAGGGAATGTCTCCTAGCGCTACCTTTAGCTGCGATGATCTGACCTGGCAAGGCCAGACTTTTGAGGGCTGCCGTTCTGGCGGGGGAGCGCTGGACATGTATGCAGGACTGGCCCGATCTGAGAATGTGATAGCGCTGAGAATTGCTGAGGCAGTTGGGCTGAACAACGTCGTGCAAACGGCGCAGCGGCTGGGGGTAGAATCAGACCTCAACCCGGTACCTGGCCTGATTCTGGGGGAAAGCGAGGTTACCCCCCTAGAAATGACGGGATCTTTTGCCGCGATCGCTAACAATGGCGTCTGGAACCGACCGCACGGAATTGTTCGAGTTTTGGACAGCAGCGACTGTACTGATCTACAAAACCCGCAAACCTGCCGTATCATCTATGAGTTTGGTCAGGCTGGCGACGCTAGCTATCAGGCTCTGTCTCCCCCGGTTGCCAATACTCTACTGGGGCTGATGCAGGGTGTGATTCAGGGCGGCACCGGGCGCAATGCTTTTTTAGGGCTGGGGGAAGCGGGTAAAACGGGCACCACCAACGATAACCGCGACCTGTGGTTTATTGGTACAGTGCCTCGCTATCAGCTCACCACCGGAATTTGGCTGGGCAATGATGACAATGCTCCCACTGGTGGCAGCAGTGCCCAGGCTGCTCAGCTTTGGGGCGACTACATGCGGCAGGTTCTGCCTTGAAGGTTTTGCCCTCAGCCTTTTTTATCGAGCGGTTTCACCGTATAAACCAGGGTTTCGGTACGGCGTCCGCGCAGCACTACAGAGCGAAAGGGAGCGGTGGAAAAATGCTGCTTGATATACCCTTGCGTCACTGTGGTGATTAAAACTCGGTAAGGAATGGCCTTAGAGATTTCTTTTGTCAAGCTTTCGAGACGAGATGCCACGTTGACGGTATCGCCAAATAGCGAATAGTTAAGCCGCTGCCGACTGCCGACCGTTCCTGCAATCAGCGCCCCAGTGTGAATACCAATGCCAAAACGGACTGTAGGCTGTCCACTCGCCGCGAATTCCTGATTAAGCTGCTCTAGGCGCTGGTGCATGTCTAAGCTAGCAGCGACAGCAGCGATCGCATCTTGACCAATCTGGGCTGAGTGAGTCCTGGCAAATGGAGCGCCGAACACAGCCATGATGGCATCACCAATGTATTTATCAACCATGCCACCGTGAGCAATAATGCAGTCGGTCATGACTTCAAAGTAGCGATTGAGCCAGATTAGCAATGCCTTTGAGGGCATTTGCTCGGCAATTTGTGTAAAGCCTCGAATATCTACAAACAGCACTGTGGCTACCAACTCTTGAGCAGCGATTTCCTTACCCTTCAAAATGGCAGCTTTCTGCTGCCAGATCAGATGAGCCATTTGAGGCGACACATTCATGGCAAACAGCGCCATCAGCTGCTGCCGCTGTTTTTGCTCTTGGATCTGTAGTCCTGCTGCTGTGACCCAAAGACAGCCCACAGGAGCCGCCAGGGGCAACCACCAGCCGCCAATAAAAGCAGCCAGGGCGATCGCCAGCCAGAGCATAGAGAGTCCCAGGGTCATCCACAGCCTGCTGTAGGGGCCACGAGGCTGTAGCCCACTATTTGCCAGCAGCCCCATCCCTAGAATGAGCAGCCCAACCCAGGCCAGCGATGGCCGACGCAAAAAGCGGTCGTTGAGTAAATTGTCGATCACCGCAGCATGAAAAAAGACACCTGCAATCGGCGGATTGAGGTGATAGGGCGATCGCACCGGATCTAGCCCCGCTGCCGTCACGCCGACCAAAACCAGCTTGTTTTGAAAAACGGCTGGGGGCACCTGCCCTGACTGCACCGCCTGAAACGAGTAGACTGCTAAATCGTCAGATGCTGAGCGATTGGGACTGACAGGGCCAGGCCAGTTGAGCCAGGCCCAGGGCTGAGTGGTGATTGATGGCGGGGGTTTGTCTACTATCTCAGTGGCATTGAGCGTGTTGGCAAGGGTTTCGCTGTAGACTTGCAGAGCCGCTATGCCCAAAGCGGGTAGCTGCCCTTCGTATAGCTGCACTTGGCGGCTAACCCCATCTGTATCTGGCAGGCTTTGGACATGGCCGCTTAAATAGGCACCGCTGGCGTTTTTAGCAATTAGAGGAGCAATCTCAAGGGCATTGCCCTGACCATCGTTGCCAATGGCCAATACGACATTGCTGCTAAAAAAAACGGCTTCTGCAAAAGCCGCGTCATCTGACGTAGCCTCTACCATCAAAATATCAAATGCGACAGCAGCAGGCTGGGCGATCGCTAGCGTATCTAGCAGCTCAGCGTAGCGCTGCCGCGACCAGGGAAACCGACCATACTGCTTCAAACTAGCTTCATCGATAGCAATTACTGCGATGCGATCGTCCCAGTCAAGAGCAATATTTGCGCCCATCTGCTCCCGGAGCTGAAACAGCAGGTTATAGCTTTGCTGCTCTAGCGATCGCCATAGCCCAGCCTGCCAAAGTCCCAAGGTGCAAGTCGCTGTGATTAAGCCCGGTAGCCACCGCTGCTGGTGGCGCTGAAGCACCTGTAGAAAACCCAAAGGTCGTTTCCAAAAGGCAGGCTGTAAAAGCATTGCGTATTTCTCTCACCCCGATCATCCGACCCTCGTTTTACAGATCAAGCTATAAAATTGCCAATCCGTAATACATAGATCCGTGAGTTAAGTTTTCCCAAAAGGCTGGCTCATAACCCGGATGGAGGGCTTTAGCTTAGAGCTATATTTTCTGCTTGAGGCAAAATCTGCGGCCCTAGACACAGTCTGATCTGCCAGATAAAACTACGATACAACTGAGTGATTCAGCGGTTGCAATCAGGCTATCGTCGTCTGGCTTTACTGACCATTTTGCGAGAAAGCCTTAAGTTCAGGCCAGCCTCTTCAGTCCAATTTTGTAAAATGCGATAAAAAATCTGGCGATCGCGGGCTTGCAGAACAGCAGTTTGGTCTGCCGTTTCGATGGCGTAGGGGTAGCCGCCGCCGATAATAACCTCTGCTCGTACCCAGTTCAGCACCTCTTGCAGGCGACCTGACTCGTAGATCCAGCGGGGTAGCTCCAGCCGTGCCGGAAAGCCCTCTGTCGTTGACTTGAGATAGGTAAATGTCACCTGATCGTGCTGCTCACAGTAGTATTTCAAAATATCAGCCCGACAGAGATAGAGCGACGTGCGATCGCCCCAGTGATTTTGCATAAAGCGATTCATAATCTGGGCGTCACGCAGCGAGCTAGCCTCAGGCAGATTAGCCAGATGCCGCAGCATGGCCGTTAGATCCCGCGCATAGGAGGTATCTACATAGCCCACTATCGGTACCTGGCAGCGCTGGCTGGTACGCAGCAAACGGGTAAGCTGATCGGCATAAAATCGGCGGCTCTCATCATCCAGCAGTTCGGCAAAGCTAGCCGCTAGAGCACCATCAAAAAAGACCAGGCAGCGCTGATGTCCCTGGCGCTCCTCCATATAGCGGCTCAGGCGTTCGGTCTCCATAGCAAAGCGCTTCATATTTACCTTGCGATCGATTAGCTCCCGGCGATCGCCCCCGGTCAGGTCAGCCGGGGTCATAATTTCGGTCTGAATATCTTTGGAGTAGCTCCCGGCTTCTACATGCAGGTTCTCGTACCAGCCGATTTGCACCAGCGCCACCAGCAGCGAAATATCTTTGCTGGGGTAAATCTGAGAGCCATCCACCGCAAAGGTTGCCACCGCCGCAATTTGTTGCTTAGCCCAGGCTAGGCTCTCTTCTCGGCTGCGCCACTGTAAATGCTCTCGAATCACGCCGCGATCGCTTTTAGATAGCAGTTCCAAAGGGCTAGCCCCGCAGTTTCCCGGCAGGCGATCTAGCTTTCTTTGCAGCTCGGCTGGTTCGCACTGGCTCAGCTCAGCTAGAGCCGTTTGGTACTTTTGCAGCAGCTTCAGTGTCTTTTGATCAAAATCGGTAAACTGCTCACGCTTGTCGTTGAGCTGCTGCAAAATCTCGGCGGGTTTGAGGGGCATAGATCAGGTATTGAACTAAACAATCAGACCGCGCTAAATTAGCGCTGATTTATTCTAATGCATACGTACTATTCAAATGAAATAGCTCCAAAGCAGAGGGATAGTCAGCGATTGCCTCAAAGTCAATAGCAATCCTGTACAAAATCTGCTGATTCAGCGATCGCTTTTTTGCAGTTTATTAAGGTCTATTTCAGATTGGTTATATCTGGGGGTTTAGATGAAAACCGGGCCGGAGGAGCGTGATAGTATTCACCTCGTAGCTTTGTAACGATGTGGAGAGACTGCCTTGTCACTTCGGGTTGCGGTTGTAGGTTCAGGTCCGGCAGGCTCCTCGGCGGCTGAGACTTTAGCAAAAGCAGGGATTGAAACTTATCTATTTGAGCGTAAGTTAGACAACGCCAAACCCTGTGGCGGGGCAATTCCCCTCTGCATGGTCGATGAGTTTGATCTGCCGCCTGAGATTATCGATCGGCGCGTGCGGAAGATGAAAATGATCTCCCCTTCTAACATTGAGGTCAACATCGGCAGTACGCTGCAGGATGAAGAATATATTGGCATGTGCCGCCGGGAAGTCTTAGATGGCTTTCTGCGCGATCGCGCCGCTAAAGTAGGAGCCAAGCTGATCAACGGCACGGTTCACAAGCTAGACATTCCTAGCAGTGACAAGGCTCCCTACACGCTGCACTATGCCGACCACTCAAACGGTAGCCTGCAGGGCGAAGCCAAAACTCTACAGGTTGACCTAGTGGTTGGGGCCGATGGCGCTAACTCCCGCGTAGCTAGAGCTATTGATGCTGGAGACTATAATTACGCGATCGCTTTTCAAGAGCGCATCCGCCTGCCCGACGACAAAATGGCCTACTACGAAGATCTAGCAGAGATGTACGTGGGCAACGACGTCTCTCCTGACTTCTATGCCTGGGTTTTCCCCAAGTATGACCACGTAGCGGTCGGCACCGGCACCATGCGGGTGAATCAGGCCAAAATCAAGCAGCTGCAGGCAGGCATCCGGGCACGGGCTGCTAAGCGGCTTGAGGGCGGCAAAATTATCAAGGTTGAAGCGCATCCGATTCCTGAGCATCCCCGTCCCCGCCGGGTAGTCGGTCGGGTCGCCCTAGTAGGTGATGCAGCGGGTACCGTCACCAAGTCTTCAGGTGAAGGCATCTACTTTGCTGCTAAATCTGCTCGTATGTGCGCGGAGGCTATCGTTGAGTTTTCCAACAGCGGCCAGCGTATTCCTACCGAGACTGACCTCAAGGTCTATCTAAAGCGCTGGGATAAGCAGTACGGCATCACCTACAAGGTTTTAGACATCCTACAGACGGTGTTTTATCGTTCTGACGCCACCCGCGAAGCCTTTGTAGAAATGTGCGCCGACATAGACGTGCAAAAGCTAACGTTCGACAGCTACCTCTACAAAACCGTTGTCCCGGCAAATCCTCTGGTGCAGCTCAAAATTACAGCCAAAACTGTCGGTAGCCTGATTCGAGGTAATGCCTTATCACCTACCCGTAGCTGGTAGTGCCGCCAACCCTGGCTGTAGTACTTGCTACCCCCAAAAAGGTACCCATAAATATCTAGAATCTTCTGTAAGCAGATTTTGGCAGACCTCATCAGGTTAGCGACGGTGGTGGCTAACCTAAGAAAATCCCTGACGTATTCCACGCAGGGATTTTTTTGTGATCAAAATCCGGAAATAGACTGATGATAAGCCTTAAAGAATACTTGGCCAGTCTTTAAAGTTTCAGGCAAAGAGGAACCATTCTGCCATAAAACTGTTCAAAGCATTCTAGGATTGTGGATGATTAAAGCTTCAATCGCGCGGCTAACTGCATAGTCAGAAATCATCTGCACAAGCATATAGCCTTTTACTTTTTACGCTTGCCTATTTAAGGTGCATCTAGCTAGCAGTCGCTGGCCTAGATATTATTGTGCTGATTTAGCGACCTCCTTATTTTCGGCTGCTAGATAGGCTAGCTGACTCAGCCTTAAGCATAGATACTTTTCAAAACTAACCACGCTTCTTGTCGGCAATGATGCTGATGAGACTGCTTAGTTTCAAATTGTGGTGTTTGGCAAAGGTATGGCTAAAACTATGAGCAATTTTCCAAAAGCTATATGAAGTTTAAAAATCTAAACCTGGGCATAAGTCTGAGTACCAAACAATTGAACTATGTCTCACAATGGCGGACTCAAAGACAGTTTTTATGTTTCTTTTTGGGGGTAGTATTTGTCTTAATAGCGGCTAACTTCGCCCTGGCTATTCAACCAGATAACATTGTTTTTCCAAGTGGGGCTGAGGTTGTCAATGTTAAGCAAGCTCCTTACTTTGCCAAGGGAGACGGCAGGACTGACGACACGGCTGCTATTCAGGCTGCTATTTCTGCAAATCGAACCAAACAGATTTATTTCCCCAACGGTACCTACCTAATCAGCAACTCTATTCGCTGTACAGAAACAAGTGGGAGCAATAGCAAGCGTTATTTTCTGCAAGGCCAAAGTCAGGGCGGCACGATTCTTAAACTGAAAAATAGCGCAGCAGGCTTTAGCGGTAGTAAGGCATCTCCTAAAGCTGTCTTGGACTGCGCTATCGGATCTGGGGCAACGGCTTTCCGAAACGCAATTCGCAACTTAACTATCGACACAGGACGAGGAAATACCAAAGCAGTTGGCTTACGCTTTCAGGCTAATAACTACGGTTCCGTTGAGGCCGTGACTATTCGCTCTTCGGATGCAAACAAAGTCGGAAATACCGGGTTACTGCTGATGGGTGGGCCATTACTTGTTAAGACTGTCTCTATCGATGGATTTGATATCGGGCTGAGCTATTCTGGTGCCCTCTACAGCGCGACCGTAGACGGCCTGAACTTGAGCAATCAAAAAGTATACGGTCTCTATAACAAACGCCAGGTACTGAGTATTCACAATTTGGTTAGCACCAATTCTGTGACGGCAGTCAAGAACGACAGCGAGGGCTATCCTGCCTATGGTTTGTTGACTATTGTCGGCGCGACTCTCAACGGCGGTGCTACCAATAAACCCGCTATCGACAATACCCGAGATGGTGGCTTGTATGTACGAAATCTGACCACAAGCGGTTATCAGTACGCCATTGCAAATAAAGTTGGCGGTGTACTGACCCATCGCGTCACTCCGGTAAATGAGTTTGTTTCTCACAGCGTGCGGAGTCTTTTCTCAAGTCCACAGGTATCTCTGGGATTGCCTATTGAAGAAACCCCCAATGCTACCTGGGATCCTCCTGAAGACTGGGCAAAAGTCGATGGTACGGCTGCAGAAGATGATACAGCAGCTATTCAGGCCGCGATCGATTCAGGTAAAACCACCGTTTATTTTCCGAATGATAACTATGAGGTTAGCGGCACCATTGAAGTCCGAGGGAACGTTCGGAGAATTTTGGGCATTGGTGGAGCCAAAATTACCACGTCTAACGGCTTTGATAATATAGATGCGCCTGTGTTTAGAATCGTTGCCGGAACTTCTCCGGTTGTGACGATTGAAGGCTTTGAATCAGAACTGGATTCCTCTTTTGGTTTTGAACATGCTTCGAGTCGAACTTTGGTACTCAAAAACCTGGGTATGGGAGGATATCGGAATCTCGTCAGCGGCAATAAGCTATTCATTGAGAATGTAGCTGGCTGGCGCTGGTATTTCAAAAATCAGCAGGTGTGGGCTAGACAATTAAACTCTGAAGCTAGCAGCGAGAGCGGTCTAATTAATATTGAGAACGATGGCGCTAATGTTTGGATTTTAGGACTCAAAACGGAGCGAGATGTCCCTGTGATTACGACTAAGAACGGAGGACGCACTGAACTATTAGGCGGCTTCCTTTACGGTAATCGCGGCATTCCTGACGGTACCGTCGGATTTCTCAATCAGGAGTCCAGTCAATCTCTGGTATTTGCTGGCTACAACAGCAGCTACAAGCCCTATGTGCGCGAGATTCGCAGCGGGGTCAGCAAAGATCTCAGCTTGGCAGGTCTGTACCCAATAAAATATGGCAAGATGGTGCCGTTGTTTACGGGATACGCGGCTAGCCAATCGCAACAGGCTGCCGGTGGATCTAGCGCTTCGACTCCATCAGCCTCTACCAACCCAATGGGCATAACCCAGCAAGATTGTCCACTCAATACAACGCTGCAGGTTTTGTCTTCCGGTTATGTCTGCTTGAATAGCGGTGCAGATTGAAAAGTATCAAACTTCTTCTGATAGATTCCTACAGCGGTGCCGTAGTGGGCACCGCCCACCGCTTGCAGATGCCGTTCTGCAGGCATTAAAAGCTATCAGTGCACAGCAGTTTCTTCCTGCTCGATGCTGGGAAGCTCTAGGCAGTAGCCCGCCCCATAAACTGTTTTGATGTATTTAGGATGGCGCGGATCTGGCTCTATCTTGGTGCGTAAGTGCCGGATATGAACTCGAATAGTCTCGATATCATCGCTGGGATCGTAGCCCCAAACTTCTTTGAGAATTTCTGGCGGAGATACGGTTTGCCCATGACGCTGTAGCAGGCAGTGAAGTAGTTCAAACTCTAAATGAGTAAGCTTGACGGTTTGAGCAAACCAAACTGCCTCAAACCTTTCAGGAATTAGCGTCAGCGGCCCATAGTTAAGGATTTCACTATGCTTAGCAGCCTGAGGAATGCGATCGGTGCGTCTCAGCAGTGCTCTAACCCTGGCTAACATCTCCTCTAGCTCAAAGGGTTTGGTTAGATAGTCGTCTGCACCCGCGTTGAAGCCGTCAACTTTGTCCTGAGTTTGTCCTAACGCCGTCAGCATCAGAACTGGAATATCGGCGGTTCTATTGTCTCGGCGCAGGCGCTGGCACACGGTCAAACCATCAACCCGAGGCAGCATCAAATCTAACATGATCAGATCGGGAATTAGCTGCACAGCTAGGGCTTGACCTTTAATACCGTCAGCAGCCTGACTGACGTCGTAACCTGCCATTTCTAAGTTGACGGCAACTAGCTCTGAGATTGCAGGATCGTCATCGACAATAAGTACGCGAGGCATTTTCTTTAAAAAAGGTATGTAATATGCAAAGAACCGGATTTTTGAGATGTAAAGGCTATTAAGAATTTAGTTAAAGAATCTTCAAAATCCATTATAGTGCCAGCCTCTGCTATCACTGAAAACTCGCAATCTGTTTCTTCTGTAGCAATCTGAGATCAGTTACGAAAGAGCTTTATGAGTGCCGCTCTCTGCCGGAAAGCTCACTCACAATTCAGGCAGGAGCATTTATATCTGAGAGATTACGGCAAAAAGAGTCTATTTAGCAAACAACGTCTTGACTAAACCTTTAATTGCAGCTTTGGGCTAGAGTCTATTCTGCTCAGAAAGAATGTCGAGAAGCAAATAGCGGCTTGTGTGGGAGCGCCCTATTAGTCTGAAGCCTCAAAGCCCCGGTAGCTGAAGAGGCAAGCGCCTAGAAATCTTTCAGGTAGAAAGCCGTGAAAAATGGTAAGAAAGCCTGATGGACTGACTGACCCTGGCTGTGTAGCTTTTAAGTAAACTCCCCAGGCAGGATTCGAACCTGCGACCAATCGGTTAACAGCCGACCGCTCTACCACTGAGCTACTGAGGAATGCGCATCTAATACTATCGAGAAGTAAAGCACTTTGACAAGCCCTTCAGAGCTTTTTCTAACATTATCTTTATTGATCTAGTCCTAGACGCAGCTTCGCCAATCTTTCTTGAGCCTGAGGATTTAGAGAACTGACTAAAAAATGTTTGGACGATCGCTTCTGCGGACGTAGCTTTTGCCTGACACGCTGCTGAGCGGCCCTAACTTCTAGGGCAAGCTGGTCTGCAGACATACACTCTGCGCCGTATCCCACCACAGTCAGGCGTTGAGCGCGATCGGAGGTGGCTACTATCAGGCGGTGGTCAAATTTGCGAATATCGCTACGAAACTTGGCACAGGCTTTCTCAATGTAAGTATCTGCAGTTTGGTTGAACTCCGTGTAGTAAACCGAGAGATTTTGAGTAATTCGTTCTCTGACACAGGGCGTCTGCTGAGCATAAGCGTCAAAAACTAGCCGCGAGTCAAACCCCTTGAAGGCGCTGTAATTTGTTAGTAGCTCAATGAGCTGCGATCGCGCTGGCTCCAAACCACTGCTGTCTCGGACACACTGAAGTTCAGGCCAAGCGCCGACAATGTTATAGCCATCTATTAGTAGAATTGCGCGAGCTGGGGAGCGGGCCATGAGCGTTAGGGGTGAGCGGCAAACCGAGTACTCTGTGAGCCAAAAAGCTAAAGTGCAGAGCTGAAAACGAGGAAAAGTTGCGGAATTTACTTGTATCCTACCCTCTTCACCCTACACTGATCACTGCAAGCCCTCAGGAATATCTATAACCTTCTGGCCCTGTGCCCCCTGCCTGATTACCAGGCCCCAGACTTGGACTATTGATAAGCCAGAGATGAAATCTGCTGCTTTAAGCGCTGCGGATCTCCCTGGTCGATCACTCGTCCCTGGTCTAGCAAAAAGGCGCGATCGCAGTAATCTAGCTCAATCAGCCGATGGGTTACCCACAGAGCGGTTAGGCCGCGATTTTGAACTAGCTGCTGCACCTGCTTGACCAAGTCTAGCTGGCTCTCAAGATCTAGCAGCGCCGTCGGCTCATCAAACAACAAGATATTGCACCGACGGGCGATCGCCCCAGCGATCGCCACCCTTTGCTTTTGCCCCCCGCTGAGGGCGTAGATCGGTCGTCTCTGTAAATGGGCTAAATTAACGGCTGCTAAGGATTCAGAAACCCGCTCTCTTGCCTGCAAAAACGGCAGTTTTTCTGCTACCAGGCCAAAGGCGACGTCAGCGCCTACCGTCGGCATCACTAGCTGATGGTCGGGATTTTGAAACACAAAGCCGACGCTGCCGTCAATAGAAACCCGACCGGACTGTGACTGCAACAGTCCGGCTAGAATCCTCAGCAGGGTTGATTTACCACTGCCGTTAGCGCCTAAGAGCATACAAAATTCGCCCTGAGCAATTTCTAGAGAGCAGCGGCTCAGCACCTGGCTCCCAGAAGGCCAGCTAAACAATAAATCATCAACCGCGATCGCAGCACTCATAGTCACCGACTCTCCAACGGGCAACAGCAGGCTGAACTGAATAAACGCGATCGCTAGCCTTTGACCTCATCTCCGAGGAGCGCAAAGAACCCAGGCTGCTTGCCTGTCGCCGTCCCAGACTTTTCGTAAATCTGCACTGCCATCACCTGGCGCGACAGCACAGCCACCTGCTTATCGACCTGTTGATCACAAGCCATTTCTAGAATGTTAGGCTCGCCTGTTTTCATCGCAGATAAAACAGCCTGATAGAGCTTTTGCGCTACCTCCACTTCTTTCTTCTGCACAGTCAGGGGCAGCGGATTACTCTGTAATGTCACTTCAACTGTATACATTTAAAACCTAAACTCAGTAAATATTGACCCAATTCTAAAGATCTCCTTAAGCACGAGATCTCTTCTTTCTTTATCTTATAAGCTGCTCGATCCCTCTGAGGCCACTATATTGGCCGGGGATCAATTTTCCTAATTTTGTATGTCTTTCAGAAAACACCCCCTATAATGAGAAACAAGGTAAAGAATAGTAAACACTAATCAGTTTTAGTTGCGTCTGTTCGCTGGCTGTTTACTTTTGATGTATGCTGGCCGACCGCCCAACCCTGGTTAGAGCCTTTATCCTAATATCATTATTGTTTTTCGGAGCACTGCGCTATGACCATAGCAATGGGACGCGCGCAAGCTGGGCGGGGATGGTTCGACGTCCTCGACGACTGGCTAAAGCGCGATAGATTTGTTTTCATCGGCTGGTCGGGTCTGCTGCTGTTCCCCTGCGCCTACTTGGCGGTTGGGGGGTGGCTGACAGGGACGACCT
>JAAUQI010000081.1 GCA_012032345.1 Leptolyngbyaceae cyanobacterium RM1_1_2 | reverse complement strand
TGTTTCCTCTTAGTTTCCCTTTCAGGGTTGGGTGGAAGAAAACAGAACACGGAAAACCCCAGCACACCGCTCAGTGAGTCACAAATTGGTGGCTAGGGTAAACTGACCACTAGCCCGTCAATCTGGTCGCTTCAGGTTGCGGGTAAGGTGTCTGTTGGTGCTGATACACCAGCAGGCACTGCCGAAGGTTCCCGAGTTCTGCTGTTGGTAGGCCGTTAAGACGGCTTAATGGACAAGGATACGCACATTAGCGATCGCCGTCAACTATTAATTTAATTTCACTCTCAACCGTAGGATAGTCACCGCCAGCAAAGATTGGGTGAAACGAAAAGTGGCAGCAAAAGCACTGCTAGAGCAGGTAGCAGAAAACAGGGGCGCATGGAATAAACCTGCAGTGGCGACATTCTGCTACCTGTCTGGCAATGAGAATTGCGAATGTCCCTAAAACAAACAGGCCAAGGCGGGCAGGCGATCGCAGGTAGGTCTATCTGGCATGTCCGCTCATACCGTATCTGGATCAACACCAAGCTCTCTTAGGCGCTCCGCTAAACGCTCAATCTGCTGCTGCGCTTGCTGGGCCTGCTGCTGCGAGGCTTTAGCGGCTTCTGCAGGAGTCGGCACCAAAGTTCCCTCAGGCGTAAAAAATCGCAGCTTGGTCTCGTAAAGTCCTAAAAATAGTTCTAGCTGACGGCTCCAGAGACGACCTGCTTCGTTGGGGGCGATCGCTTCATACTCACCTGCCATCAGCACAAACCCGGCAAATTCCAGAGTTTCCGGGTCAATCCAAAAATACTCAGGCGTCCGAAACGTGTCCTGATAAATCTGCTTTTTAGTTTCCCGGTCTGATTTGGCTGTGCTCTCAGACAAAACCTCCACAATTACGTTGGGGTACTTGCCGTCTTCTTGCCAAACCACCCAGCTCTTGCGGGTGCGCCGCTCTGTCCCCAGCACCACAAAAAAATCAGGCCCCCTGAAGTCCTGAGACTTAATTTGCTTGGGGCTGAAGTAAATCGTTAGGTTGCCAGAAGCAAAAAAGTCGCTGCGATCTTGCCACAGCCACTCCAGGGTTATGATCAGCAGCAGCATCTGCCGCAGATGTAGGTCTGTTTCCAAGGTTGGCTCGTCGCTGTAGAGGTCACTCGGCGGCAGTTGGATATCATCTGCTGGCTGAGGAACTTTCGCTGATTTTAGATCTTTGGCAGTGACCATCGTAAACAGGATGTCTCCTCAAAAAGCTAAGTCCATTGTAGGGTAGCTATCTGGCCGCGATCGCGCCGATGTATTCCCTATTCATCGGCTTCTCTGACAGCCGCTGCTTCAGTGTTCAACCAAACAGGTTCATTTGTTGCACTGGCTCGGAGGAGGCGTCTGGCTCTGGCAGCTTGGGGCCGCTGCTGCGGTTAGAGGCTAGCTTATCGGCCCAGCGGGTAGTTTCTGGCAGACGGTATTTGGGCGTACAGCCCAGCACATAGGCGATCGCTGTCTGTAGGCTAATCCGATGGCCGCTAGAGATATAGAGCGGGTTTGTATTAGTGCGGCTGCGCAACACGGCTCCAATGGTTTCGCCGCCATCCTGTAGCGGTACCCAGCTGCCCTTGTCGGGGAGTAGCTCGCTGTGGGTGCCCACCAGCCGCGACTTGGCAACGCCAATGCTGGGCAAATCCACCAGCAGCCCTAGATGTGAGGCAATCCCCAGACGGCGGGGATGAGCAATGCCCTGCCCATCGCACAGCAGCAGATCGGGCTGCGTTTTGAGCTGGCTGAGCGCCCTTAAAATCGTCGGCACTTCCCGAAACGACAGCAGCCCTGGCACGTAGGGAAAAGTCGTTGGCTGTCGGGCGATCTGGTGTTCTACTAGCTGCAAAGCGGGAAAGCTCAGCACCGCCACAGCAGCGCGGGTGACATCGCCGTTGTCCTCAAAGCCGACATCAACGCCAGCAACGTGATTCACCGGGCCGAGGCGATCGCGGACTTCGACCTGTGATCGCAGACTTTGCTGCAGAGCGATCGCGGCCTGCGGCGTGGTCGGCCAGTCAGTAGGAATGCTGGGCTTCATAGTTAGGCTGCATAACCTGAGAAGAGGCGGGCACACTCAGCTACCATCAAGGGATAAAACAACTTCAAAAAATGCAATTTTTCTCTTTCTGGTTTCTGCCTGCCAGCCATGTTTTTAGCGAGGTAAGTCAGTTTATGGAAACGGCTGTTTCTCTAGAGTTTAAAACAGCTTTGAATATTTTTGCCGCGATTGCCTGGGTGTCGGGTCTCTCTGGGCCGCTGTGGTTAGTGGCTGTGGGACTGGCTGTGGGCGCGGCTACTTTTGTCATTAATATTTACCAAAATCGCCGCGATCGCAAGCTGCAGCAGATTACTTTTTTACGCCAGATGATTCGTGATTTTGAGTGCGATCCACAGATTAACAACGTCCTCAAAATTCTTAGCTTTGAAGAATACCAGGAGTTTCAGGTAACGCTGCCGGAGCGGGTTCAGCCCATTACATTTCGACCGACCGACCAGCGTCTCTGCGAAGCCCTAGTCGGTCATGACAAGCGGGCCTCGATTCAGCAGCTAATTGTGCGCAAAAAGGAAATGCAGCTGATTGATGCGGCTAGCGAGTGGGTGCAGGAAAACCAGATTCAGCTAGAGCTACGGAGCTGGTTCAAGCATTTTTTCGATCAGCTTTCTCATTTTGAATCGCTGATCAAAAGCGACGTGATTTCTACCGAGACGCTGCGCCCCTGGATTATCCGTTGGCTACAGCTGATTGCCGATCGCCAGTATAAGCGCATTGGCGGCTCTAAATTTTACGACCAGCTCTATACCTTTATCCACTGCAGCGGCTATCACGACGTTGAGGCCCTGTTTCGGCGCTACGGCTACCGCATCTTAGCCTCTCCCTACCAGGACGAAGACCTCAAACACCTGGCTGAGGCGATCGCCGTTGCTGATGGCTACAGCAGCGATATTGCCCTGATTTGTGCCAAAGCGGCTTACCTGGCCTACGAAGACATGCAATATATTACCGAGATTAGCCAGCGCTGGCAGGTTTCAGTAAAAACTGACTTTCGCTATTTCAACAGCCGCGATCGAGATACTCAGGCTTATATATTGCGCACCGATACCTTGATTTTGCTGGTGTTTCGCGGCAGTCAGCAGCTACGGGACTGGCAAACCAACTTCAGCACGTCGCTGCGACGCTACGTGCTCAAAACCCTGATGGATGAGGGCGAACCAGAATTTTGTGGGCATGTTCACAACGGGTTTGAGCTAGCCTGGGAAAGTGTTGAAATGGCTATAATTCGTCAGATTCAGCGCTGGCAAAAAGAGAATGGCAAAACGCTGCCTATTTATGTTACCGGGCACAGCCTGGGGGGAGCCTTAGCAACCTTAGCGGCGGCGGCTTTGCTCAACTATGGTTTCAACGTGCAGGGGCTGTATACCTTTGGTCAGCCTCGCGTAGGCGACTGGCGCTTTGTTAAACAGCTAGAGACAAAGCTGCAGGGACGAATCTTTCGCTTTGTCAACAACAACGACGTCGTGCCCCATGTACCGCCGCCGTTTCTGCCCTGGAATCTTCTCAACATTTACGTTCACGCTGGGCAAACGCGCTATTTTACCAACAGCGGCAGGCTGGTTCTCTATCCCAATCCCCTAAAGCGGCTGATTGATTTTTCTATTGGTCTGCTGCGCAGCAGTTTTGAACCTGGCTTTGACCTGATTGTCGATCACCGCATGGAGTTTTACGTTTCTTATCTAAATCGGGCGCTGCAGCTTGAGAAAGACAAAGCCCGACTGAAGGCAGGGGAAGCAGATGATTAAGCTAGTGTTTAAGCTAGAAGCAGAGACTTTTGGTGATGGGTTAAATTAAAAGCGATCTGTGAGCAAAACTATTCAACTGCGGACTCGGATACTGGTTGTCTTGCTGGTGGTGTTCCTGGCACTGCTGCTGTTATCGCGGACACTGGTTCACTTTTTGACGGAATCTTGGTGGTTTGAGGCTGCCGGATTTGCGGATGTTTTCTGGACACGGATTAGCTGGCAGGCAGGCATTTGGGGAGCCACATTTTTGCTATACGGGCTGCTGCTGAGCGCCAACTATTGGCTGGCAATGCGGATGACCCGCGATCGCCTGTTTCAGCTGCATCCCAACTTTGACAGGCAGCCTTACGCTCAGGCACTGCCGCGCTACATGGCCTACGGCGTGATTTTGGTGTTGACGCTAGCAGCCGCTGGTCGCAGCGTTTTAGCCTGGGAAACTATTCTCAAACATCTGAACCCGACTGCATTTGATATTAGCGATCCGATTTTTAATCAGGATATTAGCTTTTACTTTTTTCATCTGCCCTTTTATGAGGGTCTACAGCGTGGACTGCTGGGTTTGCTGGTCTGGTGCATTCTGCTTTCAGCCGTGGTTTATGCCGCTAAGGGAGAAATTCGCCCTGAGCGCGGCTGGAAGTATTTTTTGACGGGTGAGGTCAAAACACACCTGTGTCTTTTGCTGGCGGTGGGGGCACTGGCGATCGCCTTTGGCTTTTGGCTGGAGCGCTACGGGCTGCTGTATTCTCCTGAAGGGGTTGTTTTTGGTGCTGGCTACACTGACGTCCACGCTCGGCTCCACGCCTACTGGCTGATGGGTTTTATTACCGTAGCGATCGCGGTTTTGTTTTTGATTTCCCTGGGTCGCAGCGGCTTTTCGTTACCCACTGTCGGCATTGCCTTTTATCTGGGCATTTTGCTGCTGGTTAACGGCGTCTATCCCTGGTTTCAGCAGAAGTTTATAGTCGAACCCAACGAACTGCAAAAAGAGCGTCCCTATATTGAAAACAGCATCCAGTTCACCCGTGCCGCCTACGGCCTCGACTCGATTCAGGCCGACGACTTTCCAGCAGAATCCAAACTGACGCTGGCTGACTTAGCCAACAATCAGTCTACCCTCGACAATATTCGCCTGTGGGATTACCGCCCGCTGCTGAGTACCTACAAGCAGCTACAGGAAATCCGTCTCTATTATGTATTTAACGATGTTGATGTTGACCGTTACACCCTAGACGGAGACTACCGCCAGGTAATGCTTTCCGCCCGAGAACTGGCCTTTGAGGAAGTGCCAGAGCCGGCTCAAACTTGGGTCAACCAGCGGCTGAAATATACGCATGGCTACGGGTTGGTGATGAGTCCGGTCAATCAGGTGACGCCAAACGGTCTACCGGAGCTGTTTGTGCAGGATATTCCGCCAGAGGTGACCGTAGATTTAGACATTAATGAGTCCAGCATCTACTACGGTGAAAAGACTGATACCTATATCTTTACCAACACCAGCACGTCCGAGTTTGACTATCCGCTAGGGGATCAAAACGCCTTTGTGCAGTACAAAGGGGCGGGGGGGGTACCGATGGGTTCTTTGGGGCGGCGGCTGGCCTATGCCTTTGACTTTAGCAGCCTCAAAATTCTCATTTCTAACTACTTCACGCCTGATTCTCGGATTCATTACTACCGCCAGGTTCTAGACCGCGTGCGCCATGTAGCCCCTTTCTTGCAGTTTGATAACGACCCTTATATCACCGTGATTGACGGGCGGCTGCACTGGATCATTGATGCTTATACCATTAGCGATCGCTACCCCTACTCAGATCCCCTATCGCGCAATATCGGCAACAACGCAGTGCTCTCTGACAACCTGGGGCAAATCATTCGTCAAAATACCAATTACATACGCGATGCGGTCAAAGTCGTGATCGATGCCCACGACGGGACGCTACAGTTTTATGTAATGGATGAGCAAGATCCGGTGCTGGCAACCTATCGCCAGATTTTCCCGAATTTGTTTGTTAGCGGCAATGATGTTCCTGCCGCTGTCAAAGCCCATTTTCGCTATCCGCTGGATTACTTCCAGGCCCAGGCTCAGATGTATCAGGCATATCACATGGCGAACGCAGAGGTGTTCTATAACCGCGAAGACCTCTGGCAGTTTCCCCAGCAGGTGTATGAAGGCGATCAGCGGCAAATGGAGCCTTATTACATCATTATGCGGCTGCCTGAGTCAGAGCAAGAGGAGTTCATTTTGATTATTCCGTTTACGCCTGTCAACAAAGACAACATGGTGGCGTGGATGGCAGCGCGATCGGATGGAGACGAATATGGCAAAGTGCTGCTCTATGAGTTCCCTAAGCAGGAGCTGGTCTACGGCCCCAGGCAGG
Source organism: Leptolyngbyaceae cyanobacterium RM1_1_2 (assembly GCA_012032345.1). Taxonomy (GTDB): domain Bacteria; phylum Cyanobacteriota; class Cyanobacteriia; order Phormidesmidales; family Phormidesmidaceae; genus Sphaerothrix. The sequence goes on along the minus strand of JAAUQI010000081.1, from coordinate 11,496 downwards.
TAGATGCCCGCATTGACCAAAATCCCGACATTTCTCAGCAGCTAACCCTCTGGAGTCAAGAAGGCTCTCGGGTGATTCGAGGGGATTTGCTGGTGATCCCAATTCAGCGATCGCTGCTCTATGTTGAGCCAGTTTATCTGCGGGCCGAGCAAGGTGAGCTGCCCGAACTCAAGCGGGTAATTATTGCCTACGGCGATCAGACGGTGATGGCGAACGATCTAGAGACGGCTCTGGCTGCTGTATTTGGTGAGGCTGAACCGACCGAACTATCAGCAACCCCTGCCGACCCTGGATCTATTGAGCCAGCGACCCGGCCAATCTAGACCCGCAGCTGATCCAGTCGGCTCTAGAAACCTACCAGCAAGGCCAAACAGCTCTGCGCGAAGGCAACTGGCAGCGCTACGGCGAAACCCAGCAAGAACTGGAAAATCTGCTACAGCAGATCGCCGAGCAAGCCAAACAATAGCGCCGTTCCTAACGTTCCTGGTCAGGGGATCGAGGCTGATTGGTCTGGCTGGGGCTGGAGTTTGCGATCGCCCTCTAGCCCCTCAGTCCCAGCTGCGCTCCAAAAAATGAGGACTCAAAGCGGCGGGTCTATTATTTCAGTTATTTCAAGGCTTCATTCAAGCAGAGACGCTACTCTAATAAATAAGGTGCCAACAGCGTTTTATTGCCTCCTAAGAATCAGGTTTGCCGATGGACAACTTCTACTTAGATACCGAAACTCAAAAGCCACAAAAGCCTCAGCACAAATCTTTTGAACTGCCCGGTGCAAAGCCTCACTACAGCCCCGATAAGCCCGGACAGGTAGAGCATATTTTCTTAGATTTAGCGCTAGACATACCCCATCAGTCTTATCAGGGCACCTGCAAAATTCGGCTCAACCCGGTACGCGACGACGTCACCCACCTGATGCTGGACGCCGTTAATCTACAAATCGACTCGGTTACAATAGACGGCACTCAGCAGCCATTTGACTATGACGGCGAGCAGCTCCGCATTCTCCTTCGGGAAATCCCCACCCCTGGCAAAGCCCTAACGCTGGCGATCGCCTACCGCTGCGAAAAACCCCAGCGCGGCCTCTATTTTATTGGCCCCACCGATGACTACCCCGACAAGCCCGTACAGGTATGGACACAAGGCGAAGACGAAGACTCGCGCTTTTGGTTTCCCTGCTTTGACTATCCCGGTCAGCTTTCTACCTCTGAGATTCGGGTGCGCGTGCCCCAGCCTTACATTGCAGTCTCTAATGGCGAACTGGTTGATACTCAGGAAGACGGCGACAGCAAGATTTACCACTGGATGCAAAAGCAGGTGCATCCTACCTATCTGATGACGCTGGCAGTAGGTGACTTTGAGGTAATTCAAGACCACTGGCGCGATATCCCCGTCACCTACTACGTCGAAAAAGGTCGCCAGGAAGACGGTCAGCGCACAATGGGCAAAACACCCCAGATGATCGAGTTTTTTAGCCAGGTGTTTGGCTACGACTATGCCTATCCCAAGTACGCCCAAGTCTGCGTTGCTGACTTTATCTTTGGCGGCATGGAAAATACCTCGACGACGCTGCTCACCGATCGCTGCCTGCTGGACGAACGCGCTGCCCTGGACAACCGCAACGCTGAGAGCCTGGTAGCGCATGAGCTGGCACACCAGTGGTTTGGGGATTTGCTGGTGATTAACCACTGGTCACATGCCTGGGTCAAAGAGGGCATGGCGACTTATTCTGAAGTGCTGTGGACAGAGCGCGAATACGGTGCAGACGAAGCGGCCTACTACCGCTTGGGTGAAATGCGCAGCTACCTCAGCGAAGACAAAACCCGCTATCGCCGCCCGATGGTGACCCATATCTACCGAGAAGCAATCGAGCTATACGATCGCCACATCTACGAAAAAGGCGCTTGTGTCTACCACATGCTACGCACGGCCCTGGGCATGAGTCGTTTCAAAAAGCGATTCATAACTTTGTGCAAGACAACGCTCACTGCACGGTTGAGACTATAGATCTGATTCGGGCGATTGAGAAGGCGACTGGTCGCAATCTGCGCTTTTTGTTTGATCAGTATGTCTTTCGCGGTGGCCACCCTGACTACAGCATCACCTATAGCTGGGACAGTGACAGCAATCTGGCTAAGCTCAGCGTCACGCAAACTCAGGCCCAAGACGGCGATACCAGCAGCAGCAGCGGCCTGTTTGACCTGAAGCTGCCGATCGCCTTTGGCTCTGTGCAAGCTGACAAAGCCGAGCTGAAAACCTTCACGGTGCGGCTGCACGATCGCACTCAGACTTTTTACTTTCCCCTAGAGGCTAAGCCCCAGTTTGTCAGCTTTGATGCGGGCAACCACACCCTCAAAACCGTAACGCTGGAGTATCCAATGGCGGAACTCAAAGCCCAGCTTCAGTTTGACCCCGACCCTCTATCTCGCATTGTGGCAGCCGAGGCGATCGCCAAAAAAGGCGGTCTCGAAGCCGTCAACGCCCTGACGGAGACCCTGCACTCAGAGAAGTTCTGGGGAGTCCGGGCAGAAATTGCGGAGAATCTGGCCAAAATTAGACTAGATCAAGCCTTTGCTAGCCTCAAGCAAGGACTCAAAGACCCACATCCTAAAGTGCGCCGCGCCGTTGCCGCAGCCCTTGGCGGCATCAAAACTCAGGAGAGCTACAGGGCGCTAAAAGCACTGGTCGAGTCCGGGGATGCTAGCTACTATGTCGAAGCCGCCGCTGCCAAATCGATTGGCAATGTCGGTGCCTCCAGCCTCAACGGCAAAACTAAAGACAAAAAAGTCGTGAAGCTGCTGGAAACAGTGCTGAAAGAGCGCGCAGGCTGGAACGAAGTGGTCAGATCAGGGGCGGTCGCCGGGCTGAGCCAGCTCAAAACCTCTGAGGAGGCACTGGAAATTATTCTCAAATACACCGAGGCCGGAACTCCCCAAGCCCTGCGTCTGGGAGCTATTCGAGCCTTGGGCACAATTTCTACGGGGCAAAGCAAACAAAACTTAGAACAAATTCTGGAGCGCTTAGAGAGTCTCTCCCGCGAAGAATTTTTCCTAACGCAGATGGCAGTGATTGGGGCGCTGGGCCAGATGGAAACGGCTAATGCCATTGGCGTTTTGCAGGCGCTAGCTGAACAAACTCCCGATGGCCGGGTACGACGACGGGCAGAGGAGGCGGTTGAAAAAGTTCGTAAGGCGATCGACTCTAATCAGGCGGTACAGACTCTACAGCAGGAAGTAGACGAGTTGAAAAAAGCCAACCAGGAGCTAAAAAGCCGATTGGAAGCGTTGGAGGCCAAGACCAAACTTTAGGAGGCAGAGCCTCAGGGATGGCGATCCCAGGCTCCCGCCTGGGATCTAAGGAGGGGGATCTAGACGGGTGTCTGGGTGCGGCTGAGCGGGGCGATCGCCTCCACCAAACTCCGCACGACCGCCACCATCGCCACCACGTTATCCAGCTTATTTACAGCTGAGCCGACGCCAATACCCGCCGCGCCCGCCGCGATCGCCATTGGGGCTGTCACATCTGAGAGACCTGATGCACACAGCACCGGCACAGAGACAGCTTTTGAAATAGCATAAGCCGCTGCCAGGGTTGGGGCCGCTTTTTCAATCAGGCCCAAGGTGCCAGCATGGGCAGGCTGACTGCTGGTGCCGCCTTCGGTTTGAATCAGGTCAGCCCCTGCCTCAACTAGCTGCTCAGCCAGCATCACCTGCTGATCTAGCGGCAAAGTGTGGGGTACCGTCACCGACAGGCAGATCTCCGGCAGCAAGGCTCGGGTCTGACGGGTCAGAGCCAAAACTTCTGCCGCCTCAAACCGACGGCCCTCGGCATAAAAAAGCATCAAAATTACCAATTTCTATGAGGTCAGCCCCAGCTGCCACGGGCGCTAGAAACTGCTCTGGCTCAACGGCAGATACGCAGACGGGTAGAGCCGTTAGCTGCCGTGCCAAACGTACCAAATCGGCATCAGCAGCAATGTCTACCAGCGTAGCTCCGCCTTGATCGGCAGCCTGTACCACGCGGCCTACCTGCACCGGGTCAAAATTGGTCAAGCCGCTGATAATTTTTAGAGTACGGCCTGCAGCCAGCGATCGCTGGAGATCAGAATGAATGGTCATAGTTATCTCAGTCTTGTGAGCATCTGCTTTATTTTGCCATTCCATCTGGGGGTAAAAACCAGCATTGCCTAACTATCAGCCTGGTAATCTCCCGATTTTCCGCCGGTCTTACTCAGCAGCCGAATATTTTCAATCTGCATTGATTTCTCCAGTGCCTTCGCCATGTCGTAGAGCGTCAAGGCGGCGATAGAAACCGCCGTCAGCGCTTCCATTTCGACGCCAGTTTCGGCTTTGGTTTTGACCTCGGCCTCCAGGTAATAGCCCGGTAGTAACGGATCGGCGGTGATCTGCACCTCTACTTTTTGAATTGGCAAAGGATGACACAGCGGAATAAGGTTGGCGGTTTGTTTAGCTGCCATGATGCCGGCAAGACGAGCCGTGCCGATCACATCGCCCTTGGGGACATTGCCTGCCTCGATTGTTGCCAAGGTCTCGGGTTGCATTTTTAGAGTTGCTGCCGCGATCGCCCTGCGGACTGTAGGGGCTTTGGCTGAGACATCTACCATGTGGGCCTGCCCTTGAGCATCTAGATGGCTGAGGGCAGCCTCTGAAATTTTTTCCATGAACGCAATTGTTTTGACGTTTTGAGTATGTTAGGATTAGGAGCCTGACAAGGGCGTGTAGCTCAGTGGACTAGAGCACGTGGCTACGGACCACGGTGTCGGGGGTTCGAATCCCTCCTCGCCCGTTTTAGCGCTTTATTTTAGTTAAGCGACGAATCAGCCGCATAGACGTCGCGTCCGTGACTAAGGGAAAATCGCAGCGAATGCGGTAAATCTTTACTGGAGGAGGTAACAAAAATTACGAATCCTAGCGCCGTCATCAGCGCCGACAGGCCAAACACGCCGCGATAGCCGATGGTGTCTGCCAGGGTGCCTAAAACCGGCCCCGCCAGAGCAATCCCTAGGTCAAAGCCCACCATACACAGGCCAAAAATTCGCCCCCGCTCGTTGGCCCCAGAGCGATCGGCCATCAGCGCCGCAATCATGGGAATCAGCATGCCAGCGGCGGTTCCCTGCACTAATCCGCCCAGCAAAAAAATCGGCCCGCTATGGGCTGACCACAAAATTACCATAGCTAAGCTATAGAGCAGCAGACTTGTGCTGATAAAGCGCCCGCGCCCGTAGCGGTCAGAGGCCCGACCCGATAGCAGGCGTACCCCAAAGCTGGCGATCGCAGAGGCCGTATAGATCAGCCCCACAAAGCTTAGGTCTAGACCCACCTCCCGAATGTAGAGGGGCGTAAACGTGCTGAGGGTGCCAAAGGCCAGCCCCACCAAAAACAAAATCACAGCCGGAATGCGAATTCGCGGCGTCAGCAACAGCCGCCAGAAAAGCTGGTGCTCTGGTGCGCCAGCGCTTGCGGATCTGGTTCATAAGCCTCGCGCACAAAGCTAGACAGCAGCAGGCCCGCCAGTCCCATACCGCCCATCACCCCAAACGCTACCCCAAAACCCGCCCAGTCCAGCAGATAGCTGCCCAGAGCAGGCCCCAGCGCCAAGCCCAGGGGATTGACTAAGCTCATGTAGCCAATCAGCTCACCACGATGAGCAGGGGGGGCAATATCCACTATCAGGGCGCTGTAGGCAGTCACATAGGCCGCAATGCTAATGCCGTGGAAGGCCCGAAACAGGCCCAGCAGAGCCAGCCGCCCGTCAAGCTGAACCGCTCCCAGCGCTAAGGTAAAAGGGGCAATCTGATCGACTAGCATGTAGCAGAAAGGAGCACCCGCGATCGCAAACAGCCCCACCAGCAGCACCAGCTTGCGGCCTCGCCGATCGGCTAGACGAGACAGCGTCGGTCGCGCTGCTAGCAGCCCGATGGCAAAAGCCGCCATCACAAAGCCAATTTCCTGCCCGGTAGCCCCTATCGCCTCAATATAAAGGGGCAAAACCGGCAGCAGCCCCGCCAGCCCCGCCCAAAAACACAAACCTGAGGCAAACAAAAAGCCTAGATTGGAACGCAAGGCCGGACTAAAGGTCGCAAAAAGCTTCAAAACGTTCTCCTAGACACCACGGGTAAGCCTCCCAATGTTACCAATTGTTAAGGAAAACGCCATGAGTCTAGAGGCGGTAGTCGATGCTAGCGGTCTCTATCGCTACTCGCTGGGGCGCAGCTGGGCAGACACCCGCCCTAGCATAGCTTTTATCATGCTGAATCCCAGCAGCGCTGATCATCAGCGCCATGACCCCACGATTCGTCGCTGTCTTGCTCTGGCCCAAAACTGGGGCTACGGTTCGCTTAGGGTGGTGAACCTGTTTGCCTTTCGCACAGCGCAGCCCAGGCTGCTCAAGCAGGCGATCGCCCCCATTGGCCCAGACAACGACGCCTATATACAAGCCGCTGTTGACCAGGCAGAAACCACGGTGCTGGCCTGGGGCAACTGGGGCAGTCTGCACAAGCGCGATCGCGCCGTCTTCAAGCTACTCTCGGCTCAGGCTAGCAAGCTCTATTGCCTGGAGCTAAACCAAACAGGCCAGCCCCGTCATCCGCTCTATGTGCCGACCGGGACTAGCCTCAAGCGATGGCAGCAGCCCATCACTGACCAGAAAAACCTGGCCTAAATGCTGTAGCCTACTGGCACAAATCTCCCCCAAAGGCCGTAGCCAAAAACCAAACGTGCCAGCGATTTCTAACGCCGACTCTAAATCATTTGCCCTTTTACAATCAGAAAATGCTAAAATTTTCAACCATTCACGACCGTTTGACCTGACATGGCTTTTTCTTCTGTCACACGATCGCTGGGGCGCTCTAAGCTTGCAGCCGAACTCCTCACTAAGCTCGACCAGCAGCAGCATCTCATTCTCAATGGCATATCGCGGCTTTCTAAAGGATTGATCGCTTCTGCCTTGGCCCAAAAACCTCAAAAGCCGCTGCTAGTGGTTACTGCAACCCTCGAAGAAGCGGGACGCTGGGCCATCCAGCTAGAGGCAATGGGATGGACTACGCTACATTTCTACCCTACCTCGGAGTCGTCTCCTTACGAGCCTTTCGACCAGGAATCTGAGATGACTTGGGGGCAAATGCAGGTGCTGGCAGATTTGATTAAGGAAGATACCCGCAGCGTATCCGGGCTGACGACAACTGCGATCGTGACGACTGAGCGAGCACTACAGCCTTGTTTGCCCCCTGTTGAAGTATTCAAGGACTACTGCGTTAGCTTAAAGCTAGGCATGGAAATTAATCTCAGGCAGCTAGCGGGTCAGCTAGCCCGGTTGGGCTATGAAAAAATGCCCACGGTTGAGCTAGAAGGCCAGTGGAGCCAGCGCGGTGACATCATTGATATTTTTCCGGTAGCTTCTGAGCTGCCCGTGCGGGTAGAACTCTTTGGCGATGAGCTAGAGCGCCTGCGGGAATTTGACCCTTCCACCCAGCGATCCCTCGACAAAATTGAGCAGCTTGTCCTCACCGCTACCCACTTCACGCCTATAATTGTGGACGCCCTGCGGCAAAAAGAACTGCTGCCGCAGCTGCTGCCCCCAGAGTCCCTAGAAGCCCTCGAAAATGGACAAACTGTTGAGGGCATACGACGTTTTTCAGGGCTGGCCTTTGATCAAACTGCCTCACTGCTAGACTACTTGCCAGCTAATACCCTGATTGCCCTTGATGAAGTTGAGCAATGTCAGGCCCACAGCGATCGCTGGTTTGAGCATGTAGAAGAGCAGTTTAGCGAATTTAGTCAGGCTCAGGAGTTTTCAGTTCTAAACTCCCAACCAGGCCAGGAAGTTCGCGCCGCACTGCGTCTGCATCGACCTTTTGATCAGGTAATGACAGAAGTCGAAGGCTTCCAGCGGCTCTACCTCTCAGAGATTGCCGAGGAAGGTAAAGGCTTGAATCTAGCCAGTCGGCCAATTCCGTCAGTGCCGCATCAGTTTGGCAAGCTAGCCGAGACAATTCGGCAAGAGCGCGATCGCGGCTTTGCTGTCTGGCTGGTGTCGGCGCAGCCGTCGCGCTCAGTCTCGCTGCTGCAGGAGCATGACTGTCCGGCCCAGTTTGTGCCCAATCCCAAAGACTATCCGGCGATTGATAAGCTGCAGATTCATAAGACACCCGTGGCGGTGAAATATTCTGGTCTGGCAGAGCTAGAGGGCTTTGTGCTGCCGACTTTTCGGATTGCGATCGTGACTGACCGCGAGTTTTTTGGGCAGCATACCCTGGCCACAGCAGGCTATGTGCGCAAGCGACGGCGGGCAACCTCAAAGCAGGTAGACCCCAACAAGATGCAGCCTGGAGACTACGTGGTACACCGCAGCCACGGCATCGGGCGCTTCATTAAGCTAGAGAGCCTGTCGGTAAATCAGGAAACGCGGGAGTATCTGGTGATTCAGTACGCTGATGGGCTGCTGCGGGTGGCGGCAGATCAGGTGGGGACGCTGTCTCGCTACCGGGCGGCGGCAGGCCAAAAACCTGAGCTGAACAAAATGACGGGCCAAGCCTGGGAAAAGACCAAAGGCAAGGTGCGCAAAGCCATTAAAAAAGTGGCGGTAGACTTGCTTAAGCTCTATGCCCAGCGATCGCAGCTAGAAGGTTTTTCCTACCCGTTTGATATGCCCTGGCAGCAGGAACTCGAAGATTCTTTTGCCTACCAGCCCACCCCCGATCAGCTCAAGGCCACTCAAGACATCAAGCGCGACATGGAGAGCCTGCGCCCAATGGATCGTCTGGTCTGCGGTGATGTTGGCTTTGGTAAAACCGAGGTGGCTATTCGGGCCATTTTCAAAGCGGTGACGGCGGGTAAGCAGGTGGCGATGCTAGCGCCCACTACAATTTTGACCCAGCAGCACTATCACACGATTAAAGAGCGCTTTGCTCCCTACCCGATTCAGGTGGGATTGCTCAACCGCTTTCGCAGCGCTGAGGAGCGCAAAGATATCCAGCAGCGCCTAGTCACAGGAGAACTTGATGTGGTCGTCGGGACGCATCAGCTCCTGGGCAAAGCCGTGAAGTTTAAAGACCTGGGCCTGCTGGTTGTAGACGAAGAGCAGCGCTTTGGCGTCAACCAAAAAGAAAAAATTAAGGCGCTCAAAACTCAGGTAGACGTGCTGACGCTAAGCGCTACGCCAATTCCCCGCACGCTCTACATGGCGCTCTCAGGCGTGCGTGAAATGAGCCTGATCACCACGCCGCCGCCCTCGCGCCGCCCGATCAAAACCCACTTAGCACCTTACAGCCCCGAGACTGTGCGATCCGCTATTCGTCAAGAACTCGATCGCGGCGGCCAGATTTTCTACGTTGTGCCCAGAGTCGAGGGAATTGAAGAGATCTCGGCCCGGCTGCGAGAGATGCTGCCGGGGGTGCGCTTAGCGATCGCCCACGGACAAATGCCTGAGGGGGAACTGGAATCCACCATGCTGACTTTCAGCAATGGCCAAGCCGATATTTTGCTGTGTACGACCATCATTGAATCAGGTTTAGACATTCCCCGCGTCAACACAATTTTGATTGAAGACGCTCAGCGGTTTGGTCTGTCTCAGCTCTACCAGCTGCGGGGACGGGTAGGGCGATCGGGGATTCAGGCCCACGCCTGGCTGTTTTATCCGCGACAAAACCAGCTCACCGACAAAGCCCGACAGCGGCTGCGGGCGATTCAGGAATTTGCTCAGCTGGGCTCGGGCTATCAGCTAGCCATGCGAGATCTAGAAATTCGCGGCGTGGGCAATCTGCTGGGGGTGGAGCAGTCGGGCCAGATGGATGCCATCGGCTTTGACCTCTATATGGACATGCTAGAGGAGGCGATCGCTGAGATTCGCGGTCAGGAAATCCCGCAGGTAGAAGATACCCAGATCGATATCAACGTCACCGCCTTTATTCCGGCCAGCTATGTACCCGACCTCGACCAGAAAATGACGACCTACCGGGCACTGGCGGCTGCAGAAAGCCGCCGTGAACTGACGCAGCTAGCCGCAGATTTAAGCGATCGCTACGGCCCCATTCCCCACGCTACCGAGCAGCTCATTCGCATGTTAGAACTCAAGCAAATTGCCAAGCAGCTGGGCTTCTCTCGCATCCGACCCGACGGCAAGCAGCATGTGATGATGGAAACCCCAATGGAAGAACCGGCCTGGAAGCTGCTGCAGGAGAAGCTGCCTAGCCATTTGCAAAGCCGCTTTGTCTATACTCCAGGCAAAGTCACCATTCGCGGCATGGGCGTCCTTAAGCCCGAAAAGCAGCTAGAGAACCTGATTGAATGGCTCAGTAGTATGCAAGGAGCCTTGCAGGAGCCTGCCCTGGTGTAGCGCCAACCCGGTTGGCCAACCCTTAAAAAATGCCTTCTAGACTCAGCTCAAACCCCGGCATTACCTCACTTAGGCTAATTCTGCTGGGCTGCTCTAAAATCTCAACCGCTCTGCCTGAACGATAAATCTCGGCCACCCGTCGCTGGGGATCGAGCAGCAGGCCCAGCTTAGCGCCGTTCTGAAGATACTCTTGCATCTTGGTCTGCAAAACCGACAGGCTATCAGTCTCAGAGCGCAGTTCAGCTACAAAATCAGGACACAGCGGCGCAAACCCCTGGCGCTCTTGCGCCGTTAAAGCCTGCCAGCGCCATCGCTCCACCCAGGCGGCATCAGGCGATCGCACGGCACCACTAGGCAGGCGAAACCCGGCAGATGAGTCGAACCCGTGACCCAGATCTTCATGCTGGGCTGTCCAAATGTAAAGCTGACCGCTCAGGCTCAAATTTCGATTTCCTGATTCACTGCCTGCAGGAGCCATGACAATCAGTTCTCCTGTTGCCGTCAGTTCTAGCCGCAGTTCTGGGTTGACCGCTACGATCTCGCTAAACTGAACAAGCGTCACCATCGGCCTCACCCCCACAGGGATCGCCACCGGAATAACCAGACCTGTAAGTGCGGTTTGGATGTGATCAAGCGATTGAACCATAGCTACTGATGTGCTGCGCGTCTATTGTAGCTGCGATAATGATTAGACAGCTTCTTTCTAGGCTCTCTGCTCGAACATGAAGCGGTCTGGCCTTGTGTTCATTCGGTACAGATGACCTTAATATTCGGCAAAAACTTATCAGTGATCAGACAGATTAGTTTTTATGCAGCGATCGCGGCTAGCCTTTTGCAAGATAAAGCCGATGATTGGGATCTAGCCAAACGATATAAAAGACTTCACCAATAAAAAACCCATGAACTCTACCGTGTTCGTTCGATGAAAGAGAAAACTGATAGGGAATGTCTACCAGCTGTTCTTCATTTGGCAATCCAAACCTGTTTTCACTGGTGTCTTCCCATTTGATTGGGTGACATCTAAGAGGATGTTTGAAAAGTCGGTTAGGGCGTAAAAAAGCTCACTCAGTGTAAGCTGCGAATAGAAAGTACACAGCACCGAGAGAGCCAGATGAGTAAAGCATACCCCAGTAACCTGAGCCGCGA
>JAAUQI010000080.1 GCA_012032345.1 Leptolyngbyaceae cyanobacterium RM1_1_2 | reverse complement strand
CTAGCGGGTTCTTTCAGGAATGGACGCAGCGGAATACCCAGCAGGTAATTTGCTTTGCGATCGTCAGTTTTAATTTAGGTCTAGACCTGTTTTGATGCCACCGTCAATGACGGCTCCCCTGACAGTCGCTTTGTTTCCTGGCAGGGACAGGGGCAGTGGGTGCGGCGCTTAGCCCCCGATACGCTGCTGCTGCTGCGCGGTAGTGTGCAGCTAACCAATGACGCCTTAATGACGCTAGAGCAGTTTGGGCTGGGCGGTCAGTCTACAGTGCGCGGCTATCGTCAAGACCAGCTACTCACCGACAGCGGCGCGATCGCCTCATTAGAGCTGCGTTTGCCCCTAGCCCGCGATCGCGCTAGCGGTGGCCTGCTGCAGCTGACGCCGTTTGTCGAAGTCGGTCACGGCTGGAATAGCAAAGCCCTTGACCCCGACCCCAATACCCTAGCAAGTTTGGGGATGGGGCTACTCTATCAGCAAGCCGACCTCAGCGCTCGGTTAGACTGGGGTATCCCACTGATTTCAGTTGGCGATCGCGGCAATACGCTCCAGGAAAACGGCGTTTATTTTTCCTTTAGCTACTCGTTCTTTTAGCGGTGGAGATGGCTTGATGAGGCAACGTTCATGGCGGCGCTACAGATTGCTGAGTCTGCTGATCTGCTGGTTTTGTGGGATGCTATCGCCTGCTGTCGCCTTTGATCTCGCCACAGACCCAACACCGGTCATAATGGCTCAAGCGCCCAGCGTCAGTGAGCTAGAGCAGCAGGCCCAAAGCTTTTACCAAAATCAGCAGTATCGGCAGGCGATCGCGCCTCTGCAGCAGGCCCATCAGCAATATCAGCAGCAGGGAGAGGCCACCGCAGCGGCTGTTGCCCTCAGCAATCTATCGCTGACCTACCAGGCGGTGGGGGCTTGGGATGAAGCCACAGCCGCTGTGGATCAGGCCATAGTGCTTTTGCATTTGAGTTCTAGCCCGCCAGCGCCCGCCAGCGTCGTTGCTCAGGTGCTAGACGTTCAGGGTAAGCTGCAGTTTGACCGGGGCGAGGTCAACGCTGCTTTAGCTACCTGGCAGCACACCGCTGAACTCTATCAAGATCTAGGAGATATTCAGCGATTGGCGCTGAGCTACATTAACCAGGCACAGGCGCTACAGGCGTTGGGGCTTTACCGGCGGGTGCTGGCAGTTTTGAGCGATCTGCAAGGACAGCTTGCCGATCAGCCAGACTCTACCACCCGAGTCGTGGCGCTGAGAGCTTTGGGCGACGCGCTACGGGCAACAGGAAATCTAGATGTGGCCGCAGGCGTTTTATCAGAGAGTCGAGCGATCGCCGCCCAGCTTCAGCAGCCCGAACTGGTAGCGACCGTTAACTTAAGCTTAGGCAACCTAGAGCGCAGTCGCCAAGCCACCCTCAGCCCAGCAGAGGAGACTCGTCAAGATCATATTGACCAAGCCCTGAGCTACTACCAGCAGGCGGCTAACTCAGGCGATCGCGCCCTCCGCATTCAATCTCAGCTCAATCAGCTCAGCCTCTTAACCAGCCCGCAGGTGCAGCGGTGGGACGCAGCCCAAAGCCTTTACCCTCAGGTACAAAGTCAAATCGGCCAGCTGCCCCCGGGGCGCTCAGCAATCTTTGCTCAGGTAAATCTGGCCCAGAGCCTGATAGCTCTGAAGCAGGGTAGCTCAGCCGCTACCCCCAGTTGGCAAACGATTGCTCAAATTTTGGCTACAGCCCAGCAGCAGGCCACTGACTTAGAAGACCCCCGCGCCCGCTCATTTGTGCTAGGCAATCTAGGCCATCTCTATGAGCTGACGCAGCAGTGGGCGATCGCTCTTGATCTGACTCGTCAGGCCCTAGCCCTAGCCCAGTCAATCAATGCTGAAGACATTAGCTATCGCTGGCAGTGGCAGCTAGGCCGTATTTTTAAAGGTGAAATGACTGCGGCGATCGCTACAGCCGCTTACCCCAAAGCCGCCCAGAATCTCCAAGCCGCCACTCAAGCCTATAAAAACGCTTTTGAAACCCTACAGAACTTACGCAGCGATTTAGTCACTGCCAATTCAGATTTACGCTTCTCGTTTCGAGAAAGCGTAGAGCCAGTCTACCGTCAGCTAGTCGATCTGTTGCTGACGCCAGATCCTGCAACTCTCAAAGCGAATAGCGCTATTAGCCAAGAGAACCTGCGTGCTGCCCGCGATGTCATGGAAGCTTTGCAGATTGCCGAGTTAGAAAACTTTTTTCAGGCTGCCTGTATTGAAAGCACTCTCAAAATTGATCAGGCCGTCAGCAGCAAAGACCCGACTGCGGCAGTGCTGTATCCGATTATTTTAAGCGATCGCCTAGAAGTGATTCTCAAGCTGCCGCAAACAGCCGACTTAATCCACTACACCACTTTCATCAACAAAGCCGATGTTGACAGCGAACTGCATCAGCTCAGGGCCAACTTGGAGCGCTTACCCGCGATCGCAGCAGCGCGTCGTGGGGGCAAGCGCGTCTATGACTGGCTGATCTCCCCGGTTGAAGGTCAGCTAAAAGCCGCAAAAATCAAAACGCTGATCTTTGTCTTAGAAGGTGCCCTCAGAAGCGTCCCCATGCCAGCTCTTTATGATGGAGAGCAATACCTGGTAGAAAAATACGCGACCGATTTGATTTTAGGTCTAGAAATCCGCAACCCAGAGGTGCTGCCGCCTCCGCAGCAGTTACGGGTACTGGCCGCTGGCTTGACCAATCCCCCCCTCGGAGTGGGGAATTACTCTCCTCTAGCTAATGTCAACTCAGAGCTAGATAAAATTGGGGCCGCTAAAGTTCCAGCTACTTTCATTCGAGATCAGGCATTTACACTGAGTAAGTTCAATCAGGTACTCAACCAGGCCAATTACGATATTGTTCACCTAGCTACCCACGGCCAGTTTGGAGCTGACCAGGAAAATACGTTTATCTTGGCGGCTAATGGCAAAATCACCATTTTAGAGCTAGACCAGCTTTTTCGCGGGGAGCAGCAGGTCAGCGATCGCCCGATTCAGATTCTGGTGCTGAGCGCCTGTCGCACTGCTGCCGGGGACGATCGCGCTGTGTTGGGTATTGCGGGCACTGCCGTCAGGGCCAGTGCCCGCAGCGCTATTGCCTCCCTCTGGAGCCTAGATGATGAATCTAGCGTCCTGTTTGCAGAAACGCTCTACCAAAATCTGGGACAGCCGGGAGTCAGCCGCGCCGAAGCCCTGCGCCGCGCCCAAGTTGCACTTCTTCAGGAGTATCGCTTTCCTCTCTTTTGGGCACCTTATGTCCTTGTCGGCAGCTGGCTCTAGAGCCTGTAGTATCGGTTTTGAGGGGTGATGAAATGCCAACAGTAGTCGTAGCCACAGGCAATCCTGGCAAGCTGCAGGAGATGAAGGCTTATCTGGGGGAACTAGACTGGACGCTAAAACTTAAGCCAGCCGAGATTGATGTCGAAGAAACAGGAGAAACCTTTTTAGAAAATGCGCGGCTGAAAGCGTCTCAGGTGGCGATCGCCTTAGACCAGTGGGCGATTGCAGATGATTCTGGCCTTGAGGTCAGGGCGCTCAACGGCGCGCCGGGGCTATACTCGGCCCGCTATGGCAGCTCCGATGGCGATCGCATTGAGCGGCTGCTGCGAGAGCTAGGGGACGCGACAGATCGTCAGGCCCAGTTTGTCTGCGCGATCGCGCTAGCTCAGCCAGACGGTCAGATTATTTTAGAAACCGCAGGCGTCTGCCTCGGCACCATCTTGACTACGCCACGCGGCAGCGGCGGCTTCGGCTACGATCCTGTTTTCTACGTCCCGGCGCTGGCTAAAACCTTTGCCGAAATGCCCCCGGCCCAAAAAGAGCAGCACAGCCACCGAGGCATCGCCTTTGCCCAAATCATGCCGCAGCTGCGATCGCTATCCCTCACCTGATGCAGTTACAGGGCCAGTAGAACCTCTAGAAAGACATTACCCAACCGTACTAGTCACAGCTATCTGCTCATGTCCCACTCCCAAAGAACATTGACGCCGTAGGCGACATAGTCTGCATCATGATTTTGCTCTAGCCACTGGGTGATTTGTTGAAAACATGGGCTAGACGACTCTCCAAAGTTGTTTCTCAGCTTGCCCAAAGCCAAGGTTGCGATAGAGCGCAAAGATTCTTTCTTGTCCTGTAGACAGTTCAGCAGTGCCGATATCACCGCTTCAGAAGCCACTCCCAAGTTGCCCAAAGTGAAGACTGTGCTATGGACTGCTCTATAGCGTACCTGACGTTCCTGGTTATTCAGCCGTTTCAGCAAGACAGCAGTCCAATTGTGCGGATCTTTAAAGGCTGCGGCATAGGTACCTATTTGCTCAGGTTGCATCTGTGAGGCTGAAGCTTTAATCAGCTCAAGCGCCTCTGCTCTATGGACAGTTTCATGAAAACCACAAAGAATCTTGCTAACGGCAGCACGTATTCTTCTTGAGACTGGCTGATGTCGAGGGCAACGAGCTGCTGCAGTATGTTGTTTGCTAGGGCTGGCTCAGATAGCTTTAGATCCTTAGCCAGAGAGCTACCCGCAATCTGCCCACCCCCATTAAAGCAACGCTAGCCGAAAGGCTCATAGGCAAATTGGCTAAAATCCACAGCTCTGCGCGTCACGGTCACAGACCGTTTGCTCCGCCGCCTGATTCACTTCCTCAAAACTAGTACAAATGAATTAGGCAGACCGTCTGAATCGATGCCTAAAAAGCGGCCTAAAAAACACGCTTAGTTGGGGCGATCGCTACCCTGATACGCGATCGCTTAATGGTTTAACACAGGCCCTAAAAGCTAAGCCATGAGAGCGCTAAAAGCCCTCATGGCCTGATGCTTCGTAGCCGATTAAAGATACCCCCAGGGGAATTCGAATCCCCGTCGCCTCCGTGAAAGGGAGGTGTCCTAGGCCTCTAGACGATGGGGGCACAACCTTTCAACGTTTTCCAATATACCGAACTGTGATGCGTAGTGTCAATTTGCAACTCAAAAATTCTGAGATTTTGAGTTGGCCTTGCGATCGCCCATACTCTTAATCCTACAGGCTCAACAGATAAAACCTGACAGGCGATCGCGCTAGGCCGACTGGGCAGAATTTCGCAGACGAATAAGCTGACGACGGAGGCGAGGCGAGGCGTTGAGTTCGTCTAGTTCCTCGACGTGAACATCAGCCTGTATTGTTTCTAAATAATCATCGCTGCCGTAGGCAAAAGCATCGACCAGCATTTGAATTAGCTGTTCGCGGTCACGGACGGGTAGATCTTCCTCAATGAGGCGAAACTTGAGGTGCACCTCACATTCGTAAACGCCGGGGGTATTGTTGGAGGTTGGGGTTGGTGAGCTGTTCATTCTACGAAAACCAATAAGCTGTTACCGAATCCTAAGGAAGAGAGAAGCCAAACTTGTCGGGTACAGTTTCTAATGAAAAGCAAGAACTCATTACTTGCAAATTCAAAACCTTCTCATAATCAAAAAATAACATTAGGTTAATTAGATAAGAATCCGCTAAATAGCTGAAACAGCCTACAAATTTTCTTACTTTTAAGAGAATTCATTGTAAAAAAACGCTGGCTATTAAGCAGCAGATATTACCATCACCTACTTTCTACACGTCAGCTAAACATCTAAAACCGTTAAATTTATGAGCAGCGAGGCTATAGAGGAGCTACGGCAAAAGGTAAAAGGCAGAAAGCGGAAAAACGGATGAAAAGACTGCTGTATAAGGAGAATAGTGATTTAAATTATCCTAACTCTGCTGCGAGTTACCAGAGCATTACTCTAATCAAACCCTAAAACGTCACCCAAAAGTTATATCCTTGGTGTTTGTTCGCTAAGTTTTAAGCTATCTATATACTCATTTCATCAAGGCTTTATATTATGCTTTGCTAAGTCTTTAACCAATCTGAATTTTGCTGATTTTTATTGATAAGCATTTCAGTATTTCTATAAGTAGACAAATTATTCTATTACCACTAAAGTTTCAAGGTACTAAGACTTCTAAAAGGTGAAGCGCTTGGTAAAATGATGTTGATGAATTTCTAGGGCGGTAAAAAAGCTCACTGGACGTAGGCTGACATACTAACCTGATTGAGTGACAAAACTCTTGAACCTGTGATTCTGCTGTAGCTTGAGTGAAGCTTTGGCGTAACCCAACGAAACCGTTGTTTGCGTTGGGCTACAGTTCGTTCCACCCAGCCTACGCGAGGAACTTTTGTCAGTCAATCACCACACTAACTGTTAGCGATCCAATGAGTATGAGCAAAGTCTGCCCAAGTAAACTAACCGCCGAGCAGTTCGATCTGCTTAATGCTTGTCCAGTAGAAATACAGTGAACTCTGCTGAACGAACGAAGAAATTATTTTGTTACCTGAGTAACGCGCCAGCTCAGCTTTAGGTTGATCCAAAAATTCCAAAGGGTGACGACTGCGATCGCAATCAGGTTGGCTAGGTAGCGATACTGCTGACTGAAGACTACATTAAACAGAAAATTTAGCAGCAGCACGTTTAGGCTTAGCCCTGCTAGACAGATTATATTGAACTTCAAAAAGCGCTTAGCCCTTGCCTGCCATCCCTGCTGAGCTTTAGCAACGTCAGCAAATGTCCAGGCATCATTCCAGAGAAAGTTATTGAGGATAGCTATTTCTGCAGCTACAACTTTGCTGCGGGTTAGGCCCCAAGCCAGCGTACTCGGGTCGCTGAGCAGATATAGCATCACCATATCCACCACTACCCCACTCAGCCCCACGATGCCGAAGCGTAAAAAGCGCTGTACAGGAAACTGGTGCCGCAGCCTGCCAATACGCCCCCGCGATCGCAAACGGACTAAGTGCCCCAAGTAGGTCAGGTAGTGTTTCCAGGTGACTTTGCTTTCTCCGTCCTCTCGCTCTTGAAAGACATAGCCGACTTCCCCAATCGTCTTGATCTGGCCTCGGCCAATCACCTCCAGCAAGATTTTGTATCCCATCGGGTTCAGGTGCGGCCCCGCGATCGCCTGACGCCGTACCATAAAGTAACCGCTCATCGGATCACTAACCCGGCCCACCACATTTGGCACGATTAGTAGCCCTAGTACCTGCGCCCCCCGCGACAAAAAGCGACGAACAATACTCCAGTCGCTCACGCCTCCCCCGCTCACATGGCGGCTGGCGACAGCAAGGTCAGTCCCTGCCCGCATAGGGTGCAGGAGCTGAATTAGGATCTCAGGAGGATGCTGCAAATCTGCGTCAATCACCCCCAAAATTTCGCCCTTAGCCACCTGCCAGCCCCGAATCACCGCCGAAGAAAGCCCCCGCTCCGTCTCTCGCCGCATTACGCGCAGCTGAGGATACTGCGGGATTAAAGCCTGCGCGACCTGCCAGGTTTGATCAGGGCTGTTGTCGTCTACCAAAACCAGCTCATAGTCCCCCGGTATCAGGTCATCTAATAGCTGAGTTAGCTGCTCGATGATTTTGGCAACGTTCTGGCTCTCGTTGTAAGTAGGAACAATAAGTGAAAGCTGTAACGGTGTCAGTGAGGGATCGACTGCTTCGATTTGCAGTGGGCCATCTGGAGACGGAACCAAGTCATCAGGATAGGGCATTGTCTCACCAGCTTAAAACGTCAGTTTAGAATGAGTTTGATGCTGCCCAAGACTTAGCCTGAGAATGCTCGTAAACAGTCAGGCTAAAGCGGTCAAGCAGTGTGGTTCCTGAGAGTTCTTGCTTCTGGATAAAAGCGTAACCCTGGGTCAAAGTCGAAACTACTGACTGTCGAATTTGGTTAGCTTCAGCATCTGTTTCAGGCTGATCCCACAGGGGTTTATGCGCTTCTAACCACAGTACTCGGCTGTAGGGAGCGGCTGAATTCCCTAGAACCGTGACTAGAGTACCCGGCAAATCCGCAGGCGAGACAGCCAACAGATCAATTTTAGATCCAGTTGGCAAGTAGTAAGCTAGACGACAAATGTGCCCCCAAGCCTTGGAGTTAATCACAAGTAAGGTTGGTTCAGTTGCAGATTTAACCGTGCTGAACACTGAATGAAAGACCTGACGCTCTCGCCCTACCATATCACTCAGGTTAAGTCCTAAATAGACCAGCAAGCAGCCGACAATGACGGAGTGCTGCCACCGCTGCGGTAGCTGCATTAGCCAAATTGTCACCAGCAGCAGCAGCCCAGGCAAAATAAAAATGACGCTGCGGCCATCCCCCCAGGCCAGCGTAGAGCGATTGCTGAGAATGTCCAGGCTCAGTGCCAACAGCAGGGGTAAGGCACCTAAAAGCAGGGCTATGCTGGCAAACTGTAGACTCCCCTGTTGAATTAACTGTGCCACCATGCCAGCCAATCCCAGCAGCAATCCCAATCCTATGATAGCGGGGACAACATCGGGCAGCGCTGCTGCCCAGTCGCCAACGCCTAGCTGAATGCCAATGACCTCCAGAATGCCTCTAAGATGCTGCAGCACGGCATCGATAGCGCTTTGGCTAGCTGAAAATCGCTCTAGATCGGCATTGCGGAGCTGCTGGGGTAAGCCCCAGGCATACCAGGGAGAAACGAAAAGGATGCCAGCCCCCAGGCAAAGACCGTACTGCCAGCTACTGCGGCGGAGATGAATCGACGGGCGTTCTGGGTTATCTAACGACAGAAAGGCCAGTACGCTCAGGGCAACTAGCCACAGCGCATATAGATAAAAAGTCAGCAAGCCCCCTGCGATCGCGGCTGTCAGCACCCCACACCATAGCCAGCGCTGCTGCCTGGAAAGGGTTTTTTGACGGTAGTAGAGTTCCAGCGTAGCCCAGCCGCTGAGAGTCACCCACAGCACGGTCAGTGCGTACATGCGGAGATTTAAAGAATGAAACCAGAAGAAAGGATTTAACCCCAAAAGCGCCGCCATCATCAAGCCTGCCCGGTAGCCCAGCAGCGATCGCCCCATGCCAAACGCCCCTACCATTGCCACCAGGCTCAGGATCAGGTTAAGGCTGCGCAGACCGGCTTCGTCAGTGCCCGCTACAAATAGCCAGACATACTGAGACAAATAAAACAGCGGCGGATGTGGCTCTTGACCGACAATGCCCTGGAACAGGGGTTTAATCTGAAAAAGGCTGTCGGCCAGCCCCGACGGTGGTAGCTCTAATAGTCGGGCGTAATCAGCTAGGGCAACGGGTAGATCAGGCGGGGTTATATAACTTCCCTTTTGCCCGGTAGACAGCAGCAGTGACAGCGCTTCGTCATACCAAAGCTCTCGCGCTCCCACGTAGCAAACCCGAATTAGCACGGCAATAGCAATTGCGCCTAAAAGAAAATGTTCTAAGCGCAGCTTTGCAAAAGTTTTCTGCAGCATAGTCTGGCTTTTACCTTCCCGCTGTTTGCCTAGTGGCTGTGTAAAACAAGCTTTGGTTGGACAGATACTGAGTCTTGCTTAAGTCAGTTTGACCAGGAAAGATTCAAAAATAACAAAAACTGCCGCCTTTGCCCCCCGTATAGCGAAAGGCAGAGGGATGAAGGATGAAGGCAGAGGGATGAAGGATGAAGAGGATGCCGGTCACGTAAAGATTCAGCGATCTGAGTTGTTTTAACCAAACTACGGTTTGCTGTAAGTCTGTTCAGCGTGTTTATTCAGCCGAATTTTAGCCCTATACTCGCAGAGACGCGGTAACCCACGCCTCCACTAGCTATAGCCTTAACTCTTTTTCGGCAAGGATCTTTTATTCCATGCCCTCAATCGGCGCGAAGCCCTGCCGCTGGATGTTTTCGGTGATGACTCTGGGTTCGAGGAACTGCAGTAGGTAGTCAGGGCCACCTGCTTTAGATCCAACTCCCGACATTTTAAAGCCGCCAAAGGGCTGTCGGGCCACGATCGCCCCGGTAATGTTGCGATTGATATAGAGGTTGCCCACGGCGAATTCTCGCTGCGATCGCTCAATATGCGACGGCGTTCTGGAATAGAGTCCCCCGGTTAACCCATAGTCTGTGCCGTTGGCAATTTCTAGAGCCTGGTCGAAGTTTTCAGCCTTGATCACCGCCAGCACCGGGCCAAAAATTTCTTCCTGGGCGATCGTGTCGGTGGCTGCAACCTCTATAAAAATAGTCGGGCTGACGAAATATCCGGTTGCGGGCACGGGCATCTCTAAGGCTATCTGGGACTGGGCCTTGCCCGTTTCAATGTACTGCAAAATGCGATCGCGGGCTTTGGCGTCTATCACTGGGCCAACCCCAGTGCTGGGATCTTCGGCGGGGCCAATATTCAGCGATCGCGTCGCTTCTACCAGTCGCCGGACGAAGGTTTCGTAGATCGGGGCTAGCACGATCACGCGGGAGCAGGCCGAGCATTTTTGCCCGCTGTAGCCAAAGGCCGATGTCACAACTCTCTGGGTGGCCTGATCCAAATCGGCGCTTTCGTCTACGATGATGGCGTTTTTGCCGCCCATCTCCGCAATTACCCGCTTGAGATGCTTTTGAGTTGGCTGCACCTGAGCTGCCTCAGCATAGATCTGACAGCCGACCTCACGGGATCCGGTGAAGGCAATCAAATGCACATCGGGGTGCTTGACCAGATGCGCTCCCACAGTCGAGCCTCTAGCGGGCACATACTGAAAAACGCCTTTGGGAATGCCTGCTTCGATTAAAATTTCGCCAATTTTAGCCGCGATTACGGCGGAGTTCTCGGCGGGTTTGAGCAGGGTACAGTTGCCCGTCACCAGGGCTGCTACGGTCATGCCCGTAGCGATCGCAATCGGGAAGTTCCAGGGCGAAATTACCACGGCAATGCCACGCGGGAAGTAGCGGTAATGGTTGGTTTCACCTGCTAGGTCGTAGTCATAGCCGCGATCGAGCCGCTCTATCTCATCGGCGTAGTAGTGGCAAAAGTCAATCGCCTCTGAGACTTCTGCGTCTGCCTGCTTCAGCGCCTTGCCCACCTCTAGCATCACCCAGGTTGCCAGCTCTGATCGCCGCTCGGCCATCAGGTCACCGGCCCGCCGCAAAATAGCGGCTCTCTCTGCCGCTGGAGTCGCCTGCCACTGAGGAAAGGCGGTTTTGGCCGCCGCGATCGCCTGGTCTGCCTGCTCCTGACTTAGTAGGCCAACTTTGCCAATAATCTCAGCCGGGTTAGACGGATTAACCGAGTCTGCCTGAGTTTCAGTGGAGACAAATTCACCGTTGACTAAAGGTGAGTAGGTTTGTCCCAGCTGCATCCGCACCTGCTTGAGGGCCACTGCCGCTGCGTGACGGGCTGTGGCCTCGGCATAGTCGGTATCTGCCGCGTTGGGGAAAGCCGTTTCGCCAGCAACCTTGGGCCGCTGGCCGTCGGCATCGGCGTCGGCAAATTTAGGAGCCGTGAGCAGTTCTTCTACCGGGCGCTCCTCTAGATTTGCCGCAAAAGGAGCTATTGGCGGTATTTTCTAGCAGGCGGCGAATCAGGTAGGCCATGCCGGGAATTAGCTCCCCGTAGGGGCAGTAGACTCGCACCCGGTAGCCGCGATCGCTCATGGCTTTAGCCAGCTTATCGGCCATGCCGTAGAGTACCTGTAGCTCAATAGCTCGCTTGGGAATGTTGAGGGTTTCTGCGATCGCCATAGCATAGGCCTGGGAGCGGACGTTGTGGCTGCCGATGGCGGCGTAGAGATGGGCGTGGTTTTCTAGCAGCAGCCGGGTCATGCGCTCAAAGTTAGCGTCAGTAGATTCTTTTTGGCTGTAGACCGGCTGGGGCCAGTCGTGCTGTACCGCCTTGATAGTTTCTTGATCCCAGTAAGCGCCTTTGACCAGCCGCACACTCAGGGGGGTGCTGCGCTCTTTGGCCCAGGTCACTAGGTCTTGGAGGTCGCTGTAGCTATCGCGCAGATAAGCCTGTAGCGTCACGCCGATGTCGCTACGGCTGCGAAACTCGTCTTCTAGCAGCACGCCTTTTAGGGTTGCCAGCGTCAGCGTTTTGTAGACATACTGCTCCATGTCGAAGTGAACCGCAGCCCCCAGTTCTTGAGCGCGACGCAGCAGGGTACGAATGCGATCGCTGACTTTTTTCTGACTGCCTACGGCATCGAGCGGGTCAAACTGAGAGTAAAAAGCAGTAAGCTTGACGGTTACCTGGACTTTGGTCAGCGGCTCGCCCTCAGCACTATCAATGGCCTCAACCGGAGACCACTTTTTAGCGGCCTCAGTGAGCTGCTGCATCAGTTCTAAGTAGCTGTTGAGGTAGGCTTGAGCTTCGGCCTCGGTGATGACGGCTTCGCCCAGCAGATCTACGGTAAAGGTGAGTTTGCCTTGGCGCTGGCGATCGAGGGTTTTGATCACCTGGGCGATCGTCTCGCCAGCAATGTACTTGTGAGCTAGAGTCTCAACTGCTTTGGAAAAGGTTGTCGCTGCTAGCTGACCCGGCACTGAGTCAGCATTGGCAAAATTTAGCAGCCCCTTAAGCGCCTCTGGCAGCTCTACTGACGGATCGCCTAAATATTCTTGCAGATGGCGCGCGACCTCGGCTTTGCTGTGAAGCGCAGGCAAGCAGTCAATGAAGCGAAAAAGCTGCACCCGCAAACCCGGATTGTCCATTGCAAACGCTAGCAGCCGATCGTCCCAGCGCATCTGGTCGCGCATCTGGGCAAAAAGGGAGCGTTTTTCCCGCGTCGCTGAAATCAGTTCTCTGGCGATCGCCTGTGTTTTTTGCTCGTAAGTGGGCTGAGAAACCTGTACCACCACAATAATGAAGCCTCATGAAATCCGTATCTACAATTGTGAAGCCGAAATTTGTAAAGAACTTCGGCACTTTAGGCTTTGTATCACAGATCTTTTAATCAAACAGCGCGATCGCCTACCGTCTGCAGTGTCAGGTACGGGCAGGTGAGGGACTGCTAGCAGCCATCAAAACATTAATGATTCTGAGCAGTTCTTCTGGATCAATCGGCTTGTAAATGACTTCATCTGCCCCCATCTGGCGGACAGCCGCCTGCTCTTGAGCATTTTCACTAGCGACTACCGCTAAAATTTTGAGGGGCTGTCTCATTGCATAGCGCCTGAGGCCGTTGATGATCTGCTGCCCGCTGGCGCTGGTGAGATGCAAGTCTACAATAGTCGCTACAGGCTGCAGCAGCTCTACCTGATTCACGATTTGGGAACCGTCCACCAGCCAGATCACCTGATAGTTGGCGGATGTCAGCATATCACAGATAATGCCAGCAATTTCTTCCTGCTCTTCTACTAAAATGATCCGCCCTGTAACTGGCTCCGGGGCAGTCGCTTGCTGTTTACTCGGGGCTGCTTGGGGAGTGCGATAGGTCTGTACAGGCAGTCGAACTGTAAATATAGAGCCGCTGCCAACCCGTGACTGCACGCTAATGGCTCCACCGTGCAGATCTACCAGATGTTTGGTTAGAGCCAGCCCCAACCCAGTGCCCTGATACTGGCGGTGCCGCGTTGTTTCTAGCTGCTGAAACTTTTCAAACAGCAGCCCATGCTGCGACTCTGGAATGCCAATGCCCGTATCTTCTACCTGAAAAACAGCGACCTGCTGTTCAAAGCGCAGGCGCAGCTTGACCGTACCTTCATCGGGCGTAAACTTGATCGCGTTGCTGAGCAGGTTTTGCAAAATTTGCTTTAGCCGTCGCGGGTCAGCCATAAACAAATCGCCACCAGCCGGAATCTTTAGATCGCTGATTAACTGAATCTGCTTTTGGTTGGCCTGTTCTTGAAAGCCTTCTACGCTCTGTCTAACCAGGCTGGAGAGCGAGAACTGGCTGATGTCTAGAGCGGTGCGACCTGACTCAATTTTGGAGACTTCTAAAATATCGTTGATGACGTTTAGCAGATGGGCACCGCTGGTATGAATCGTATCTAAGTAGCTGCGCTGGCGGGGATTGAGATCGCCTATTGACCAGCGCAGCAGCGTCGCTGACATGCCAATGATGCAGGTCAGGGGGGTGCGGAGTTCGTGGCTCATCGTCGCCAAAAATTCTCCTTTGGCCCGATTGGCAGACTGAGCTGCAATCAAAGCATCGTGGAGCGCCTGGGTGCGCTCAATTACGCCCGCTTCTAGGGTTTGCCTCTGCTGCTGAATCTGCTGAGAGAGCTGGGCCTGAGAAATCGCAATGGCTAAACGTGCAGCCACATGCTGCAAAAACTCTAGCTCCCAGGGCTGCCAGTAGCGCACTGCCTGACACTGGTGGGCAATCAGCAGTCCCCACAGGTGACCGCCGACTAAAATGGGGGCAACCAGCTTTGACTTCACGTGATTTTTTTCTAAAAAAGCCAGCAGACAAGGTGATTTGGCATAGGCTTTCTGGATGTTGGGGATGGCTGTAGCCAGACCTTGCTGATATCTCTGATTATGGGGGGGCCATGCCTCACAGCCAGTTTCACTGTGGTTGAGCATGGAGGGCAGATGTTCAGACAGGCGAGATTCGTAAGTGATCGCGCCCAGGCGATCGCCGTTTAATTCAGCCGCCACCGTATTTAGGTCTTCAAACTGATAGACAGCTAAGCGATCGCATTGCAAAAACTGCTGTACCTGAGCCACCGTTGTGTCTAAAACTGCCGCTAGATCTAGGGACTGCTGGATTTTGTTCACGATCTGATCTAGCAGCAGGCTTTTTTTAGTTTGCTGATTGAGAGTGATTTGTATAGCCTGGTAGCTGTCAGCTTGAGGGGCAGATCGGGTAGCGGCGATCGCCTGCTGCAAAAACGTCAGAGCCAGATCGCTGTAGCCGTGGCTGATTTTGCTCTGTAGCAGCGGACGGGCTGCTTGCAAGGTCTCTTGCAGAGCGGCATCAGCAGACGAGGCGTTGATTAAGCGATCGAGGAAGTCCGCGACCGCGCTCGGCTCAAAGGCTAGCCCCACCTGATAAGACAGGCAATCGCGGCTAGCAGGCGATCGCCCAATCAGCAGCACCTGCAACTCTGGAGAAATCAGCAGCACAAACCGCTCTAGCTCCATTTGAGCCAGCCCCGCAGTGCTAACTCTGGTATCGGCCAGCAGAAAAGCGCCGACATCTGCGCCTTTTTCCAGCGTCAGGCGATGCAGCTGGTCAAAAACGGCTAGCGGGAGTTCGTAGTCGAGGAGAGTTTCTAAAAAACTAGGCATGGGTTGCCAAACAGAAATAGGTGGCTGAATGAAGCAAGGTCGAGACTAAGCTGTCAGATGAAGAGAGCTAACCCCACGACCTGGCGCAGTGCTACTAGCAAACTCAAGGCCGAGCACTAGACTCTTTGATCTAAAACGCAGATGACGTCGCTGGAGTTTGAGTCAGCGGATCGCAGACTGTTCAGGCTAGAGTAAGTTGAGGTCTTAGGGATCATCCTAGCTTCCTATTTTCAGAAACCTGGCTAAGACTATAGTTCCTTCAGATTTGGCCGATGCATCGTCTAGCTACGACTCCTGGCGGCTGGGATCCTACCCTAGAGGGGGTTGTTTTTGTCGAACAAACGCCCGCCCCGATGGTCTTACTCACCGCCGCCGATACCGACATTCAAACCCTGGCTCACGTCCTGCCGCGACTATCCCCTGATTTTCCAGATCTACGAGTTGCCAATTTGCTCCAGCTTCAGCAGCAGCTCTCCATTGATACCTATGCTGAAACCGTGATTGCCCCGGCTCAGGTGGTGATTCTGCGGCTGCTGGGTGGGCGCGCCTACTGGTCTTATGGCCTAGAGGTGGTGAAAGCGACCGTGCAGCAGTCTGGGGCAGTGCTGATTGTCATGCCCGGTGACGATCGCCCTGACATTGAGCTAATCAGTCACTCCACAGCTTCTTTAGCCGTCGTCAATCAGCTCTGGCAGTACTTTACTGTAGGCGGTAGCGACAACTGGCAGCGGGGGCTGGAGTTTCTCAGCGATCGCTACTTTGCCACCGCATACTGCCCACCTTCCCCTCAGGCAATTGCCAAAGTCGGCTGCTACAGCTGGCAATCTGCTGCTGCAACACCAGCAGCCCAGCTGCAGACTAACGCAGCAGCGTGGCCTCAAGCCGCCATTCTTTTCTACCGCTCTCACTATCTGGCCGGCAATCTTGCCCCTATAGACGCCCTTTGTCAGGCCCTGAGCGATCGCCAGATCCTGCCTTTGCCCGTCTTTGCCTCCTCCCTACAAGATGCCGATGCTCAGGCTGAGCTGCTGGCTCTACTCAAACCCGGGCTAGCACCTGAATTTGCAACTGGCCCTGAGATTTTGCTCAATACCACCAGCTTCTCAGTAGCCAAGCTGACCTCAGCTCTACCCGATCTTCACCTCTGGCAAAGCCTTGACATTCCGGTTTTGCAAGTGATTTTGAGCGGTGGCACCCTAGAGCGCTGGCAGGCCAATCCTCAGGGGCTTTCTCCCCGCGATATAGCCATGAATGTCGCCCTGCCCGAAGTTGACGGTCGCATCATCACCCGTGCTATCTCCTTCAAGTCTGTGCAGCAGCGGCACCCCGGCCTCGAAACCGATGTCGTAGGCTATCAGCCAGCAGGCGATCGCGTTGATTTTGTTGCCGATCTTGCTGCCAACTGGGTTAGCCTACGCCTGACGTCCCCTAACCAGCGCCGCATTGCCCTAATTCTGGCTAACTATCCCAGCCGCAACGGTCGCCTTGCCAATGGCGTTGGCCTCGACACCCCACAGAGCTGCGTTGAAATTCTTAAAGCATTGCAGCGGGACGGATATAGCCTTAATCAGATCCCCGACTCTGGCGACGACCTGATCCAGTGGCTGACCGCCCACATCACCAACGATCCTGAAAGTCGCCACCGGTATCAAGCAGCACAGTCACTCTCGGGCGAAACCTATCGTCACTACTTTGAGCAGCTCCCGCAGGCCGTGCAGCAAGGGGTCAAGAAGCGCTGGGGCGAGGTGGCGCAGGGAAACGGCAGTCTACCTGTTCCTGGCCTACAGCTCGGGAATATCTTTATCGGCATTCAGCCCAGCCGAGGCTACGCTCAAGACCCAGCGCTCAACTATCACGCCCCTGACCTAGAGCCAACCCATGACTACCTGGCTTTCTACTTTTGGCTACGGCATCAGTTTGGGGCGCAGGCAATGGTACACGTCGGCAAACACGGTAACCTGGAATGGCTACCCGGTAAAAGCATTGCCCTTAGCCGCGACTGCTACCCCGAAGCTGCCTTAGGGCCAGTCCCCCACTTCTATCCCTTCATTGTCAACGACCCCGGCGAAGGGGCACAGGCCAAGCGCCGCGCCCAAGCCGTAATTCTCGATCATCTGACGCCACCGATGACCCGCGCCGAACTCTACGGCCCCCTACAGCAGGTCGAAGCCCTCGTAGACGAATACTACGAAGCCCAAAGCCTAGACCCCAAGCGCTTACCCATCATTAGCGATCGCCTTTTACAGCTCCTCAACACCACTCATCTCCTACAAGACCCCAACCTGCTGACCGCCTCCCCCCGCTCCCCCACCCTGCCCCACCTCCTGCCCCAGCTTGATACCTATCTCTGCAACCTCAAAGAAGCCCAAATCCGCGACGGCCTCCATGTCTTTGGTCAGTGCCCCCAGGGTCAGCAGCTCCGTGATTTGATCATTGCGATCGCCCGTCATCCCAGCGGCGATCGCATTGGCCTGACTAGAGCGATCGCCCAGCACTGGCACCTCGACCTCGACCCCTTGACTGCCGACCCCGCCACCCCCTGCCCCTTCCCGCCACGAAAACGCCCCCCACTCCCAGCCTGCAAACCTGCCGCACCGTCGGCGACATCATCGAACAGCTCGAACATCACGCCGCCACCCTCCTCTCCCCCCCTCCTCCCTCCTCCCTCACCCCCCCCTCAAAACACCTCCCTCCT
>JAAUQI010000079.1 GCA_012032345.1 Leptolyngbyaceae cyanobacterium RM1_1_2 | reverse complement strand
GTTTTTGCAGCATTTTTTCTTGAACTAGTTGACAACGAATATCATTAATGTAAGATAGATTCAGGCTAAAACACTTAACAAAAAAGCGCTAGCAAAAGCCTTCACTTTCCCTGTTGGGTGTTCTCCTCTTGGCCAATCAAGGTGTTTAGAGCTGTGCAGTTAACTGTCCGGCTCTTTTTTTGCCTGATTTGATTGCAAATGATTCTTAATAGCGTGCAGGCTAGCTGCGGCCTCCCATCAAAACTCGCCAGGTGATAAATAGGGCAAAGCTGAGGTAGCCCAGCGTCACGACCCAGTCCTGCCAGTGATTAGATAGCAACATAGTGTCACCGGTCATGATTGCAGCAGTGCCTCAGCGCGCCGATAAATTTCGCTGGCATAGTCTGTCCAAGTGCCCTGCCCCCAGTAGCGAAAGCAGCTGGTTTCGAGCAGCAGCACATGGAGCAGCGCTTCCTGGTAGTCGGCTCGCTGGGTGACGCTAGCATCAGCCTGAACTAAGCCATCATACTTTTGATGAAACAGGGCGCTGAGCTGGTTCATGGGGCCAAGGACATTCTCATAGCCGCGCACCCAGCTCAGATCGTTTGTCCAGGAAGCTCCATCCATGCTGAAGCTGTGGTCGTGGCTCTGCAAGTCTTGAATAGTGGCTTCTATGGCTGCTGGCGTAGCCTGGTCGGGGGCAACCCGCTGCCAAATCTTGTGCTGATGTACAGCCTGACAGGGGGGGGTAATCCGCTGGATTTACGCCAGCGGCTTCAATTAGCTCAATATATTCAGTGCCGTTGACGCCGACAGCGCCGGTTTCAGAGCGGCCATTAGCTTTAATTTCCTGCCAGACGGGCACAAAGTCGCGGGGAAATTCATTCATCATGACGCCGCCGTTTTCGCCATCGGCAATCTGAGTGACACAGCTCGGCACGCTGAGCGCACCAATCATTTGACCCGATCGCCCTTTGGCTTCATGGTAGGGCTGCATCTGGGCTACCAGCTTAGTATCCGACCCCTGAGTTTTGATCAGCACAGTGATGTCAGTGACTTCGCCGCGTGAGCTACGAGCGATCAGCCGATTGGGAATGTACTTATGCTCCTGCCATAGACTCGCCCCGTCTAGTCGCTCAACCGCGTGTTCCTGCACCAGCAGCCAGCGATAGCCGCACTCTTTTAAGGCTTTGACATACTCATAGAGCGTATCCGGGTGGTTGGGCAGGTGCATTTCAGGTGGCGAAAACCCCTTGACCCGTCTCAGCGCCTCATAGCCAAAAATCGCGGCAAAGTGCTGCTGCCAGGCTTGAATATGCAGCTTAATGTCTGGAATTGGCGTAGAAGGAACGACCGCATGACCCCATAGAGTTCCTAACCATTCCACATAGGGCTGGTATTGTGGCTTGCAGGTAATCCGCTTGAGCTTGTCTAAAATATCATCACGCCCCATCTGCCGCAGCCCCCACAGCAGGTTGCCGGAATAGTCCAGCATGACGCGAGGATTACCGCCGTTGCTGACAATCTCAGGAATAAAGTCTCCCATACGGCCATAGCACTCGGCAAAAACGCTGGCATTGTAGTTGTCACCATTGTGGGGGTGCTTAAACATGTGCTGCAGGTGGCCAATCAGCTGCCCCGCCTGGCCCGCAGGAATCGTGGGCTGGTGCATATGCAGAGCGCAGGCAAATCCGGCACTGATGCGATCGAGGCTGAGATTAGTAGTCGGTAAAAAGACCGGGTCGCTGTGGTGGGTAACTGAGGCGATCGCCTCGGCCCAGCCGCAAATATTGGGCCAGCCATTGCGGATTTCATCGAGCTGAGGCAGTTGCGTATGGGGAGCTTGAGCAATCATATTTCTGTCACTGAATACAAGGCACGGACTGAGCAATCAGGCTCTATTGTCAGGTGAGATAGCTGAGAAAGCGACAGGGCTGGCACAAATTTAAGTTTCAACTGTCTGGTTTGATCAGACTGGATGCAGTCATGTCCCAGCGATGGGCAAGAACCGGGGACGATATCAGCAGTTGGCTGTGATCTAGTACCTGACAAGACTTGAAAAGCCGTGATAGGGGCTGTGATATTACGCAAACTGCCCGTAAATTTTCGGTTTTTGACGCAGACGCAGGCAGATAGTTCCGTAGAACAACAGGTTTAAGGGGCCAGCCCCATCTCGCACAATAAGCACGAAGCGAGCAAAAGGTGCCCCCTAATTATGAAAAGCCAATCTTCCCTACACACCAAGCTGATGGAATTGCTGGTAGCCTACTGCCAGAATCCTTCTACCTTTTTACGCAACCGCATCGTGCGCCTGAATGCTGGCTTGGTTCGCAAGATTGCTCACCGCGTTAGCCGCCAGTGTTCTGAGCCTTACGAAGACCTAGAGCAGATTGGCTACCTGGGTTTGATTCGGGCCATTGAGCGCTTTGACCCCACCCAGGGCTGTGCTTTTAGCTCGTTTGCGGTGCCTTATATTCGCGGTGAAATGCTGCACTATCTGCGCGATCGCAGCATGACGGTTAAAATTCCCCGACGCTGGCAAGAGCTGCAAAAAGCAGGTCAGAAAGCCCGAACCGTTCTGGTTGAGCAGCTCGGTCGCCAGCCCCAGGATGATGAAATTGCAGCCCAGCTTAATATCTCCTCATCTGAATGGCAGCAGGTCAAGCTCTCTACGCGCAACCGTTCGCCGCTGAGCCTAGATGCTACCGTCAACCGTCATGAAGATACCGTACTGACCCTGGGTGATTTGCTGCCCGATGCTCAGGCTCAGGTTTTTCAGGTCTGGGAAGAAGATCGTGAACAGCTCCAGCAGGCGCTAAATCAGCTAGAGGAAAAAACTCGCGTTGCTATTGAGTGTGTCTATCTCAAAAACTGGTCTCGCAAAGAAGTCGCCAACCAGATTGGAGTTAGCCCAATGACGATTACGCGACGAATTCAGCGAGGGCTAGAGGAGCTTAGCGTTGTCTTAAAGCACCGCACGCTCTCTCCCGAAGCTTGAGACACTCCGGTTTTCTAGAGGTTAAAGGCCAAAAGTTTTAGGCAAAGTCAGTCAGATTCCAGTACTCCGTCTCACTGATGCGGCCTAAGTCAAGCCATTCTTCAGCTATTTCTAGAAGCGCCTGCAGCGCAATCTCTCGATCTATAAACTCACAGGCGGCGATAAAAGCTGTAGCACGATCGCTGTAGTATTCGCCATTGTTGCAAAAATCTAGCTGGTCGGGCGGGTAGCATTCAAAGTAAAAGTCTTGGGCTTCCTGAGATACCTGAATTTCCCAACCGTGGTAGCTAAGACAATTAAACTGAGTGGCTAACATATGCTTGCTCATCGTAGAGTTTAAGGGGAGGGTTTAAGGGGAAAGATAATCAGCTAGCTGGCTGAACTCATCTTTGATTGACCTGAGTATTCCCACCCAGTGGTGAACCCCACCAGCAAAAGTCAGTGATTTTTCTGATAGTTTTTTTAGCCCGTTTCCCTGCGCAACCGCCTAAGCGTTTTGATGAGTGTCTTCTAAGCGTTCCCTCTCGCCTAGGTCGCTCAAGAACTGCAATGCTCTAGCCAGATAGATAGCGCAGGTCTGGGTTGACTGTCTATAGAAGGAACCCCAGGCCGCCACTTTGTCATCATCGTAGCGATCGCCGCGATCGGGTTGTTGCTCTAACCAGGCCAGACGTACCGCGTGACCGATCAAAACGTCTAGCACAATATGGTCTTCAAACTGCAGGTCAGGGTTCTGCTCAAAAATTTGGGCCAGTTCCTGTAGGGCTTCTACGGTCAGATGGCGATAGTCTGGAGCCTGAATCTTGTTAAGCAGGTGGTTAATCATCAGTGCAAAGTTTTGCTCACCGGGCGTCATTTCTGAGAGCACTAAATGACTGACTAGGCGATTGCGGCGCTCTAGCTTATCGCCAATGACAATGCCCTGGCAGTGGTGCAGCAGCCCCCAAATCTGGGCGTAAAACTGCTCTGGCAGACGGTTAATCTCGCCGTCAATCTTGCGCTTGCGCCACCAGTCCCCCTCTAAAGCCGCCTCATCCTTTAGCTCAGCCGCAACCACTGCCCAGTTAACCGACTGGCGTTGCCGTATATGCAGAGATTCTCGCTTAAACAAGAGTTGGTTAAGCCCCAAATACCCAGCTAAAACCTGCTTTAGCCGCAGCTTAATCTCAAAAGGACTCAGGCCCATCAGGTATTCATAGGCTTCATCCTGCGTGAGCTGATGATCGCGGGATAGCTCATTGGTTAGCAGCAGAATTAAATAGCCAATCCTCAGCGTCAGCAGCCCCTTGAATAGGGACGGATCGGTCTGAATTAAGATGCTCAGGTAGATTAGAATCTCCTGGGTCAGCGGGCGATCGCGCACATCTTCACGGCACAGTCCATTGATCCGCGCCTGAATGTCATTGTGACGCATGGGATCAGTAATTAAAGACGCTTCGCTGTAGGCCTTGCCGACCGCTACCTGCTTCTGCCGCACCAAAAGCGTTGTCAGCGCATCCGACAGGCTAATATCGGCCTTGTCAAGCAGGCCCGCCGCCCGCCGGACAATGCTCCAAAGCTCTAGCCGTCCGGCTTTGACGTAAACCTCCTGCAGCAAATCCGCGATCGTCACCAGTCGCTGCTGCTGGCCTAAGCCAGTGTCAAACCCTAGGCCGTTGAGCTGCTTTAGTCGGCTCAGCAGCTCAATTTGCTCATGCAGGTTATCCGACTGCCCCAGGCGATGTAGAAGATGATCTAAGTCAGTCTCCTGCTCTAAGGCAAACTCCTGGATGGCATCTAGGGGCAGGCTATTTTGAGGGTTCAGCGCCAGATAGGCAGAAATTGGCAAAATCTGCTGGGAGAGGGCCAGCGCTAGCTGCAGGTTGTGAATATTATCTACCCGCTCTGAGCGAGCCGTCAGCAGCAGTTGAAACAGGGGGCCAATTTTAACCGGAATTGCATCGCAGTAGCCCTCCTGCATTTCCTGCAGCAGCTCTAGCAGGGGCGACTGATGAATAGATTTGTGCCCTAGCTGAAACATGGCATGGGTCAGCAGTAATGTTACGGTAGGGCGTCCGGGTTCATACCAGTGCTCGTGAATATAGGCTAGCTCACTGCGAATCTGAGCGACTAGAAAGTGATAGTCCAGCGTCAGATAAAATTTCTGGGGATCTAAAAACGACGGCAAAAAGACCATCGTTTCTCCCTGGACGTGAAAGATCCGCGACGTGGTCAGGCTGCGCAGCCGTCGAATTGGCCTGCCGCTGAGCTTGAGTTTGCTGTTGCGGCCAATTTGGGTATAGATCTGAGAGAGATCTGAAGATGAGCGCACCTGCATCGGCTCAATCTGGCTGGGTATCTGAGCCAAGATACCGTAGGTTGATAGCTCTGCCTGCAGCGCTTCATCTTCTGCCAGCAGCGCAATTTGCACAATTGGCTGGCGATGTCCGATTTTGAGATGACGCCCCAGCGGGTCGATATCTGCCAGCGTGAGCAGTTTTTCTTGCAGAAGCTGGCCGATTAAATAAAGGCTCTGTGCCCACACTAAAGGCAGGTTTCATTGGGCAGACGGGGCTGGGTACGGGGGGCCTGACGCTCAGCGGCGATCGCTTCGGCGGGCACATAGTAAAGCTCTGGCAGCAGCGCAATGCCGTCTTTTACAGTGGCGATCGCAGACAGGCGCTCTTGATAAAAAGCTATCTTCGCCTCGTCGCCCTGAAACAGGCTGTCTAAAAATAAATAAGCAAAGAACAGCGGCCATTCACACTCTATATGCTCAAACTGTTTTAGCTCTTGTGGCTCATAGTGCAGGCGCTCTGTGTCTTCAATTGAAGTCTGGTGGCCGTCTCGCAAAAATCGCTTGCAGCCGTAGTTGCCCTGGAGCTGATCGATGATTTTGCTGCGGGTTTGCTCAACTAAGGCCGTCTTTTCGACCGCAAAGGCCGGAAAGCTAATGATGCTCAGTACCGCCGCATCAACTTCTTTAGAGCCTGATTCACGCGGCAGCAGTGACTCCAGCGTAATCCGAGCGCGGGCAATTTCATCGGGCAGCACATGAATCACAGAAGCCTGTCCGCCTTTAACACCAAATAAATTCATTCCGTTGGTGGCTTCAAGAGCAGCTTTAGCCATGCCTACGGAACTGACATTGAGTTCGGGTTTGCCGTGATTGAGCTTGTTACCCCGCTCCCAAATACCGTAGTCAGGCGTCCGATAGGCTCGGCCTATGTAGTACACCAGGTTTTGAATGAAGTTAACTTCGTCCTGGGTGTAGATAATTTGCAATCCTGAAGCTGTCATCTGGGCCAGCATTAGCAAATACAGAGACGTAGCATCAAGCTGCAGGTGGCCCCAGTCGCCATCGCCGACAACGGTTGCTCCCGTTGCCGTATCGTACTTAGCATGGAGAGCATCTAAAGGAGCCTGGGTTTCCTTGAACCGCTCTACTTTCTCAGCCTGCTGCATCATGGCAAATAAAAGCCCCCGCATCAGCTTCACCACGCTTTGCTCTAGCTGGTAGGTACGCCCTTGGCTTTCATCAATTTTTCGGTAGGCCAAACCCAGCCCCCAGACCGCCAAAATGCTGTAAACGTTATCGCGCACCCAGGCGTCTGTATAGTTACCGTGAGTAGTAATGGCGGTGCTGGCAGGCAGCAGTCCGCTGACGGGATGCTGACGCGATAGGATGACAGCCTGAACCTGCTGATAGTAATGAGCAAGGCGAGTATTAAGGTGAGAAAATTCCATAGATATTTCAAAAGCACTGTGGCAGAGCAGTCCAGCACCGTCTCTAGGCGTTTTCGGGCAGATATTAAGAGGCCCTTACAATGGGCGATCGCATCCTCAAGCAGCCGCTATGTTCTTACCCGCAACAAACCTATACCAGGAACAGCTTGTCTCACCATAAACGATCGCTCTCTAAAACCCAAAAAACTCCGCCAGTGACCAGACACTTTGTTGGTCTTGTAGTCAACCAAACTGAAAGTCCTGCCTGGATGAGTGTGCGTCTGCTCTATATAGCTGCCTGATACACTGAAGTGACGCATCAAAACTCGATCTCAATTCTGTATGACATCCTCTACCGCTCCCCTAAGCTGGCAGGAACTTGAAGCCCTAACCAGCTTTGAAATCGACACTGTCAACGGCCCGACTAATGCCCAAGCGCAGCTGCGCCTGTTTGGTCACGACGAAGCCGACGCGCAGGTAACCCTCTACCGCGACAATCATGCCTGGTGCCCCTACTGCCAAAAAGTCTGGCTGTGGCTAGAGGAAAAGCAGGTACCATACCGCATCAGGAAAGTAACCATGTTCTGCTACGGCAAAAAGGAGGACTGGTATCAGCGCAAAGTGCCTTCAGGAATGCTGCCAGCAATTGAGCTAGGCGATCGCATCATCACCGAAAGCGACGACATTTTGCTGGCTCTAGAACAAGTCTTTGGCCCTCTCAATCAGGGCATGACAGATGCCAGAGTTATCCCCCTGCGGCAGCTTGAGCGGCTGCTCTTTAGAGCCTGGTGCGTCTGGCTTTGTTACCCTAATGGCTCTAGCCAACAAGACCAGCAAAGCCGCAATCAATTTTCTGAGGTTGTTGCCAAAGTTGAGGCCGCTTTGGGCCGCACCCCTGGCCCCTATTTTCTAGAAGAATTTGGTACCGCCGACGTTATTTTCACGCCCTACGTCGAACGCATGAATGCTAGCCTTTACTACTACAAAGGCTACTCTCTGCGAGAAGACAACCCGCGCTTTGCTGACTGGTTTGACGCTATGGAAAGCCGACCCACTTACCGAGGTACCCAAAGCGACTTTCATACCCATGCCCATGATTTACCCCCCCAGATGGGAGGCTGCTATGACAATGGCACTGCCCAGGCTCAAACCAATCGAGCGCGGGTAGACAACGGCCCTTGGCAGGGGCTGCCAGACGCGATGTATCTAGAACCAGAAACCTCGCGGGCGGAAGCTCTGCAGCGAGTCATTAAGCACCGCGCCAATATCATTCGCGCCAATCCGGCTGATGAGCGTTTGTTTGATCAAGCCTTGCGCTGTGCCCTGACTCAGCTGATCACTGACCAAGACTGTCTGCCGCCAGCAGGGACAGATACGGCGCTGCGATATCTGCGCGATCGCATTAATGTGCCCCGCGACATGTCTATTTATGCGGCAAAGCAACTGCGGCAAGCTCTAGAATCAACGGCAGCTTTAGTGGGCGATCGCCAGGGTAAGCCTATTCCCGTTAATCATCGGCGCGATCAAGACCCAGTTAACTTTGCTAGCGCCTAAGGCAGAGGTGTGATTAGCTATGACTGCGCCCAAAAGCCACGCTTACTTTACCCCCGAAGAGTACCTCGAAATCGAACGCTTTAGCCCCATCAAGCACGAATACCTCCAAGGGCAGATGGTGGCGATAGCGGGTGCCAGCAAAGCCCATGTCATTATTACTGGTAATCTTTCCGCCCTCCTAGTCAATCATTTACGGGGTACAGAATGCATTGCCTATGCCACAGGCATGAAGGCTCGTCTATCTGCCCTAAATCTCTTTTACTATCCTGATCTGGCAGTGGCCTGTGACAACCGCGATCGCAGCTCTGACAAAGATTTTGTCCTTTATCCCAAGCTTATCGTTGAAGTCTTGTCCGACTCTACAGAAGCCTTTGACCGAGGTAACAAATTCGCTGATTACAAATCCAACCCAATGCTCGAAGAATACGTTCTGATTCACCAAAAGCAGATCCTGGTTGAACAATTTCAGCGCAAATCTGACAGCTTGTGGATTCCTCAAATTTGTCGCTCTGGCGATACGATTAAGTTTGTCAGTATTGGCTTTGCCAGTGCGATCGAAGTCCTCTACGAAAATATTGCCCGACTTAATTAATTCTAGCTATAGCAGTTCTAAATCATTGTGCAGAGAGAGTTGTGAGACTTTTCCACTGAAAAAGTCTCACAATCCAGATAGGATCGCTATGTGTCAGGCGCAGTGATCCAAAAGGTATTATCAATTACTGATTGACTGACAAAACTCTTGAAACCCCATTCTGTCGTAGGTTGGGTGAAGCTTCGGCGTAACCCAACGAAACCATTGCTAATATTGAATTACATTGCATTTTATCCAGCCTACGCGAGGAACTTTTGTCAGTCAATCAGAATCAATCAAGCTCTGGGCCATTTGCCACATGTCAGACTATCGCATTAAAATTTTCTTCTCCTACTCTCATCGAGATACAGAACTAAGAGATGAATTAGAAGATCACTTAAGCTCCTTAAAACGTCAGGGAAAAATTTTGGCATGGCATGATCAAAAAATTTTGCCAGGTTCAGACTGGCGCAAGGAAACTGAATTGCAGCTCGGCTCAGCTGATATCATACTTCTGCTGATCAGCTCTAGCTTTATCGCTTCGGACTTCTGCTTTTGTGTTGAATTAGAGCAGGCTAGAAAACGGCATGAGTTAGGAGAGGCAAGAATTATCCCCATTTTTCTCAAACCGATTGATTTACAAGCTTTAGACAATACACCACTACGAGAATTACAAGGGCTTCCCAGCAATTCTAAGCCTGTTACCCAGTGGGATGACGTTCATGAGGCACTTTCAAAAATTTCAGAAGGGGTTCGGATAGTAGTCGATGAGCTACAGCAGCAAAAGATTAGTGAAAATGGGTTTGTACCCTTACTCCAGAGCGGTATTCAAACTGCCCTGTCTGAAGAGCGAATTAAATTACGTGAAGACTTACGCTCTGCTCCTGAAAACACGCACAGTATTCTTCAGATATTTCAGAATTCAATTCTCTCTATTACAGCAATAGTGAGGCAATATCTTTGTGCCGATCGAGTTACCGTATTTTTCTTAAATATTCATGATCAAGAACTGTGGTCTTTAGTCGCTGAAGGCAATGAACGTGAGCTGTTAGAAATTATTATTCCAATTGGAAAAGGGTTTGCTGGAAAGGCGGCGAAAATAAAGAAGCCAATAAATATTGGGTTTGATTTGTACGAACATCCAGACTCAGGAGAAACTCGCAAGCAGGATCAGAAAAACAATTATCGAACCTATACGCTGCTCACAATGCCTGTTTTGGATGACAAAGCTGAACTGATTGCAGTGATTCAGTTTCTCAACAAATTAAAGAAGACATCCGAAAATAGGTCGAGTGAAAGTTTTATAAACAGAATCGATCAAAAGGGTTTTACAGAAGAAGATTACCATCAGCTTCAGCAGGCTGCTCCCTGGATTAAAGAGACCTTACAAGATTTTCAAGACTTTTACAGTCTAGCTTCCAAAATTGAAATAGGACAAAAACGATTAAATTTTACCCGCTACATTAGTGAGAATAAACTTATCAGCAGCAGTGAAAATGTTGACGAGTTTCTATGGAACCTGATGGATGCTACCAGACAGGTGACCCGCGCAGATCGCTGTACTTTGTGGCTGCTTAACCAGGAGGAGCAAAAGCTTTGGACTCACATTCTCGTGAAAAATGGTTTAGAAGAGCATTTAGAATATCGTGAACTTATTCTTAAAAAGCACGTCTCTGCCATTGCTGTCCAGGTGGCAAACTCTAAGCAAACCAGAAACATTGAGTATGATTTTTATGACAGTAGTGATGCCGTTGTAGCCATAGAGCTTGATAAAAAAAATAATTATCGAACCTGTAGTCTACTCTGTATGCCCGTTTTGGATGAGCAAAATAGCGTAATCGGTGTCACACAGCTAGTCAATAAGACCTGCACGGGTTCATTTTCTGAATATAATCACCAAACTTATCCTATGGCTCCCGCACAGTGGAGAACCCACTTCAGCAAAGCTGATGAAAGACGGATGAGAGAGTTGAATGAGCAAATAGCAAACGTAATAGAAAGTTTTAACTATCTTAGTAAAATTGAGAAAGACGAAAATCTGCTTAATGCTCTAGCTTGGCTGACTAAAGTCTCAGCCGATTGTCTATCAGCAGATAGAGCAACCATTTTTCTCTTGAATGAAGATAGAACCCATCTCTGGTCATTAATTGCTGATGATGGTCAAGGTGGATCTCTAGAAGAAATTGAAGTTCCTGTAGATGGAAGTTTGGCAGGAGAGGTTGTTAGAACTAAAAAAATACTGAAAATAGACAGTGATTTTTATCAAGATTCGAGATCTATAACCTCTCAAAAATAGGATTAAAAACAGGATATTACATTGACAATATTTTGGCGATTCCTATTCTTAATGAAGAGCAAAATAATTTACTTGGAGTCATAGAATTTTTTAATAAAATAAACCCCTTCTCAAATCCAGATGACGACCTCTCAAATCGAATTGACACAAGCGGATTTGACGATGATGAAATTCAATTTTTTCAAAAAAAATATGCCAAAGGCTTAGCAAAGCGCGTTCAAGAGTTTATCGATTTTCATAAACTGGTCAAACAGTATAAAAACCTCCAAAATCTCCACCAGGCCGAACGCAGAGTCACTAAGCTGGGTCTGAGTGATTCTGAAAAGCTAAGACGAGCGATGGAAGAAGCTCGGAGAATTACCCTCGCCGATCGCGTGTCGTTGTGGCTAGTAGACAGCGATCGCAATTCACTCCAGGGAAAAACGATTGATCAGCAAGGTTGGCGAGATCTGGGGACAACTGCAGTTGAAAGTACTAGTATTGTCGGCGAGGTTGTTTTAACGAAAAAGTTAATCAATATTGGTTGTGACCTGTATCAAGATAAGAAAAGATCTAAAACGGCTCGAGACTTTGACTTAAAAAATAAGTATCGTACCTGCAGTCTGTTATGTGTGCCTATTTTCAACAGTGAGGATGGCGCTTTAGTGGCTGTTTTGCAGTTGATTAACAAAAAACGAAAAGGGAAATCTACGGCCTATGATTTTGAGCAGCATAAGGATAAAGAAAAGGTACCTGACTGTTTCAGTGCCAGTTTTAATCAGGATGATGAAAATCAGGTACAGGATTTTGGCCGAACTGTGGGTGCAATTCTGCACGAAATTCTTTTAGAAAAAAAGATTCGAGAAATGAAAGAAAAGTTCGAGAACAGTTAGAGGACGTCTTGAAAGTCTCCTGTGAGGTACCTACGCTCTTCTAATCCTCCTAAATCCCCTTTAAAAAAGGGGGGACTTCCAAGCCGATTTCCCCCTTTCAAAGGGGGTTGGGGGGATTCCAAGTGCTAAATATGACAGCAGATTCCTTTTCAAACAACCTCTTAGGTCTTTCCTTCTGCTACACTAACACCTTGGCTGCGATCGCCGCCATTCACTGGTAAACAACGAGCTGCCAAGAACAACGCTGAATAACACTGAAGCTGAAGGTTCGGGAATGGATATCGGCTCACCGTCTGGTAATGGTTCACCATCTGGTAATGGTTCACTGCTTGGTGGCGGCATCTGCCCAAAGCGCACGTTATCAATGCCAACGTTATCTTGC
Organism: Leptolyngbyaceae cyanobacterium RM1_1_2; assembly: GCA_012032345.1. Classification (GTDB taxonomy): domain Bacteria; phylum Cyanobacteriota; class Cyanobacteriia; order Phormidesmidales; family Phormidesmidaceae; genus Sphaerothrix. Next base: position 5,751 of record JAAUQI010000079.1, on the reverse strand, counting down.
TGAGTGCCAGCTAGATTGCTGTAGTCAAGCTGGATAAGTAGCTGAGAACTGCTGAGTGGGGTAGCAAAATCGAACGACGTGCGCCGGATCCCGGCAAAGTTGCCTTCGACCAGCACGTTGCTTTGTGAGAACAGCGTTGTGGCTCCGTCCAAAACTCGCACTGCGTTAATCGTATAGTTAGTATTAAACCAGCCTCCTAAATCGAACTGGTACAGCTGAACGTCAAACCCAGGATCGGCGGTAAGTCGGATGTTTAGACTAGTGGAGTTTTGTCTGCCATAAAGCACGTTCACAAGGTCACCGTAAGAATCCTGCCATAACTGGACTCCTGGGTTATTTGTCAGGTCAGTACCGACAAAATAATCAGCTACTACGTTGGGTGTAAAGCCTTCACCGTCAGTTCTGTAAGTAAATTGTCCGCCGCTGACATTCACGGTCGATCCGGTAACTCGATCCCCATAATCCTGCGGCATGGTGAACCCACTAACGGTTGGGATCACACTACCAGAAGCGCGGGTCTGGTCAAAAGTCAAAGTGGTCGCAGACAGCTTTCCGGCGGAGCCAATTATCAGAGCTACAGCTGCAACTAGGCATGTCCTGAGTTTTGCCATAGTGCCAATCTTTGTGGTCAGTCAACAAGGACAATAGTAGCGCTTATCCCGTTGCTGAATACTTCTAACCTCGATTGATCATCTTTTGTAATTTCTTTTACGGCTAAGTAAAGTGCTTTTGCGCTTGCTTACCTTTGTGCTTTTTGTTTTCGCTGCTGCAGCTCATCTGCTTAAGGTTTCCCTTCTGAAAGGATGTCTTGAAAGTCTTCTGTAAGGTATCGCTATTCTAATCCCCCAGATCTCTCCCTTTTAAGGGGCTGGGGGGATTTCGAGAGGCGCGATCGCTCACGCCTCTGGGTAAGATTTAAGATCCAAAAACTGGCAGATACTTTTTACTGCAGCAAACCAGGCAGGTTGTAGGCGACTCCAAAAATCAGGCCCACTGAGAAATCATCAGTCACCCGGAAATTGGCCTGGTTGGTGAGGGTGAACTGTCGTGACAGCGGGATATCAGCCCCCACGTTGAGCAACAATCCCGTATCGCCATCAAAGGCAATGTCTACCCCAGCTCCGGCAAACGGGGCCACTGTAAAGTTACGGACTCCGATTGGCGTGAAGTTGTAAGTCAGGGGAATGGCCAGAGAAACATCTTGGTCGCTGATGAGCAGAGAAGGACGCAGCGCCAAGCGAGGCCCCAGAGAAAATTTGCTGATGATTGCAAAGCCGAAGTCACCAATGGCTGAATCGTCGTCATCCCCAATGCCAATATTGCCGCCAGTACCCAGATAAAAGCGAGCCACTCTTTGTCCAGAGGTTCCAGGTGTCTGAGCAATTGTTTGAGACTCAGATGGCTGAATGGCTGATGTGGCCGGGTTACTCAAAGCGATTTGGTCGGAAGTCTGTAGCAGAGAAGCTGCAGAGGTAGAGACTGAGGCATCGATGACTTCGGCAGCGATCGCGTTTTCAGCCACTGGAGCTTCAGCCACTGGGGTTTCAGCGACACTGTCCTCTAGTACATCAGCAACCGTAGGCATATCAGCCTCCGCAGTCATAACCGCTGCGTCAGGCTCAGCCGTAGCTGCCTCAGTCTCAACAGCCTGAGACATCAGGCTCCCAAGCTCAACCGACTCAGTTAGCGTCGCACCTGTAGCCTCGCCCGACTCCGACATAACTTCTGCCCGAGCGGGTAGGGCGGCTGCGATCGCGGCCACAGACACAATACCTGTCAGCCAAAAAAGGCGCTGGATAAAAGTCATATTTTCGTTCACTCCTCAAAAACACTGTTCACGATTACTCAACACCCATAAACCAGAGCGCTAGCTGTTCAGACTCAGATCCTCTGCAAACAGGCTTCGCAGAAAATCAGCCTGCTCACCAAACAAGAATCGTCAGCGATTTTACCATTTCCTCTATCAATCAAAAGGTATGCCAACCTGCGATCGTGCCCCAAAAAGGGCAAGTACAATTCTCAAGGCGCAGCTTTTGACAGAATTTCCATAGCTTTCCAGACCTGACGTGATACGAAGGGCAAAATAGCCTCATTTTGGCTGTGAGCTACGCCCTCTGTAAACACCGCTAGCAGATAGGGCGATCGCTGGGCGTCCTCAACGTACACCACATCGTGGCGAACTTTGCTGGTCAGACCCGCTTTTGACCAAACCTGGGCCGACTGGGGCACCCCTGCGCCTAAAAAGCCCGTCACCTGATTTTCAGAATCGGCGGCTAAAACTTCAGGAGCAAGGCTGCGCCGCATCAGCTGCATCATGGCCTGGGATCGCGCCGAAGTGACCGAGACGCCGCCGATAATACTGTGAACCAGGCGGGCAACTGCGTCGGTGGTCAGGCTGTTGCGGTTTTCAATGGCTTCCCCCAAAAACGCTCGTTCCCGGCCATAAGGCCCGTCACACCAGGTTTTTTGATTGACGTTGACGGTTTCGAGTTCGAGCCACTGCAGCGATCGCAGGTAGCGGTTGACCAGATTGCGCTGCTGTTTCCAGGTTTCAAACGGGCCACCTGAGAGTTCCGGGCCGCTGGTGGTGCCGGTGAGAATATCTACTACTAAGCTGGTGGCATCATTGCTAGAGTCTACAATCATGTCGCGCATGGCCCGCTCTAGCTCGGCTGAGGTCGCAATCATGCCCTGCTCTAGCCACTCGTGAGCTGCCACCAGATAAAACAGCTTGACCACGCTGGCCGGATAAATTAGCTCTACCCCCCGGTAGGCCACACCGCGCGGCTGATATTGCCAAAACGTATCGGGGCTGATAGCGCCTCCGGTATTAACCATAACGGGCGGATCGTAAATTAGCCAAGTCAGAGCAATCTGATTTTGTGCTAGTCCTGATTCAGCCCAGGTCGCTGCTAGAATCTCGTCAACGGCAGCCTGCAAATTAGCGTCTTCCCGAAAAAAGGTCATATCAGTTCTCTTAAAACTTGCCCGAGTTTTAATCCCTTAAATCCCTGCGCTTAGCGCTGTGCTAATTTTTGCGAGATTGTTTTAGCATAGTGGATAGTGAATATTAAGAACTATGAAGCTACCACCCCTGGAACCTCAGGTTATCAACCGCATTATTGAGATGGCCTGGGAAGATCGAACCCCCTTCAGCGCCATCGAAACCCAGTTTGGCCTCAAAGAAAAAGAGGTGATTGTGCTGATGCGGCGGCAGATGAAGCCTTCTAGCTTTCGGATGTGGCGGCAGCGAGTCACAGGCCGCAAGACCAAGCACCAGCAAAAGCGCAGTTTTGTCGCCGGACGCTTCAAGTCTAACAATCAAAAAGGCTAGGGCCGCCGGGCCTGAGCGGTAACCCTAAACTTTTGCCCCTGTAGCCTGCCACAATAGATAGAAAACATTAAAACAATGGCAGTAGAGACTCTTCTCAATCAGGCGCTTAGCGGTCAGGATATTTCGGTAGATGCTGGGGTGGCTTTACTCAAGCAGCAAGACCCTAGCGCGATCGCGGCGATTCGCCAAGCCGCTGACACCCTCCGGCAGCAGCAATCAGGCGACACGGTCACCTACGTCATCAACCGCAATATCAACTACACCAACATCTGTGAGCAGCACTGTAGCTTTTGTGCCTTTCGCCGCGACGCCCAGCAGCTAGGGGCTTATTGGCTGGAGTGGGAGCAAATCTTGGCAAAAACAACCGACGCAGTGCAGCGAGGCGCGACTGAGATTTGTATGCAGGGGGGGCTAAATCCTGAAGCCAAAGTTGACGGCAGCGTCCTCAAACACTATATTAAGCTGACCCAAACGATTAAGCAGGCATATCCGCAGCTCCATCTCCATGCCTTTTCACCTCAGGAGGTACAGTTCATTGCCCGTCAGGACGGTATTTCTTACCGCCATGTGATTGCGGCCCTGAAAGAGGCTGGCGTCGGTTCTTTGCCGGGGACTGCGGCTGAGGTGTTAGATGACGAGGTGCGTAAAGTACTTTGCCCCGAAAAGATCAGCAGCGCCACTTGGCTAGAAATTGTTGGTTTAGCCCATGCCGCCGGGCTACCCACCACCAGCACGCTGCTCTCCGGGCACATTGAGACGCCAGAGCAGCAAATTCAGCACCTTGAGCAGATCAGGCAGCTACAGCAGCAGTCTCTGGCTCAGGGCTACCCCGGCATTACCGAGTTTATCCTGTTGCCCTTTGTCGGCCAAGAAGCGCCCAAACCGCTGCGTCGCCGTGTCGGGCGCGATCAGCCCGTGCTGGACGATGCCCTGAAACTGATGGCTGTTGCCCGGATTTATCTGGGCAACTGGATTAAAAATCATCAGCCTAGCTGGGTCAAGCTAGGGCTGGCCGGAGCTACGACAGCGCTACAGTGGGGCTGTAATGATATTGGCGGCACGCTGATGGAAGAGCACATTACCACAATGGCCGGAGCGCAGGGGGGTACCTGTCTGGAAGTGAGCGATTTGCAGGGAGCGATCGCCTCTATCGGCAGACCCTATCAGCAGAGAGATACCCTTTATGGCTCTGTTCACTCAGATGCTGTTTGCTCAGATAAAGCTGTAGCAGAGGCGATCGCAAGCTAAGCTCTAACACCTACCCAAGGTAGGTTTCTTAGAGGAGAGTTGTTTGTTAAGAGTGAGCTAACGGCAAAAATTAAGAAATATTAATGCAATCGACTTCTCGCTCAGATCTGGCCCTAGAGCTGGTTTTACTGCCCGGCATGGACGCTACTGGCCTTATGTTTAAGCCTTTGCTCGACGAACTGCCTGAAGAGATTAAAACTGAGGTCGTTGACTATCCAACTGATAAAATTCTGTCTTATGACGAGCTAGCAGATCTAGTCGAAGCTCGGATTGCCGACAAGCAAAATGTTGTGCTTTTAGCAGAGTCTTTTTCAGGCCCTTTGCCAATTAAGCTGCTGGAAAGGGAGCTAAAGAACATTCGCGGTGTCATCTTCTGCGCGGCATTTATTGAAAGGCCGCGTCCGCTTTTGCTTAAAACAGCTCAGTTTTTGCCTCTAAAGCTGCTAAGGCTGCTGTTTTGTATCTCTTTGCCAAAGTTTGTAATTAGGCTGTTTTTCCTTGGTGCGAACGCCATTGATGAGATGTTTGACAGCTTCAGCGAGGCGCTCAAACAGGTAAACCCCGGCGTTGTTGCCAACCGCCTGTACGCTATTTGCCTGCTCAAGCAAAATACTTACGAAATTGACGTCCCTTGTTACTACATTCAGGCAACTCAAGATCGGCTAATCCCGACTCAGGCCGTTGCTGCCCTCAAGCGAGCTGCTCCTCAAATTGAAGTTAAACGAGCTGAAGGCCCACATTTAATCCTGCAGGTCAACCCTGAAGCCTGCGCTGCAATTATTACTGAGTTTGTGAGAAAAATTACGCAACAGCTTTCCCAACCTGCGGCTTAGGGTTTGATAGCGTTTCTTGCTGCCGTAAAGAACACATTTAAGACTAAAACGCTTACCCTTCAAGCTTTGGAGAACCTTACCGATTGCAGAAAGGCTTGATCAAACTTCAGCGATCGCTCCCATAGCGAAAGGCAGAAGGCAGAAGGCAGAAGGATGAAGGATGAAGAGGATGCTGGTCACGTAAAGATTCAGCGATCTGAGTTGTCCTAGGGACTGTAAATTAGTTTGTGTCAGAGGTCAAAACAAGATCTAATGAACTAATACCCAAGGCATGACCCATGACCTTTGGCCCCGAACTGATTGACGAGTTATTGAAAGACTACCAGTGCCCTGACG
>JAAUQI010000078.1 GCA_012032345.1 Leptolyngbyaceae cyanobacterium RM1_1_2 | reverse complement strand
GTCGCGGCTCAGGTTACTGGGGTATGCTTTACTCATCTGGCTCTCTCGGTGCTGTGTACTTTCTATTCGCAGCTTACACTGAGTGAGCTTTTTTACGCCCTAACCGACTTTTCAAACATCCTCTTAGCCTGTTTGAGGCTTCTCTCCAAGAACTCAATACTTTCGGCAATCTCAAGTACGAAGGGTCTTGCCATGGCTATGACCGGGGGCAGTTGTACTCTTTCATTATGCTGGCCTTCATTTTGGATTGGTATAACCTCTTCAAGACGTTCAGCAACTGACTCAGTTTTTCTCTAAGCTTTCTGGAAAACTGCTCACCTCAGGTGTAGTAGAAACCATTAGCCATCGATCAATGCAGTCATTTTCTGAGCTACTGGTTCACTCAACAATTATTAACCATGTTGCACAATCGCCAGCATTGGCTACCCTCTCTCAGCATAGTTTTGAGCTTAGCAGCCCTTGTAGCCTGTGGCGGCACTCAAACAGATCCCTCGGGCCTAGATGACGGAACTCAAACAGAGTATTCGGGTTTTGAAATTAAGTTTTTAGTCGGCAGTGCGCTGGCAGACTTTTGCACCGAGGCGGCTGAGCAGTTCAATCAGCAAAAACCTCAGCTAGAGACGGGGGAAGCTTTTTACCTGAGCTGTGAAGCCACAGGCAGCGGCGATGTCGTCAGCCGGACGGTGTCTTTAGCTGAGCAGTTTAAGGCTGGCGCTCTGCCCGCAGATTCGCCTGAGTTTCCGACGCTGCTGTCAGTCGATGGCGAGATTTATCAGAGTCAGCTAATTTATCGCATGGAGCAGATCTTTCCAGGACAAAACTATGTTCCTGCTATTACCGACGCGCCGCTGCTGGTCTACAGTCCTATGGTGTTTATGACCCCCCAAGACTTAGCTCCCAGCCTGCAAGGGGTACAGGATCTGTTTCAGGCACTGACGACAGCAGACACCTACAAAGACCTGAATGCTGCCAGTCCAGCCCAAAAAATTTACTACGTGCATACGGCACCCACGCGCTCAAACTCAGGCTTACAAACCCTGGTGGCTCAGTTTGCCTCGGTTTCAGGCAAGCGCCCCGAAGATCTCAGCGTGGCGGATGTCGGTCAGTTTCAGGCAGATGTCAAAAAAATTCAAAACAAAATCACCCGCTACGGCACGTCTACTAATTCTCTAGCCAAATCAATGGCGCAGAACGGCCCGTTTTGGGCTTCGATTGGCTCGGTGTATGAATCTTCTGTAATCTCAGTCAATAGTCAACTGCAGCCGGGGCAAACCCCTTTTCAGGCAGTTTATCCCAAGGCTACTTTTACCTCTAATATGCGGGGCATCTTGCCGAGTGCGCCTTGGGTGAGCGACTTAGAGCAGCAGGCGGCGGAACAGTTTTTGACCTATCTGCAAACCCCTGAAACACAGGCGATCGCAGTTGAGCTAGGCTTGCGACCGGGAACGCCTGGGGTGCCTTTGGGAGATAAGTTCTCGGCTCAGTTTGGCGTTGACCCAGACGCTAGCTATGATTCTTATCGTCCGCCTGCGCCAGAGGTAGTAGAGGCTATGCTGACAAGCTGGCAAGCAGCGGTGAAAAAACCTTCTCTGGTGGTGGTGGTGGTAGACTCTTCTGGCTCTATGCGCGGCGATAAGCTACCAGCCGTGCAAAACACGCTCCAAACCTACATTGACAGCCTCAGTCCCCAAGATCAAATTGCCCTGATTGACTTTGATGATGTGATTCGAGAGCCATTTTTGGTTGAAGGTAGCCCTAACGGACGCGATCGCGGCCTCCAGTTTATCAGTAGTCTGCGGCCCGATGGCGGCACCAGGCTCTATGATGCCTCCCTAGAGGCGCGCAACTGGTTGAGCCAGAATCTGCGCCCAGACGCTATTAATGCAGTGCTGGTGCTGACAGACGGCGAAGACTCTGGCTCTGATATCTCTCTTGAGCAGCTCTCACAAGAACTACAGCAGAGTGGATTTGACAGCGACCAGCGCATTGCTTTCTTCACCGTTGGCTATGGCAATGCCGGCGACTTTAGCCCAGAAGTTCTAGAGCAGATTGCCGAGCTAAATGGGGGTTATTACTCCCAAGGCGATCCGGCTACGATCGCCAATCTGATGTCCAATCTGCAGCTGGAGTTTTAGCCTGATGAAAGTTGCCAATCCGCTGCAGTATCCGCTAGCCGTCCTCGCTGGAGGCATTCTTCTAGTCGTTGGCGTTCGCCTAATTCGTCTGCCCAGCGCCGTGGTGCTGCCCGTGGCAGCAGTGGGGACAGTGGCAGGGGCTAGCTGGCTCAGATCCCGCGAACCCGAAACTTTTTTAGAAAATCCAGAACTCCAGCAGGCGCTGCTGCAGGTACAGCAGCAGGCGCAAACGCTAGTCACTCAGTCTCAGGTGCTGCAGGCAGAAGCCCAGCGGCTTTTGACCCAGACAGATCAGATGGAGCTGTTGGGAACCGTGCAGTATGTCTGCGATCGCACCCGAGAGCTACCCGCTAAAATTGACCAGCTGGCGCGGCGGCTGCAGGGCAAAGACTCGCTGCTCTCAGTGGCGGATCTGCAAAAGCAGCTCAGTGAAGCCGAAGCCAAGCAGCACCTCAGCAGCGGCGTCGCCCGAGAGCAGTGGAGCAAACTTGTCGCCAGTCTCAGTCGCAATATCGAGCTAGCCAAACAGGGAGAAGATGCGCGACAGGCCCAGGTGGTGAGTCTATCTACGCTAATTTTTGATGGGGCGGCACTGCTGCAGCAGTTGCAAAACAAACTGCGAACAGCCAACTTAAGCAACGCGGCTGAGGCTGATGAGTTACGCCTGCTCAGCCACGAGCTGAGCAGTGTTCAGGAAAATGTTGACCTGCTGGTTTCTTAGCGAGTTGAGGCCATGAACAAACGTATTTTACTCTCAAGCGCTATTCTGCTAGCCTCTCTGGGTCTGGCCTACGCGCCTTTGCCCGGAACGCAGCAAACCCTGGTAATCGTTAGCGGTTCAGAACTGCAAGAGCCGCTGGCGGTTTTGAGCGAGCGGTTTGAGCAAGAAAATCCGGCTATTCGACTAACGGTTGCAATTCAGGGATCTCAGGATATTGTCAACAACTATCTAGATGACCGCAATGACTTTGACCCGGCAGTTTTAATTCCTGCTAATGGTGAACTGCTAGGGGAGCTGCGCGATCGCTGGCAAACCCAATTTGGCGACTCCCCTTTCTACGGCGAACTCCAGCCTGTGGCGAAAACCCGGCTGGTAGCGGTGGCTTGGCCCGATCGCGGTAAGGTGCTTTTTCCGAGCGGTCAGTTTCAGTGGTCGCGTCTGGAAACGGCGCTGGCGCAGTCAACCTGGCAGAGTATTGGTGGTAAGGCCGAGTGGGGCAGTTTTGACTTGATTATGACTGACCCCGATCGCTCTAACAGCGGCCAGCTTACCCTGAGCCTGTGGGCACAGAGCGAAATCAACCGCGATCGCCTGGATGCCGCCAGCCTGAACCAGCCTGCTGTTGAGGCCCTGTTTAGCCTGGTGAAAAAATCGGTTTATCAGCCGCCACGCTCAACGGATGTGCTGCTGCAGGAGTTTATTGCCCGTGGCCCTAATGATGCTGATATCGCTACGGTCTATGAAAGTATTGCCCTCTATCGCTGGCAGCAAGCTAACACTACCCAGCGTCAGCCCTACCAGATTTATTATCTAGATCCAACGATTGAGACGGTGTCAACCGCAGCGATCGCCAGTCGTAATATCAGCCGGGGGCAGGCTAAAGCCGCTCAGTCCTTTGTAGATTTTCTAACTCAGCCGGAGCAGCAGGCCGTGTTTGTACAATTTGGCTTTCGTCCGGTCAATCCCGCTGTCGATTTACAAACGGTGCCCAATAGTCCCTGGAGCCAAAATATTCCAGGAGCCGAGATTGACCCGGCTGAAGAGGTCGTGCCTTTGCCAGACCGCGATACCCTAAACGAAGTTATTCGCCTCTGGCAGCGGGCTAGCTGAGACTGCCTGAGCTGTTCGTAGTTAGCGCTTCAGCGCTAAAGCACTGACTACCAACCCCGTACCATGAAGTAATCAGGCTTTGCCCTCAGTTTGTCAAAAGAGGGATAACTGATCAGGAACTCATAATTGGCTCAGATCAACCCCCATTTCTCTGAGCTTTGTCTCTAGCGTCTTGATTCGGGCCTGTTCTTGTCTCGCAGCGATCGCTCTTGTTCTAGCTGCTGGCCTAGCTCCACATAGCTCAGAAACAGTTGTCCATCAGGGCGATAAATCTGCAAGGTTTCTGCGGTTAGTTCAAGGCGAATTTGTAAACGAGGACTGACCCAACCCTGGATTTCCTCAATTAGCTCTAGCTTGCCAGCAGAACGTAACAGTCCAGTGAGTTCAAGCTTGCCTGGATCGTAGAGGTAATACTCTTCGACGCCAAAGCGATCGTAAAAACTCAGCTTACGAAACATCTCGCCAAAGCGGTTTCCCGGCGACAAAATTTCAAACACTACCTGGGGCGCAATATTATCCTCCTGCCACTGACGATAGGATCCCCTATCCCCTTTCGGCCTGCCCAGTACCACCATTACATCCGGAGCTTGCCGAATTTTGCGATCGCCTTCGACAGGATACCAGAGCAGATCGCCCGCAACAAAAATATCCGGCTGCTGCGCAAAAAGCAGTTCTAGATTCTCTTTAATCGTGACAATCCAGCGAAACGGCTAAGTATTGTCTGCTATTGGTTGTCCGTCACTGTCTGGGTAGACAATCTCAGCAGAAGCTGTTGGCTGAACCTGTTGCATTGTAGAAGCTTACATCCTGCTCTCAGTTTACAAGCCTGCCACCCTTTACACTGGCGTACTCCCCACAATAACCTCAGCAAAGCATAAACAAAACAAAACCCCCAGGCTCACGCCCAGGGGTTTTGCTGTTTAGTTAATCGCCAAGCTAGCCAAATCGACTAGACGTTGAGGCAATCAAGAAGGCAGCGTAAGTCAGGATGTAACCCACTGTGAAGTGAGCCAGACCAATCAAACGACCTTGAACAATGGACATAGCCACAGGCTTGTCCTTCCAGCGAACCAGGTTGGCTAGAGGAGTGCGCTCGTGTGCCCAGACCAGAGTTTCGATTAGCTCTTGCCAGTAGCCCCGCCAAGAGATCAAGAACATGAAGCCCGTTGCCCAAACCAGGTGTCCAAAGAGGAACATCCAGGCCCAAACCGCCAGGTTATTCATGCCGTAGGGGTTGTACCCGTTGATCAGCTGAGACGAGTTTAGCCAGAGGTAGTCGCGTAGCCAGCCCATCAGGTAGTTAGAACCTTCATTAAACTGAGCCACGTTGCCCGACCAGATGGCCAGATGCTTCCAGTGCCAGTAGAAGGTCACCCAGCCAATGGTGTTAAGCATCCAGAACATGGCCAGGTAGAAAGAGTCCCAAGCAGAGATATCGCAGGTACCGCCACGACCGGGGCCGTCGCAAGGGAAGCTGTAGCCAAAGTCTTTTTTGTCCGGCATTAGCTTAGAACCCCGAGCATCCAGCGCACCCTTGACCAAAATCAGAGTGGTGGTATGCAGACCCAGGGCGATCGCATGGTGTACCAGGAAGTCACCAGGGCCGATGGTCAAGAACAACGAGTTAGTCCCGCTGTTAATCGCATCTAGCCAGCCACCCAGCCACACGTTGCCGTGATTTGGATAAGCGGTGAAAGCCAGACTGTCAGGATTCGACAGCAAAGTGTCAAAGCCGTATAGCATCTTGCCGTGAGCAGCCTGAATCCACTGAGCAAATACAGGCTCAACCAGGATCTGCTTCTCAGGAGTACCAAATGCCTGCATCACGTCGTTGTGGACGTAGATACCCAGCGTGTGGAAACCCAAGAACAGAGAAACCCAGCTCAGATGCGAGATAATCGCTTCCTTGTGCTGCAATACCCGATCCAACACGTTGTTTTCGTTGGCCTTGGGATCGTAGTCACGAACCAGGAAAATCGCCCCGTGAGCAAACGCCCCCACCATAATGAAGCCAGCAATGTACTGGTGGTGGGTATACAGCGCCGCCTGCGTGGTGTAAGACCTCGCCATAAAGGCGTAGGGAGGCAGCGAGTACATGTGCTGCGCTACCAAAGAAGTGATTACACCCAGCGAAGCCAAAGCCAGCGCTAGCTGGAAGTGCAGGGAGTTGTTGAGCGTATCATACAAACCCTCGTGACCTTTACCTAGCGCACCGCCGAAGGGCGTACCTTCAGGAGGACGGTGAGTTTTGAGGATTTCCTTAATGCTATGGCCAATACCGAAGTTAGTCCGGTACATATGACCCGCAATGATGAAAATCACTGCGATCGCCAGGTGATGGTGAGCCATATCCGTCAGCCAGAGAGACTCTGTCTGAGGATGGAAGCCCCCCAAGAAGGTCAAAATCGCGGTGCCTGCACCTTCAGAAGTTCCGAAGATATGGCCTGCCGTATCCGGGGTTTGGGCATAAACGCCCCAGTTACCCGTAAAGAAAGGAGCCAAACCAGCCGGATGCGGTGGGGTAGACAAGAAGTTATCCCAGCCCACATGCTGTCCCCGAGACTCAGGAATCGCTACGTGAACTAGGTGACCTGTCCATGCCAAAGAACTCACGCCAAACAGACCAGCTAGGTGGTGATTGAGGCGAGATTCCGCATTTTTGAACCAGGAGAGGCTCGGTCGAAACTTGGGCTGGAGGTGTAGCCAACCCGCAAACAGAAAGACCGCTGACATGAGCAGGAGGAACACCGCACCGGAATACAGATCGTTATTCGTCCGCATACCAATGGTGTACCACCAGTGATAGACCCCTGAATAAGCGATATTCACAGGGCCAGATGCGCCAGCTTGGGTGAAAGCATCCACCGCAGGCTGACCAAAGTGAGGATCCCAAATCGCATGGGCGATGGGCTTTACATTCAGCGGATCGATGACCCACTGGGGAAAATTACCTTGCCAGGCGACGTGGAAAAGATTACCCGACGTCCACAAGAAGATGATTGCCAAATGGCCGAAGTGAGAAGCAAAAATCTTTTGATAAAGATTCTCCTCGGTCATGCCATCGTGGCTTTCAAAGTCATGTGCAGTGGCAATCCCGTACCAGATTCGACGAGTTGTCGGATCTTGGGCCAAGTCCTGGCTGAACTTTGGGAATTTAGTTGCCATATGTTCTATCAAATCCTCCGCGCTCTTATCCTACTGCAATAATTCGAGCCAAGAAGAATGCCCAAGTAGTGGCAATTCCGCCTAGGAGGTAGTGCGCTACTCCAACAGCCCGACCTTGAATAATGCTCAGAGCGCGAGGCTGAATTGCTGGAGCAACCTTGAGCTTGCTGTGCGCCCAAACAATCGACTCAATCAGCTCCTGCCAGTAGCCACGACCGCTAAATAGGAACATGAGACTGAAGGCCCAAACAAAGTGAGCACCCAGGAACATGAGGCCATAAGCGGACAGGGCTGAACCGTAAGAACCAATCACCTGAGAAGCCTGCGCCCACAGAAAGTCACGTAACCAACCGTTAATCGTGATGGCGCTGGTCGCAAAGTTGCCTGCCGTGATGTGAGACACCGAACCGTTGGCGGAAACAGTCCCCCAAACATCAGACTGCATCTTCCAGCTAAAGTGGAAAATCACAATCGACAGAGAGTTATACATCCAGAACAGACCAAGGAAGACGTGATCCCAACCAGATACCTGGCAGGTGCCACCCCGACCCGGGCCGTCACAAGGGAAACGGAAGCCCAGCTCACCCTTATCAGGAATCAAACGGGAGCTGCGGGCAAACAGCACACCCTTGAGCAGAATCAATACGGTCACATGGATTGTGAACGCATGAATGTGATGCACCATGAAGTCTGCCGTACCTAAGGTAATCGGCATCATGGCCACCTTGCCGCCCACTGCTACAATGTCGCCACCAAACACCGGGCTGACGCCAGCCAGTGCATTCGGTGCGGTAGACCCTGCTGCTGCTGCATGTAGGTTTTGTACCCACTGAGCAAACACAGGCTGTAGCTGAATTGCGGAGTCAGAGAACATGTCTTGAGGACGTCCTAAGGCCCGCATGGTGTCGTTGTGAATGTATAGGCCAAAGCTGTGGAAGCCCAGGAAGATACAGACCCAGTTGAGGTGAGAGATGATGGCATCGCGGTGACGAATCACCCGATCCAACAGGTTGTTGACATTGTTTGCAGGCTCATAGTCACGCACCATAAAGATGGCTGCGTGCGCCCCTGCCCCCACAACCAAGAAGCCCCCAATCCACATGTGGTGGGTAAACAGCGAAAGCTGCGTGGGGTAGTCTGTTGCCAGGTACGGATAGGGCGGCATGGCATACATGTGGTGAGCCACGATGATCGTTAGCGAACCTAGCATGGCTAGGTTAAGCGCCAACTGTGCATGCCAAGATGTCGTCAGAATCTCATAAAGTCCCTTGTGGCCTTCACCAGTGAAGGGGCCTCTATGAGCAGCGTGCATTTCTTTAATACTGTGGCCGATGCCCCAGTTAGTGCGGTACATCTGTCCCGCAATGATGAATAGCACCGCTAGTGCTAGGTGATGGTGAGCAGTATCGGATAACCACAAACCACCTGTGACGGGATTTAGACCGCCTTTGAAGGTCAAAAAGTCAGAATAAACCGACCAGTTCAGAGTAAAGAAAGGCTTTAAGCCCTGAGCAAAGCTGGGATACAGCTCAGCCATCAGGCTTCTATCCAAAATGAATTCGTGAGGCAGCGGAATATCCTGAGGCGCAACCCCAGAATCCAACAGCTTGTTAATTGGCAGGGCAACGTGAATTTGATGGCCTGCCCAGCTAAGGCAACCAAGACCTAGCAAACCCGCTAGGTGATGGTTCAGCATTGATTCAACGTTTTGAAACCACTCCAGCTTGGGAGCGCGCTTGTGATAATGGAACCAGCCAGCAAACAGCATTAACGCTGCCATTACCAGACCGCCAATTGCGGTGCAGAATAGCTGGAACTCGTTAGTAATACCGGAAGCACGCCAAAGCTGAAAGAAGCCGGACGTAATTTGAATGCCGTGGAAACCACCGCCAACATCTGCGTTCAGGATTTCTTGACCCACAATTGGCCAAACCACCTGAGCACTAGGCTTGATACTAAGGGGATCTGCTAACCAAGCTTCATAGTTAGAAAAGCGAGCGCCGTGGAAATACATACCGCTCAGCCAGATGAACACAATGGCCAGGTGACCAAAGTGCGCACTGAAAATTTTGCGGGAAATATCTTCTAGGTCGCTGGTGTGACTGTCAAAATCGTGAGCGTCAGCATGGAGATTCCAAATCCAAGTTGTGGTTTTGGGACCTCGGGCTAGAGTCCGGTCAAAGTGTCCAGGCTTGGCCCACTTCTCAAAAGAAGTAGGAACTGGATCCTTATCAACCAATATCTTTGCCTTTGCCTCCCGCTCGCGGGGGGTAGTTGTCATGGAGACTCTCCTCTCTCTAGACAAGAATGAGACGATCTCATATCCGAGTTTCATCAGTCTTGGCCATTACAGCTTTCCGTTCAGAAAACTGCTTGCAGCCATGACCCTCGGGGAACGAGTACTCTTGAGCATTATAATCGCGTGATCTGACCTTTTTTAAGGTAGGTTAACAATAATTCAATCTGCGAGAATCCTGAGTACATCAGGCTTGCAACGTCAGGAAAAGCACAAAATTGATGGCTAACATGCTTTTCATTAACAAATCTCAATAACATTCTTTGCAAAGCACAAAGAGTCACAAAGTCTCGTAAGATTATGAGTGTTTTGACCTAATAGTTCTTATGCCTTGATTAAGTTGCACTTATTGGGTATTGAATTGCCAGCAATCTATGACAGGGTTGCTATGAGAGTCTTTAGCCTGAGCGATCGCAAGTGAAATGCTCAACCCGCTATAGGGCCGCATGGACGGCATTTAGGCTTTGTGGGTCATAACGAAAAGGTAACCAGATGAGTTGGCGACAGCAAGGATGGCGATATTTATTAATTCTTTTACTGATATTGGGGATTGGGCTAGGCGGTATCGGCTGTAGCGATCGCCCGTCTGAACCGCAGCAGCTGATCAGTGAGCCAACAGAGCAGCCCAATCGTCTAACCGGGGGGATCTCAGAGATTTCGCCGCCGGAGAGGATTCAAGCTCTAGGCCAACTCTTAGAGATTTATCAGCCCCAGGTCAAAATTACGTCGCCCCGCCCCGATCAGATCCTTCAGGAGCAGAGCGTTTCAGTGCGCCTGCAGGTACGAGATCTGCCTCTATATAAAGATGAGGATCTGGGACTGGGGCCTCACCTGCACCTTTTTGTTGACGATAGGCCCTATCAGGCTGTCTACGATGCCGCTCAGCCCGTTGTGCTAGAAGACTTAGCGCCGGGCACCCATACGCTGCGGGTATTTGCTTCTCGTCCCTGGCATGAAAGCTTCAAGAATCAGGGCGCTTACGATCAAATTACTTTTCACATTTATGCCAAAACGCCTGTTTATAATCCTGAGCGCGATCGCCCACTGCTCACCTACAGCCGTCCTCAGGGCCGCTACGGGGCCGAGCCGATTATGCTGGATTTTTATCTAACCAATGTGCCCCTGCATCTGATTGCCCAAGAAGACGCTGAAGATGATATTCCTGACTGGCGCATTCGCTGCGGCGTCAACGGTCAGAGCTTTATTTTTGATCAGTGGCAGCCCATCTATCTACAGGGATTTAAGCCGGGTAAAAACTGGGTACAGCTAGAGCTGATTGACGAACAGGGCAACCCCATACCCAACACGTTTAATAATACGGTGCGGGTAATCGACTATCAGCCCGGTGGCACCGATACCCTGTCTCAGCTAGTACGCGGGGAGCTAACGCTGGCAGCGGTTAAAGGGATTGTTGACCCCACCTACGAGCCGCCAGCAGTTCCCGCAGCGATCGCTCCGGCTCCAGAAGTACCCACGGCTGAGCCGGAACCCGAAGTTTTCCCCGATACCCCCAAGCCAGAACCTCCCCAAGTCAACCCTGAACCGTCAGAACCCCTTCGCACACAACCGCCTGCGGTAGCAGAGCCAGAAGAATCTACCACACCTTTCGTAGATATGAGCAAAACACCGCTGCCTGCAGCCGACATCGAGTCTCCTGCAGATTTTCGCCCGCAGCCTATGCCAGCAGAGCCGCCCACTAGTGAGCCACCGGCCCTCTCACCTGAGCAGGGGCAGCCTGCTCCAGAACTGCCCGTCGAGGAAATCCCTGACACTCTGACGCAGCCTTTTCCAGAAGCTGAGGTAGCCCCTCCTAAAAGCTCACCAGTGATTGAGCAGCCTGCCAAGATTCCGGCTGAAACAGGCAAAGCTCCTCAATCCCAAGAATCTCCTGACGCAGTTTTGCAAAAGCCACCTGACCAGAACCCAAAAGCAAATATGACGGCTCCCACCGCAGATAGCCTGCCCAAGAGCTCGATTGAGCCAGAGCTGCCAGATCCGACAGAAATGCCAGTAGAAATCATTGAAGGATTTCCACCTGATCCACTCCAGTCTGCTGTAGAGCAAGATCAAGCTGCTGGGTTGGAGACTGATTTACCTGGGTCAGACTCCAAAAAGTTTTTTAACCGCTTTCGCCGATTGCAGCAGCAGATAATGAAGGATAAACCTGCCGTGGCCCCTACCGAGCAGTCTGGTGAGCCTTTCCCAGCACCGTCACCGCTAGAGCCACCCCCTGATGCTGTCAGTTCCCCTGAACCAACGGAGCAGCCCGTGGGTCTGACGACTGAATTAACAGAAAACTAGTGCAGCGTCAACCCTTAATTTTAGGCTGATGCATAGTTCGCAGTCAGTGCGTTAGAGCTGACTACCAACCCTATTTCTAGCTGTGAAAATGCGCTACTCAAGCAGATGCCTAACGAATTTCGACGATAGCTCTAGCCTTAGCAACTTCAGCAGCAGACTGATTTGATCCGGCTGCGTCTGAGGTAAGCAGCGAGTCAGGCTGAAGCTTGGATGCTTCCTGTACCCGCTGGGTGAGCAGGGCCGCGATCAGCATAAAAACGCCTCCCAATATCACCGCCGTCAGGCGATCGCCCTGCAGGACGTGAACCATCAGCCAGCCCAAACCCAGCGAGGCCAAAATTTGGGGCAGCACAATAAAAAAGTTGAAAATGCCCAGGTAGATGCCGCTCTTTTTGGGCGGTAGCACTCCGACCAGCATGGCGTATGGCATAGCTAAAATGCTGGCCCAGGCAATGCCGACGCCAACCATTGACAGCAAAACCCAGTACTGATTAGGAACGAAGCTGAGTGAGATTAGCCCTGCCGCGCCGCAGGCTAAACATAGAGCATGGGTGGTTTTGCGGCTGGTCGCTGCGGCAATTTTCGGTAAAACCAGTGAAAAGGCAAAGCACACAGCGCTATACATAGCAATACACAGCCCAGCCCACTCAATGCCCTCGGCATACAGAGGTGAGGCTTCATCTACAGCGCCTAAGATGTTGTGGGCGATCGCGGGCGGAAAGTACAAAAACAGACAGTACATGCCCAGCCAGCTAAAGCCCTGCACCCAGGCTAGCTGCCGCATGATGGGCGGCATTTGCTTCAGGGCCGTACTAATCTCTCGAAACGTGGCGCTAAAGCCTAGCCGCCGTTCCTGCTGGGCCTTAAAAACGTCCATGTCTGGGGGCGGATACTCCTCAGTGGTGAACACCGTCCACAGCACGGTGCCTAAGAACACTGCTGCACCGATATAAAAAGACAGCTTGATAGCTGGAGGGACGGCGTGTTTAGGGGCGATCGCGCTAACGCCCAAAACATGGGTCAGCAGCCAAGGCAGAGAAGCTGCCAGTATCGAACTCAAGCCCACCAAGAGGCTCTGCATGGCAAACCCTTTGGTGCGCTGCTCTGGCGGTAGCAAATCGCCAACAAAAGCCCGAAACGGCTCCATGCTGATGTTGGCAGAGGTGTCTAAAATCCACAGCAGACCGACTGCCACCCAGAGGTTAGAGGCGTTGGGCATAGCCAGCAGCGCCAGCGAACTCAAAATCGCACCCACCAAAAAATACGGGCGGCGGCGACCCAGCACTCCCCAGGTATTGTCACTGAGGTTGCCAATAATCGGCTGCACAAATAGCCCCGTCAGCGGTGCTGCCAGCCACAAAATGGGAATTTGCTTGGCCTCTGCCCCCAAATGCTCAAAGATGGCGCTGGTGTTAGCCATCTGCAGCCCCCAGCCAAACTGAATGCCAAAAATACCGAAGCTCATATTCCAGAGCTGCCAAAAGCTAAGAAATGCCTTTTTCACGACTATCCTTTCAACAACACGTCACCCGGCTTGTCTCTGTAGAGGCAGGGGGCGGACGAAAAGGATAGCGGCAAGGCATAACTTATACAAAAGAGCGTCAAATTGGAAACTGTAGCCATCCTAACGTGGGTTCACGACCTGTTCTGCCGATGCTGGCTCGAAGGCGATTTGTTTTGGTGGCGATCGCGCTGGACTGGGAGCGCTACATTAAAGACAGATGCGCTTGAAAACTCGGCCCGTGAAAAAGCTTCTCAGCCAGTGCAGTGTTTTATTACTCTTAGCAGCAGGTGCAGCGGCAGGCTGGCCGCTGGAGGCATCTGCTGAAGAATTGCCCAGCCAATATCAGACCTGCCGCAGTCGGCTTGTACAGCCCAGCGCTGCCCAGCCAGCCGGAGCGGAGGGTACCGGCACCACGCCGCCAAGGCTTGCAATTGAGCGCGACTGTGTTACCCGAGTTCGACGGTTTCGCATCGGCACAGAGCTGTGTGGGCTAAACGAATACCGTCAGCCCACCCTGGGCGAATTTAGGCAGTTTGAAACCCACCGGGGCAGTCGGATCACTCGCTCTCAGCCGGAGCTGGTGCGCTGCCTGTAGCAGATTGATGAACAAATAAGCTGCGAAAAACAGGCTGCCCTTTCTCAATCGTCATTTGCTCTCGCTCAGTTTGGGCGGGAAACGGGCTGGCTGAGAGCCAGCCTGCGGGCTGTTGGGTAAAGTAGGGCTGCTGGGCAAAGCGTTCAGTCATTTCAGCAGCTACAGCTTCGACATCTGACTGCAAGATCACTTCAGCACCGGGGGGCATTAGCTCAGCTAACGTCCTGATTAGACCTGGCTGTACGACGCGGCGCTTTTGATGGCGCTTCTTAAACCAGGGGTCAGGAAACTGAATGGTGACTCGTTGCAAAGGCACATTTGACCAGTTGGCAAAAAGCGATCGCAGGGACTGATTCGCGTTGCAAAAAACAAAATGCAGGTTCTGCTGCTGCTGCTGGTCGCGCCACTGCAGCGCCTGAGCGACTAGAGGCTGGCGAATTTCTAAGCCCAAAAAGTTCCAGTCGGGCTGAAGCTGGGCCATCTGTCGAATAAAGTAGCCGCGACCGCAGCCAATGTCTAGGTGCAGAGGCTGCTCTGGTGTTGGATAAACAGACCAGTCAGACACCGTTGCTGGGGTCTGATACTTATTGCTTAAGGGATTGACATGCTGCCGCACCCGGCGAACCACAGCCACGAATCTAGTTTCTCCCGGCGTTTAGTCTTTATACTTTAGCGTAGCGGTCGGTATCCCAAATTTATGAGTCGCTGGTTTCGCAAACGACTACGCCCCAGACTGGTCTGGATCACACTGCTATTGCTGGTGTGGCTACTTTGCAGCGCTGAGGCTGTAGCCGGAACCCTCAGCGATCGCCTGAGGCAGTTTCCTGACTGGACGACCAAGCCACCGGTGCAAACAGCGGTGGGCGACCTGGCCTACCCAGACTGGATAGCGGGTACTTGGCAGATGACCACCACCCTAATCGATCTGGTTGCGCCCTTGGCCCCAGAAATCATCACCCCCGGATTTGAAAGCAATCGTCAGTTTCTGGAGCGGCCTGTGGTTTGTCAGGTGCGCTTTGTGCCAGAGCGTCTACGACCCTCTGGCTTTGTTTCCAGTCTTAGGGCCAGTATTAGATCCAGCATCGGGCGCAAGTCAAGCATTGTTTCCGATCGCGCCTTTAACGGTTTGAGTCTGGCCAAAGCCTACCTAGGCAATGTGGTCAAATCTGTAAAGGTAGATCCTGACAATCCCAATCGGCAGGTGACAATACTGAGCGGCGATCGCCAGCTAGAATCTACCGTCACCCAGCGTGCTATTGAAATGCCCCAGCCCGATCGCTTTGTCACCTCAGAGATCTTCCAGCAGGTCTTTCGCGGCAGTCCTCGCCCCTACCTCAACGAAGTCGAAACGACGACAGCCTACACCCGCCTAGCAGGACAAAAAACAGCGATCGCAGCCGATCAGGTCACCGCCATTTATCTTTCTCCCCAAGATCCTGACTACTTCAAAGCCAGCAATCAGCCCGTCGCCCTATACCGCTATCGGCTAGAATTTCAGCCCGTTTTTGAACCGTAGGGCATAACCTGCCGTGCCTCTAACTTGGTTTAGACGGATTTAGCATACTCATTAGCGTTCCTAAAATCACTTCCAGGGACGTGATCCCATAATCGGTGAAGTCAATAGTGACGATATCGTTTTGCAGCATCAAAAAGCGCCAAAAAGTCCCCGTGGTGACGGTGCCATAGAGGGGGGCGATCGCCTTTTCTCTAGCTTGATTAAACTGAACTGCCGCGACCATAGTCGCTACGCACTGAGAAATGCCCGTATTCAATTCTTCTTTTTTGGCTTCAACGATGACGGCTACAGGTGCTTCAATCTCTAGCTGCTCTGGCGAATTGCTGATTAAGAAATCAACCCACCCGTTCAAGCCAGCGCTGGCATCGACTGTAAAATCGCTGCCTGAAAACAGGCTAACTTGATGATTAAGCAGCACCACTAATTCCATTAGTACGGGCGCAATGATCAGCTCAGAGCGAATTTTTTCAGTACTGACTGCCTGGGCAATGCGAAAATTGCGCTCAATTGTTTCCTGAATATAAAGGCTGGGCGTCAGGCTAAGAGGCTCGATAATCGGTTTGGCCTGCTCAATAAACTTGAGGTCAAACTGCTGCTTCAGCTTGCCAACGGTAAAGTCGCGGTAAGACATCAGAACTGCCTCAGAAATTTCTATTGTTTGCCGTAGGTAAGGGCATGGCCTTGCGTAGAGATGTAGGGGCATGGCCTGCCATGCCCCTACCAATGATGGCAGTCAGCCTCAATTTTGAGCAAATCGCTAAAATAGAGGGTGCGGTTTGAGCTGACCACTTAATCAAAAGCCTGACCACCACCGTTGTTGTTCACCTACCTGAGCTGAGTCTATGTCCTCGATCGCCTCCCCCATTTCCCCTCTGCAGATGGACGATACTAAACAAGGTCTTCCCGTCACCATCATTACAGGCTTTTTAGGCAGCGGTAAGACAACTCTGCTAAACCACATCCTGTCAAATCAGGAAGGGCTGAAGACCGCCGTGCTGGTCAACGAGTTTGGCGAAATCGGCATCGACAACGAGCTGCTGATTACTACCGAGGGCGGCGACGACACAATGGTTGAGCTGAGCAACGGCTGCATCTGCTGCACCATCAACAACGACCTGCTCGAAGCTGTATACAAAGTGCTTGAGCGCAAAGACAAAATTGATTATCTAGTAGTTGAAACCACTGGGCTAGCCGATCCGCTGCCGATCGCGCTAACTTTTCTTGGCACCGAGCTACGGGACATGACCCGCCTCGACTCGATTGTGACGGTGGTAGACGCCGAGAACTACAGCCTGGATCTATTTAACAGCCAAGCCGCTTACAACCAGATTGCCTACGGCGATATCATTCTGCTCAACAAGGCTGATCTGGTAGACGATGCAGATTTAGACCTGCTAGAAGTCAAAATCCGCGATGTCAAAGAGGGCGCTAGAATCCTCCGCACGGTCAAGTCCGAAGTGCCGCTGCCGCTGGTTTTGAGCGTAGGGCTATTTGAGTCTGATAAGTATTTTGGCAGCGCCGACTCCCACAGCGAACCAGGGCACGATCATAGTCATGATGGGCACGACGAGCACGACCATAGTGATTGTGACCACGAACACGACCACTGTGAGCATGAACACGAGCACGGGCATTATCACTCCGACCACTTAGCCATTGATGGCTTTACGTCCCTTTCTTTTCAAAGCGATCGCCCCTTTGCCATCCGCAAGTTTCAGCACTTTCTCGACAATCAGCTGCCGGAAAATATTTTTCGGGCCAAAGGCATCCTCTGGTTTGATGAAAGCCCCAAGCGCCATATTTTTCACCTCAGCGGCAAGCGTTTCGGCCTCGATGACGACCAGTGGAAAGATGCTCCCAAAAATCAGCTAGTGCTGATCGGGCAAGACCTGGATCACGACCAGCTCCGAGAGCAGCTCGATAGCTGTCTTTGCGCACCCTCTACGCATCGAGGCAAAGGATTTGGAAAATAGAGCGCAGTGTCTGCTGTCTCTGACTGTCTGGCTTGCCAAACAGCGAATACCTAAGCGCTGAAGTACTTTGCAGCCGGATGATAGGCCACGATCGCAGTTGTAGACTGCTCTGGGTAAAGCTGTTCGCTCTCGTCCATGTGCAGTCCAATGCGATCGCCCTGAAGCAGATCTAGCTGCATAAATTGATCTTGGATGTTGGGACAGGCCGGGTAGCCAAAGCTGTAGCGCGATCCCTGATAGCGCTGCTGCAAGATGTCGCGTAAGGTTTCAGGCTCTAGGTCACCGTAGCCCAGCTCCCGGCGAATGCGGGTGTGAGTCCATTCGGCTAAGGCTTCTGCGGTTTGGACGGCGAGGCCGTGATAGTAGAGGTAGTCGGTGTACTGGTCGGCGGCAAATAGCTTTTGGGCGAACCGGGTAGCCACTTCGCCCACAGTCACCGCCTGCATGGGGAAAACGTCAAACTGCCCTGGCTGAGCCATTTCTGCAGGCAAAAAGAAGTCAGCAATGCACAGCCGCCGCATTGACTTTTGGCGGGGGAAGGTAAACTTGGCGATCGCCTGTGGCGGTTCACTCACCCCTACAGCACTGGGATTGTAAATCTGTAAAGAATTACCTGATGCCAGACAGGGGAAGTAGCCGTAGACCACCTGGGGATGTAGGAGATCTTCGGCCAGCGATCGCCGCTTCCAGGTTTCTAAGATGGGCTGTACTGTCTCCTGCAAAAAGGTATCGTAGGCTTGCCGCGACTGCTCCTTGGGCTTGCGGAACTGCCACTGTCCGGCAAAGAGCGCCTGCAAATCTAGGTATGCAAATACTTCCTCCAGGGAAATATCCAGCGGCGTTAGCACCTGAGTACCCCAGAAGGGCGGTTTGGGTCGCGGCAGGGTGGGATCGACGGCTTCGGAGCGGCGGGTGTCGAGGGGAGGTGGA
>JAAUQI010000077.1 GCA_012032345.1 Leptolyngbyaceae cyanobacterium RM1_1_2 | reverse complement strand
AGTTATGGGCCGATTGGGCGCTCCAACTGATCGCCCTCAAGCCCCATAAACAGCTCTATTTTCAGCGCGGTTTCTATGCTCTATCCCTGATGCAGCAAGCTCTCTAGGTACCTTGTCACCCGTTAAGCTTTGCCTCAGAGCCTCGAAGACTATAGGGCAGTCGTCGTTTTTGGTGGCTCCATGAGCGCCAATGACGACCAGACCTTACCGTTTATTCAGCAAGAACTCGGCCTGATTTCCCAAGCCCTCACCGAGCAAACGCCCTTTTTAGGGATTTGCCTGGGGGCACAGTTGCTGGCCCGTACCCTGGGCGCTAGGGTTTCTCCTCATCCTCAGGGGATTCGAGAAATTGGCTACTACTCAATTACGCCAGCAGCCACTGCGGATCCCTACTTTCACCAGCCGATGCGGGTCTACCACTGGCACAAAGAAGGCTTTGAGCTACCTGCCGGAGCGACGCTGCTAGCCCAGGGAGAAACCTTTGCCAACCAAGCGTTTCGCTATGGTAGCACTGCCTTTGGCCTCCAGTTTCACCCCGAAATCACCGCAGACATGATTGATACCTGGACAACAAACGCCGCCGATCAGCTTGTACTGCCAGGGGCGCAAACCCGAGAGCAGCACTTAGAACTTCACGCTCACCACAGTCAGGCGGTACAAAGCTGGCTAGAGCAGTTTTTGACCCAGTGGCTAGGAGAAGACAACTCTGGGCGATCGCCCCTGGCTGCCTAAACGCCTAAACTTCGATCAGCCACCGCTCTCTGTTGTCTAAGACCGCTGACGGCCATAGTAAGAAACCTCTAGGTCAGCACACCAGCTCGGGGTTGTGTTTTCGTAAAGATAAACCTGCTCTACCCGGTAATAAACACCATCACGGAATACGCAGTCACCCACTCTAGGAATAATCGGATAGGTAGCAAACCACAAGGCGTCTTCTTTGGGGCTGTACTGGCTAGGTGCCGTCGGTACCCGGTAGCTAATTTGAACCGGAAATCCCGGCAAAGATGAACCTGCCACTTTTGGCTGAACGCTTTTTTTCTCAGATGGCTTCTTCATCAGAGCTTTTTCATCAAAATAGACGCCTCAGCAATAGCAGCACTCAAACATATTTTTGTGAATTTATACTGAGTATTTATGCTCATTACATGAGGCAGGACTGGGGTGAAAATAGAGCGCGATCGCGGCTATATCCTTTGCTCTTGAACCTTTTCGGTAAGATCACTCACTTTTGAGAGATGTAAAAAGCTTGTATAAATTTAATAATTAAGTGTAAAACGTAATACCTCTCAATCTGGTAAGGTAGCTTCTATAAACTTTTGCAACTGTTCGTAGTCATTCCCGATGTTATGGCTGCCCGGCTTACTCGTCTATTGCCGGACTTGAAGGGGTTGCAAGCAAAGAAGTGATTGAGGGTTTACAATGCTATCTCTTGAGAACCCAGAAAAACAGTTCAGTCTTGCTACGTGGCTAAAAGCCGTTTTCAAAGTAGTCGGCTTTAGACTGTTGTTTGGCACCGTGGTAACGCTGATGCTCTTGTTTACAGGCAATCAGACAGATGAACTAGACAACATAGGCGCGGGTAGCCAGCCATTGCAAATGTCGATTTCTCGTCCGCAGCCCGCAGCTGTGCAGATTTCGTATCTTCAGCGATCGCACTCTAAAGAAGCTTCATTGCCTGTTAGAGGGCCTGCTAGAGCGTTTGATCCGGCTGTAGCCAATCGCCTCAAGCATCAGGGGTTTACTCCTGTTGTCCTGACAGGTCATCACCTGACCCGAGCGCATCTTTTTACTGACTTGCCAGACTGATTTTGTCCAAATATTTTGTCCAGACGGGCGGCTGACCAGACCGGGCTGTTCCTTGGGAACAGCGTTTTTTCACTTCAAAAAGCTGAGTGGCAGCTCAGGCCGAACTTTTGCTTTTAACTGATTCAGCTATCAGGTGAACAAAGAAAATTAGAAGAAAAGATCTAGAATGGTGTGTTGAGTTTTCTAGCCTCAGCACGCTTTTTTAGCTTTAAGCAGCGCTAAGGCTTGCTGTGGCTGGCCTAGAGAATTCTCGTCTCAGTTTTGTGTCAGCGTTTATCGTCAGCGACTCCTATGACTGCTTCCCTCCGCTTCCTCATGTGCGCTCCCCATCACTACGACGTAGACTACGTCATCAACCCCTGGATGGAGGGCAACATTCACAAGTCTTCTAAGAATACTGCCGCCGAGCAGTGGCAGGATCTCTATCAGATTGTTGCGCAACAGGCCACCGTCGATCTGGTCAAACCCCAGCCCGGATGGCCAGACATGGTTTTTACAGCCAATGCAGGTCTAATTCTCGGTCAGACGGTCGTGCTGAGTCGATTTTTTCACCCAGAGCGCCAGGGCGAAGAACCTTACTTTAAGGCTTGGTTTGAGGAGCAGGGCTTTACCGTACATGAACTGCCTAAAGATTTGCCCTTTGAGGGGGCAGGCGATGCCCTTCTTGATCGTGAAGGCCGTATGCTGTGGGCGGGCTATGGTTTTCGCACTGAGCTAGATGCCCATCCTTATCTGGCCAAGTGGTTAGATATCGAAGTGCTCTCTCTGCGCCTGATGGATGAGCGCTTCTACCACCTAGACACCTGCTTTTGCCCGTTGACAAACGGCTACCTGCTTTACTACCCCCCCGCCTTCGACGCCTACTCAAATCGTCTGATCGAAATGCGCGTTCCTGCGGAAAAGCGGATTGCTATTGATGAGCCAGATGCGATTAACTTTGCCTGCAACGCGGTCAATATCGATCGCGTTGTGGTTTTAAACCAGGCCAGTCAAGAGCTAAGGCAGCGACTGGAACAGGCTGGCTTTCAGGTGATTGAAACACCGCTAAGCGAATTTCTCAAAGCAGGGGGAGCGTCTAAGTGTCTGACCCTGCGAGTAACTGAACCTGTCCAGGCTGACGTTCATGCTGAAGCTACCGTCGAGAGCAAGACGCTGCACTTAGAGGGGCATTTGCTAGACTCGGGCTTAATCAATCGGGCCTTGGATCTGATTGTAGAAGGGGGCGGTAGCTTTCAAGTGCTGAAATTTGATCTGGGAGAGCAGCGCCAGAGTACGTCTTCAGCTCAGGTGAAAGTTTCTGCGCCTAGCCATGACGTGATGAAAAAGATCATGGCGCAGCTGATTGATCTAGGAGCTGTCGCTCTACCTCAAGAGGTGTGTGACGCTCAGCTAGAAACGGTGACTCAGGCAGGGGTAGCGCCGGGTAATTTTTACAGCACCACGATTTATCCCACCGAGATCCGAGTACAGGGGCAGTGGGTACGGGCGCGCAATCAGCGCATGGACGGCGTGGTGGTCGTGTCTCAAGCCGCTGAAGGCATGACAGCAGACTGTTGCCTCCTGCGGGATCTACAGGTAGGTGACCAGGTAGTGGTTAACGTAGATGGCATTCGCACAGTGCGCAAGCCAGATCTTCGAGACGCACGCGGTACGCAAGAATTTTCTTTCATGGGGGCTGGGGTTTCGAGTGAGCGCCGGGTTGAGCTGGTGGTTGAACAAGTGGGCTGGGAACTGCGCAAGCTCAGAGATCAGGGTGGGCGCGTGGTGGTGGTGGCAGGGCCAGTCGTGATTCATACCGGCGGCGGCGAACATCTGTCGCGTCTGATTCGTGAAGGCTATATTCAGTCACTGCTGGGCGGCAACGCGATCGCGGTACACGACATTGAGCAGGCGCTAATGGGCACTTCTCTCGGCGTTGATATGAATCGGGGCGTTTCTGTCAGGGGCGGACATCGTCACCACATTCAGGCTATCAATACGATCCGGCGCTGTGGCAGCATCGCTGAGGCGGTTGAGCAAGGGGTGTTGAGCAAGGGAATTTTTTATGAATGCGTCAGGCACAACGTCTCTTTTTCTTTAGCGGGTTCAATTCGAGATGACGGCCCCCTGCCTGATACCCAGATGAACTTAGTTGAAGCCCAGGCTGACTATGCTCGGCTGGTGCAGGGAGCCGATATGATTTTGATGCTTTCGACTATGCTGCACTCGATTGGAGTCGGCAATATGACGCCTGCTGGGGTCAAGATGGTCTGTGTCGATATCAACCCGGCGGTGGTAACCAAGCTCAGCGATCGCGGCTCGGTAGAATCAGTGGGTGTGGTGACTGATGTCGGACTTTTCCTCAGTTTGCTGGTGCAGCAGCTCGATCGCCTCACCCATCCGTATCTGATCAGGTAAATTAGCGGCGTGGTTATTGAAACTAAACAAAATGCCCTGTCTTGATGAAGGGGCATTTTTTTTTGCCGGATTTTTGGGGTTGCCTACAGCAATCAGATAAGGTGTAAAAAATTAGGTAATACTCCCTTTAAGGCTCAAAAGGTGAAAAAGTACTTTGTCGCTATGATAATGGCACTATCAGGGCTAGTTGTTCTACCTTTTAGCGCATCGGCAGAGATGCAAGATTGTCGGGCAGCCATTAGCTTTATTCAGGCAGAGGGCACTAATGCTTCACGTCAGGGTGATGTCGTTGTTGTAGGGCGTTTACCTGAGCGGCGCTACCTGGTGATTGTGCCAACTGACGATGAAGCTGTCCTAGAGCGGGTGCAGGCTTGCGTACCGGGTGCTTTTATATCGCGATCGCGCTTGGGTTCTTACATTCAAGCCGGAATTTTTGCACAGCGCCTCTTGGCTGAAAACTTATCTTCGCTCTTGCAGGATGAAGGAATCAGATCACGGGTAATCTATGTTCGGTAGGCTCACCTGATTCAAGAGGTAAAAATAGTTGCAAAGGCAGACGCGAATTCTACTCATAGCAACGGGCTGGCTGGCAGTTCTGTCGGTGCTGCAGCCGCTGCTGGCTCAAACGCTGCCCGTACGCGTCAATCGTTGGCTGGAGCTACGTCAAACCAGTGGCAGCGTTACTTTTGTCCAGGGAAGCCGTACCCAACCAGCGCGAACAGGCTTACGGCTACAGGCAGTAGGCGATGGGTTGCGCACCGGGGCCAGTGCCAGAGCTACCTTAGCCGTTGACACCCAGATTGGCTTTGTTCAGGTTTCTGAAAATACCGACTTGCACATCACCGAGCTAAGAACGACTTCCAACGGCGGACGGGTGACTGAACTCAGGATTAATCGCGGACAGGCCAGACTGCAGGCTCGCCCCTTTACGGTTCCAGATACCGAGCTAAATATTCGTACTCCCGCAGGGGTCAGCGGTGTACGCGGTACTATATTTGGAATATCAGTGCAGCCAGATGGACGTACCGGGGTAGTCACTCAGGAAGGGATAGTCGTGACTACCGCCCAAGGTCAAAGCGTAGCCGTGCGGGCAGGTTTTCAATCGTCGATTACCCCAGGCGAACCGCCGACACCGCCAACGCCGCTGGTTGATGACCCCAGTCTCAATTTACGAATTTTGCGAACGGTCGAGGGTACAACAGTTGAAATTGGGGGTCGCGTTGATCCGCTGAATTTATTGGTTATTGAAGAAACGACTCAGATACTCGATCCCGACGGGGAATTTAACGTTCGTCTCCCTTTGCCTGCGGATCGGCGGATACAGGCTCTGGTCACAACGCCTTTAGGACAACAGCAAGCCTATGAGTTGGTGGTTCCCTAAACTGAGATTGTCTCTGCCTGAAGCGAGGCGACTGTTGCCCGGAGCCATTACTGCTCTGGTTGTTGCCTGCTTGATGCAGCTTAAGATCTTTGACCCTCTAGAGCTATTGCTCTTGAGGTCGCTGACGCTAACTCGAGGCGAAATTCCCTGGGACGATCGGATCGTATTGGTGACAGTAGACGACGAAACTTTGGCACAACTGGGTCATTTTCCGATTTCTCGTGCTAATTACACCCGGCTTTTGCAGCAGCTAACAGCAGCTGAAGCTGGCGTGGTGGCATTGGATATCTTGCTGACTGAACCAAGTCAGGATGATTCACAGCTGGCGGAGGCCATGCAGCAGCAAGGTCGAGTGGTATTAGCTCAAGCCTGGAGTCCTCAAGGCATCCCGCTCATACCTATCAGTCTTTTGAGCCAGAGTGCCTTGCTAAGCGGACATATTCGGCATCTGATAGACTCAGACGGTGTGACCCGGCGTGTAGAACTGTTTTACCAGGGCACTCCCGCCTTTGGCGTGGCGATCGCTCAGGTTTATAGTTTCATTGCCGAGTTAGTCAATATTCCCGATCGCTCTATGATTTGGGTCAACTGGCCAGGGTCAGTAGCCAATCTGTCCAGCTATTCTCTGGTTGATGTGATTAACGGCGACGTACCGCTGTCTGCATTTCGAGACAAGATTGTGCTGGTAGGGGTAACAGCAACTGGTGTAGACGCCGTTTTGACCCCGTTTGACCAGACGCTACCTGCAAACGGCGTTCATTTACACGCAGCCGTTGTTCATAATCTGCTGAATGAAAGCTGGCTGCGGCATCCTAGCTCGCTGTGGATAGGTCTATTTCTAGTTGTTTGCGGCCCTTGGCTGAGCTGGGCGCTCAGCGATCGCACCTTGCAGTTCAGCTAATCATTTGGCTGGGAAGCAGTCTGGCAGTCTTGGTTTTGGCCTTAATTGGCCTGTGGCTCAACTACTGGATTGCCGTCGTAGCTCCCCTAACTTTTTTAGCCCTGTTAAGCAGCAGCATGATGGCCCTAGATCGGTTGCGTACCAGCGCCATCCTCCAGGCCCGCAGCGAATTTCTCAGCACCATGAGCCACGAAATTCGCACACCGATGAATGCGGTTATTGGTATGACCGAGCTGCTGCTTGAAACGCCCTTGACGGCTGAGCAAAAAGACTTGTCAGAAACAATTCATCACAGTGGACAAACGCTGCTGGCTTTAATCAACGATACCTTAGACCTCTCCAAAATTGAGGCGGGTAAGCTAGAGCTAGAGCAGCGCCCTATCAGCTTACGTGACTGCATTGAGCAGAGCCTAGAACTGATAGGTAACAAAGCTAATGAGAAAGGTATTGAGCTAGCCTACCTGATCGAGGCTGGGATGCCCGAAATTATTTTGGGCGATGAACTGCGAATTCGGCAGATTCTACTGAATCTTTTGAGTAATGCAGTCAAGTTTACCGAAAATGGGGGAGTAGCCCTGATAGCGCGGTTGGCGACACAGCCTCCACAGCGGTCGGCCTTTCCCCGCAGGAGACATGAATTTGCTAGAGTCGCTGATTTCAGCCCGTTATTTGAATTACGCTGGCTGTCCCTAGCTGTGGAAGATACAGGTATTGGCATTCCTCAAGATCGGCTGACTAGCCTGTTTAAGCCGTTCAGCCAGATGAGCCAATCAACAGCACGGCAGTATGGAGGTACGGGGTTAGGACTGTCTATTAGCAAGCATCTGGTCGAAAAAATGGGAGGTTTCCTGCAGGTAACCAGTCAGGTCGGCCAGGGCAGCACGTTTGCGCTGACGATACCCCTAGCGGCTCCTTTGCAACAGCGGCCCCAGCCGCAGCTACCTGATATCTTGCAGAGCAAGCGCGTCGCTGTCATTGACGCCTACAAACCGAGGCAGGATTTTCTGCAGCAGCAGCTTCAAACCTGGGGCTGCCAGCCTCAGCTATTTCCTTCAGTAGAGACAGCCCTGGCTGGGATGTCTAGAAAGCTGTTTCCTGACGGCATAATTGTGAATGCCCTGACCCTGAAAACGGGGATGGCGATCGCAGATTCTCTGCGCCATGCGGCTCAGCAGCCTGTGCTGCCAGTTATTATCCTGCTGTCTATTTTTCAGACGCCAACGCAAAGCCTGCCTGAGGGCATCACGCTGCTGCGCAAGCCAATCCGTCAAACCCCTTTGCTAGCAGCGCTAAAGCTGAGTCTGGCCGCGCCTGTAACGAGTAATGCAGAGGTATCTCAGCTAATCAAGCCTGAGCTAATGGGCAAACCGCGATCGCTGAGAATTTTGCTGGCCGAAGATAACAAAGTGAACCAAAAAGTGGCGCTGCGAATGCTAGAGCGGATTGGCTATAGCGCTGACCTAGCGGCTAACGGCCATGACGCAGTTCGAGCTGTTTCAGAACAGCCTTACGATGTCGTCTTGATGGATATGCGGATGCCGGAACTAGATGGCTTAGAAGCGACTCGTCGAATTCGTCACCAGCACTCAGCCGATCGTCCCTGGATCGTAGCGATGACCGCCAACGCTATGGAAGAAGATCGGCGCGAGTGTCTAGCCGCTGGTATGAACGACTATCTCAGCAAGCCCATCCGCGTACAGGCGCTGGCGCAGGCCCTCGAACGCTGCCCCTATCTGCCGCCAACGGCCCACCAGTAGCAAATATGCAAAACCTTAAAGAGACTGAACTAGCGCAGATCACTTCGCCGCTTGGTAATACCAGTTCTCTAAATCTCAGCTACAAACAAACGGAATGCTCAAAACATCTTTGTGTGGGACTTCCGAAACTCAAAATTGAACACTTAAAACTCAGAACTGGTATAGAATACTGTCGCTGAGTTTACAGGCAAATTTATGAGCAGCGAAGCCCCCCAGACTACAGGAGCGGATGCCATAGACACCGCGATCGCCCAGGGAATTGATTTTGACGGCTCTCCAATTCCGGCTGAGAAACTAGATTTATACCACAGCGTCATGGCGCTAGAGGCTAAGCGTCAGCGCAGCGGAGTCAGCAACACCATGCGATCGCGCATTGTCCGCATCGGGGCTAAGCATATTACTCAAGATCAGCTAAATCAAATGCTGCTCAAAGCAGACTTTGCACCGCTTAAAGACAAAGAGGTCGCCTTCTACTATGGCAAAAAATAGCCTACGGCTATGGGCGGTCATGGCTATGTCAATTGACCACAGGCTAGCTCAAGCAGATAACCTAGATGTGGATACCACATTCAGTCTTGGCACTACCGCGCCAGCGACCTGCACGCTCATCTTCACCCGGTGAGACTGGTGTTGTCAGAGGCTCATCTCCAATACTGGTATAGCCGCGATCGTGCAGGGGGTTGTAGAGTACATTGTGCTTGTAGGTATAGCTCCATAGCTCTTTACGAGTCCAGTTAGCCAAAGGATTGATCTTGACACGACCCTGGGCGTCCGGCTCAAAAATCGGCATATGGTAGCGTGTACGAGACTGATCGCGGCGGCGACCCGTAATCCAGGCGGTGACATCTACTTCGCAGAGCGATCGCTGCAGGGGTTCCACTTTGGTGAGATAGTGAAAGCGATCGACATCTTGTTCCCATAGCCGCTCACCGTAGCGAACCGCGAATTCTTTGCGGCTATTGACGTGCTGGGCGCGATAGATGTGCAAATCCAGGTTGTAAAGTTCTTTAGCCCGCTCTGCTGTTTCTAAGGTTTCTGGAAAGTGGTGCAGCGTATCGAGAAAAATTACCGGAACCGGAGCGTCTAATTCCCGGTAGAGCATGTGGGTAACAGATAAGATGCTGAATGCCGTAGTTTGCGCGAGGCCCTCTGGCATATTGGCAACGCACCAGGTCAAAATCTCCATCGGCTCCGATTGCTCAAATCGCTCATTGAGCTGATCGAAGTCAAAATCCAAGTTGACGGTTTTTGCCCTGACGGGGGATTCCATGCACTGAACCATAATTTGAATTTCCGCTGGTTGACTGCTTGGGCAGTGTCAAATCTGTTATACATCCAATCGTATCCCATAATCACACATAACCCGGTCGGGATTTAGGGATTTAATTACGACCTGTTGGGTAAGGTTTTCCGAACGAGTGCCCCTGCCATATCCCAGCATCCTACCTTAGGAAAGGTTGAAGTTAGGTGGGCGGTGCCCACCCTACCCTTTCCCAAAACGCCATCCCATGTTCTTTAGCGCTAAAGCGCTAACTACGAACTTCCCTACTCCCCTAAACTGAAAACTAGTCCCTCTACCGCCCTATGCCAATGCAACTTGTGCTGTACAGTAAGCCAGGGTGTCATCTCTGCGAAGGGCTGCAAGAAAAGCTAGCTCAGCTGCTGCAGCCAGCCTTTGAATTAGAAATCCGCGATATTACCAGCCGCCCCGACTGGTTCCAGTCGTATCAGTATGAAGTTCCGGTACTTTGTCTGCTAGAGCAGAGCGAATCAGGAACGGTAGAAAAAACCTTGCCTCGACTGTCGCCGCGAGCCTCTTTGACTCAAGTGGCGCAGTTGTTACAGAAATATTCGAGCCAGAGTGAGAGAAAATAATCGCAGCTCATTATGTAAGGAGTTGTTGACATGAAGCTGCGAGAACTACTGGCTCGGCTACCTCAGGAACTGTGGCTTCCTGGGTTTGAGTACCCAGAGTATCCGGCGCTTGAGGCCGAGGTGAGGGGACTGTGTACCAATTCCCATGCTTGCCAGTCAGGCAACGTGTTCATTGGTATGGCCGGCACTCGCGTCGATGGCGGTGAGTTTTGGCAAAGCGCTGTGGCTGCAGGGGCGATCGCGGCCCTGATTTCGCCTGAGGCTTATCAAAAAAAGCCCCCCACAGCAGCAGAAATGGCCTGTGTGGTGCCAATGACAGATATGGCGATCGCCTGCGCTGAGGTAGCGGCGGCGTTTTACCGGTATCCGACTCGGCAGATGAGGCTGGCGGGCGTCACCGGAACCAACGGCAAGACCACAACCACCCATCTAATTGAGTTTTTGCTTTTGCAAGCGCAGCGGCCAACCGCGCTGCTCGGCACCCTCTACAGTCGCTGGCCCGGCTATCAGCAGACCGCTTTACACACAACTCCCTTTGCGGTAGAGCTACAGGCCGATTTGGCCGCCGCATTAGCCGCAGGCAGTGAACTAGCCGTTCTGGAGGTGAGTTCTCACGCGCTGGCGCAAAAGCGGGTCTGGGGCTGCGCTTTTGAGGTGGCTGTTTTTACTAACCTGACTCAGGATCACCTCGACTATCACAAAGACCTAGATGATTATTTTGCCGCCAAGGCTCAGCTCTTTAGCCCCAACTATCTTAAGGGTCGCGCCATCATCAATCAGCGAGATGCTTACGGTCGTCGCTTACTCAACCAGATGAGCCGCGATCGCGTCTGGACGTATAGCCTAGAAAATACCAGCGCCGATCTTTACACCCGCGACCTAGAGTATCAGGCCACGGGCGTCAGGGGGCGGCTGCAGACTCCCCACGGTCAGGCTGATTTTGATTCACCTTTGGTAGGCCAGTTTAACCTGGAGAACCTGTTAGCAGCGGTAGGGGCCGCCCTGCACCTAGGTGTTTCCCTAGAGCAAATCGTGGCGGTCTTGCCTCGGTTTCCAGGGGTGCCGGGTCGAATGGAGCAGGTCAAAGTTTGGCCCGACCAGGATGTCAGCGTGATTGTAGACTACGCTCACACACCCGATAGCTTAGAGAACGCGCTCAAGGCGGCTCGTCCCTTTATTTCGGGGCGGCTAATCTGTGTCTTTGGCTGCGGGGGCGACCGCGATCGCAGCAAGCGTCCCCAAATGGGCCATATTGCTCAAAGTGCTGACATTGTCTATGTCACCTCTGACAATCCCCGCACTGAAGATCCGCAGAAAATTTTGCAGGACATTACGGCAGGCATGAATAGCTCAAAGCCCTTTACGGTTATTTGCGATCGCGCTGAGGCTATTCGCACCGCCATTTTAGCGGCCCAAAGCGGCGACGGTATTTTGATTGCAGGCAAAGGACACGAAGACTATCAGATCCTGGGTACCGAAAAAATTCACTTTGACGACCGTGAGCAAGCGCGGCAAGCGCTACAGATACGCTATTGTTGAGGACATCCCTAGACAGCCCGATTCTTTTGAGTGTGTTCACCTATCCTGTTGATGACTTTCTAGCTTTGGTATAGAAAGCCCTAAATTCCCCTAACGTTCATGTCCTCGCCCCGTTACCCAGATGTTTCTCTCTATCAGCTAGCCCTTGAGTATCAGCCTGTACCCAAGCCCGTTAAAGTCTGGGCTAAGGGATTTAAGGGAATCGTTCAGTCGATTACAGAGTACCTGGCTGAGCAGAAAATTTCTGCTACCTGCTGGCTGAAGCTGCCAAGCGGAGCTGCGTGGCAGGAGGCGGTGAGCGCCTATCTGTATGAGCACCAGCTGGCTGAAGCTGCCTACTTTCTCAGCAGTCATGGCCTAGACGACGAGAAGCTGCTAGCGTACAGCGATGCCGAAGTAGCAGAGCGAATCTCAATTATTCCGCTGGCACCCAAAAGCGGACTCAGGGGTGAGTATATTCTGCTGTTTATTTCAAATCATCTGACGGGGTTTGTCTTGGCCAGACGATTTCGGGTGCAGCCCGGTACCAGCCCCCCTGACGATGAGGCGGCAGAAGATACGGCCCTGGGTGCGCCTGAAATATCAGAGCCGAGCAGGGAGAGAAAGTATTATCTGCGCGTAATCTGCTCTTTTGATCCGCAGTTTGTTCGGCACATTTTACAGGGGCTACAGAGCGCGATCGCCGCTAGCGCTGCTGGCTATTCAGAGTCAGCCGAAGCCATGACTATTGCTCAAAACTTAGAGCTTCAGTCTGCACAAATTGATCTCCAGCCGATGAGCTTTTCGCTGTTGGATCGCCTGATCACCCAGCAGCTAGCCAATCAGGCCCGACTTCAGCAAACCCTGGCCAGCGCCCGTCGTCAGGCATTGGCCGTCTCAGACTTATCATCGCAGAATGAAGAACTGCTCAATACTCTAAAACTGCGGGATGACTTTCTCAACACGGTGGGACAGGAGCTGCGGGCACCGCTCACCAGTATTAAAACAGCCCTGACGCTGCTGTCTTCTTCAAATCTCAAAGGCCCGCAGCGACAGCGCTACATGGAAATGATTGGCAATGAGTGCGATCGCCAGAGTACGCTTATCAACGGAGTGCTGAATCTGCTACACCTAGAAGGTGAACTAGGTCAGGTTGACATCCAGCCGCTGCAGCTAGCCGATGTGGTGCCGGGTGTTGTCAGTACCTATCAGCCCATTGCCCAAGAAAAGGGCGTGATGCTGGCTTACACCATCTCAGAAGACCTGCCGCCTACCTCTTGCCCCGAAACCTGGGTGCGTCAAATTGTGATCAACCTGCTGCACAACAGCATTCGCTTTACGCCAGAAGGCGGGGAAGTGTGGGTGACGGCGCGATCGCTGCACGAGCTGATTGAGCTACAGTTTCGAGATACGGGCGCGGGGATTGCCAGCGCTGACCTGCCCAAGATCTTTGATCACTTCTACCGGGGCCGACAGATCAGCAACGGCGAGGCGGAGGGCGCAGGACTGGGCCTCACTATCGTGCAGCAGCTGCTGCTTTACTGCGGCGGCTCTATTAAAGTTGAAAGCGAAGTGGGACAAGGCTCGATTTTTCGGGTTTTGCTGCCGATCTATCAGCAGTAGTGTTTATGCGTCTGTCTCTTTTTAGAGAGGGCGCTGGCTCGGGAGGTTGTTATCCTGTAAGGGAGATTTCACTCAACCCTGCGGCGCAAACATGACCCAATCGGCTGATAAAAAAATTTGTATTCTAGGGGGCGGCTTTGGCGGACTCTACACTGCCTTGAGCCTCAGCAAGCTGCCCTGGCTAGCGCCCCATCAGGCAGAGATTGTGCTGGTTGATCAGCGCGATCGCTTTCTGTTTTCACCTCTGCTCTATGAGCTGGTGACAGAAGAACTACAGACCTGGGAAATTGCCCCTCCCTACGAAGAACTGCTGGCTAATACCTCAATTCGCTTTCATCAGAGCGGTGTCGAGGCGCTTGATGCTTCAGCTCATCAGGTGGCGCTCAGCGACGGCACTGTGCTTCCCTACGATCGCCTAGTGCTGGCTATGGGTGGCGAAACGCCAATGGATCTTGCCCCCGGCGTCGCTGACCACGCCATCCCCTTTCGCACGATTGAAGATGCTTATCGGCTCAAAGAGCGTCTGCGCGAACTAGAAGCCAGCCCGGTTGAGAAAATCCGCATTGCGGTCGTGGGCGGCGGCTATAGCGGGGTAGAGCTGGCCTGTAAGCTAGCCGATCGCCTAGGCGATCGCGGTCGTATTCGTATTGTTGAGATGGCGACCGAAATCTTAAAAACCTCGTCTGAGTTCAACCGTCAGGCAGCGGAAAAAGCTTTATCTGAGTGCGGGGTTTGGCTAGACCTAGAGACGACTGTCGAATCTGTCTCTGCCGATGCGATCGCGCTGAGCTACCGGGAACAGGTAGACACCATTCCGGTAGAGCTAGTGCTTTGGACAGTGGGAACCCGGGCTGCGGAAGCCACCCACGGGTTTGAGCTAAAACGTAACCCGCGTGGGCAAATTGTGGTCGAGCCGACGCTGCAGGTCAGCGACCACAGCGATATTTTTGCCCTAGGCGATTTAGTAGATTGCCACGACGCCACCGGTCAGCAAGTTCCCAATACGGCCCAGTCTGCTATTCAGCAAGCCGACTACGCCGCCTGGAACGTTTGGGCTGCTTTAAGCGAGCGACCGCTGCTGCCCTTCAAGTACAATCATCTAGGCGAGATGATGACCCTGGGTACCGACAATGCCACCCTGACCGGACTGGGCCTAAAACTAGACGGCACCCTGGCCCATGTGGCTCGGCGCTTGGCCTATCTCTACCGGATGCCCACCCTCGACCATCAAATCCGCGTGGGTCTCAACTGGATGGGGCAGCCGCTGCGCGATTTGCTTAAGACCTAGTCTCAAACACCATCTTTATGTCTCAGCCCAGGGTAATTTTTTTAGACGCTGTTGGCACCCTCTTTGGGGTTCGCGGCAGCGTCGGCCAGATCTATACTGATATGGCCCGAGCCGCAGGGGTAGAAACCGACGTCGAAACCCTAAACCAGGCTTTCATTCAGGCGTTCAGCAGCGCTAGCCCGATGGCTTTTCCTAAGGCTGAGACCACCGCCGTTCCCTATCAGGAATATAGGTGGTGGTATGCGATCGCCGAGCAGGCTTTCGCCCAGAGTAAGACTCTCGCTGCGTTTGATGACTTCGACGGCTTTTTTGCTGATCTATATGCTCACTTTGCCACCGCAAAGCCCTGGTTTGTCTATCCTGAAACTTTGCAAACGCTAGTAAGCTGGCAGGCCCAAGGTATCGATTTGGGCGTTATTTCTAACTTTGATTCCCGGCTTTACGCCGTTTTACAAGCCCTAGATCTTAGTGTCTACTTCAAGACCGTTACTATTTCTACCGAAGCTGGCGCGGCCAAGCCCGACCCTTTAATTTTTGCCACAGCCCTTCAGAAACATGGCTGCCAGGCCGCTGAAGCCTGGCACATTGGTGATAGCTACGAGCAAGACTATGAGGGCGCTAGAGCCGCTGGTCTCAAAGGAATCTTGCTGCAGCGACCTGAGAGCGAGCTTAACCAGTAAGAACACTGATTACAGACTGTTAAGCTATTCAAATAGCCGTGTTTTTGACCTGACAGGGCAGCCTTGCGATCGCCAAAATAAGCTCAGTAATTTTCCCAGAGTTTGTCAACGAATGGATTCTCTTCTGATTGCGGCTACCGTCTTAACCACTATGCTAGGCTCTCTGCTGCTCTATAACCGCATTGTTCTGGGCTAGCAAAGCCACCCCTATAGCCTAGAGTGAGACCTCAAAAAATTGATGTCAATAAACGGGCCCTACAGGATTTGAACCTGTGGCCGACCGCTTAGAAGGCGGTTGCTCTATCCACTGAGCTAAGGGCCCCAGTTTGGGATATGTTAGCTTGCTCTTCACAGATTGTAGCGATCGCTGGGTCATAAAGCAATGGGGGCTAGAGCGCAGGTTGCAGGGACTACAAATTGACAAGGGTGCTTTGAGCATAGGCAAAAGCCTAGTTGACTGACAAAACTCTTGAAACCCCATTCTGCCGTAGGTGGGTAAGCGCAGTGAAACCCAACAAAACCGTTGTTGGTGTTGAGTTTCACTTCGTTCTAGCCAACCTACGCGAGGAACTTTTATCAGTCAATTGGGGCAAAAATAGGTATCTTCAGTCTAAAGTGAGGATTGAAAGTGCAGCTTTAGCAGTCTTTGCAAACAGGTTATTCAGCTGGTTATTCAACAGAAGGGTACCTAACCGTTAAAATTCTGTATGATGTTTCAATCCCTAAGAGGGAATGGAGGTTTTTCGGCTGAAGTTTTCCAATAAAGCACAGTTAGGTATTTTCTCCACTGTCTCCGAGACGGATGCACTCTAGCTGGTTGATCACCATCTCTGCAATCCACGGCCCGATTAGGAGTGAATTGGCAGCGCCATGTTTATTCTCAAGCGACAGGATGTTGACATCAAAAATGTTCAGCATCCTACTAAAGATCAAAAAATTCCGATTCTCTCTTATCAGGATCAGACCTTTCGCTTACTGAGCGTTTTTAGTGCCGCTCAGGAAGAAGACGCTAGGGCACTCTGGCGAGAACTTACAGATAATCGCGGCAAAGCCTGTGTGCTTTTAGAAGAGCCTGAACGCTTTAGCGTCTGGGGAAAGGTTCGCATTGAGCAGCTAGACGCTGCTGAGGGTAGCGAAGCCATTCATGGCTCAGCGGCTCCATCAGCCTATATTCAAGCCTGTCTGTTACTGCTACAGGCTCTTTACATTGATGTTGAAGATCTCCTGGGAGATAAGCAAGCCGCTCTGTTTGAAAAAGATATAACCAACGTGTTTACGCAGTGGCATTTTCCCCAGGCAGACTCAGCTAAGTCAGTCAAGGCTCTTTTAACCGTTGATCCCCTAGCAATGGCACAGATGCCTGCCTGGCAGGAAAATCACCTCAACACTCTATTACAAGAGCTACATCGGGTCAGCAAAGGCTATTTTGGCAACGCCAACTTTACGGAAAGAGCTATGGAAGCGCTTGAGGACTTGCCTACCAATCAGCAGCAGCAGTTTATGGCCTGGCTCAGGCAGTCTCCAATGGGCAAGCTTTGGCACTGAAAATACTCAGAGCCAGAAAAGACTTAAAGGGGTGGGATGCACCCAGGGCCATTTTGTCTGTTCGCTCAACTTTAAGAATTTTAGATAACATTTTGCAAGTTCGATATCTTATGCAACGCTAAACCATTGGCTACTGAGGCTAATACTCAGAATTTAGAAGAATTTGACCATTTCAGTAGCTTTCTAAACGCAAGCAGTTATTGTTCAATTGAGGTGAGTTTTGAGTCGTTCTTCCTCTGCTCTCAAATCAGTCGCATCAACCCGAAACATCATTCTATTTTGCGTCGCCTGGGCGCTCCTTTCTCTCATATTTTTCTTACTATTTAGCGTACCGCCACCGGGACAAGAGCATCCTATCTGGTACTTGTATGGCATCACCTTCTTAGAAACAGGAGCTTTTGCGATCGCCTTGGCGCTGTGCTTCCGCAACTTCGGCAGCAGCCAAATCGTCAGTGGCCGAGGGGTTTGGCTTTCACTCAGTCTGGGCCTGCTGTGTTATGCCCTGGGAAACATATTATTTTTCTTATGGGGAAATATTTGGGGCCTTGACCAAGCCGTTTCCCTGGGCGACTTCTTTTACATTTTTTCCTACGTCTTTTTAATTCTCGGCATGTTGAGGGCAGTATTGCCCCGTCGCCTCAATCTAACAGCCCCTCAGTGGCTGATCATTGCCGGAGTTGGCTTTTTAGGGGTTGCTCTGGCTATTTTCGTTAATTACTTTGTAGTAGCAGAGAGCGCTGACTTACCTGCTCAGCCTCTAATGCCAGCCGCCTATGCTCAAGCAAGTCCCCCAGTCCAACCCGGTGAAGGTGTCTCCCCAGGTACTCCAGAGATTGTTGCACCTGCAACTGACCCATCTGAAGACCCCAACGCAGCCACAACAGCGCCGGATTGGGTTATTACCCTTGATAGCTACTTAAGCCAGTATGAAGACGCCGTCGGCTGGCTCTATGTGATTGGCGATTGCGTTTTAGTCGTGATTGCGGCAACCCTGCTGGTTGCTTTTTGGGGCGGACGGTTTTCCCAGTCGTGGAAGCTGATTGCGATCGCCGCTTTTTGCCTTTATATCGCTGACATGTTTTTTGCC
Source organism: Leptolyngbyaceae cyanobacterium RM1_1_2 (assembly GCA_012032345.1). GTDB lineage: Bacteria > Cyanobacteriota > Cyanobacteriia > Phormidesmidales > Phormidesmidaceae > Sphaerothrix. The sequence goes on along the minus strand of JAAUQI010000077.1, from coordinate 671 downwards.
TACCAGAGTAGCTTAGGAAAATATGAGGAAGGAGCACTGTGGGAGGTTTTCTGGACTTTTTCCGCTATTTTCTTTGCCATCGGAGCTGCTGTAGAATATGCGGTCTCGACTCAGTCACGCCGCAGCAGTCGCCGTCGTCGGGGATAACTGAATAGATTGCAACTCTGATTGTTGGTGCAATCAGTCATAATAGTAGTCCTGCTACTGGTTCACACAAGGGCAGGATTCAGCAGTGCGGAGATTACGGGTAGCATGGCTCCAAGCAAACTATCAGACGCGGATAAGCAGGCAATCATTGAGATTTATCAGCAGCCGGGAGAAACCACCTCTACCATCGGCGATCGCTTTGGCGTCAGCAACAGCACTATTAGCCGCGTGTTGAAAAGTTTGCTGCCAGCAGATGAGTATAGTGCTTTAATTCAGCAGAAGCGCTCATCCAGCGAGCCTGCTGAGTCAGCTCCGGTTAAAAAGACAAAACAGACGGCCAAAAAAAGCTCTAAAAAGACAGTAGCAAAAGATTCAGCAGAGGTAGAGGCTGTCCCAGAAAGCCCCATAGAAGCACCTGCAGAAGCATTAGAGCAGCCTGCAGAGAAAAGCCCAGCAAAGCCTAAGCTTAAACCCAAAACTCAAACTCCTCAGTACACCGAGGACATTGGCGAACAGGCTGTAGA
>JAAUQI010000076.1 GCA_012032345.1 Leptolyngbyaceae cyanobacterium RM1_1_2 | reverse complement strand
ACGCTTGAACTTCAGCCTTGCTCAAATCAACAATATAACGTTTCTGACTCATGGTGCTTTCCCTGGTTTTGAGTCAGATTATCAGAACTGTTCCCACTGGGCAAAGCTTGCTTGGCGAACTACTAGTAGCAATAGAAAAAATGTCGAACTCGTAACAGGCTTTATCAGTATCAGTAGGGCTTAACTTGCCGAATAATAAATTCGGCAATCATGTTGACAATCAGCGTCATCAAGAAAAGCACTAACCCTGCGTACATCAGAGCAGCTACCTGCATACCGCTAGCTTCAGCAAACTGATTGGCCAGCAGCGAGGCAATGGTGTTACCGGGTGCCAGGATTGATAGGTTCAAATTGTTAGAGTTGCCAATCAAAAGCGTGACTGCCATCGTCTCGCCCATAGCACGCCCCAGCGCCAGCATAGCCCCGCCGACGATGCCGGAAAAGGCCGCAGGAATCAAAACTCGAAAAATTGTCGTCCAGCGGGTAGCCCCCAGCCCCATTGACGCCTGCCGCAGACTGGGCGGCAAAGAAGCTAAAGAATCACGAGAAATGGCCGTAATAATCGGCAAAATCATCACGATCAAAATGATCGAAGCGGGAAACAATCCAGGCCCGATGTACTCTCTCTGAAACAAAAAGAACCAGCCAAACGTGTCGTGGAGCCATCCACCAATGGGCTTAAGGAAAGGAATCAGCACAAAAATTCCCCACAGGCCGTAAACAATGCTGGGAATTGCGGCCAGCAGCTCAACCATAAAGGTCAGCGGTGTGCGAATTGACTGCGGTAAAAACCCCTCGCTCAGAAAGATGGCAGTGCCTACACCCAGCGGTAAGGCAAACAAAAGCGCGATCGCTGATGTCACCATCGTGCCGTAGATCATTGGCAAAGCACCATAGACCTGATTCACCGGATCCCAGGCGCTTGTCCAGATGAAGCCCAGGCCGTACTCTTGAATAGCCGGAATAGCATCAATGCAAACTTGAACGGCGATAAAAATCAGCAGACCTGCTACTGCGATCGCCAGAATCTGCGTGACTATAACAAAGCTTCGATCAACTGTTTTCTCCTTACCTGAGCGAGAAGAAATAGGAGAGTAATCACTTGCTTGAGAAGATTTACTTTGGGCATGAGATGTCATGTGCTTTCCACTGAGATAAGAGAACGTTCTGCACTCTCAAGAAAACAGGTAGGCAGTAAGGCAGTTCATGTTAAACGTCGCTTACTCTTTTGCTACTGGGAAGTTCTTTTGGGATTACCTTAACGATTAAAGCGCTAAAGTAAAGAAAGCATTTGGTTTTGGTAAAGAAAAGGTTAAAGCTCCACAAAACTACGTCTGTGGGTATAGAACTGAGCGGCGGAGTCTTAAGTTAGGTAAGGCGTTTTTGACTCTGAGATGCTAAATAGTTGAAGGCTTGAGAGCTTTGTAGAGAAAGAGCTTCAGCGTATAAATAAAGACTTTAGCGCTGCCGAAAAAACAAACCTTCTTTGTTAATTGTTTTGATGGCAGGCAATTTAGAGTGGTGCATAGATAAGCTGACATTTTTTTGAAAATGATTAAAAAAACAAATCTGTCTTAAACTTCTCAAATGTTCTCCTGCATTCTGCTTGACAGTTGCAATACGAGAGTTTGGGCAGATTTTGATAATTAGTTTTTGCACATTCGGAATATAAAGTCCATCTCAACATGAAGCTATTTTGGGAAGTTTTTAAATTTTTTAAACTAACCAAAGGCATAAAGAACGACTCTAAGTCATTTGCTTTTTTAATCCTGAATCAACTCAAATTTTGAGTGAAGATCTAATTTTTGTTTTAACTTTGTAGCATTGCAGGTGAACATAGGACTTTATATTTAAGGAAAGCTAATCATGACAGTTTCTCAACTAAAACTCAATCGCTCTTTTTTCTTAGCAGCGATCGCCGCCGTTACTTTGGGTGTAGGTGCCTGCAGTGGTGGTACGGAGACTGCTCAGCAGCCTGAGGCCACAGGGGGTACTGAAACTGCCCAAGGCAGTGGTAGCGAAGAATTTAACCTGACCTTGAACGGGGCCGGAGCTTCCTTCCCAGCTCCGCTCTACCAAACCTGGTTCTCTGAAATTCAGCAGGATTACCCCGGTTTGAGAGTAAATTACCAATCAGTCGGCAGCGGCGCAGGTATCGAGCAATATCTATCTGGAACTGTTGACTTTGGAGCCTCTGATGCGCCGCTGACAGATGAGGAGCGGCAGTCCTTTGTCGATCAGTACGGTACAGAGCCTATCCAGATACCAATGACGGGTGGACTGGTGACCTTTGCCTACAACCTGCCTGAGGTTGAAGGGCTAAAGCTGACCAAAGATGCCTACTGCGGCATTGTTACGGGAGAAGTCACCGAGTGGGATGCTGAACCCATTGCCTCAGCCAACCCAGATTTGCAACTGCCTAGCGAGAGCATCAATTTCGTTTATCGTTCTGACGGTAGCGGTACCACTTTCCTGTTCACAAACCACATTGCAGAGGTTTGCCCTAACTGGTCAGCCGGAGCGGCTAAGTCAGTTGATTGGCCTGTTGGTGTGGGTGCCAAGGGCAATGAGGGCATTGCCGCCCAGGTTCAGCAGACTGAAGGCTCAGTTGGCTATGTCGAATATACTTATGCTGCTGAAAACGGTATCCCGGTAGCTACTCTTGAAAATGCTGCTGGCAACCTCATTGAGCCGTCTCCCGATGCTGCTGCTAGAGCCTTTGAAGGCGTAGACGTCCCTGAAGACTTCTCCCTGCTGGTTCCTAATCCCAGTGGTGAGGATGCCTATCCCATTGCGGGCCTAACCTGGCTGCTGGTTTACCCCGAGTATGACGATCAGCAGAAGGCAGATGCTATCAAGGCGCTGATCGAATGGTCACAGGACAAGGGAAATCAGTACGCCTCTGAGCTGGGCTATATCCCTCTGCCTCAGGACGTTTCAGATCGCGTCAAAACCACTGCTGAAGATGAAATTACCGCTAAGTAGTGGCGGCTAAGCTAGACCAGGATAAGGGAGCCGAGTCATCCTTTATTCTGGTACTTCCTGGCATTGTGTAGACTCTCCAAAATCAAAGACTCAGTTCAGCTCTAGTACAGCCTCAAGGCTTAATTTTAAGGGTGATGTATAGTTTGTAGTTAGCGCTAAAGCGCTAAAGCACTGACTGCCCACCCTAATTTATAGCTGTGACAATGCTCTAGTTCATCTGTGGAGAATTAGTTTGTGATAGCAGCCGACTGCGCTGCTCTAGCCAGTCTTTGCCAATGCGAACGGTGAGATCAGATTCTAAGTTGCCTGTAGAATCAGATACTAAATGGCCAATGCCTAAGAGATCGCTGACCCGCTCGGCTGCGTCTAAATCACCGCGCTGAGCAATCACCTGAGTGGTAAACACTACATCGGGCCAATCGCCAACCACATAGAGGTTGTCAAGGCCCTCTTGGGCTAGATAGCGAGCCACTTCGTTGGCGACGTGAGGTTCACCAGAGGCGTTTTGAATGGCGATGTGCAGCTGGCGCACGGAGAGACGCGGAGCTGAAGCCAGCGTGGCAGCCTTAGTCTGGAAGAACTCCTGCATGACGCGATCGCCTGCTTCGTCATCCATAATCCAGTAGCTGGCCTGATATTCGCTGGGTTCACTAAAGCGCCCTGGCAGCATCACCATGTGCAGCTCTTCGGGTTCTAGCTCAAGGCTAAAATTAGCCAGCGCCAGCATTTCCTCAACCGTCAGGTTAGTGTCGATGTAGCGCTGCAAAATGCGGACTATCTGGGGCAGCTTGGGAATCACAGTTGGACTGGTCAAGCGCGATCGCAAGGCTTTGATTAACGTCTGCTGGCGCTGAACTCGGCCAATATCCCCATAGGCATCCTGACGAAAACGAGCAAACTGCTCAGCCTGGTCACCGTTGAGGGTTTGCCAGCCCGGTTCTAGGTCAATGACTAAGTCCTGGGTGCGGTCTTCGTAATACATAGGCTTAGGGACAAACACCTCAACCCCACCCACCAGATCCACAATTTCACGAAAGGCACCTGTGCTAACCCGCACATAGCGATCAACTTCAACCTGATTGAGCGTAGCACTGACGGTTTTCCCCGCCAGTAGCGCCCCGCCTTCTACGTTAGCCTGGTTGATTTTGTCTTTACCCCAGCCTGGGATAGTAACGCGGGTGTCACGGGGAATCGACAAAACGTTAACATCTGACTGGGTCGGGTCAACTCGAACCAGCAGCATTGTATCCGTGCGACCCGAGAAAACCTCTTCATCGCTGCTAGCCTCCGGGACTTCGTCAATTCCCATAACCAGAATATTGACAGGGCGCGTTACCGTATAGCGAAAGCCCGTCTGCCACAGATCTTTGAGCGAAAGCGCTGCTTTCTGGGGAAACAGCTGAGCCGGCAGCGGCAGGGTCAGTACGGCCACGGCCCCTAGAGCAGCAGAAACTATTGCAGTGCTAAAGCAGGCCAAACCCCAAAAAGCGCCTTTAGCTAATTTGGAGGCGACTGTTGCTGTCGATTTTGAAACCTCAGGGTGAGTGGCTGTAGTCGAAACAGAATCGGGGACTGCTGCCGTTTCCGTTTCAGGTGCCGATCCTAGACGAGTGTTTATCTGTGTTTGGTGATCTTGAGAGTCTTCAGTCGGCAGTGTCGTCATGAGATTCTGTTACTCAACCTGCGATTACCTGCTACGGTTGGACAAATAATTCGGGCCTGATACCCGTTAATCCGCACAGTTTTCTGATCGACTATCGGCTTTTGCCGAAAGTAGCCGCTGTGTAAAACTTTGCAAACTGATGATTTATTAATCAATATTACGGCGATTATAGCCTGCACTCTAGAGCAAAAAGATAGGATAAGACGGAATTTCTGACGGAGTTAGCCATGAGTCAGTCTCTCATCCCTGTAATCTTGGCGGGCGGTAAAGGCGAACGATTTTGGCCTGTGAGCCGACTGCATCGACCTAAGCAATTTTTAAGCTTAGACGGTAGCGGCAAGAGCCTGCTGCAGGCTACCGCCGAGCGGCTCTTGCCTTTGGCAGGCGACTGGGCTTCTCTCTGGGTGATTACAGCGTCGCACCTTGCCAGCGGCGTTGCTGAACAGTTGCCCCAGCTACCCCAAGCCAATCTGCTGGCCGAACCCCAAGGCAGAGATACGGCTCCGGCTGTGGCCTGGGCTACCCTCGAAATTATTCAGCACCATGGCGAAGACGCCATTGTAGCTTTCTTTCCGGCTGACCACTGGATTGATGATGCTGAGAAATTTCGCCAAACTATTATGGCAGCAGCTGAGCTAGCCCAAGACCAGGGAGCGATCGCAACGCTGGGCATTACCCCCACCTACGGGGCTACGGGCTATGGCTACATTGAGCAGGGCACAGCCGCTGGCAGCTACGGCGATTTGCCTGCCTACCAGGTCAGCCGCTTTACTGAAAAGCCTGATGTGGCCACAGCCACCGAGTTTCTAAAAAGTGGTCGCTTTAGTTGGAATAGCGGCATGTTTATTTTTCCCGCAGGCGTCATGCTCCAAGAACTCAAAACCTATGCGCCAGAGCTGATCAATCCGCTGTTAGAAAAAGGCGTTGATGCCTACCATGAGCTGACCAAGCTCAGCATTGACTACGCCGTCATGGAGCAAACTCAAAAAGCCTACGTTATGCCTGTGAGCTTTGGCTGGGACGATCTGGGAGACTGGAATGCGATCGAGCGTTTGCTTAAGGGCGAGCGCAGCAATGTGGAGCTAGCCCAGCACGTCGGTATAGATACCCAGGGCAGCATTGTCTATAGCTCAAATCCAGACGAGGTGATTGTCACTATTGGCCTAGAAGATATCGTCATCGTCCGCGACGGCAACGCCACGCTAATCGTGCGCAAAGACCGCACCCAAGACATCAAAAAAGCTGTCAAAATCTTGGGCGCAGAAGCTAAATATCAGGAGCTGCTCTAGAAACTGGCGATCGCACCCCAAATGACACCGTTCACTACCCGGATCACGACCTGATTGCTCAACACAATGGCTGCGGCTACGCTTTTGCCCGAAAAGACGGCAGTGCCTGCTGAAGCTAAGAGAGCACTGATTAAAAATAAGCCGATGATGCGATCGCTTGGCCTTTTGACCTTGAGTTTAGCTATTGGGGCCTGTCAGAGCACAGAGCCTGCTAATCTGACAGCGCCCCCTACGGCGAGCAGCGCGGCCCCACCGCCACCGCCGCCGCCCGGTGCTCTAATTGCTCAGCTTCAGCCAGATCAAACCCAGCAGCTCGAATCTCTGGGCATCGCTGTGGCCATTCCCACTGAGGTGCCGCCCGAGTTTGAGATTGTTGACCTAGTGGCTGAGGCAGCAACAGCAGAACTCGGCCCCCAATATCAAATGGTGTACCGGGACAGCGGCGATCGCTGCTTTGTGATTGAGTTCACCCCCGATGGCGTGGGTGACCTGCCAGACACTGAGTTTAACCAGCCGCTAGACTCACCGCTGTTTGGCCCCGGCTATCAGCTCCACTACGGACAATATGCTGACTTAGACATGCGATCGCAGTTTCCAGAACCCGAATTTGCTACCGACTGGATGATTGGAGAATCCGGCGCTTACCGCCTTGCCGGGGCCACCTACATCAACCAAACCTTTGCCAGTCAGTCTAACTGCCAGGATATTTCCCCTGAAACCGCTCAGCAGATCGTTGAATCCATGGCCTATTTGCAAAGCGACCTGCTTAACATTGGTGAGTAAATTTACTGGTAAAGGTAAGTGGCCGTCTTGGTAAGCGGGGTCAGCCGAACATCTGGCACAGTGTTTACCGCTTGACTTTAAGAAAACTTTATGCTGGCAACATAATCTCTTCTAAGCGTTGCGTATTTACCCCTGTTTCTTGCCCACTACTCTCAGGAGAAAAGCGATGACTTTTGAAACCGTCACCGAATTTTTTCAGTCCCCTGGATTGGGTCGAGTCGAGCAAGCCATCATCGCTGACAAGCGAGGCCGCGTTTTCTTTGATGGCACCTACTGGCCAGCGCAGTTTTATAACTCGGAGCAGCCAAAGATCGCAGAGGCCAAAACCTGGGTTAGCGTTTTGGGCCGTCGGGGTCTGACGCTGCTGGTCGCCCCTGCCGTCACGGTCTTACCCACCGCTGTTTATCTGTAGAGCCGTATCGTTGATTAAGGGTTGTCATCCCTGTGGCTCAGAATCTTGCTAATGGGGATGACAGAGCGTTTCAGGTCGGTTCATAGTTGAGACAACCCTTACAGAAAAGCCCCTGTGTGAGCCAGCCGTTATGGATACCTTTGCCTACCTTCATTTAGTTCACTATTACGAAACCGACGATACCTCCTCAATCCCTCTGAAACAGAGGCTTGAAGCTCTAAGCAGGAAAACCCGCTGTCTGCTTTGGGGGGGAATGTTAACGGCGACGCTGATGGCAGGTGGCAGTGCGCTTGCAGCTACAGGCTACGTGATTACGCAGGGCAACAGCTTTGAGGTAGAGGCGCGCTCGGGGCCAGGACTTGACTTTGAAGTGGAGCGTCGTCTTTATGAAGGAGATGCTGTAGAGCTAACAGGCAGCATTCAAAACGGCTGGGCTGAGCTAGTAGACGGGACATGGCTACCCGTAGAACAAGTCAGGCGCAGCGTTATTCCAAATCCAAACCCAGCCCCACCAGCGCCTACAGAACCTCCTACCACCGCGCCTACGCCTACACCCTCTCCGGCAGACCCTCCTGTCACTGCGCCACCGCCCACTCCAGCGCCTATAGATAGCTGGGGCAAAGTTGCTCAGGTAAGGGCCTACGGCTATCGGCTTAATGCCCGCTGGGGGCCAGGAACCCAATACGGCGTTGCCCGTACTCTCAGCCCCAATGAACAGATTCGCCTGAGCGGGCAGGTTAGCTCGAATGGCTGGGTGCAGCTGACTGACGCTACCTGGACAGCCGGGAACCTGATTGAGCCTGCCTATGGTGGCTTTGGCGTACTGGGAAATATTGGCAGCGATCGCATCAACGCCTACGTCTCGGCCTACGGCTACAACTTAAACGTGCGCTCTGGCCCTAGCATTACCTACAGTATCCTGCGCGTTCTCTCAGATGGGCAAGCCGTTGAAACTAGCGGTCGCTACCGCAACGGCTGGGCAGAGCTAATTGACGGTAGCTGGGTAGCGGGTAACCTGATTCGGCTGACAGAAACCAATAGACCTGCCGTGCCTGACACCCCTGCTGCGCCCACCCCCTTACCGGAAGAGACTGCGCCAGATCTGCAGTTGGGCAGCACAGGGCAGCGAGTCATCCGCGTGCAAAATCGGCTCAAAGCCCTCAAATATTTGGCTGACGACCAGGCGTCTGATGGCGTTTATGGCGGCAGTACCCAGCAGGCTGTAGTCAGATTTCAGCAGGTAAAAGAGCTGCCTGCCAATGGCGTCGCCGACACCGCAACCCTCAACGCTTTATTTGCTGAAGTAGCGCCCCCCAACCCTGATGCCAACCAGCCGCAGACCCTCGAACCAGGCGATCGCATTCGCCTCGTCAACGACAGCGCTGGCGGAATTGCAGTTTACTCAGAGCCAAATACCGACAGCCGTACTTTGAGCACCTATGCCAGCGGCGCTGAAGTGGTTGTCCGCCAGATTACCGACAGCGGCTGGATTGAACTAAGCTCAGGCGGCTGGGTCAGGCAGGAGTTTGCCGAGTTTTAAGGCGCTAAGCATTACAAAGCGTGTCTCTCTATTAACTCTGTTAAACCTTCTGTAAGCAGCTCTAGGGGTTTCTTTATAATCCTTAATTGATCCGGCCTCAAGTAACCTGGCAGCCATGCGGCTTTAGAGAAACTTGCGGCTCAGTTAGGAGATAGAAAAAGTGCTTTACTCATTGCTTTTACAGTTTGCTCAGACGGTGCCTCATACACCCCACTGGTCTTTCAGCGTAGCCCTAGTGATGATTGCCTGCAATCTGTTTGCTATTGCAATTGGCCGCTATGCTATTCAACAGCGGGGGGTGGGGCCTGATTTACCCTTCTCCCTACCCGGTTTTTTTGAAGGCTTTGGCCTCCCCGAACTGCTAGCAACCGCCAGCTTTGGCCATCTTGTGGGCGCTGGCATGATTTTAGGATTGGGCAATGCCGGGCTGCTGTAACAGACGGTTTTAGGTCAGAGGCCGTGGACATTAACCGGGTAGCGACAAAGGTGGGGTTATCCCCCGAGAGGACTTCAGGGGGCCTCAGTACAATGAGGCTATAGTTTTAGAAGTTTTCTCCTGGCAGTGAACTGGGTTAATGACTATGCAATCTGGATGGCGCATTGGCTCTTTATTCAAAATTCCGCTTTACGTTGATTCCTCATGGTTTCTGATTTTAGTTCTCGTTACTTTTTTGTACGGTAGCGACCCGGACTGGCAGTCAACAATGGGAGCGGTAACCGCTTGGGGAGCGGGTTTTTTGCTGGCTCTACTGCTGTTTGCTTCGGTGCTGCTGCATGAGCTAGGTCATAGTCTGGTAGCGCGATCGCAGGGCATTCAGGTCAACTCTATTACTCTGTTTTTGTTTGGCGGTATTGCATCTATTGATAAAGAATCGAAAACGCCGGGGCAGGCTTTTCAGGTAGCGATCGCAGGGCCGCTAGTGAGCCTGAGCCTATTTGTTTTGTTTAGCCTGCTGAGCGGTGTTTTGCAAAGCGCCGAGATCACGACTGCTATTTCTTACAACATGGCTCAAACTAATTTAGTCTTGGCGCTGTTCAATCTAATTCCGGGGTTGCCCCTAGATGGCGGTCAGATTCTTAAAGCCGCTATTTGGAAGGCAACGGGGAGTCGGAACCAGGGCATTCGCTGGGCCGCTACGGTCGGCAAGTTTTTAGGCTGGGGCGCGATCGGTCTGGGTTTGCTGAGCTATCTAAATACCCAGCGTTTTGACCTGCTGTGGATTGCCCTGATTGGCTGGTTTATCGTTCGCAATGCCCAAGCCTACAGCCGGGTTAACGATTTGCAGGAAGCCCTAGCAGACCTGCAGGCGGCAGACGCGATGATGCGAGACTATCGGGTAGTAGACGCCAACTTAACCCTGCGTCAGTTTGCCGATGACTACCTGCTGCAGGAGGGGCGACCCCCGATGTACTTTGCGGCTTCTGATGGCCGCTATCGGGGCTGGGTCGTGGTCGAAGATTTGCGCACAGTAGAGCGCAGCCAGTGGGAACAGCAGACCCTGATGGCAATAGTGCGATCGCTGGGTGAAATTCCAACCGTGCGGGAGGCTACACCGCTGCCCCAGGTGATTAACCAGCTCGAAGAACAGCAGCTCAGCCGGATTACGGTTTTATCCCCAGCCGATGCGGTAGCAGGCGTCATTGATCGCGGCGATATTGTCCGAGCGATCGCCGCCAAAATGAATATCTCTATTTCAGATGCTGTGATTCAGCAGATTAAAGAAGAAGGGGTCTATCCGCCAGGGCTACAGCTGCAGGCGATCGCCCAGACGGCCACTGAATCCTGATATTTTTTGAAATCAGAGCCTAGTGCATTGTCACGGCTAGAAACTAGGGTGGGTAGTCGGAGCTTTAGCGCTGAAGCGCTAGCTACGAACTATGCATCACCCTAAAATTAAGTGTTGACGCTGCACTAGCGAGGTAGACCTCACTTCACTGCTACCACGCTTTGAGTAGCTGCCAAGTACTCATCTGGTGTCAGCGACTGAGCCTCAAACTCAGCCAGCCAGCATTTCTGAGCTGCCGAGACTAGCGCCGCTATAATTTGCTCGTCAGAGAAGCTGCCCAGCACTGCCCCGTCTGGTAGCGAATCTGCTGAGCCAAAGATCTGTTGATAGAGGCTAGCTTCTGTCCGCAGCGGCATTGACCCATGCTGCAGCAGCCCGCCTGCCCGTCTCAGCTGGGCACTACCCACCAGCTTAGCGCCGTTCTCTAAAACCAAATCTGCCGCCGTTGCTGTCGTGAAGCAGCCAGGATTGTGAATGTAGCCTCGCCCTGCTGTGCCATAGCGCAAGGGCAAACCCAGCGATCGCCAGCCCTGCACCAAAAACTCACAGATCTGCTCATAGACCTGCTGACGGCTACCTGAGGCAGACGTAATTACAGCGTAGGTCAAATCGCCCTGGTGCAATACCGCCCGCCCACCGCTGGGACGCCGAACCAAGTCAACTGGCTGGCCCTGCCAGGTGAGATCAGACCAGTAGTCAGGGTAGCGCCGCTGATGGTAGCCCAGAGAAATAGCCACCGGCTGCCAGCGATAAAACCGCAGTACCGAGGGCATCAGTCCCAAACAGTGCTGATCTAAAAGCCAGCGATCGAGGGCCATTTGCTCCGCACCAGAGGCTGCTAGGAGAGGAATATATCGCCAAGCTGCCACTTAGATTTGATAGTTGACAATGCGGGCGAATCCTTCAGGGTCTAAGCTGGCACCGCCTACCAGAGCGCCATCAATTTCGGGCTGGGCCATGATTTCATCGATATTATTGGGCTTTACCGAACCGCCATACTGAATCGGAACGTCTGGGTTCTTTAGCTGAGAGCGAATTCGGCTAATCACCTGATTAGCATCTAAGGCAGCACAGGTATCCCCAGTGCCGATCGCCCAAATGGGTTCGTAGGCAATAATTAAGTTGTTCTGATTGATACCTGCTAGTCCTTTATCGATCTGCCGGGCAATGTGAGCCTCTGTTTCTCCAGCATCTCGCTGCTGTTTTGACTCGCCCACGCAGAGAATCGGGGTGAGGCCGTGCTGCTGAGCGGCTTTTAGCCGCAAATTAGCTGTTTCGTCCGTTTCGCCAAAATGCTGTCGTCGCTCACTATGACCAATAATTACGTAGCGCACCCCTAGCTCCTTCAGCATTAGCGGTGCGACCTCCCCCGTATAGGCCCCTTCATCCTCCCAGTGGACGTTTTCAGCCCCAATCATGACCCGGCCACCGTGCAGATTTCTAGAAAGCGTGCTGAGCGCAGTAAAGGGAGCGCACAGAATCACTTCTCGATTCTCCGGCGTTTCGCTTAAGTGATCTAAAAAGTCTTTTAAGAACTCCAGCGCTTCGGCCTGAGTCTTATACATTTTCCAGTTGCCAGCGATAACAATCTTGCGCACAGGTCTTCAGTTAAATAGCTTTTCAATCTACAGATGCCTCACTGCATCCTACCGGGAAACGTCTACCGGAATCAATTTTGCCGGACACGAGATTGTCTACCCCGTCTCTAAAGCCGTTCATCAGCGTGAACAACGAGGCGACAGCAAAACGTTCTACCCCGTTGTAGATGACTAAGTCAGGCAATTTGGGCAAAATTTAAGCAGAGCTTAATCGAGGCTAGAAGTGACTTTGTGCCACTGTCGGTGAGCGGCCTGTAGTCTAAACTACTCCATCAGCGTGAACAATGGAGCAGACAGCAAAACGTTCTACCCGGTTTTTGATCCCTTCGGGTGTTAGCTTGTAAAAGCCGAACCAATGCCTGAAAACTCACCGGGGAACACGGCAAAGTTCCTTGCAAAGCTGGGCAACGCTTACGGTACAACTATTAAACCCAGAGATGACTTTTCATCCTGAAAGATTTCTCATACTCCTTGTAGACGATGTTCAAGACAACCTTGATATGACCAGCCTCATGCTGGAGCAAGCAGGCTACAGCACAATTAAGGCGATTAGCGGCCAGCAGGCTTTGGAGCAAGCGTACAGTAACTCACCCGATCTGATTTTACTGGATTTGATGATGCCAGAGATGAACGGATTGGAGGCTTGTGAAGTACTCAAAACCGATACCCAAACATCAGATATTCCCGTTATCTTTGTGACTGCTAGTAATGAGCATGAACATCTGCTGCAGGCTTTCAATCTGGGGGCTGTAGACTACATCACCAAGCCGTTTGACCATTTTGAGCTGCTGCTGCGGATCAAAACCCATCTGGAGCTGAAACAGGTGCGCGATCAGCTCAAGCAGGCACTGGCAGAGGTGGAAAAAGTAGCGGCAACTGACGAACTCACAGGCATAGCCAATCGCCGCTATCTGCTAGAGCTGGCGGCTAAGGAATTTGAGCGGGCAAAACGCTATCGGCGATCGCTGGCTTTAGTGATGATTGATATTGATCATTTCAAGATGGTCAACGACAACTACGGGCATCAGGTAGGCGACCTAGTGCTGCAAAAGATGGCGTCAGCTGCGGTGACAACGTTGCGTAGAGGAGACACGCTAGGGCGATTTGGGGGAGAAGAATTCATAGCGCTGCTGCCTGAAACTGCCCTGCCTGAAGCTCAAGAAGTGGCTGAACGACTGCGGCAGACCATTGCTAATCTGGCGATCGCTGTCAGCTCTAAACACAGCCTGCAAATCACGGTCAGCCTGGGTCTATCGATTTATCTACCCGCAGACGCCACCCTTGACGCCATTATTACCCGAGCCGACGCCGCCCTCTACGTGGCTAAGGCTGAGGGCCGCAATCAGGTCGTCAGCCTGACTGGTAACGAGATCGCCCGGTGAGAATTCTTACAGCAGTCCTCGATAGCGAATAAAAAGCAAAATCACAGCCCATGATCCCAGGGCGACTTTGACAGCTACCAAGATATTGAGGATGGGAATGATGCCGCCGCTGAGCAGTCCTCCCAGTTCACCATGAGGTAGTTCTAGGCCAGCCAGCGTCAGCACCGCCAGCACGATAAAGACCAGTACCGAAATTTTTTCCCAGGTGGCCGCTTGCCAGCGCTGATAGACAGCCTGCATCCACTCTGAAGACGAGGTAATGGCCACCAGGCCAATGGCCGTCCCGCCTGCTACCCCTGCGGCAAAGCCTCCCCCCGGACTCAGGTGTCCTCGAATAGCCAGCTCTACACTGACTAAGGCAGCAATAGTCGCCCCCAAACGGGCCAGCACAATAGAGGGATGGTCGGTAAACTGGTGAATCTTGCTAGAGGGCTTTTCATTACCCAGCAGAAAACGAACGCCCGTAATGGCAATCGTAAAAACAACCACCTCAAAAATCGTGTCGTAGAGTCGGTTTCTGAAGATGATACCTGAAACCGCATTGGGCACGCCGCTGTCTTGCACTACTGCCTCAACAATAGCGAGATCTGAGCTGTCTGCTGTCAGGCTGGGCATGATCAGCATTTTGATATATAGCGCTATCCCTGCGGCAACGTAGAGCCATTTCATAAAGATACTTCCTCAAACTGAGCTAGACGGGCAGAGGGCGTGAGATGAGACGAGGACAGTTCGCTTTGCAAGATATCGTAAAGGCGCGGAATGCGAATGGTGGTGCAGTAAATTGGAGAATCAGCGGCGATCGCCTGATTTTCGAGACTTTCGGCTTCTAGTGGAGTACAGATAGCGTGAACGTCTTGATCTTTGAGCGCCTGGTGCAGTCTTTGTCGATCGGGATAGTTAACTAGCTCCAGTCGCAGATGATGCTTGATCAGGAGAGTGCGTAGGTTGTCTAGCCACTGCTCAAGCTGGGGTTGAGCGCTCTGAGAGACATCTAGTGACGTTGCTGAAGCGCTTTCCAGCACGCCTAGCCGCATCACCAGCGATGAACGCACTGCCACCGCATAGAGCGTGATCGCTAACATGGTACCGACTAGAGCCTCTGTCAGGGCAACATCGGCTGCCCCCAAAACCGCATAGACCAGAGCGGCAACAGCCCCCAAAATGCCGCGAATTACCAGGGCATGATAAGGGTTTACCTGAAATACTAATATGCAGGCAGTCAACGGCAGCAGCGCCACAATTGGATAGAGATAGCTATCAGTCATAGGTATCCTCACGACTTGAGCAGTAAGCCAGCACATATCCCAGTACTGTATTCCAGATGGCCAATGAGATCAGGGCCAGCAGCAGCAGCGGCCATTCCCGAGGGATTTTTAGCAGCAGGCCCACCACAATACTGATTGACCCTAAGGTATCGGCCACTGAAAGGCTGTGTAGCTTATAGAGTACCGAGCGATCGCCCAGTAGCGGCCAGGTACCCCAAAACCAAAAAATCAGGCCAATGCCGAAGCAAACATAGCTAAGAGTATTGATCATAGTTGGTTCAGGCGCTTGAGAATATGCGCTAACAGCATTAGGGCGGCATTGCCCACGCTGAGAATAATCACCCCGACGACACCAATCATCCAGTCATCGCGCAGCACTGACACGACCAGAATCATCATTGAGGTTTTGGTGGCAACACTGGCAAAAGCCAGCATTTTCTGCCAGATATCCTCATCCTGACAGGCTTCGTAGATGGGAATTAGCAGGGCCAAAATCATCGCTATCAAGATTACATTCATCACCGCTGCCGCCGCCGTCGAATCCAATGCACCGCGTAGCCGCCATTTTCGTGGTATTTCAGCACAATAGTTTTGGGCGTAAAAGTAATTAAGAAAATATCTAAAAAGATCAGTCCCGGTGTGCGCTGAGGTTTGACCTGCTCTATCGTCACCGCCTCCTCAGTGTGAGGGCGCACCATAATCTCAACTGCCTCCTTGTAAGCTTGGGGAATTGCTACCATAACTTCTCCCAGGGTTCGTAGCCAGTCTTTGAGGGCTGCGGGAGCTGTGGAGCTGCGCGGCAACAATAGCGCCACACAAACGCCAATAACAATGTTGGCTAAGCTGATATCAGCCGTCAGCAAAAACCAAATAGTCAGGCGCAATATCAGGTCAAGATAGCCAATCATGCCAGCACCATCCAGAAAAGTAAGACGGCCATTAAGCTCATGACGCCGACTAAATGCTCAAACTGCTCTAGCATTCGCGGCAGCTTGAGAGCAGTGCGCTGAAAGATCAAAAAATAGGCCAGCCAGCCTAGGGCAATAGTCACGAATGGTTTGACTAGATTGGCGATCGTGTAGGCTTCGAGATAGACAATGCTAGCTGCGAATAGGCCACCCAGCAGCAAACCGACCGCTAGCCAAAACCCTGGTTTCATCGGCTGTGGTTGTGCCGCCTGACGGGGCAAAAAGATGAACTTGGCAAAGGAAATCGCCGTGCCCAAAGCAGCCAGATTCATACCAATTATCTGCCAGGGCAGCAGACTTTTCATGGTCAACACCTTTGCGCCAAAGCCAGAGAGCAGCGGAAAGCCCGAAATAGAAAAGCTGGCGATCGCTAAAGCAGTCCAGATTGGGGTATGAATGGGCTGATGGTGCAGCTCTTTGAAACTGCGGCTGGGCAGAGCGCCAGCAGTCAAAAACAGAGCCGCTTTAACCAAGCCGTGGGTCAGGGCATAGAAGCCTCCCACTTCTGGTGCAGCCAGCACAAAACCAAGCTGGGAAATTGTGCTAAAGGCCAGCATCCGCTTGGTATCTTTCTCAAAAACAGCATAGCTAACTCCCAACAGGGCAGCACCGACGCCAAAGACGCGCACGATTGGCTCAATCGACTCAAACATCAGGGCGCAGCGCACCAGAGGAAACACCCCCGCTTTGATCACAACCCCTGAAAGCATGGCCGATACCGGGGTTTCTGATTCGGAGTGGGTCAGCGGCAGCCACAGACCTGAGACAAAGATGCCGCCTTTGACCAGCAGGCCCACAAAAATTAGGGCGATCGCTTCCGGCGGCGCTCTGTCTAGCCCAGCAAAGGCAAACGATTGGCTCGCCTGATACACCAGCACTGCCCCCACCAGATAAAACAGCATGGCGGTATTGCTGACAAAGAGATAGCGCAGCCCTACCCAAATTGAGCGATCGCTGCGCGGATAGGCAATTAGCAAAAATGAAGCAATGCTAATTACCTCCAAAGCCACATACAAGGTAATAAAATCTGCGCAGATAAACGTGGCATTGACGCTGCCGTGCAGCACAATCATTTGCAGATAAAAGAAAGCTGTTTTACCACTTTGCCAGCAGTAAAGAACGACCGCCGCCGTTACCAGCGCATTAGTCAGGATAAAAAAGCCGCTAAGGGAGTCAATGGTTAAGGTGACCCCAAAATGGTCGAGGAGCTGTAACGTCAGCGGCGATCGCAGAGCAAAGACTTGCCCCGCATAGCCCGCAGAAGCCAAAGCTACTGCAAAGGCCAGATAGGGCGCTAGCCGAGGCAGCAGGTAGCTGCTAAACCCGATTAAAAAGGGGAGTCCAATCCAGATCAGCGTCAGCGTATTCATGGCGCGTTGTTTTGCTCAATGACGCTGCTTTCCAGGGTGGGATTGTTTCGAGCTAGCTTCATCACGCCTACCAGCATCAGCGCCTGAATTGAGAAGCCGATAACGATGGCCGTCAAGATCACAGCCTGAGGTACCGGATCGGCGTAGCTAACTGATTTAGCCTCGGCAATAATGGGTGTAAACAGCCCCCCCTTGAGGCCACTAAGACATAAAAGGCAATTACTCCGGTACTCATGATGTCCATTGAGATGATCTTCATCATCAGGTTTTTCTTAAATATGATGCCAAAAAAACCACACAGTAGGGTGGCGAATACGCAAGCTTCTAACACAGTGGTAGATGGGTAAGGGATAAAGGGAGCGATCGCGTTTAGTCTAGTTTAATAGACAAAAATAAATGATTATTTATTTAATCATAGTTTTTTGACAATGAGTAGTTCGTTTAATTACCGTAGGGTTTAAAGCAGCGGATGGGAATGCTCAAGCATTATTTACAAAGTCATCGAATTAAAATTGTCTTGTGTCAACCGTGATAAGCTGAAGGAATTTCATTGTACTTGAAGATGGTGAGATCATTCATGGCTCACGATGTCACTGTAAAAATATTGCTGACTGGTGAAGGTATGTCACCGGGCCAGATTCGATCTAGAGAGATCGCAGAGGTGATCGAATCTGTCGAGGATATGATAGCCTCTGTGGTAGTTCGTGACCATCCGGCTCTAAAGAAAGACACGATAGTAATCGGCTTAAAAAGTATTCGACCGGGGAGTATTGGGCTGGAGTTTGCCCCAAACTTAGCAGAACTAACTTTGCCTGCTACTCGCCGCATAACGAGATCAATAGCAGAGAGTGATTTTGGCGTACTCCCTAGTGGTGCTATCTCTTCTTTAAAGAAGTTGTCTGCCTTTACACGACGACATCAGTGCAATGCCGAGTTCTTTACACAAAATGGCAGATTAGAAGCACTGGCTGTTCTGACTCCCAACACTCAGATACCTGACATTTATTCTTTGTCAGGGGAAACAAACATTTATGGAGAAATAACTCGTGTTGGTGGGGCAGAACCAAAAATTCAGTTTAAAACTTTGGATGGTCAGATTATCTACTGTAGTACAAGTAAAACGATAGCCAAAAAAGCAGGTACAAAGCTTTATACAAAGGTACAACTGCATGGACTGGCAGAGTGGAATTCTGAAACTTTTGAGATTGAAACTTTTCATGTAGCTGACATATCTGATTATGAGAAAACTTCACCCCCAGCAGCTTTTGAAGAGTTAGCTAATCTAATTGGCGATTCTTTCGATCAAATCAAAGATGTAAACCGCTTTGTCTCCGAAATACGCTATGGTCTGCCGGAGGCGTAGATGGATTTAGTTTGTTTTGATACACAGATAATTATTTGGGGTATCAAAGGGCAAGCAACTCCTGGACAAGAAGACAACATAGACAAAGCCAAACATTTGATTAGTATTTGTGAAAGAGATGGAATAGATATTGTAATTAGTCACAGCAACAAGAAAGGCTAAATGAGAAAGCCTCCAGGAACCCAAGAATATCCCGGCAAAAGAGTAGGCGGTGAGCACCCCGATGAGGCGATAAGTTCAAAGAGGTGGTCAACGG
>JAAUQI010000075.1 GCA_012032345.1 Leptolyngbyaceae cyanobacterium RM1_1_2 | reverse complement strand
GACATTCGGCTGATAATCTTTGGCTGTCTGCCCTGTGTGCGTCAGGAGATTCATCGGCTGCACGCCAAAGGCAGCATTGAGGCCAGCGCCTGGAGCCGTCCTGTATCCACCGGGCGACCCAACGAAGTCATGGTGATTTTAGTCAAGCGTTGCCGACTTGACTAAAAATTGCAGAACAGGGTGTGACTCTGTGCTCTGTTCTGCTGCGGATATCCCCAAGCAAACAGAGTAGAGGCACCCATACTGATTCATCGCCTGTAGCTCTATCTTTACCTGGAATCAGGGTGTCTACGCAGAGCAGTTTGCGGATATTGAGCGCCCCAGCGACCAGAATACGGCTAAAATCCCCAAAACCCAGTTTGTTCAGGCGACCTTGGCAGCCCTGAGGTCACCCGTCAAAATTTATTCCTAAACTTTTTGCCATGTGTTCTAAAGAACGTGTACTTATCGTTGCTAGGCGGTAGTATCAGGCTGACTCTGCCGAAGGATTGCACAAGCATTTAATACTTGTGCCGCTACTGGGTCTCCAACTGCCTGACTTAACCGACAGCATTTGGGATAGGGTCGGACGAACAAGTTCTTTACCTGAGATTTTAATCATGGGGACAATGTCTCAAACACTGGCGATCGCCAGTGTTAGCGCCTTGCTAGGCTCGATTTCTATTGACGTTGCCTCAGCTGATGCTGCCAAGTTTGCAACAGATTTTTCCGTGGACATTGTCAGTGGCGACTTCCTGGTAGGAGAAACCTTTTCAGGCCAGGTAGTCTACGAAGATGAATTCATCACTGGATTTGGCTCTGAGCTAATCGATCCCTTTTCAGGGGTAATATCGCTCAATTTCACCTACGTCGGCTCAGATTTGACCACGCCGACTACGTATACAGAGGCTGATGATGACGCGAGTGCTGGATTTCCGATATTTTTCTTCCAAGACGGTGAGCTAATCGGCTTGAACTACTTTGCTGCAATTGCCCCAGATCTTAACTTTCAAATTTCTGAAGATCCGCTGGGCAGCGGCAATTTTGCCTTCGCTACCGATGACTTTGTGACCTTTGCCCAAAACACAGGCGTACTCTCCATTGGCGAGACCACAGCAGTACCTGAGCCTGCCCTTTTGGTGGGTTTAGTCATAGTCGCCGGTAGCGCAGCGCTACGGCGACAGCGCTAGAGCGGTTTCTAGCTTTGCCCTGATACCAATTCATCAGTTATCACCTCTCTTAGATCCAGGCATTAAACACAGTCATCTCAATCTTGAAGGACACACATGAAACGCTCATTAACTCAACAGATCTTATCTACTCGCTTGCGGCGGCGAGGTTTGCTAGTAGGAACGGGAGCGCTGACCGGACTTGCCATTGCCGGACAGTGGCCCCAGCGGGTGCTGGCCCAGACTCGATTTTCTGCTTATCCTTTTACTTTGGGTGTGGCCTCAGGCGATCCGCTGCCGGATGGTGTTGTTCTCTGGACGCGCTTAGCGCCTGATCCTCTCAATGGGGGCGGTATGCCTGCTGAGGACGTTGCCGTCAATTACACAGTTGCCACCGATGCAGCCCTACGCAATGTAGTCCTGCAAGGCACCAGCATTGCCCCGGCTGCACTGGCCCACTCGGTTCATGTGGAAGTCTCTGGTTTACAACCGGGACGGACTTATTGGTATCGCTTTGAGGTGGGAGGCGAGGAAAGTCCGGTTGGGCGTACCCGCACTGCACCGGCACCGGGTACAGCGCTGAATCAGTTTAAGTTTGCCTTTGCTAACTGCCAGGAGTATCAAAATGGCTTCTATACTGCCTATGAAAATATGGCTAAAGAAGACCTCGACTTAGTCATTCACCTCGGCGACTACATTTATGAAGGCGGCGTCAGCTCGACAGGCGTCCGTCAGCACAACAGCCCAGAAGTTACCTCCCTAGAAGCCTACCGCAACCGCTATGGGCTCTACAAGAGCGATCCAAATCTGAAGGCGGCTCATGCAGCTTTTCCCTGGACTTTTACCTGGGATGATCATGAGGTTGACAACAATTATGCAGGCTTTGTCCCAGAGGATGATCAAAGCGTCAGAAATTTCATTCTGCGACGGGCAGCAGCCTCTCAGGTTTATTATGAGCACATGCCGCTGCGGGCGTCTTCCAGAGCCAGAGGCGAATTTCTGCTGCTTTATCGACGGCTAAGCTTTGGCAACTTGGTCACCTTTAATGTGCTAGATACGCGCCAGTACCGCACCAATCAGCCCTGCAACGATACCTTTGGTTCTCGCTGTGACGAGTCATTTAGCCCTGCTGCTACCATGACGGGCGATCGCCAGCAAAACTGGCTCCTTTCAGGCTTAAACCGCTCGACTGCGCGCTGGAACGTGATCGCTCAGCAGACGATGTTTTCTCAGTTTAACTTTGGTCAAAGCCAGTTTCTGCCAGGTGATGCCTTCAATGCTGATCAGTGGGATGGCTATGTAGCCCAGCGCGATCGCCTGATTCAGTTCTTGCAGGCGCGCCAGCCAGCCAACCCAATTGTGCTTACAGGTGATATTCACTCTAGCTGGGTACATGACATCAAGACTGATTTTGATGATCCGGCCTCTGCAACTGTGGGCACTGAATTTGTGGGAACTTCTATTTCTTCTAGCTTTGGCGGCAATGAGGCCCAAACGAGTGCATTAGTATCAGCCGCAGTACCCGGAAATCCCCATACCAAGTTCTTTAACGGCCTCAACCGGGGATATGTGCGCTGCACTATCACCCCTGAGACCTGGCAGAGTGATTTTCGGGTGGTGTCAACCATCAAAGCGGAAACAGCCGAGGTTAGCACCCTGGCGTCGTTCGTTGTGGAAAACGGGCAGCCAGGGGCGCAGCCTGTCTAAAACTGAGCTGACTGCAAAAATTTGAACCGCTAACGGCTAAAAGCCGCGCCTGCACGAGCGCCACCTGCTTGGTGTTCTGGGCGCGGCTTTTCTAGAAGTGTGCTCTTCCTGCTGCAGTTGCTCAACAATACTCAACTAAAATAAATAGACTAGAGGATTGTCAAAGTTCCTGGTGCTCAAGGAAATAGCGATCGCCTTGCGATTAATTAAGTCCCTGTAAGGCTATAGACTGAATATCTTAGAGAGACTCTGCCCTGGCTCAAGAGCAGGTATCAAAGAGCAGAAAACAGCGCTTCTCTGCTGATTCCTATGGGGTTTAAGTGTCAGGACAAGCGCGTGTCTTTTAGAGAATAAGGTTTATGGAACAGTTTCCGGCCTGGATCGCAGCCAACCCAATTGCCTCTTTTACAATCTTGCTGCTGGCAAGCCTGACCGTGCCGCCGCTGTTTGAGCGCATCCGGCTGCCCGGACTGGTCGGCTTGCTGATTGCAGGCGTCGTACTTGGCCCCTACGGACTGCAACTCTTAGATCCCAAGACCGAGACCATCAAGCTGCTTTCAGATATTGGCAAAATCTATCTGATGTTTGTAGCGGGTCTAGAAATTGACATGCAGGCGTTTCGCAAAACCCGCGATCGCTCTCTCAGCTTTGGCCTTGCCACGTTTTTAGCACCGCTGATTGTCGGTACTCTCTTGGGGCGAACCTTTGGCTTCGGCTGGAATGCCTCGATTTTAATTGGCTCACTGTTTGCCTCACACACGCTGCTGGCCTATCCACTGGTGCAGCGTTTGGGCGTTGTTCGCAACGAAGCTATCACGGTCACAGTCGGGGCCACGATTTTTACCGACATTGGCGCGCTGATGGTTTTAGCTGTCTGTGTCTCGATTCATCAGGGAGAGTTTTCCTGGTACAGTCTGCCGCTGCAGCTGGGTTCATTGGCCCTTTATGCAACGACGGTTTTGTTCGGTCTAGACTGGCTGGGGCGAGAGTATTTTCGCCGCACGGGGGAAGAAGAAGGCAACCAGTTTTTGTTTATTCTGCTGGCTTTGTTTTTAGCCGCAGTCGGCGCTCAGATGATTCACATTGAAAATATTGTTGGAGCTTTTCTGGCAGGACTCGCTGTCAACGACGTCATCGGTCGGGGGGCCGTCAAAGAAAAAGTAGAGTTTGTCGGCGGGGTTCTGTTCATTCCCTTTTTCTTTGTGGCAATGGGATTGTTGATTAACATCCCGGTCTTTACTCAAACGCTACTCAGCGAACTGGTCTTTGTGGTTACTGTCGTTGCCGGACTGATTGGCAGTAAGTTTTTAGCCGCAGTGGTGACTAAAGCGCTGTACCGCTACAGCTGGGTTGAAACATTAACGATGTGGTCGCTGTCGCTGCCTCAGGTTGCAGCCACCCTGGCAGCGGCGCTGGTGGGCTTGCAGGTAGGGCTGCTGAGCGAGGGCGTTTTTAACAGCGTTATTGTGCTGATGCTGGTCACCTCCGTGCTAGGCCCGGTCTTAACTCAGCACTTTGCTAGCCAGCTGCCGTTTTCTGAGTCAAACTCAGTCGAGACAGCCGACAGTACCTATCGCCACGATGCTGAAGAGCGCTCAATTCTGGTGCCTGTCTACAACCCAATTACAGAACCCTATCTGATTGAAATGGCAGCGCTGCTGGCCTATAACCAGAGCGAGAAAATTGTGCCTTTGGCGATCGCGCAGGCCCCGGCTCATTTTGACGAATTTCAGCTCACTGAAATGATCCAACGCAGTCGTAAACTGCTCAAGCAGGCGGCTGAGATCAGCTCCGGCTTAGGCATCGCGGCCAACCCCGTTTTGAGGATTGACAACGATGTGGCGCTCGGCATTTGCTATGCCGCTAGAGAGCAAGACGCCCGATTAATTTTGATGGGCTACGGCGATATGACAACGCTGCAGGCCCGTCTGCTGGGAAATGTGGTAGACCAAGTGTTTAAAACCAGTCACTGCCCGGTGGCGGTGGCGCAGCTACGGGCTTCCCCCAGCAGCCTAAAGCGCATTCTAGTAGTCGTCTGGGATTTGCTTGCCCCTGGAGTGCAGCTCGTGACCCTAGCTCAGCATCTAGCTACCGCTAACGCAGGGAGCCTGACGGTACTGCACATTTGCCCACCCCCCACCTCTGCTGCCAAACGTCAAGAGTTCAGGCAGCAGCTGCGGCAGTCACTAGTACCCCAGCCGTCAACGACAACCAGTAAGCTCAAAGTGATCTCTCATTTAGATGCTGCTGCCGCTATTCTGCGCATGTCTCAGTCTTTCGATCTAGTAATGCTGACTGATGCCCGCTCTCATGCAGTGGCTGGGCTAACCCCAGATGACTTGACCTTGCCGCTGGTACAAAAGCTGGCCTGCTCAACCATTCTATTTTCGATAGCTTCAGTGTAGCGTCCTCCCTTACGTTCGCTCTCCAGTGAAGATGCGTGAGGCAGTTTCGGATCTGACTAGAAACTAACAGGGGTTAAAGCTGCTCAATTAAAATCGGTGCCGACTGATGTCGCTGGGGAGCATCGGCATTTTCTATCGTGATAGCGACGGCTTTAACCAGACTGCGATCGCGGAAAACGCTAGGCACCGCAATTTGTTCTGAGCCTTCCCCCGCTGCGTTGACGGTAAAAACTTCGGTCAAGATTGCGTTTTTTTCATCGGCAGTCACGGGCGCGTCAGGGGCGACAACTGTCCACAGCACATAAACCTGGTCTGCCTGCAAGGGCGGCAGGTTTTCTACGTTCAACGTCCCTTGCAGACTGTCAGGGTCAATGACTACATTCACTGACCCTGAGATTTGGGTCTCAGTTGGCTCTAGGTCAAAGGTGAGAACTGTTGCAGGGGTTGAGACGTCTCGCACGGCCTGTAGCGATCGCCGCAGGGTGTAATTATCAATCACCAGCCCAATAATCAGCGCCGCTGCGATCGCGCCCAAACCTTTGATCCAGCCGCTGAGTGCAACCACCCTGGTAGAGCGCCTTGGTGCAGCCACAGCAGTCTGGGCTAGCTCATAGGCACTTAAGATAGAAGCCTTTAAGTGAGCTGGAGGCGGCGTCTCAGCAGCATAGGCCATTTCTAGCGCCTGCTGCATCTGCTCCACTTCCCGGATCAGGCTCGGATCAGCAGCCAGCAACTGTTCAAAGGCTGCCGCTTCCTCCGGGCCGAGATCGCCAAGGACATACCCGGCAATCAAAAGCTGTTGGTATTCTGGAGGTACAAGCCCGGTCATGCTGTTATCAATCCAAAGAATCTTGTAGCAGCTGTCGCAGCTTGAGCAATCCCCGCCGTGCTCTAGCTTTGACGGTGCCCAAGGGGGTATCCAATTGCTTAGCAATAGTGGATTGGGTCAGTCCGTCATAGTAGGCCATGCGTAGAATCTCTTGCTGGTTTTCTGTAAGGCTGGCAAGGGCATCTCTAATAGCCTGCGATCGCTCATCTCGGGCTATTTCATCGACCGGGGGGATAGCAGATGGGGGCGCATAGTCAGACTGCCAGCGCTGTAGAGAGGTTTGGGCAACCTGACGCGATCGCAGACGGTCAATAGCCCGCGATCGCGTCAAAATTGCCAGGAATGTTCTCAAGGAACCGCGTTTGGGGTCGTAGGCCGATGACTGCATCAGCTTAATAAAAATATCCTGAGTTAGGTCTTCAGCCTCTTGAGCTGTGCCCAAAACCCTCAGCGCCACGCCATAGACCAGACCAGAATGACGGTCATAGAGCTTGCCCAGGGCGTCCGTTTGCCCTGCTTTTAGCGCTAGCCACAGATTTACATCTGTAGCAAAATCGTCTCTGGCAAGGTTAGATTGCTCAGAATCCATAACGATAGGACACCCGGACACCGTCCCTTGAATTATCCTACTATCCAGGCAAGTTATAAAAGCGCACTGGGTCTGCTCCGCCACGCGGCCAAAATCACAGCCGCCTTATTTGAGCTAGCAAGGTAACTCTTTTATTCCGGTTCATGAAAGGTACGGCAATTTTTGTCTCGTGGATGCATTTTGCAACGAGTGAGTTGTGAGCCTGCCCTAGGAGGACACACAGGAAGACGCTCTCAAAACTGTCAGCCCTGAAGTAAAGCACCCTTGAGTCGCAGAGTAATATATTGATTGCTTACTTTAGTTATCAGCACATTTGTGATTGCGCTTATTATGAAAATTGTCGCTGTTAGCCTTATACTGCTCGTTGGCTCTAGCTTGCTTGGCTGCACTTCTTCAAAAATTACCGCTTCAGAAACGGACATTTCCTCAGGCCCTGCTTCCTCTGCCCAAACCCTCTCGACGCCTGCGGCTGAGGCAACAGCTACGGCCCAAGATTTTCTGATTGTGCCAGGAGAACGGGTCGGCCCCATCACAAAGAACACTACCTACAACGAGTTAGCGACCTTGTTTGAGGAAACAGCGCTAACCGACACGGTCTGGGCTGGCCCAGAAGGATTGTTCAACCTGCCTGCAACTACAGTCAATCTGGGTGAAGATCGATCTTTCCAGGTGGTTTGGCTCGACCAGGCTAGAACTCAGCTCTATAGCGTCACTGGCTTCGGCAGCGATTGGCAAACGCCTGAAGGCGTCTATGTGGGTATGCCGCTGTCAGAGCTAGAAGAGATATTGGGGCCATTTCAGCTGAGCGGTTTTGGCTGGGACTACGGCGGCTATGCGTTTCTAGAAGGCACCCGGCTAGCTAAATATCAGGGCCAGCTTTATGTGCGCCTGTCACCTTCACAGTCGGCTGACATTCGTGAATCAGACCTCCTGGCAGTTTCAGGGGAAGGGGTGTTTGATTCGGATCATCCCAGTGTTCAGGCGATCGCCCCCACCGTCGCCAACCTCGACGTCGAGTTTCGCCAGCTAGAGTAGGCAATCCGCTGCTGCAGAGAGACTACTGCTTTGAGCAAGATCTTTGGATGGGAGAGGTACGGGTGAATGCGTCACCCGGCCAAGCCTCCCAAACATTTGAAGCGAGATCTGTACGCTGAGGGCTAGACTAGGGCAATGTTAAAGAAACACTCTGGTTCCTTCGGCCCCTGCGCTCATTGCCGATGCGAACCTAGTAGAATCAGTAGGGCGCTATGAAGTATGCTTGCGATCGCTGCTTTTTACCTATGAAGATTCTCTAGCTCGACGAGAAGACCACCTTTTTTGACGATGTCGGGCTAACTCCTTACGCTTGCGCTTTTCAGGAGGGGTTTCAAAGTAGCGATGCTTCTTCATATCCTGAAAAATTCCGGCTCGAGAAACCTTGCGCTTAAACCGCCGCAGTGCTGACTCAATTCCTTCGTTTTCTTCCAGCGTGACTTGGGCCATATCGTCTTCTCCTAGACAAAAAAGGCAGACAGTCTGTCTGCCAAAATCATTAGCTAATTACGTAAGCTTAGTAGCGCTGAGAAAAACTGCGATCTGCGCTCGAATCTCTACGCTGACCAAAACTGCTACTAGAGCTTTTGGGCTTTTCTCTGGGATTGACTTTGCCAACCTTAAAGCCTCGCCCCATCCATTCGCCGCCGTCTAAGGCTTCAACGACAGCGTTCTCTTCCTCATCCCTTCCCATTTCAACAAAACCAAAGCCACGGGGACGACCCGTTTCACAATCAGCAGGTAGTGTAGCCCGCTTAACGGTACCATACTCAGTAAAGACCTGCTCCATGTCTTCACGAGTCACATCGTAAGACACATTTCCGATATAGATCGTCATGGACGAGTCTCCAGGCTGAAAAAATGCAGTCTTGTTCAAGTTCGAAGGTTTGCCTGAAAGCGGAACCTCTAAAGTCAGGCCCTGCTGCCGAAAATAAAATTGAACGCACTCATGCACCTTAGCACAGAATAATAACCTTGGTCTTGATTATCTATCTCTGGTAGGCTGCTATTTCTCAACAGCCAAAACTTAAAAAATGAGCTGACAAACAGCGCTTAAAACAGCGGAGAATTGCGCCTGATCGGTATCTCTTCTGACTTCACAGAGCCAACCTAAATCATTTGTGAAAGATTGACTACAGCCCCATACCGAACGAGGAGAATTGAATCATAAACAAGCTATTTGCTGAATGTCTTTTTAACGATTAAAACTGACTTTAGATTCTGTAAATACCTGGACTATGCCAAAATTTTTAACCCAGCGTGACTGGCAACAGGCACAGGTGCTGATGCAGCCTGTTTTAATCCGCGTGATTGACAACATTCGTAAGCAGCTAGAAACATCTACCTGGCAAGGCACCTACAAAACTGAATATGTCTGGCCAGAAACCGCCACGTCTGAGCACAAACAGCAGGTTACCAAGCTACAGGAACAACTGCAGCAGGCAAAAACCCCAGCGGAGATTGACCAGATTGAGCAGCAGCTGGCTCAGTTGCCAACCTCAACCCCGCTGTATGAACTACAGCTTAAAGCCGGGGATCACCTGCGAACGATCGATATCTGGCAGCTCTGCTATCAGGTTTGTTTCCAGAATTATGATTTTCAGCGGGCCGAGGAATACTCGGTCACGGTAGACTCACAGCTGCTAGACGAGGCGACAGGTAGCGTTGACTGGGATAAACTAGATGAAAAAGCCAGCCAGATCGTCGGCAATCTTTTTGAATAGCTGTCAAGAGACAGAAGGCAAGGGTGATGAGGTGGAGGGTATAGTCGGACAGGCGTGGTCAGAATTTTTCTGCTCATTAACCCTGATCAGCCATAGGAGAATCTTTGCTAAACCAAATCTCTAGGGACGGATAAAATAGACTAAAAGACTCGACACACAAACCTTTGATACTGATTCATTCCCCTTTTTTGGCGACGAAATTCAACAGAATTCTTCCATTCGCCCTGGTTAGAAACCGATTTTTTTAGCACTCCCTATGGCAAAGATCTCCTTCAAAGTTACTCAACTACCAAGCCCGTGCAGCAGTCGTTTACTGAGTAACGCTGAAACTCTATCTGGCAAGATGCTGAATTTGACCCGTGTGCCTTGCGTAAATGAGTGGATTGACTTCAACAATATTTTCTACAAAGTTGTCAAAGTTCGACATATGCCAATTTCATCGCTGCAGGACGCACAAGTGGAGCTGGAGTACTGTAAAGATGAAAATGCTGATTCAATCGCAAAAGACGATTAATAACGCGCTTCGATTTTCTCACGTCTCCGCCGGATTAAGCTGCATCATGACCCAGGTGGTATAGGTGCCAATGGGACTCCAGATTAGATAAGGCAGCAGCAGGGCAGCAGCGGTGATGGTAAGGGGCAAAACGGCGATCGCCAGCAACAGCGCAATTACCAGGCCAGTTGCGCCAATGACTAAGCCAACCGTAAGCTTTTTGACCCACAGCATCACGGTTGAATAAGCCACCGTCACCCCTTCGAGCAGAGCATAAGCCCCCATCAAAGTCCAGGTGCCAGAGCTGCCCGGTGCTTGCTGCCAGACGCTGTAAGCTGACCAAGCTCCGCCGATGAAGACAACAGTCCAGATCAGCGGAATCGCTTTTTCAAAGGTCAGCCAGCTCGGTCGCTGTAGCCGCCGAAACCACTTCACCCCTGCTGCTGGAATTGGGGCGCTGCCAAGAACGGCGATGCCCAAGGCAACGCCGCCAATGATCATCCAGGGCTTAATCATAGTTTTTTGAATAGTAGAGAAGAATATGCCTCATTGTCAGGTGTGGCAGCAAAAGAGACATCTTTCTCGTGGTAGGTGTGAGCGATCGCCCGCCTAAAAAGCCTAAAAGCCAAGAAAAAGACCAGAATTAGAGTCCTATACTGGCCACAGAGCCACCGTCAACCCGGTAGTTAGCCCCTACCACAAAGCTAGACTGCTGTGAGCAAAGGAAGGCAATTACAGCAGCCACTTCTTCGGCTTTGCCCCGCCGCTGCAGTTCTAAATGGGGGCGCTTCTCTTTCAAGAAAGTTTCAATAGCTTCGTCAAAGCTTATGCCCTTTTCTTCGGCTCGCTGCTGCATCATTTTGTCGGTCATAGGAGACTCAATGTAAGCAGGGGAGACAGAGTTGACCAATACGCCATCTTTGGCAAAGGCTTTTGATAAGTTTTTCGCTAGGTTTAAAACCCCCGCCTTAGCAGCACAGTAAGGCATTTCATCTGTATAAGGCTGAATGGCATCTTCAGACGCAATCAGTACCACCCGTCCCCACCCCGCTGCTTGCATACAGGGAATAAAAGCACGACAGACACGCACGGCAGCCATAAAGTCAACGTCAAGCGTTTCGTACCAGTCTTCGTCGGTTAGCTCTAAAAAGGGTTTGGTAGATCCAGTGATGCCAGCAGCGTTCAGCAAAATGTGAACCCCACCAAAGCGATCTAGAATCTGCTGTTTGGCCGCTTTGACCTCCTCTAAGTTTCTTAAATCGGCCTGAACCGCAAACGCCTCCCCCACTTTCTGGACTGCTGCAACCGTTGCCTGTAGCTTATCTGCCGTCTTGTCAATCAGCGCTACTTTCGCCCCGGCGTCTGCCAGTAGCTTAGCTGTGGCCTGACCAATGCCAGAATCACCGCCTGTAATCACAGCAACTCTGTCTTTAATCCCTAATTCCATAAAATCTCCGTTAGTTTTTAGTCTGGTTAACTGACAAAAGTCTAAAAACCCTGAGACTTTTAAGTTTTGTCACCTGATCTCCAGATTAAAACATTCGTTTCTGTAGTGACACAGCACCTGGGCTGAGCTAGCAATCCTGCTTTGAGCTTATTGCAGATATCAGCTCAATCAGCTACGGCTGAGCGCCGCGAGCGCCTACTTGAAGCTGAAGCAACTGGAGTGCTCTGGCGCTGAGGGCGTATATTTGTCTGGCTGGTGACCATAGGCAGCGTAAAGTGAAACTGACTGCCTTGGTCTTTACCTATAGAAGTCGCCCAAATTTTTCCACCCATGCCAGTGACAATCTGGCGACAGATAGCCAGCCCCAGCCCTGTACCACCAGCAGTGCGCCGCAGCGCCCCTTCTTCCTGGTAAAAACGATCAAAGACGGTTTCTAAACGATTAGGCTCAATCCCTCGCCCCGTATCAGCTACCGTAATTTGAACTAAATTATCCTGGCAGGTCGCCTGGAGGGTGATTTTCCCCTCTGGGGGCGTAAACTTGCAGGCATTGTCTAATAGCTTGTTGAGGACTTCAACCAGCCATTCGCCATCAGCTTTGACTAAGGGCAACCTGGCGGCAAGTTTTACCTTAACTTTAGGGATCTCAGCAGCGTCAAATTTAGCCTTGAGACTGCTGAGGGCCAGATCAACACATTCCTGCAGCGAGAGAGATTCTAAATTCCAGACAATCCGACCACTCTCCAGCCGAGACAGCGTCAGAAAATCCTGCACTAGCTTTCGTAAGCGCTCGGCATCGTCGAGGGCCGAACTCAGCATTACCTGCTTTAGCGCCGCTGGCATATCGGGTTCAGTAGCGAGGCTTTCTAGACAAACCTGGATCGTTGAGAGCGGTGTGCGCAGTTCATGCCCCGTAATTGCAATCAGGTTGCTGCGGGTTTGCTCTAGGTCTGCTAGCTGCTGATTTAGCCCTTCTAGACGGGCATAGGCTTCTGCCTGAATCAGGGCGATACTGAGCTGGGCTGCGATCGCTTCGACTAGAGCAACATCATTATATGACCAGTTATGGAGCGTCGCCCGACAGTGATGCAGCTCAATCATGCCAACAAGCCGTCCCTGATGCACCAGCGGCACCATCAGCAAGGCTCGAATCTGCCACTGAGCCAGTAGCGGCGTCAAGACATCAAGCTCTGACCGATACGATGATTCGGCCTCTGTTACATCTGAAATCAAAATCGTTTCTGGCTGCTGACAGATGCGGCAAAAAAGCGGATTGGCCTCTAAGGGCCAGGTTTCTCCCCTTAGAGAAGAGATGCCCGTGCTGAGGTGCTCATGCTGAATTTCAGCCACGAGATCATCAGCCGTACCCCGGTAAACCAGACAGCGGCAGACTTCTAAGGCTTGTCCGAGTTCGTGTACCGCCACCTGAAAAATCTCTGCCGGGTTGAGCGATCGCCGCATTGTGGCCGTGATGGAGTTGACTAGGCGCTCTCGTCGTTCCTGAGCTGAAATGGCTTTGTAGGCTTTCAGCAGTTTGTACTGGCCCGCTTGTAAATAGGTGACCAGCCTCTGCGCAAAGGGATCCGCGCCAAGATTTTCAACGTCGATGGTCAAATCAGCAGCAATGTAAGTGGCTTTGGCTTCAGCAATCTTTTTACCTAAGTCTGGCCGATAGCCTGCAATGCGAGTCAGCAAAATATCGGCAGCTTTCTGGCTAACCTGCGCGTCTAGCGTCCAAATGCCCTCAAAGCGGCGGGTTTGATCTAGGGCAGGCAGCCCCAGCGATCGCTCCTCTGCATCTACAGACTCACGCTCTCGACAAATTAGGCAGGCGCTGTATTGTGTGCTTAAAACAACTAGGTGCCACTCCTGAGTGAGGGCGTCTTCAGCCCCAAAGGTAATGGTTTCATACTGATTAAAGCGATCGGCAAAGCCTGTTTCAACCGCAGACAGCACATAGACGTGGGGCGTTATTTCGGCAATGCGCTCGTAGCGATGGGCTTCCTGGCGGTAGAAGCGCTCCTGTTGAAAACTAGCAACAATCAGCGACTGCTCAGGGCAGGCTAGCACCTGATCTTCCATCGCATGGGACAGCGCTGTTAGGGAGGCTTTGAAATAAATCTGCGATCTAAGCTGAGGAATTTCCTGTAGTAATTCCTGCAAAACCGACTTGGGATTACTCATGGATGATTGCTAAACACCCTGTCTCTCATAAAAAACCATGCTGCTCGGTCAATGGTGACTCGCTAGCTGCTAAAACTGGTTTAGATCAAGCGTTCTAGCTAATCGTTCAAAGCTTATTTTCTATCTTCGGACAAAACGGGATAATTGTGGGGGTTGTAAAGGAGATCGTAGTTGTCTTACAAGCTTTTGCGCAGAGTTGACAAAGTACATCCCTGCCTGAAAGAGGTTTTCATGCCAATCCAGCGGTCTGAGTCCCTCTCTGCCAATCTCTATCAGCTCCCCCTAGGCAAAATTGGGCAGCCAGCTACCTGGCCTGACTATACGGCGCTGGCGCTACCTGTTGATGAGCTGATCACACTGGCTCTAAAAGTAGGGCTTTGTCTCAGCTCATCGGCTGATGCCTGTTTGCCGGTTCATGCCTGGCGATCGCTGGGGCAGCAGAGAGCCACAGCGGCGATCGCGCCTTTGATTTCACTGCTGAGCTTTCCGGCGATCGCAGCAATTCATCAAGAGCTGCCCTACGTCCTTAACTCTTTAGGCCCAGCCTGCATCACAGGTCTAGCCCAGGTTTTGCCAGATCCCCGTCAGCCCCTGACCGGAAGACTCACAGCCTGCCACACCTTAGCGCTGATAGGACAGGGCTACTTCGAGGCCACCCACGACTGTATCGCCCTCTTAACAACACAGCTAGGCAAAGCACTGGTACACCCACCCCAGTTCAATGCTGCCCTCGTCGAAGCTTTAGTTAAGCTAGCTGCGATCGAAGCCACACCAGTCATAGCCTGCGCTTTTTCTAACCAGCGAGTACAGACCACTGTAGTAGGCGACTGGCTCACTATTCAGCTCAGGCTAGGGCTGATCTCTTATTCTCAGTGGCAAAAAAAGAAGGGAGCAGCAAACCTGCTCCCTTCTAGGAGGTTTTCACACAGCAGATATGCTTTGTAAAACAAACGATACTCCCTCGCTGATTAGAGAGTGCCCATATCGCTAGTATCTTTCAAGAAACCGCTGTAAGCTTCCATCCCGTGTTCAGCAATATCTAGACCCTTCAGCTCTTCTTCAGGAGCGACCCGCAGACCTAAAACAGCCTTGATCGCCAGCCAGCAGATAGTAGAGAACACCACCGTAAACAAACCAATTGTGAGAATACCCACAATTTGAATGCCAAGCTGACCGACACCAGCTCCGTAAAACAGCCCCAGCTCTTTATCAAAGAGGCCAACGGCAAGCGTTCCCCAGATACCACAAACTAGGTGGACTGAGGTAGCACCGACTGGGTCGTCAATCCTGATGCTGTCAAAGAAAGCAACTGAGAAAACGACAAGTACACCCGCTATCAGGCCGATGATCACCGCGCCCCAGTAGCCCACTCCAGCACAGCCTGCTGTAATTCCAACCAGACCGGCCAAAATGCCGTTGATAATCATCGAAAGATCTGGTTTGCCGTTGAGTGTCCAAGCCGTAATCGTGGCGGCAACGCCGCCTGCGGCCCCGGCCAGGTTAGTGGTCACCGCAATATAGGGAACATTTAGGCTAGCTGCTAGCTCTGAACCTGGGTTAAAGCCAAACCAACCAATCCACAAAATCAGACAGCCCAGCATCGCCGCCGTCATACTGTGGCCCGGAATGGCGTTCACCCGACCGTCCTGGTACTTACCAATCCGTGGCCCGAGGAAAGCTGCGCCCATGAGAGCGGCCCAGCCGCCTACTGAGTGAACAACCGTAGACCCAGCAAAGTCAGAGAACCCTAGCTCAGACAGCCAGCCCCCTGCCCAAACCCAGTGTCCGGTAATGGGATAGGAAATCCCGGTAAGCAGAATGCTGAAGATAATGAAGTCTATAAACTTGATTCTTTCAGCCACTGCCCCCGAAACAATGGTGGCAGCAGTAGCTGCAAAAGCTACCTGGAATAGGAAAGACACCGGAATAGTCAGCGTACTTTCATCTAAACCATAGGTCGCTGGATCTGCGCTGGAGAGGAACCAGCCGCCGCCGCCAATCCAGCCGTTACCGCCAGCACCGTACATCAGAGAAAACCCAATAGCCCAGTAGGCTAAAGTTGCCAGGGCAAAGACAATCAGGTTCTTGGAAAGAATATTGACGGCATTTTTTTGACGGCAAAAGCCCGTCTCCAGCATGCCAAAGCCCGCGTTCATGAAAATAACCAAAACCGCTGCTACCGTAATCCAGATATTATCCAAGACGGCCTGGACAGACTCCGGG
This sequence comes from Leptolyngbyaceae cyanobacterium RM1_1_2, assembly GCA_012032345.1. Classification (GTDB taxonomy): domain Bacteria; phylum Cyanobacteriota; class Cyanobacteriia; order Phormidesmidales; family Phormidesmidaceae; genus Sphaerothrix. The sequence goes on along the minus strand of JAAUQI010000075.1, from coordinate 3,350 downwards.
GTGATAGCCTCGTCTTGGGCGTGAGCTGCGACTCCCCAAACCGCCACAATTAGTAGAGCTAAGGGAACACACGCTAACCAGTTCCAAGAATTCCTACCTAGACTTTTTTGTAGCACCTCATCAAAGGGAGGTACGTTAGCGCTCCAGAAGGCGGATTTATGCCCTCTGCGCTTAGATTTTTTGCGTAAAACTAAACCAGACATCTCTTAAGACGTTCCTTCGACACAATCAGATAGCAATCACAGCCTTAGTCGTTAAAAAACAGGCACTCCACCTCAAGATGGAATGTTTGCCCTGCTGGTGGTGCGAGGAGTTCAGCCAAGACTGGAGCAATAGCCTTGACAAGCTCGTAGATAAGGAGACTTATAGTCTAAGAAGATAAACTTCTTAAACAGAATAGGGGGATCTTGTTGATACAAAATCGTACCTATTTTCATGCTATGGGCAGATGACACTGCAAGAGAGGTCAGAACGATTCCATCAATTCTGGCAGAGGCAATCTGTATCGAAGGATACTTTTCCTTCGTCTCTCTGCTGAAATACCCGAATTATGGTCAAAAAGAATCCGAAAAATAGGTTCCTGACTGAGAAAAACCGAAATTACTAGCAAATTCACTGAATGCAAGCTACAAAGATTAAGCTATGTGACAGTCTAAATCAGCTCCCTGCTTTACCCCGAACTTCAAAGAGCCTGATACCGAAACCCAAACGGTTGCCTCCAGTGGCAAAAGGCGAGATCTAGATCTCACTCAAATACTGCCTGTAGCCCAGCGCCGCTAGCCGCTCTTGTTTCTCTACAACGGCATTTTGCAGAGCCTGACGATAAGTTTGTACTTGCTTGAGCAAGTCAGGCTGATGGCTTGCCAGCATCTGAATGGCCAGCAGCCCCGCATTTTGACCGTTGTCAATGGCTACCGTCGCTACCGGAATGCCTTTAGGCATTTGCACAATTGAATAAAGCGAGTCAACACCGTGGAGAGCGCTGGTTTGAATTGGGACGCCAATCACGGGCAGCGGCGTCAGGGCAGCTACCATGCCGGGTAAGTGAGCAGCTCCCCCAGCTCCAGCAATAATCACTTTGAGTCCGCGCTGATGAGCTTGCTGAGCATAGGCCACCATCCGCTCAGGCGTGCGGTGAGCTGAGATAATAGCAACCTCGTGGGCGACCTGAAAATCTTCACAAACCGCGATCGCTGCTTGCATAGTAGGCAAGTCTGAGTCACTGCCCATGATGATGCTAATTTGGGGAGGGGTCATAGGGCGTAGGGCGTAGGGCGTAGGGGAGTGAGAGCGTAGGGCGTAGGGGAGTGAGAGCGTAGGGCATAGGGGAGTGAGAGCGTAGGGCATAGGGCGTGGGGCTGGTTCCTCAGGCTCCTGTCTGGGAACTGCTAATCAAGGCTCTGCCTCAAAGATAATAAAAGCATCTCTCATCAAGTTACAGTCATGGTGAAGTCGGCTGAAATTATCAATGTGTGGGTGGCTGGTCGGGCTGGGCTGCAGCGAGTGTGGATAGAGCAGGGCCAGATTGAGGCGATCGCTCCCATGTCCACTCCAGTGTCTGCCTCCGCGCTGAGGGCTGTAGCAGGTGCTGAGCAAATTGATCTGGCGGGAGATTGGCTGTCGCTGGGCGGCGTAGACTTGCAAATTAACGGGGCGCTAGGGTTGGCGTTTCCTGATTTGGGGCCGGGAGATGAGCAGAAGCTGCAAAAAATCTGTGATTTTCTCTGGCAGCAGGGCATTGACGGGTTTTTGCCAACGCTGGTGACCACTGCGGTAGAGAAATTTCAGCAGGCGCTGGCGGTGTTGGGATTGTTTCGGCCAGCTAGGGCTGAGACAGCTCAGGTACTGGGGGCACATTTAGAAGGGCCTTGCCTGAACCCCAGCAAACGGGGAGCGCACCCTGAAGGATTTTTGCTGCCGCTAGAGCTGAGCCAGCTTCAGCGGGTGCTGGGGGATTTTGGCGATCGAGTGCGGGTGGTGACGTTGGCACCGGAGCTAGACGTCACAGGAGACGTGATTCCCTATCTCAGGTCTTTGGGTATCACCGTCAGTTTGGGGCACTCGCTGGCTACGGCAGCACAGGCCCAGAAAGCTTTTGCCCAGGGAGCCACGATGGTGACTCATGCCTTCAATGCCATGCCGGGGCTGCACCACCGAGAGCCAGGACTGCTGGGGGCCGCGATCGCCCATCCAAACGTCTTCTGCGGTCTGATTGCAGACGGTGAGCATATTTGCCCTACTATGCTCGACCTGCTGCTGCGGGCCAGCCGAGGCTCACAGCGCTGTCAGCTAGAGGGACTGTTCCTTGTCAGCGATGCGCTATCGCCCTTGGGCTTACCGGACGGGATCTATCCCTGGGATAGCCGTCAGATCGAGGTGAAGCAGGGAACGGCTAGACTGCCAGACGGTACGCTCTCAGGCACGACCCTACCGCTGCTAGAGGGAGCAAGAAATTTGGTGCGCTGGGGGCTTTGTAGCGTTGAGGAGGCGATCGCTCTGGCAACCGAAGCTCCGCGTCAGGCTATAGGCTTGCCTGGTTTGGGCACGGGGCAGCCTGCGACTCTGCTGCGCTGGCACTGGAACGAGGGCACAAACTGTTTAAACTGGCAGCGGTTGAATATTAACTGAACTAGCTCATAGCCTTGGTGAGTGACGTTTTCGCTCAGGAACTGACGGACAATAGCGCTCTACCCGTCTTACAAAACTTTAATAAAACTCACTGAAACATCTTTTAGCAGCGATCGCCTATGACTTTAGACTGATCTGGCTCAAGCTGCCAGGACATTATCAACTTTTTTACTTTTTCCATTTACTCTTATTAGTAGAAAGTAGAAACGTTTAGAGCGAGCCTTTGAGCATTCATCTAACTGTTAAAGCACTTTCCAAAGATAGAAGAGCAGATGTTTTTAATGACTACTGGAGGTCAAAATGACGTTATTCAAACCTTTCGATCCCAATAATTTGCAGTCCGACAAGAGCCGTTCTGAAGCGAGCGAAACCTTGGCTTCCGCCCAAAAGGAACATGCTGACGTACTCAAAGATCAGGAAGGGGCTATATCTGAAGTAGAACCGGAAGTAGGGCGGGGTGGGCAAGATGAAATACTGACGTCATCCGATGCCGATCTGTCTACGAAATTTGCGGACTCTTTGGGCCGCAGCGGTGGTTAGTTCAGCTACCTGTGTTTTTGAACCGGGCTTTTGAGCTTGTGAAAAGTCTGGCCTGAGAGGATGTTTGAAAAGTCGGTTAGGGCGTAAAAAAGCTCACTCAGTGTAAGCTGCGAATAGAAAGTACACAGCACCGAGAGAGCCAGATGAGTAAAGCATACCCCAGTAACCTGAGCCGCGACCAA
>JAAUQI010000074.1 GCA_012032345.1 Leptolyngbyaceae cyanobacterium RM1_1_2 | reverse complement strand
ACCTCATCTGCTGATACTGCCCTCCCATTACTGGTTGAACATTCTGAGGCGGACATCCGCTTGAACACTAGCGGGGAAAGGCGTTTAGGAGCCTTTCCAACTCCCCCGAACGACTTCGAGTCGCGCGCCTAACAAATTTTTTGAATTACTCCTTTACAGCCAACGCTGCCGACTAGCTGACTGGCACTGAGCAAATCAGGTCTACTCTCCCTCCATCCCTGTCTCTGCCACCTGCCTCATTGCCAAAAAAGCCTCCTTGACTGGCTGACTCACAGCACTTTGAGGTTCTGACAAAATCAGCGACTGGTAAGCCTCAAGAAATCTAGTCCTCAACTTATGAAACAGGTGTAGAAAATGCTGGATGAAACCGATACAGTCCAAAATGACAAACTCAACGCCTCCAGTTTCATGGTACAAAGATCGGGCGTAATCTTGAACTTCCTCGTCTACTGGCTCAGTTGTGATGAAGATGTAATTGCTAACTCGTCTGCCGCTTAAAATCAATTTCTGTAGGGCGCGGTCTATATCTTCACGAGTAACCCGCTTGTTTTTCACCTCATAGCTGGTTGTGACTTCGTCGTTTGCAACAAGAGTAATTTCAACATCTCCTAAAGCACCTGTCTGGATATCGGCAGCGTTGTGCGCATCCGTAAGCATGAATGTCGCCCCGTGAACTGTGAGGATAGGGAGGATCACAGTAAAACAGGGTTTCGTCGCTGTCGTAGCGTTGTATGACTTCGATCGCAGTCGCGTTTTCTATCTGAACCCGCAGCAGCCTTTGGACAATTTCAGAGAGTCCTTCAACACTGCCAAGCCAACGAGAAACAGCTCCTGCCATTCCGGCTCGGCTCGTGAGCTTACAGTGCGCCCACCTGCCGACACTGGCTGTCTGCGCCAGACCCGTTCTGACCTGACGCGCCCGCACAAAGAAGCGACGCGCCCGTTCTAGTTCTGAAAGATCATTGATGGGTTCTTCGACTGCGATTCTAAGTTCTTCCCTGGAAAACGGCGTTAGTCCGATCGCTTGAATCAGGGCTTCTTGCTGGTCACGCAGAACTCGAAAAAGTTGACAACTTTGCCATCAATGTCGTTGTAAGTCTCAACAGGGGCCGGTGCTCGATTCAGGAGTACAGCCGCAGAGCCTGCAAATGGCTCACAATGTTGTTTTAGGCAGCAAAGGGAGAAGCCAGTTGAGGTGATTGAATTTGCCGCCGTACCACCCAAAAGCGATGACCTTGCTCATTTACCTTGTCGCTATTGACTCTAGGTGAGTAGTATACACAAACTACTGCCTCCCAAAGCCCCAGGATCAGAAATCTGTAGAGAGACTTCTGAATAAAAAGGGTGCAGTAGATTGAGCAATCCGTTAATATCAAGAGCAACCTCATCTTACTTTTGACTTTAACTTAAGCAATTTAAGCCAGCCCATGCTTATGACTCCTGCTCTGACACAATTTGGCGAACAGATGTCCCATCTGACCGGGGTGCGGGCCATCATGAAAGATATCATCGAAACCCTACAGGCTGGTCAGGGCAGAGAGTTTATCAACTTGAGCGCAGGTAATCCGGTGATTTTGCCGGAGGTTGAGCAGCTTTGGCGAGACTGCACTGCTGATCTGCTAGCCAGCAGTGAATATGGCGAGGTGGTTTGTCGCTACGGGTCGAGCCAGGGCTATCGCCCCTTTATTGAAGCTGTCCTGGATGATTTTAATCAGCGCTACGGACTAAATTTCAGCGATCGCAACATTTTAATTACCCCCGGCAGTCAGGCTCTCTATTTTTACGCGGCCAATGCCCTTGGCGGCTACACCACCGACGGTCAGCTCAAGCAAATTGTCTTGCCCCTCAGCCCAGACTACACAGGCTACGGCGGCGTCACCTTGCATCCTGAAGCCCTCAAAGCCTACAGACCCACGCTTGATCTGGGGTTTGAGCCTCATCGGTTTAAGTATCGCCCCGACTTTAGTCAGCTAGAGATTAATGAGCAGACCGGGTTCGTTTTATTTTCTCGCCCCTGCAACCCAACCGGCAACGTCTTGACCCACGAAGAGGTGCAAAAGATTGCTGCTCTAGCCGCGCCCCATAACATTCCAGTGATGATTGATTCTGCCTACGCTCCGCCCTTCCCGGCGCTGAACTTTACTGAGATGGAGCCGATCTTTGGGCCAAATCTGATTCACTGTATGAGCCTTTCTAAAGCCGGACTGCCCGGTGAGCGCATTGGTATTGCCCTGGGAGATGAGCGCATGATCCAGGTATTGCAGTCTTTTCAAACTAACCTGTGCATTCACTCTTCACGCTACGGGCAGGCGATCGCCGCTAGAGCGATCGCGTCAGGTGCCCTAGCAGAAATTTCAGAAACCGTCATTCGCCCCCACTATCAGCGCAAGTTTGACATCTTAGAAGAGACCCTAGACCAGGCGATGCCGACGTCAGTGCCCTGGTTTTTGCATCGGGGAGAAGGGGCCATCTTTGCGTGGCTGTGGTTCCAGGATTTGCCCATGACCGACTGGCAGTTTTACCAGGAACTGAAGCAGTACGGCGTCATTGTGGTGCCGGGGAGTCCTTTCTTCCCAGGACTCAAAACCGACTGGCCCCACATGCACCAGTGCATTCGCATTAGCCTGACCGCTACCCACGACGAGATTGTCGTAGCTCTGCGCCATCTGGCTAACCTCGTCGATCGCGTCTATGCTCGATCGCCCCAGCCGGAGCTAGCAGTGAGAGGGTAAGCCAGACATGACCGAATGGCTAGAAATTGGCCGCATTGTCGCCCCCCAAGGTCTGCGGGGTGAAGTGCGAATTTACCCTAACAGTGACTTCCCAGAGCGCTTTATCCAGCCGGGAAAGCGCTGGCTGCGGCGATCGCCTGCAGCTGAGCCAGAAACTATTGAGCTGCTGGCAGGTCGCCTAGTTGCCGGGAAAGACCTATATGTGGTGAAGCTAGCAGGCATTGGCGATCGCCAACAGGCTGAAGCCCTACGCAACGCTGTGCTGATGGTGCCCGCTAGCGATCGCCTACCGCTAGAGCCAGGAGAGTTTCACGTCGCCGATCTGATTGGTTTGCGGGTCATTGACCAGGCGAGTCAGGCGGCTGTGGGCACTATCGTGAATCTCTTCTCGGCAGGCCATGATCTGCTGGAGGTCGCTCTGAGTGAATCTGTTGATGTAGCCGTTTCTGAGACTGCTGCTCCCGCTCACCAGCCCTCTTCAAAACCGCCCCGGCCACCCCAGCCCAAAACGGTGCTGATTCCCTTCGTCGAAGCCATCGTACCCGTCGTGAATCTGGAGCAGGGCTATGTTGAGATTGTGCCCCCGGCTGGGCTGCTGTAGGGAAAGGCAGAAGGATGAAGGCAGAAGGCAGAAGGAAAGGCAGAAGGATGAATAGAATGCTGGTCACGTAAAGATTCAGCGATCTGAGTTGTCCTAACCCAACTGCGGTTTGCTATGGAAGATTAAAACACCGTGCCGTCGCTGGCAGTCTGAATCGGCGGCAGTCCGCCTCGGGGCTGGGCTAGCTGGCGTCCGGCGGCCCAGGTGCCCCCCTGCAATACCTTAACTAGCGGTAGCTGAGCAGCGTCAAGCTGTAGCTGCTGGCGGATCTGCTCGGCAATTTTGTCTAAAGCAATCACAGTCAGCGCCCGCCACTCCACAATCAAGGGAGAGCCGGGCAGATGGCGATCGCCTAGTACCTGCGAGTGCTTCGGCTCTAGCAGCCCCATATCTACGCACAGCCCCCCATTGCGGTATTCTGCCAGCCCGGTTAGCTCATCCAGGTTGATAATCTCTAAACCCGCCCTCTGCAGCGGTTCTAAAAGCGAATAGGTCAGCCACTGAGAGAGCTTGTGAAAGGGCACTAGGCAATCGCTAGGGGCTTCTCCTAGCAGGGCCGGATGAGGCCAAACATCGCCTAGATTCACCCCGTCTAGCGCAGTCCGCCCCGGCCAGATCTCGCCTAGTCCCTGCAGCACCCCGGCCAGCACCTGCGCCGCCGAGATCGGCTGCGGTAGAGACTGTAGATAATTGACCAGATACCCCGGTCGCGGCGACAATTGCTTTGACGCTGGCTCACAGAACTGACCAAAAAACCGGGGCTGATTTTCAAGCGCCTGTCCCAGCCGCTGCAATAGGCGCAAGCGTCCCTCCAAACCCACCAGCGGATTTTCAGACCTATGCTGCAGCCCGACCGCTAGCTGCTCCAGGGTTAGCTGCTTCAAGCCCGCTGCATCGACTCGCCAGGGCTGCGCCGCTGCGCTAGAAAACAAACCCTGCTTAAAGAGCTGCAAACTGGCGATCGCTAACCCCTCCGAACGGCTAAATATTTCGTCAGTCTCAGGATCTACATACCGCCAGCGATCGCCCGCCCCGGCGTCTAGCAGCACACTCACCACTGCCAGGTCAAACTGCATCTGGGCTTTCTCCAGCGCTGTCGCCTCCGACATTCCGGCGATTAAGCTATCTGAGCGCGATCGCCCCTCCACTTCAAAATGCCGCCAGCGCGAATGAAACGGCACGTTCAAATCAGGGTACTGCTGCCGCGTCACCTCCAGCACAAAGGCCGCCGTTGGCTCCAGCTGATCTAGCCGCACCCGAAAATGCTCTAGCCTGTCAGCACAGGCCAGGTTGAACAGGTCGCCACAGCGATCGCGGACAGCCCGAGGAGTTTGCAAATATAGAAGAGACATAGTGAACCCCACTCAAAACTTAAAACTTAAAACTCACTCCCCCCTCAAGGATCGGTTATTGCGACTTAAACTGTCCTGCTTTGGAAGCTAATCTAACGAAGTTAGCACTCAACGTTGTAGAGTGCTAATGTTTTAGATGGCAGAGCTATAAAGGCTGGATATGGCAAAGATAGTAGTATTTGACGAAGCATCGAGACAGGCCCTAGAGCGCGGCGTGAATGCTTTGGCCGACGCAGTAAAAATTACCTTAGGTCCCAGAGGGCGCAACGTTGTCTTAGAGAAAAAGTACGGAGCGCCTCAAATCGTTAACGATGGCATTACTATCGCTAAGGAGATCGAGCTAGAAGATCCTCTAGAAAATACGGGTGCCCGTCTGATTCAAGAAGTCGCCTCCAAGACTAAGGACATTGCCGGAGACGGCACCACGACTGCCACAGTTTTAGCCCAGGCGATGATTCGTGAGGGACTCAAAAACGTAGCGGCGGGGAGCAACCCGGTGAGCCTGCGACGCGGCATTGAAAAAGCGGTCAACTATCTGCTAGAAGAGATCAAAGCCGTTGCTAAGCCCGTTGCGGGCAACGCCATTGAGCAGGTGGCGACTGTCTCGGCAGGCAGTGACGAAGAAGTGGGGCAAATGATTGCCCTAGCGATGGACAAGGTTACTAAAGACGGCGTGATCACGGTTGAAGAATCTAAGTCCCTGATCACAGAGCTTGAAGTGGTTGAAGGGATGCAGATTGACCGGGGTTATATCTCGCCCTACTTTGTCACCGACCAAGAGCGGATGCTGGTCGAGCTAGAAAATGTCCGCATTCTTATTGCCGACAAAAAAATTAGCTCTATTCAAGACTTAGTTCCGGTTTTGGAGCGGGTTGCCCGTGAAGGGTTACCCCTGCTGCTGATTGCCGAAGATGTCGAAGGCGAAGCCCTAGCAACCCTAGTTGTCAACAAGGCTCGGGGTGTACTCAACGGTGCTGCCATTAAAGCTCCTGGCTTTGGTGAGCGCCGTAAGGCTCTGCTACAGGACATTGCAGTCCTCACAGGCGGTCAGGTAATCTCCGAAGAAGTGGGTCTTAACCTGGAAATGACGACGCTCGACATGCTGGGCGTAGCGCGTAAGGTAACAATTACCAAAGACTCCACCACGATCGTCTCTGACACAGGCAACAAAGCTGATATTGACAAGCGCATTGCCCAGATTCGTCAGGAGCTAGAGCGAACCGACTCTGACTACGATAAGGAAAAGCTAGCCGAGCGTTTGGCTAAGCTAGCGGGGGGTGTCGCCGTGATCAAAGTCGGTGCGGCCACAGAAACCGAGCTAAAAGATCGCAAGCTGCGAATCGAAGACGCGCTCAGCGCTACCAAAGCGGCGGTTGAGGAAGGGGTTGTTCCCGGCGGCGGCGCAACTTTGATTCACCTGGCAGAGAAGCTCAACACCCTGAAGGAAAGCCTCAGCTCAGAAGAGCAGGTCGGGGTCGATATTGTGATGAAAGCGCTGGAAGCACCGCTGCGTCAGATTGCTGACAATTCTGGTGTAGAAGGTTCTGTAATTGTTGAGAAAGTGCGGGAAGCTGATTTTGATATCGGCTATAACGCCCTGACTGGCAAACTAGAGAATCTGGCTGAAAGCGGCATCTTAGACCCGGCTAAGGTAGTACGCTCGGCCCTGCAGGATGCGGCTTCGGTTGCGGGCATGGTGCTGACTACAGAAGTACTGGTGGTTGAGAAGCCTGAGCCTGAAGCGGCTATGCCTGCTGATCCGGGTGGCATGGGAGGCATGGGAGGCATGGGCGGTATGGGCGGCATGGGCGGCATGGGCATGATGTAGGCTCAACCAGCCCCCGATAGCTAGCCTAAAGCTAGTCAAGAGCGCATAAAAGAGGTGTGTGGCTGCGGCTATGCACCTCTTTATTGTGCTAGTGCTAGAGAGATATTCTCCCTGGGCAGTTTTTATGAGCAATTATTCTGCTGGCGATCGCCGCGACAGCGCCAACCATCCACCGATGCCGACCCAAACGTTTGTGGCTACGGGTCAAGAGGAAGCAGAAGACTACTTCGACTACCATTTTGATTTACCGGGCAGCACCCCCGGTACGCTCACCATTGAAGCCGATGCCCTGCCGCCAGAGCTAGTTTTGATTGACTATGATGACACCCAGGCCATTCGCCTCAATCTCGAAAAGCCTTATGACTGCGTGCCCTATCTAGATACCGAATCTGTTTCCTGGCTAGACGTGCAGGGGCTGGGCAGCGAGGTGGTTTTGCGCCAGGTAGGAGAAATTTTTGGCCTGCATCCGCTGGTGCTTGAGGACGTTGTCAACGTGCCCCAGCGCCCCAAAGTAGAGCAGTATGAGCAGCAGCTTTTAATTATTGCTCGGATGGTGACGCCAAAGCCCTCGGGTAAGGGTTTCTCTAGTGAACAGGTGAGTTTTATTTTGGGCAAACACTATCTGCTGAGCGTACAAGAAGAACCTGAGCTAGATTGTTTTGGCCCGGTGCGCGATCGCATTCGCAAACATCACGGCATCATCCGACAAAACGGTGCTGACTATCTGGCCTACACCCTCTTAGACGCCATCATCGACGGCTTTTTCCCGGTTCTAGAAGACTATGGCGAACTAATTGAGGCACTCGAAGACGAAGTAGTCGAAAATCCGACCCGCCACACCATTGAAAAAATTCATGACCTGCGGCGGGAACTGATGGCCTTGCGACGTGCGATCTGGCCGCAGCGGAGTGCTGTCAACAGCCTAATCCGCGATACGAATGAGCTAATCAGCCCCGAAGTGCGAGTTTATCTGCAAGACTGCTACGACCACGTGATTCAGGTACTCGATATTTTAGAAACCTATCGGGAACTCGCCTCTAGCCTGATGGATGTTTATCTCTCGTCGGTCAGCAACCGCATGAACGAAGTCATGAAGCTGCTAACGGTGATTTCGTCTATTTTTATTCCCCTCACTTTTATTGCCGGGGTCTACGGCATGAACTTCAATCCCCAGTCTTCTCCCTGGAACATGCCGGAACTGAATGCTCACTATGGCTATCCGCTGACGCTGGCAGCAATGGGGCTAGTAGCGATCGCCATGTGCGTTTTCTTCTGGCGGCGCGGCTGGTTTGAAAACTTCTCAGCCCCCAAATAACAGAGGCGCTCTTTCTACCTATTCGCCCCCATAGGACTACGGCAAACTATTGGTTTGAGTACAGTTTAAAGTGACCGCTAGAATAATGTGCGTCACGTTGGTTAGTATGCAGGAGCTATTGAGGTGAGGAAGGCTGAATCATGAACGTAGAAATTGTCCCTTGCTCGATTGACCACCTTGAAAAGCTAGTTGACGGCGCAGAGGCACTGGCTTTTTAATGGATGATGGATTCAAAACCACGACAGGTAAGGAGCACATGGATTGAGACGGGGCGATTGCACAAGCCCATCGCCATTGCTGGAGTGGTACCCTTAGCGAGTCCCCAATGCGGGCGAACCCAGTTATGAATCAGTCGTTGCACCTCCAACACTCGTTGTAATCCCTGTACGCACTTGGCATAGAGGTTCTGTCGTCTACGATAAGCACTACAACGTCGTCTGAGCGCACTGTTTTGAGCCTCGTTGTGATTCGCATGGATCTCAAACGCAGGGCTGATAGCCGTAAACGGATGCTCAGGGTAAACCCACTCAACCCGTTTGTTGCCCTGAGACCCTTTGATTTTCATAGCGACTTCTAATCCTTGCCGCCAAACTTTACGGTGATGGTAATCGCAATGGGCTTCTCCCCGCTTGAGATAGACACTGGCAAGTTTCCACAACGCCTTGCCATAGCGCCGTTCACCATCAGTAAACCAATGGATGCACCCAGCGGGGTTGGCCCAATCCCAACCACTTTGAGTGCCTTGCTCAAACAGTTGACTCTGCTTTTTGCCTGCTTGTGCGGCAACCCAGTAACGACTTTGGCGTTCGATGAAATGGATCGTCCAACCTTCACTCGCTTCGGGGGGGAAGGGTCTCGCCCACACGAGTATAGGCTTCATCGCCTTCGAGTGTGACATCGGCATCGACAGGCGCAGGCGGTGACCAGGCGGCACGTTGTTGGGCCAGCCGCTGCTCCCAGCGCATAATCGTTGAGTGTGACTTGCCAAACGAGCGCCCAGTGGCACGAATCCCCAACCCTTCGGTCGTACTTCAACGCCGCACCAACAAGCGCGGACGGGGTGCGTAGCCTGAACTCGGCGTGCCTGTTCGCTCGTTAAATTGTCGCTTACAAGCCTTACATAGATATTTCTGGACAACACTGCTATCTTGGCGCTTGGTTGTCCCATTTCTCACTACATTTTGGCTTTGACAAGTTGGGCAGTTCATTGTGGCATCCTCAACGTCGCCTCGATTTTAGCTCTCATCCTTTAACAGACCAGTGCCGGATTTCAGCTCCTTTTACCAAAAGAAAATGAATTTTTTGTACAGATTTGATCGCAAACTCAGAAGAGTCGAAATTATCGAGGGAGAACATTGTCCAAGGAGAGTTGAAATTCGGGGAATAGAGGTGAGGAAATAGTTTGTTTTAATCTGTATTGCTGATGCTGATACTCATCGCCGTTGAGTTGACAGATCGTGAAAGCAGGTTGTTTAGGCTTACCAATAAAAGCAGTTCCGCCAAGGCCGCGAAAATCGACAAGCCAGTATTCAGGAATGCCAAGCAGTGCATATTCTTCAATTTTGCGGGCATAGTCGTCTTGCCAGTTAGAGCTAATCACTTCAACGACTAGTTTGATGGTGCTGCCATTAGTAATAATTGGCTCACGTTGCCAAAGAGGTTCTTGGGGGAGTTTATCTTCGTCAAGAACAATCACGTCTGGTCTGAGGGCTGTTGCTTCAGCAGCGGGCGGTTTAATTAAACAGTTTTTAGGAATAAACCAGGGTAGTTTCAGGCGAAGAATTTCAAAATAAAGGCGACCTGCAACTTTACCAGCAACTGCTTCATGAGGCCCGGTAGGTTCCATGTCTCGCAGTTCTCCGTCGATGAGTTCGTAGCGGGAGTCGTCGCCATAGTGAGTAACGAACTCTTCAAAGGAAAGAACTTTAGCTGATGCATAGGTCATGGAGATGAATGGCAATTCTGCCTTAGTTCTGCAACTAACACTAAATTTTCACTGGTGAAGAATGCCTACTCAATAGCCGACTTCAACCCTTCGGGCGGTAGATTATGCGCCACTCGAGAAAAGGCCGAGTTTAATCGACAAGCCGCAAATGACTGATCATAGTCGAGCCAGTTCGCCGCTAGCGCATTTTGGGCAAGGATGAGGGCAGAGCGCAGTGAATAGTGCGGGTTGTCAAAGTAGACCCTATCGAGATCGAGGATAGGTTCAACCACCTGGCTAAATTCGGTGAGTGAATCCTTAGCAAGGCTAATTCTGTCCTGTACTGTCAACATGGGTAGCTCCTCTAATTACGACTGCGTCCTAATTCAGTAATTTGACGAATCATTAAATCATATCTTGAGGATTCGGAGTCATTGAAAAAACGCATCGGTTTTCTCCCAACGTTCTATTTCAGGTGCAGAAGCCCTGGCCTAAGTCAGGCGGCTGATTGAGCCGTGAGGTAGGTGTTCTACCTGAAGCAGGGCTGGGGCAGGCGCAAAACCGACCTAGAACGTAAACGGGGCGATCGCCTCAATCTCAGGATCATAGCCCCCTACCTGATTAGTCCGCAGCACCCACAGGCAGGCTCCGTGGCGCAAAAATAGCTCTGTCACCGTATCACTGGCCACCCGAGGGAACATTGTGCGCCAGCTTAGCAGTCCCCGGCCCAGGGTTTTCAGCGGATAGTCTTCTAAATTGCTGCCCAGCACCTCGCGGCCCTCTTCCCAGTCGGCTCGGGCGCTGCCTAGGGGCAGTAGCTCTCGCTGTAGTGCCTTGCGAATCTCTAGAAGCTGCTGGTAGCGCTGCGCCTGCTCTGGGTGCTGGGGTGGACTCGTCTGCATCAGCTCCTCTAGCTGCTTGATGCTGGCATAGAGCGCCTGATTAGAATCTTGAGCGCAGTTATTAGCTGGCCCCACATAGGTGCCCCCGGTGCCGTCGCCAATGCGGTAGCGTGCCACCATGATCTCTAGCTGACGAATTAAATCGTCTAGCGCTGTTGGCAGCGCCCCGTTAAAGTCAAACGGCTGCGTGTAGGCCGGATGCTTAATCAGAATGTCTGCCACCGGGCGCGTACCCAAAAATCCCCACTGGCGATCGCCCATGTAGCGTGTCCAGTGCAGCACTCCGGCAACAATGCCGTGATTGTTGTGGGTATAGACCTGGTAGTAGCGAATATCAAACTGCGGTTCATCTGCCAGCGGCTCATGCACCACCGTCGCCACCCCATAGGCAAAGTGACCAAAGTAAATTGGCGCTTTAGCAGCGGGTTCGCGCTGGTTGCCGCCAATGCCGCCATAGATATGAATCAGCAAAGCGCGATCGCCCACCTGCCAGCCCTGCCTTGCCTGCTGTGCAGTTAGCGTGTGTGGACTGATCAAAACCGACTCGCTCTGCCCCTTTTTAGCCGCTAAATTTTTCCAGGACTTTTGTTTAACATAGCGCAGCCCCGCCTTTGCCCTCAGCAGCGTCCGGTTCGGCATCAGGCGAAACAGCTCACGCGGCGCGATCGCCTGCACCACAAACAGCCCGTCTGCATCCGGTGCGCCATAGATATACCAGCCCTCCTGATTTTGCGGCGACTGCTCAATCTGATTGGCGGTTGCGGGTAGCGTACCGTTGGTATCGGTTATCACCTGCGGCAGCCGTACTGTCTCAGTTGGCCCATCAAAGCGGCGACTGACCCGGTTGAAGTGGGTAACGCAGTAGCGATCGCTCTTAGCATCTGGCCCCAAAAACTGCACTAGGCCGTAATAGCGCCCGCTAATCTGTGCTGGCTCATGCTCAACATAAAGCACCCAGTCCCGTCCTGCCCCCGTTGGCTCTGCGGCTACCTGCTGCTCTGCTGCTGCGCCACTCTCCCACGCCACCTCCACCCCCTCCGGCAGCGCCACAATCACATCATTCTCAGGGCGTGACCCGGCTAGCGACTCCAGCGGGTTTACCTGTCGCCAGTGATTGAGCCGGACGGGATGTATCAGCCCTTGATGTTGCGTGTAGTCGGCCTCAGCGCTGAAGTGAATGTCCTGTATGACCTGGCGCACCCGCGCCTGAACCGCTGGCTCTTGGCTCCAGCGCAGCCTGACAACTTTTCCCACCAGTGAGGCGTGGGGGGCAGGGGCATGGTGAACTTCAAACAGCGCTCCGTTGACCTGCCGTCGCTGGTCTGACTTGGGCAAAATTAGCCGCCCCATCCAGGACGCAATCGGCTGATAGAGCTGAGCATCTACCGTCTGCTCTAGAGGGTAGTAGCTCCAGTGGTTAAAGTCAGCCTCAGAGTAGCGCTGATAGTTGCTCTCCGTCTCGGGCGGGAGCTGGTCGGCTACTAGCTGCTCTGAAAACTTATCCTGCAGAATATTCATCACTAGGGTCAGCGTTCGCTGCAGGTGAGAGCGACTTTCACCCGCAGGCAGGGCCGGATCTAACATGCCGCCATCGCCCTGATGGCCCATGCCCTTGAGCGCAATCAGGCTGATTTTGCCCTTGCGCTTAGCTCGGTGCCAGTAGGAGAGAAACGAAACTCTCCAGCGGCGGGGAAATAGCACAATGCCCAGGCGTTCGATCCAGTCGCGATCGCCAACTAGATGGTAAAGCTGCTCCACTTCTAGGGCATCCACTCGCCCGCTGATGACTCCTCCTAGAGAAATTACCTCCACCGAGGTATTCAGGCTGCTTTTGAGAAACGGCACCACGCCCATGCCCACCTGAGCGCCACCGCTGTAGCCCACTAGGGTAATCGGCACGTTGCCCTCAGCCGGGTAGCCCAGCCGCATCAGACTGTCATAGATGCGCTGGGCAATGCCCCAGTTATAGACCGGGCCGTAGCGCTGATCGGCTGAAACCGACACCATCAGCATGTTGCGAAAGCTCACCAAAGCACCCACCCAGCTCTCCTGGGGCTGAGCTTCCAGCCCTTCAACCCAGCGCCAAAAAAAGGCAAAAGGCCGATCTTCGGTTAGGGGTCGATCTAGCACCGAATAAGACATCAGCCCTTTGACCAGCAGCATATCTTCGGGGAGCTGCTGCGCCAGATGATTGAGAAAATTCGCTACCAGGGGCTGGTAGTCTTTGGTAGACTGCCCGGTGCCGTCTAAATAAATCAGATAGCGCTTAACGCGATCGCGGGGCACAGACAGCGGCGAGATTACAGGTCGGGTGGCGGCAATCGGGTCGCCATACCACCCGGCCCACCAGCCCAGAGCTTCTAGGGGTGCCAGCAGGCCGCTAATAATAAAAATAATTAGGCTAATCCAGGCCAGGTCAATAAAGAACTGAATCCAAGCGTCTCCAGCCGCGTCGTAGGTGCCAATCAAAAAGCGGCGCACCGGCGACAGCACAAACGTAATCACCCCGGCAAACAAAGTCAAGCCGATATACTGCAGCGATCGCCGCAGCGGAAACCGCAGCCCGGACAGGCGACGCACTGGCTCAGTAGGTCTGCTGTTAACTTCAGGCGGCGTAGCCACAACCCAGTCGCTGTGGGCAGGTGAAAACTCAACATCAGCTACCAGCGGCGAGGAATTCGCGGCAGTCGGCAGCAGTCGGTTTGGCAAAGCGGCATCGGCCAAAAAAGCTCCACCCACCCGGATCAAATCTGCCAGCGATCGCCTGTCGGTCACCAGCTTCACTCCAGCCGCCGCGTTTGCTAGCCATCGCCCCAGAGCAGCCACAGGCTGTCCTATAGTCTGCTGCAGGAGCTGTAGCGCAATCCAGCCGGTAACAACGGCTTCAAATGCCTGCGGTAAAGGCAGATCGGCTACTGCTGAAAATCCCAGCATCATCGCCAGCAGCGTCCATACTGACAGCAGCCGCAGCAGCGGTACGCCGTAGTAGGGCAACGCCCCGACAAAGCTAAACATCAGCGGCGCGTAGCTAAAAGCCAGCACCAGGGCAATAGTTTCCAAAGACAGATTTAGCCGCAGCAGCCAAACGCTGGAGAGCCAGGTAGCAAGTACCCAAAAGCCATAGCCACAGGCAAACAAAATAGCGCCCAGCAGCAGACTAAACACAAACCGCGCTGGCCGCACCCGGTTGAGAAACAGCACCACACTCTCAGCCACCGCCAGCGAGAGTCCGGCCAGCAGCACAACCGCCGCCGCTGCCCAAGTGCGCTGAGGAAACTGCTGAATGAGCTGAAACATAGCGGGGTCAAGCGCTAGCACCCCCTTGACCAGTATCCAAAACTGAGCGATCGCAGTTTCTGTCAACTTCGCCTCTCCTCCACCAGCCTCGACCCACTCATCTCAGCTCAAAACTCAAAACCCAAAACTCACCTCCCTCCATCCTACTCAACCCAGTTCTTAGCCCGCTCAACTGCTTTTTGCCACAGATGAAAATTATCCTGAGCTGGTTTGGTTTCTGTGGGTTCAAAGACCCGGTTAATTTTGCGACCCTGAATCAAAGCGTCGTAGCTGTCCCAGTAGCCTGCTGCTAGACCCGCGCCAAAAGCAGCCCCCTGAGCCGTCGCGTCTAGAACCGCCGGACGCTCAATCGCAATGCCCAACACGTCTGCTTGAAACTGCATTAAAAAGTCATTCTGGCTGGCCCCGCCGTCCACTTTGAGCATGTTAATCTGAGTGTCGCTGTCTTCGTTAACGGCTTCTACCACTTCTTTGACCTGATAGGCGATCGCCTCTAATACCGCCCGGATCATGTGTTCGCGCTGCACGCCGCCCGTAATGCCAAAAAAGGCACCGCGAGCGCTCATGTCCCAGTGGGGGGCACCCAAACCGCTGAGCGCCGGGACAAAGTAAACGCCGCCGCTGTGGGCCACCTTTTGGGCCGAGGGTTCGGTATCCGCCGCCGTGGTAATTAACTTGATACCGTCTCGCAGCCACTGAATGCAGGCTCCGGCAGTAAACATGCTGCCTTCGAGGGCATAGCCCACCTCAGAGCCGCCCTTGCTGGCTTCTGACCAAGCCACCGTTGAGAGCAGCTGATGGTGCGATCGCACCAGTTCTGAGCCTGTGTGCGCCACTAAAAAGGCTCCGGTGCCGTAGGTACACTTGAGCAGGCCGGGGCGGTTACAGCCGTGGGCAAACAGAGCCGCTTGCTGATCGCCAAAGACCGCCATAATCGGAATTTCAGCCCCTATTACAGCAGCGTCCGTGCTGCCAAAGTACCCCAGACTGGGTCGAATCTCTGGCATTAGCTGAGCTGGAATATTAAACAAGTCCAGTAGCTTTTTGTCCCATGCCAGCGAGGTCAAATTCAGCAGCATGGTACGGCTGGCATTGCTGTGGTCAGTGGCATGGACTTTGCGCCCGGTCAGGTTCCACAGCACCCAGCTATCGACGGTTCCAGCTAAGACGTCGTCTAGGTCAAGCGGTGGCTCTTGCTGATGGGTTTGGACATAGTCTAAGAGCCACTGCAGCTTCGTAGCCGAGAAATAAGCGTCTAGTACCAGTCCGGTGCGATCTGCAATGTCTGCCGCCAGACCCTGATCGCGCAGGTCGTTGCAAGTAGAAGCGGTGCGCCGATCTTGCCAGACAATAGCATTGTGCAAAGGCCGACCGCTGATTTTGTCCCACAGCAGACAGGTTTCTCGCTGCACCGTCAGGCCGATGGCCGCAATCTCAGCAGGCTCAATCTTGGCTTTTTGCATCGCGGCTTGCATCGCCCATTGAACGTCGTCCCAAATTTCGCGCGGGTCGTGCTCTAGCCAACCGGGCTGAGGATAATACTGGGTAAGTTCTTTATAAGCCTGGCCGGCAATGTCACCGCTGCGATCGAAGAGAATTGCTCGATTGCCTGTTGTGCCGAGGTCAAGAGCCAAAATATACTGAGCGTTTGCCATGAGAAATTTGTCTAAAATTAACAGCGTCTATAAGCCTGATTGCGCCCAAGCCTAATCACAAGACATGCTTATTGTACTGAGAAGGTTTCTGGCAACTCTCTGAGATTAACGGGAATTAATGCTTGCCCGTACTTCACCAGCTCAAAGCCAGATCAAACAGCACTCTAATTATTTAAAGATCCAAAAGCCTAAAGATCAAAAGTCAACGGTGTAAAGTGGATCTAAAGTCGCAGTTGTATGGATGGCCTTAAAACACTGGATCGGTTATGGCATCGGCTGTAGTCTCAGCGCTGCTAGCTTGTGGCTGCTGACGCCCCTGGCTCAGGCACTGCCGCCTGCTGACGATGTCCCAGAAGAGGTGATGCGCAACGAGATTATCCTAGAAGCGCGATCGCCCATTGATGGCAAACCGCTGACCCTGGCCGAATATGCTGAGCTGCAGGCTGAACTAGCGGCGCTGCCAGAGAATCCACTGATCAGCTCAGAAATCCGACAGAATATTTTTCTGTTACGAGTGCGGCGGGCAGCCCGCAGAATTCTCCCCTTTATTCCCTGATTGCGGCTAATGGCAGCAAAATCTACCCCCTAACGGCTAAAAAACTGCTGAGAGGCAGACGAAACCTCACTAAGTTTTGTTAATCTAATTCGCAGTAACCTTTTTAAGTTTCAAAAAGTTAATTCGGTGCTTGGCGATCGCGCTTGAATCAGCGTCGTCTCTGGTCTAAGCAGACCTTAGCTCGTTGAGCGCTCCGCTGCCTGTCGCAGGTGCGGCAATTTAAAACAGGTTTATAAATTTCTTAAATTCCTAAATTGGGTTAGATCTATGGCGTTAACCGTTGCCCCCGACCAAATTGATCGGATTGTTTGGAACCAGCACCACGATCCGTTTGAGATTCTGGGGCCTCACATGATTCAGCAAGACGGTAAATCTGTTTGGGCTGTGCGGGCATATCTGCCTCAGGCCAGTGAAGTCTGGCTAGTTTTGCCTGAGGCTCGCCAAGAGCATCTGATGAAGACCTCTCATCATCCTCATTTTTTTGAATGCATTATAGAAACAAAAGAATTAGCCAACTATCAGCTCCGCTGCAAAGAAGGCGAACACGAGCGCTTCATCTACGACCCCTATGCCTTCAGGAGCCGTCAGCTAACCGACTTTGACATTCACCTCTTTGCCGAAGGCAACCATCACCGCATTTATGAAAAGCTAGGTGCCCACCCCACCGAAGTTGAGGGCGTCTCTGGGGTTTACTTTGCTGTCTGGGCACCTAATGCCCGTAACGCCTCTGTCTTGGGCGATTTTAACCACTGGGATGGCCGCAAGCATCAGATGCGTCTGGCGGGCAATGGCATCTGGGAGCTGTTTATTCCAGAGGTTAGGGTAGGCACCAGCTATAAATACGAAATTAAAAATACGTCAGGCCACATTTATGAAAAGTCTGACCCTTATGGCTTTCAGCAGGAAATCCGCCCCAAAACCGCCTCTATCGTCGCTGATTTAGATAGCTACGAGTGGCACGATGAGAGCTGGCTAGATCAGCGTCGTCACGCTGACCCCCTGACTCAGCCTGTCTCTGTCTACGAAGTGCATCTCGGTTCGTGGCTCAACGGCTCATCAGCCGAACCCGCTAAGCGCCCAGACGGTAGCTCAGAGCCAGTGGTGACCGTGGCTGACCTGAAGCCAGGAGCTAGATTTTTGACCTATCGAGAACTGGCAGACAAGCTGGTTCCCTATGTCAAAGAGTTGGGCTTTACCCACATTGAGCTGCTGCCGATCGCGGAGCATCCCTTTGACGGTTCTTGGGGCTATCAGGTCACCGGCTACTACGCCGCCACCTCCCGCTACGGTAGCCCTCAGGATCTGATGTACTTTGTCGATCAGTGCCACAAAAACGGCATTGGCGTCATTGTGGACTGGGTACCGGGGCACTTCCCCAAGGACGGACACGGCCTAGCCTTTTTTGACGGTAGCCATCTCTATGAGTATGCCGACTCGCGCATTGGTGAGCATAAAGAGTGGGGCACGCTGGTCTTCAACTATGGCAGACATGAGGTACGCAACTTTTTAGTCGCCAATGCTCTGTTCTGGTTCGACAAATATCACATCGACGGCATTCGGGTAGATGCTGTGGCCTCAATGCTCTACCGCGACTATCTGCGCGATCCGGGGCAGTGGGTTGCCAACGAGTACGGCGGGCGTGAGCATATTCAGGCGGCCGACTTTATTCGTCAGGTGAATCATGTCGTCTTTAGCTACTATCCCGGTGTGCTGTCGATCGCAGAAGAGTCTACTTCCTGGCCGATGGTGTCGGGGCCGACCTATCTGGGCGGTCTGGGCTTCAATCTTAAGTGGAGCATGGGCTGGATGCATGACATGCTGGATTATTTCCACATGGATCCTTGGTTCCGCCAGTTCCACCAAAATAATGTCACCTTCAGCATCTGGTACGCTTTCACCGAGAACTTTATGCTGGCGCTCTCCCATGACGAGGTGGTACACGGCAAGAGCAACATGATTGGCAAAATGCCGGGAGATGACTGGCAAAAGATTGCTAACCTGCGCTGTCTGTATACCTACATGTTTATGCATCCCGGCAAAAAGACGCTGTTTATGAGCATGGAGTTTGGCCAGTGGAGCGAGTGGAACGTATGGGGTGATTTAGAATGGCACCTGCTGCAGTATGAGCCGCACCAAAAGCTGAAGCATTTTATGGGGCAGCTCAACCGCTTTTACCGCAGTGAACCCGCTCTCTACACCCAGGACTTTAGCCAGGAAGGTTTTGAGTGGATTGACTGCAGCGATAACCGCCACAGCGTCGTCGCCTTTATGCGGCGGGACAAAGACAGCGAAGACTTTGTAGTGACGGTGTGCAACTTTACGCCCCAGCCCCACAGCCACTACCGGGTCGGGGTGCCTGAGGCTGGGTTCTATCAGGAGCTGTTCAACAGTGATTCACGCGACTTTGGCGGTACCAATATGGGGAATCTCGGCGGCAAGTGGACGGACGAGTGGACTTTCCACAGTCATCCCTATTCGCTGGATGTAACCCTGCCGCCCCTGGGCGTGATCGTGCTGAAGCTGGATCGGGTGAAAACTGTAGCGGCTCAGGTCTGACAAAATCAGTCACGACATAAAAAAAAGGCGGTTGTGGAGAGTCGTTTCCACAACCGCCTCGTGGCCTAAGTCTCAGCTACATTACCGTCAAGTAGCTGCCCAGTAGCCAGATTACAGTCAGTAAAATGCCTGTCTTGATCACGGCTGATAGGGTAATTTCAACAAATTCAAAATTTCGCTGTGTCATGGCGATCGCCTCTCTTTATCTTTTCTAGAAGTCTCTGCATCGCGTCTGAAGCATAAGCGATGCTTATTTCTAAGATAACGAATATGGCAGGGGCAGCGGGGTCGGGTTTCCCTACGGCTTTACCGGGGCTGACGCTAACTTTAAGCGAAGCAGCAGCATAAGAACATTTGTTCACAATGCTTGCAAGCCTATTGCCCTGGCAGTAGTATGGGTACCTGGTTTTAGTTTCGCTTCTGAAAGTATGAGCGACCAACACCTCTCTGTAAAAGAGACCTCTGAAATCTTAAACTGCTCGGAGCAATATGTTCGTCAGCTGCTCCGGTATGGAGAAATTAGCGGGGAGAGGATTAGCAGTCGGTGGATTGTGGCATCAGAGTCCGTTCAGAATTACCGCATCAAGGGAGAAGATGCAAGTTTAAGCATTCCTGATCACGGGCGACGCTCGTTCAGCAAACCCAACCTCACAGCCTTGAGTTTTTTTTCTGGCTGCATGGGTCTAGTAGTTCGCCAAGCAAGCTTTGCCCAGTGGGAACAGTTCTGATAATCTGACTCAAAACCAGGGAAAGCACCATGAGTCAGAAACGTTATATTGTTGATTTGAGCAAGGCTGAAGTTCAAGCGTT
>JAAUQI010000073.1 GCA_012032345.1 Leptolyngbyaceae cyanobacterium RM1_1_2 | reverse complement strand
TTAGTTGTGATCGACTCTGTTGCTGCCCTGGTACCTCGCGCTGAGATTGAAGGGAAATGGGAGACTCCCACATGGGCTTGCAGGCACGGCTGATGAGTCAGGCCCTGCGAAAAATTACCGGAAATATTGGCAAATCTCAATGCACCGTCATTTTCCTCAACCAGCTCCGACAAAAAATTGGGGTAGTTTACGGCAACCCCGAAACCACGACCGGCGGCAACGCGCTTAAGTTTTATGCCTCGGTGCGCTTGGATATCCGTCGGATTCAAACGTTGAAAAAAGGCAATGAAGAATACGGCATTCGGGCCAAGGTCAAGGTAGCCAAGAATAAAGTGGCTCCTCCCTTTCGGATTGCAGAATTTGATATTATTTTCGGCCAAGGCATCTCAACCCTCGGCTGTCTGGTAGATCTGGCAGAACAAGACGGGCTGATTGTTCGCAAAGGGGCCTGGTACAGCTACGAAGGCGATAACATCGGTCAGGGAAGAGACAGCGCCCTTCAGTATCTGGCCAGCAATCCTGAGATCGCCAGCACGATCGAGCAGAAGATTCGTCAGCAGCTTAGCGCTGTTAAAACTGAGACCGCAGAAATCGAGATTGAGGAGGTTGAAGAAGCCTAGTGCAGCGTCAGCACTTAACTTCAGGGGGATGTCATAGTTCGCAGTTAGCACCTCAGCGCTAAAGCACTGACTACCCACCCTAATTTCTAGCTGTGGCAATGCACTGGCACTTTTCAGCAAAATCAATCTGAGTTGACTGAGCGCGATCGCATCTGCTACGGCTACGCTATTCGTAAGTTTATCAAGGAGTTCGCCAGATGGCTTTACACCTGCATCCTAAAGTTGAGCGACGACTGCAACAGGTTCCGTGGGTGCTGACGGTCATTGCTCATTTAGGCCAGCATCCCAACCATCCGCCCACTTTAGACTACGTGCAGGTTGCTGAAGATAGCTACTACGCGGTTTGTGGTCGCCGGGTTACCTGCCTGCACACCCTTTCCACCCTGCTGCAGCTTGATATCCGACGGGCCTACGCTTCAGGACTGCTAGAGCTAACTATCAACGGCACCGAGTCCGAAGGCACGGTTGTAGGTGCTCTGCTAAACCTGACCTGGTCTTTAGAACCTCAGTTTTCAAAGCAGCGCGATCGCCAGCCAGAAGTCTGTCAAGGCTGTCTCAACTATCACGGTAAAAGCTACGGCGGCAATTTTTTGTGCTGTGCTATTCATCCCCAAGGGCCAGTTGCAGCCACCTGTTGCGATCGCAAGACGACCTAGACGGCTGAAAAAAGATCCCTTTCAAGGACAGCCTCAGCCACGAAAAGCCTAAACTGGTTAAGAAACATTAAGCAGCCCCGTAGCTGGGGCGAGATCCCAAAACTCTTTGAAGATTCCGCGCTTTAGCGACTCAGCTTTGCAGTAAAATGACACCTTGTGAAAACCCGTTGCTGAGCTATGCCCAAGGTTCTCGTCTCTGACCCAATTGATCAAGCCGGACTTGATATTCTCTCTCAGGTAGCCCAAGTCGATGTCAAGACTAAGCTGCCCCCAGAAGAACTGCTCAAAATTATCCCCGACTATGACGCGCTGATGGTGCGCTCTAGTACCCGTGTTACCCAAGAGGTAATTGAGGCTGGCAAACAGCTCAAAATTATCGGTCGAGCTGGGGTAGGGGTTGACAACATTGATGTGATTGCAGCCACCCGGCGCGGCATTGTGGTGGTCAACTCTCCCGAGGGAAACACGATCGCGGCGGCTGAACACGCGATCGCCATGATGCTATCGCTGTCTCGCTACATCCCGGCTGCTGATTACTCTGTCAAAGCAGGCAACTGGGATCGCAAGCGCTTTTTAGGCGTCGAGGTTTACAAAAAGACGCTCGGCGTGGTGGGATTAGGCAAAATTGGTTCCCACGTGGCCACTGTTGCTCGCGCTTTGGGGATGAAGCTGCTGGCCTATGATCCCTTTATTTCGAGCGAGCGGGCAGAACAGCTCGGCTGCCGCCTAGTCGATCTTGAACTGCTGATGCGAGAGGCTGACTACATCACACTGCACCTGCCCAAGACGGCAGAAACGACTCACCTGATCAACGCCAAAACCCTGGCAACGATGAAGCCGACAGCCAGAATTATTAACTGTGCTCGGGGCGGTATTATTGACGAGGAGGCCCTAGCTGCCGCTATCAAGTCAGAGCAGATTGGCGGCGCGGCCTTAGATGTATACGAAGTTGAGCCTTTAGGCGAGTCGGCGCTGCGAGACTTAGACAAGGCTGCTATTTTAACACCCCATCTCGGGGCTTCTACTGAAGAGGCCCAGGTGAATGTGGCGATCGATGTGGCTGAGCAAATTAGAGACGTGCTGCTAGGACTGCCGGCCCGTTCTGCTGTCAATATTCCAGGTTTGCGCCCTGACCTGCTAGAAAAGCTGCGGCCTTACCTGCAGCTGGCTGAAACCCTCGGCAATCTGGTAGGGCAGCTAGCAGGTGGCCGGGTAGAGTCGCTCAACGTGCGTCTGCAGGGTGAGCTAGCTCAAAACGACAGCCAGCCTGTGGTGGTCGCTGCTCTCAAGGGTTTGCTGTCTCACGCCTTGCAGGAGCGAGTCAACTATGTCAACGCCAGTATTGAAGCCAAAGAGCGGGGCATTCACGTGGTCGAAACGCGAGATGCTAACGTGCAAGACTACACGGGTTCTCTACAGCTTTCAGCCAAAGGCTCTTTAGGAGAACATTCAGTTACGGGTGTTCTGCTCGGTGGTACTGAAATCCGCGTCACCGACATTGATGACTTTCCTATTAATGTCCCGCCAACGCCCTACATGCTGTTTACGCTGCACCGGGATATGCCAGGAATTATTGGCAAAATTGGGTCTTTGCTGGGCAGCTTTAATGTCAATATTGCCAGTATGCAGGTAGGGCGTAAGATTGTGCGCGGAGATGCTGTGATGGTCTTGAGCATTGATGATCCGCTGCCGGAGGGTATTCTCTCAGAGATTACCAAGGTACCGGGTATTCGAGATGCCTATACAGTCAGTCTGTAAGGCGATCGCCTAAGCTAATATCATCTGCACACATCCTTTAAGGTGTCTTGGTTTTGGTCAGTAGCTGGTGGGAAATTCAGGTTCTATGTCATCCAGCCTTGGAAGACCTTGTCTATTGGCGATTTGACACTTATACCGGACGCGGCACGTCCACTGAGCGCAGAGGGCATCATCTTTTTATGCGGGCCTATTTTCCGCAAGAGCAGTTTCAGCTGCTAGACCTAGCGGCGCTAGCGCTGATGATGAAGCAAGATGCGCTGTGTGCAGGACTCGCGGTTCCTCACTTAGAGTGGCAGCTCATTGATGAAGAAGACTGGTCAAAAAGCTGGAAATCTCACTGGCACCCCCAAGAGATTGGCGATCGCTTTTTAGTTAATCCCGCCTGGCTGCCCAAGCCGACTGGGGGCGATCGCCTAGTGCTGCGGCTTGACCCAGGGGCCGCCTTTGGTACCGGAACCCATGCCACCACCCAGCTTTGCCTGGAATCTTTAGAGATGCGCCTAGGCGAAGCCCCCGAAGACAAAGTGCTAGCCGATATTGGCTGTGGCTCTGGCATTCTCTCAATTGGGGCTTTGCTACTCGGGGCCAAGCAGGTTTATGCGGTAGACATTGATTCGCTAGCAGTCAAATCTACTCACGAAAACCGAGAATTAAATCACCTCTCAGGCGATCGCTCATAGCCCGGTTGGGGAGTTTGCAAACCCTGAGCGAACAGCTCTCAGAGCCAGTTGACGGCATTTTATGCAATATTTTGGCAGAGGTCATTGTGGACTTGATTCCCGATATGACTGCGATCGCAAAACCGACCACCTGGGGGGTTCTTAGCGGTATTTTGCTGGATCAAGCCAAGATTGTCGCCGACACGCTAGAGGACAACGGCTGGGTAGTGGCAACGCTGTGGCGGCGTCAGGAGTGGTGCTGTCTCAACATTCGTCGTACCTGAGTATGGATAAGCTGGGGTTTCTCTTAAAAGTGCTGGTGGCTTCTGCAGGTTTAGCCGTGCTGATAAAATATGCTGCCCCGGCTGTGCCGCTGCCGGCCACTACCCTCAGCAGTTTAACCCTGGTTTTTTTGCCTACTCTGATTATGGCTTGCTTGCTAAGCTGGCGATGGCAGCAGCCCTAAGATCAGCCTATGCGCACCTTTGAGGAAATCAACTACCGCATTCGTCACGCTCAGGCTAGGGTACTCACCGCCGAAGAATTTAAGCAGCTCGCCCAAGAAGTAGGCATTTCCCAAGCGGCAAAAGATGTAGATGTGGTGACCACCGGAACGTTCGAGCCGATGGAGTCTTCTGGGGCAATTTTGAACCTGGGCCATAGCGATCCCCCAATTAAGATTCGCCGCTGCCAGCTAGACGGCGTTCCGGCCTACGCGGGCTTTGGGGCGGTTGATCTCTACCTGGGAGCCTCGCAGATTGCTGAAAGCAGCCGCATTGGTGACGGCCTTGAAGCCGAAGACGTGCGTGAGCGCGGCGGCGGTCACGTCATTGCCGATCTAATTGCAGGCAAACCCATTCAGCTCAGGGCTGTAGGTCAGGTGACAGATTGCTATCCCCGTGCCAGCCTGGAAACCACCATCACCCGCGAGACCATTAATCAGTTCTATCTGTTTAATCCTCGCAACCTCTACCAGAACTTTATCGTTGGTGTCAACGGCGGCGATCGCCTCCTGCAGACTTATTTAGGGCCACTACAGCCGCGCTTGGGCAACGCGGTATATTCTAATTCTGGGGCTTTGTCTCCCCTGCTCAATGACCCCACCCTGCAGGTGATTGGCATTGGCACTCGGATTTTTTGGGGGGCGGCGTGGGCTATGTGGCCTGGGAGGGTACCCAGCACTTTCCGCTGCAGAAGCGGCTGCCCAACCAAACCCGATCGGGCCAGCGGCAACGGTGGCGCTGATAGGCGACGCCAAGCAAATGAACTCTGACTGGGTACGGGGCTGCTATTTCAAAAGCTATGGCCCCTCTCTGATGCTGGGCGTAGGGGTGCCAATTCCGCTGCTGAACGAAGCGATCGCCCGCTGCTGTGCGGTACGCGACTCAGAGCTAGTAGCGCCAGTGATGGATTTTTCAATTCCGCGTCGGGTACGCCCCACCTTTGGTTTGGTGAGCTATGCCCAGCTCAAATCAGGTCGGATTGTGATTGAGGGGCAGCCTGTGCGAACTGCACCGCTGGCTAGCCTCTACCGTTCTCGCCAGGTAGCTCAGCTACTCAAAGAGTGGATTATGGCCCAAAAATTTGAGCTAACAGCCGCGATCGCGCCTTTACCTAGCGATCGCGGTTTTCTGTCTCAGGATCGCTGGGGTTCGCAGATTAACCTCAGCTAGCCTCTCACCCAATTGGCTCCTGTACCTAACGTTCTTCGGGAGCTTCTTCCGGCTTAGCTCGACGGCTCTGGGGTTTTGGCTTTGGTAACGAGCTAGGGGCTGCCGAGCTATGAGGAGACTGTTGCCTATAGGGGGGAGCACCTCGACGATTTCGGTTGGAGCTTTGTTCTTCACCCTTCTTACGCTTTTTGGGAGGAACTACAGCAACCGGTGCCGCAGACTTGACTACCAGATCGCTGCCCTGACGCTTCACCTCCAAATCCCAAAAATAGCCAACGATTTTGCCCGAGAGCGATCCTCGCAAGATCACGCGAAAATCTTTAGTAGCGCCCTCCGGCTGCTTCAGACTTTGAACAATATTGATCACCACCTCGCCATTGCGGTCATCGTACCTGAGCACCTCTCCTCGGATAGAAAAATATTCATCCTCGTCCGATGGCGATGAGTCAGGAGTCTCTGATGGCGCTGAGGCTTCTGCTATTTCGCTAGTGCTAACCTCGGCTACAGTTTTGTCAACACTAGGCTCAGCTTCTGCTTGCGGCTCAGGGGTGCTGGTCTCAAGCACTGCCCCATCCTCAGTTTGAATCTCCTCAGTTTGAATCTCCTCAATCCCAGCCTCTTCAGCTTCAGCGTCTGGCTTGAGGGTTTCAGGTTCCCACACACCCACAATCTGGAGGTGCAGGAGCACCTCAGAATTTAAGCTTCTAAAGTTGGCTTTGCGCGTGCGCGGATAAACTACCCAAAGGTGAGCCTTGCTCAAATCTATATGGTTCTTAACCAAGCTTGTGACTCGTCCCAGCAGAACTGTATCAATCTCGGTGCCGTCTGTGGTGAGCAAAATGCCGCGATTAAACTGCTCCTCAGAGGGGCTATAGCGACCTCTCACTAAGCCAATTGCCCGATACTGCATGGGTTCACTTGGCGGTGAAATCGGCTGCTGTCTTGGTAAGGTTGTTTGACCTGCATCAGGGGGCGCGATCGCTTCGGACTGCTCAGGCTCAGCAGCACTAGCAGATGACGGTGGCGAAAGCTGGGCGGCTCTAGACTGCGTCTCAGCAGTTGTGGGTAAATCTGGCTTGGCTGCTACTGTGTCAGCAGGTTTTGAAGAAGGACGGCGTCTCGGTGGACTCAGCAGGGTAGGTCGAGTCAAGGGCTGTTTGGAAGACTCCCCGTTATGGTTAGAAGGCTCCCCATTGTTAGAAGAATTTTCAGAACTAGAATCTGCCGATTGAGAATATTCAGGGAACTGACTGGCTGCTGAACTCATAAATCCTCGAACCTCCGAAAGTAGATACCTACCTGCTGGTCGTCCACCAATGCACGTATCTTCGATTTAACGTTGCACTTGCATTTTGGCTAATTTTTGCCAGGAGTACTTTGCTTAGTTCTAAGTTTTAAGAAACTTTTGACTTTAAAGTCTCCTGCTTCAAACCACTTAATAACGGATAAGAGCAATTTAAAACCGCTAAAGTTAAGCAATAACAGTACCCCGCTCTACATTTATGATGGCAAAAGGTTGGGCAAACCCCAAAAAAAGGATCCATCTATGTCTTTTGGCTAATCTCTAAACTATTCCACTGATTGGTTGGCAAAATCCGAACCTTTTTGAGAATTTTGGCGTATTTTCTGGTGAATCTTCCGAATTTAATCCCAGGATTTGCCTAAGGATCTGCAAGCTGCAGCAGCACTTCATCTTAACTTTAGGAGAGCGGCAGGCGGCGAGCAAGATGACGTTAAGATGAGCAAATAGTGGAGTTTGAAGGAGACCGCTGTGTCTATTAAGCGAAATCGCTGGCTGATTGTAAGCGTCTTAGTTGTGGCAGTAGCCGCGTTCCTGGCTTTGTCTTTGCTGCCAATTTTTAGCGCGACGACTGGACGCCGTCAATCAGAGAACTCAACGGCTCAGTCTACAGACACCCTGGCGGCTCAGCAAGAAGAGCTGGAAACCCGCGCTAAAGGTTATGAGCTAGTCCTACAGCGAGAGCCTGATAACCAAACGGCCCTGCGAGGTTTGGTTGAGGCTCGCATTCAGCTCCAAGATATTGAAGGAGTGATTGAGCCGCTGGAGAAGCTAGCAGAGCTAAACCCTGATATTCCTGACTATCAGGTGCTGCTGGGGCAGACCAAACAGCGGGTGGGCGATCTTGAAGGGGCGGCTCAGTCCTACCGCGCTGTGCTAACCTCGGCTCCGGGCAACATGAATGCGCTGCAGGGTTTGGTGGCTTTGCTGATTCAGCAAGAGCGACCCCAGGCAGCGATTGGCCTGCTTCAAGACACCCTCAAAACTGCTGACCAGGCCAACCAGGTGCAGGCAGGTTCGATCGATACAACCTCTGTGCAGCTGCTGCTGGGTCAGATATACGCCGAAGAGAGCCGCTTTGAGGATGCGATTGCCATCTACGATCAGGCAATTAAGCAGGATGCTCAAGACTTTCGGCCTCTGCTAGCTAAGGCTTTGGTACTACAAGAGCAGGATAAAAAAGACGAGGCCAAGCCCCTGTTTGACAATGCTTTAGCGCTGGCTCCCGATCAGTTCAAAGACCAAATTCAGCAGCTTTCGCAAGGTCAAATACCGACACCACCAGGCGCTGGGACGCCTCCTGCAGCCCCGCAGCCAGACGAGTCAGGCGCTGCCCCTGAAAAAGAAGCAGAGGTTGCCCAGTAGGGCTAGGTAGCCATAATGACAAAGAGTCAAGGCGATCGCGCTATCAAGTCACCGCCTGATGATCAGGTACAAAAGACGATCGCCATCCTCAAAGTCGAACTGCCAACGCTGTTTGAACAAGACATTTCTTACGACATCTACACGCCAGATATTTTCTTTCAAGATCCGGTTAATACGTTCAGATATAAGTTCAACTACCGCATTATTTTCTGGACGCTGCGGTTTCACGGACGCCTATTTTTTACCGACCTCCACTTTGATGTTCACGAGGTGAGGCAGGCAGCTTCTGATTTGATTCAGGTAGACTGGACGGTGCGCGGTACGCTACGTCTACCCTGGCGATCGCAGATTTTTTCAACGGCCAGTCTAGCTACAGGCTTAGAGAAGACGGGCTAATCTACAAACATATTGATACCTGGGATCGCAAACCTGGCACTATCTTGAAGCAGTTTCTTCCGGTCAAATCTGACAAAAACCCGCAGTAATACAGCAAACCGCAGTTTGGTTAGGACAACTCAGATCGCTGAATCTTTACGTGACCGGCATCCATTAATCCTTCATCCTTCTATCTTTCGCCTTTCGCTATATAAGCAAATACTCTTTAAACACCTAGCTAATGAGCAGTCCTTTTTTATCGCTCGGAAGAAAAGAATAAACTTGGTTCGGTTTCAGGGCTTCAACATACAGCAGAATTCACCAAATCATAGCCATAACCAGCTCAAAGCCCGGTAAAACGGCTTCACCGGACAAAAACTCTGGATTTAGCAAAATCTCGATCGCCCGATTAGGCCGATAAATTTCTACCTGGCGAAGCTTGCGGTTGAGCAGCCAGCCAAGCTTGGCCCCGTTCTCGATGTATTCCTGCATTTTGGCCTGGGTGTTTGACAGCTCATCGCTGGGGGAAAGCAGCTCCACCACAAAATCTGGGCACAGCGGTACAAAGCGCTGTTGAGCTTCAGGCGTAAGCGCGTCCCAGCGATCGCGGCTCATCCAGGCAGCATCTGGCGACCGATTGGCTCCGTTGGGCAGCTTAAACCCGGTAGAAGAATCAAAAGCGATCCCCAACCGGTAGGTTTCGTTCCAAATCCAGAGCTGGGCGGTAAGACCCGCATTCCGGTTGCCGGTTTCCCCGCCAGTGGGAGGCATGATAATTAAATCTCCTTGGGCATTGCGCTCAAACTTGAGATCGGGGTTGTTAAGGCAGAGCTGGTAAAACTGCTCGTCGCTGAGGGCGATTGCAGGGCTGAGGTTGATGGTATAAGCCGTCATGAGCTGATCCAGGCTTTGAGAGTTTTTGCTGTTGAGTCTAATTCAGGCGATCGCCCGATCTAATTTTTCTCGTTTGTGTGGTGATTGTAAGTCAGCGATATCTGGCCCATCAGGAATGATTCCCCCCGGATTGAGCGGAAACAAATTACCATAGTAGTCCCGTTTGACTGCCTCTAGATCACAGGTCTCTGCTACACCCGGCAGCTGATAGAGGTCACGCAGATAGGGGCCAAGGCTGGCATAATCTTGAAGGCGGCGGCGGCTGCACTTAAACAGGCTGTAATAGACAACATCGAAGCGAAACAAGGTGGTGAACAGTCGTATATCTGCCAGCGTTAGCTGAGAACCGCACAGATAGCGCTGGCTAGCTAACCTGCGATCGATTAAATCTAGCGCCTCAAACAGCTCGGCTACTGCCTGATTGTAAGCAGACTGAGCCTGAGCAAAGCCACAGCGATAGACGCCGTTGTTGACAGCGTGATAGATTTTGTTGTTCCACTCATCCACCTGAGGCCGCAGCGCTTCTGGGTAAAGATCTAGCTCTGGCCTTTGCGCTAGCGAGTTGAACGCCTGATTCAAAATCACAATGATCTCAGCGCTCTCATTATTGACAATCTGCCGCGTCTGGCTGTCCCACAGCACCGGCACTGTCGATCGCCCGCTATAGAGCGATCGCGCTGTTTGATAAAGCTGCGGCAGCGTCTGGCACTGCTCAAACGGCTGGTCAAACACCCAAACCCCCTGCTTTGAGGACGGTGAAACCACCACTAGAGGGATGCTTTCTGAGAGGCCCTTCAGTGCTCGTACCACCAGCGTCCGGTGTGCCCAAGGGCAGCCAAGTCCGGCAATCAGGTAGTATCGTCCGGCCTCAGCCGTAAACTTAGCCTCGGCCTCAGCCTTGATCACCTCTCGAAACTGGCTTTCAGGCCGCACATAAGCTCCACCGCGATCGCTAGGCGCTAGCTGTGACATCATCACCTGCCACATCGTTGTCCAAACCCACTTGCCTGTGCGGATGAGTAAACCGGGCGGCAGGGCGTTTTTTTTAGGCATTGCAGAGGAGAAATTCGGAGGTCAAATAGATTCGTCTGTTTAGAGCTATTATCTAGCCATTCTATCTGGCAATTCACGAGTGCCTGAGAGACTAGCTGAGATAGCCTCTAGGCGTGACTATCCAGGGGCCGTAGCGCTGGCTGCTGTGATTGCCGATCAGCACGGTCGTCAGCATATCGATCGGATGCTGCAAAAACTCCGCCAGGGTTGTCAGCGTCACTGACTCATCGTCACGGTAAGCCGATTGCACCAGAGCCACAGGAGTGGCGGCGCTGCGGTGCTGTAAAAAAATCTGCTGGGCCTGGGCAATTTGCTTAGTGCGCTTTTGCGATTTGGGATTGTATAGCGCCACCACAAAGTCAGCCGCCGCCGCTGCCTGTAGCCGCTGCTCAATCACAAGCCACGGCGTTAGCAAATCGCTGAGGCTGATGGCGCAAAAATCGTGCATTAGGGGTGCCCCCACTCGGGCCGCCGCCGCCTGCAGTGCGCTAATGCCGGGGAATACCTGCACCTGCTGGGCCAGATCTTTGAGGTCTTGAGCCTGCAATAGCTCCAGCACCAGACCTGCCATGCCGTAGATGCCGCAGTCTCCTGACGAAATCACGGCTACGGTAAGGCCCCACTGGGCCAGTTCAATGGCGCGCTCAGCCCGATCGCGCTCTTGGGTAATCGGCATCGCCTCGACGATTTGACTAGGGTGCAGCAGCGGCTGAATTAAATCTACATAAAGCTTATAGCCAATCACCACGTCGGCTCCGGCGATCGCGCCTTTTGCCGCAGGTGTAATTTGACTCAGACTGCCGGGGCCAGTTCCCACCAGCCAGAGTTTGCCACTGCGGCCCAGATATTCTCGCTCCGCTTCGGCGATCGCCACTGTCACTGCTCCCGGCTGCTCAGCCTGCCGCACTATCTGCTTAGATACCCTCAGTACGGCATTGTCAGCCGTTGAATGCTGTCTCGCTGCTAGCAGGGCTGCTGCTTCCGCTACGCTCGGTGTGCCCACGGCAGCTTCCACTACAGCGGAAGGGGTAGGCACAGCCATCGCCCCCAGCTCAGCGGCGGTGAAACAGCACAGCGGCCAGTAACGCTCCTGAGAGAGCTGTACCAGACCCACCTCGTCGGCTTTAAGATCAATTGAAGCAATGCCTGCGATCGCCGCTGTGCTCAAGTGATGCGCCTGACAAACCTGAGCAATCGCCGTCTCAATTAGCGCCTGAGAAGTGCCCCGCTCACAGCCCACACCCACCCACAGCACCCGTGGATGCCACTGCGCTTTGAGGGCCTGGTCTGAGAAACGCCGCTGTAGAGGGCTAATCCAGACGCGGGCGGCAGGTTCAGGCGAGATTTCCTGGCTCAGAGCCGTATGTTCAGGCCAGCCAAACTGAAACCGCTGGGGGTCAGGCAGCGTCTTTTGCCACAGCGTTGATCCTGCTTCTTGAATAATTTGGATCGGTTTTGC
Organism: Leptolyngbyaceae cyanobacterium RM1_1_2; assembly: GCA_012032345.1. GTDB lineage: Bacteria > Cyanobacteriota > Cyanobacteriia > Phormidesmidales > Phormidesmidaceae > Sphaerothrix. The sequence continues at coordinate 7,777 of JAAUQI010000073.1, read as the reverse complement.
AGCTGCGATCGCGGCGCTTACCCCCGTCCAGTTGCCACTGCCTCGCTGCCAGCCAAAGGGTAGCCCCCAGGTATCTACTCCCGGCATTTGTAAACGGTTGGCGGCTCCGGTCAGAATAGGTGTGGCTCCGGTATAGGCAGCAACGGCCTGGGTCAGGCGATCGCCGCCAGCCTGATGCCCTCCACACAGGCTAATTGCAAACTGGCTCTGCTCATCCAGCACGACCACCGCCGGATCGCTGGCTTTATCCTTAAGCAGCGGAGCCACTAGGCGCACAACCGCCCCCGTAGCCAGACAGAAAATGAATCCTTTATATTCAGGCCAAGCCTGCGTTAGCGCCTGAGCCAAAGAGTTTGAATATACTTGATGAGTCACTCCTGGCAGCGGCAGCGGCAGCTGCTGAGCCAAAGCAGTTGAGAGCCAAAGCACTGTCTCGCTGGCCTGACACAGCGGCACAAGCTGCTGCACGCCTGTCGGAGTGGTTGCGATCGCCGCTGCTGGAACAGAAAACTGCTGGCTCATCGATTTAGACAAAATAGGTTCCCAAAATTTATTAATTAAAAAAACTTTCGGCGATCGCGTTAATGCCTTATTATGATGACCCCTACTCGGCTAACTGCAGTTGCAGGCACCTGATTTCTGTAGCAATATATACAAAATAGGCAGCCTTACCCTGGGTTGGAGGCTTGCCTTAACCCGTTAACCCATACAGGATTAGAACCTTGAAAAAAATTGATGCCATTATCCGTCCTGCCAAACTTCAGGATGTCAAAGCTGCCCTGCTAAAAGCAGGCGTCTCTGGCATGACGCTTTCTGAAGTGAGAGGCTTTGGTCGTCAAAAAGGCCAAACAGAGGTTTATCGAGGGGCCAAGTACACCGTTGACTTTCTCCAAAAGCTTTGCCTTACGGTTGTTGTCGAAGATGAGCAGCTTGAAAAAGTGCTAGAAACCATTATCACCGCCGCCAATACGGGGCAAATTGGAGATGGCAAAATTTTTGTTTCAACCGTAGAGAAAATTTATCGCATTCGTACAGGAGAAACTGACTCGGACGCAGTTTGAGAAATTATGGCAAAACGGCAGCGCTGTTAAAGCTGACTTCCTCATCGTTAGAAAAGGTGACTTCGGCAACCGCGCCGGGTTCACCTAGCTTTTCAGCCTGCTTGCCGTTATGGGCAACCAAAACCCCCCCGGCATTACCCGCCCTAACCGTCAGCTGTTCATCCGCTTTCCACTGCTGGCTTTCCCCTTCTTTCATGATGCCTTCAAACTGGGTTTCACCGTCTACCACAACCCGCATCCATGACTGAGAAATCAGCACCACCTTTACCCGAACGCCCGTTTCTAGAACCTCAGCCGCTTTGGGAGTGGCTGGGGCTGCTGTATCTGCACTTGGCTGCACAGAGCTGTTTGCAGATTGCGGTTCCTTCGCTTCGCCCAAGGGATCTAGCGCTGGTAGGTTAGCCGCTTCTGGCGTAGTACGCTGCAGCACATAGGAAAGGCCGCTAACAGCCGCAATCATCACGAGCACATAAAGCGCATAGAGGTGAAACGGGCGCAGCTGGGCCGCAGCCGAAGTTTGCCAGGAAGAGCGCCCCTTACGCAGGTGTGGATAGGGAAAAAACTGGCTAGCCACCATTTCCCCTTCTAGACCTAGCTTGCTAGCATACAGCTTGAGCAGTCCACGAATATAGATAGGCTCTGGAAGCTGCTCTAGATCAGCAGATTCGATGGCTTCAAGCAGACTGCGGCGAATTAATGTGCGGCTGGCTAGCTCTTCGAGAGAAAGAGACTGCTGCTCACGGGACTGCTTGAGAAAGCTGCCAATTTCAGCTAGCTGTTCTCGCTGCATTTGTTCTAGGTCTTGGGCTTTTTTCTTCATATGCTAACTATCAGGAGCACAGGAGCCTAACTGTCCAATAGTGAACGTGGCGTATGGCTTGACGAGAGCCTTGCTGTGAGAGGGGCGGGTGGACTGAGTATAGCCACTTCCGCAGGAGTCAAAAAACGGTACTCACCACTTGGCAGAGACCCTAGCTCAACTGAGCCAATGGCTGTACGCTTGAGGGCGGTCACCGGATGACCTAGCTGCTCAGCAACGCGGCGAATTTGCCGATTGCGTCCTTCTTTTAGGACGACGCGCAAAAGCGTGCGGTTATGGGATAGCTGCTTTAGCACCGTCACCTGAGCAGGCAGCGTTTTTCTTCCCAATAGGACTATACCCTGTCGCCACCGTTGCAGGCGATGGTCTGACGGATGCCCTGTAACTGTCACCTCATAAGTTTTGAAAATTTGGTGACGCGGATGGGTTAGATAATGGGTTAGCTGACCGTCATTAGTTAGCAGCAGCGCCCCCGTAGAGTCAACATCTAACCGCCCAATGGGATGAATTGCCTGACCCTGCTGCCAGAACTCTGGCAGCAGGTCTAGAACCGTGGGTCGGTTCCAGGGATCGTAGCAGGTGGAAACTACCCCATCTGGCTTGTGCAGCAGCAGGTAGCAGCTGTTGGGCCGACTGGCTGGTTTTATAGCTGATCCATCAACTGCAATCTGGTCGGTCTGCGAATTGGCTTTTTGCCCTAGCTCAGCGATCGCGCCATTGACCATGACGCGGCCTTCTAGGATGAGCTGCTCGGCCTGTCGGCGAGAAGCAATTCCCCACTGAGACAAAATTTTCTGTAGCCGCTCCTCCATGCCAGAGTCAAAAACTAAACTGCTGCAGGTCATCCAGCAATCATTGAAGCAGGTTATGACAGAAGATTACAAGTGGGGGAGTCCGCTATTGTGCTGCTGAAACCGACGTAATCAGCAACCTATAAGGTAAATAAATCTTCAGCCACCCACCCCCCGTATCCGGATGATTGCTCGCCTCAGCTTGCCCTTGGTGGGCTTCAATGATTTGCCGCACAATTGCAAGCCCTAATCCGGTACCGCTGCCGACTTCTTTTTTGGTCACAGCTGTGTTTGGAGTCATCTGTGGCTTCTGAGTTCGAGTTCTGGCAGGATCAGCTCGATAAAATCGTTCGAATACGTGGGGCAGATCGTGTTCTACGAATCCTGGCCCAGCGTCAATGATCTCTAAAAGAACATAACCTGACGCGGCCTTAGCATCGGGAGCGTAAACACTCAAAGAAGCCTGAATGTGCTGCCGAGGGGGACTGTACTTGATAGCGTTGTCGAGTAAGTTAACCAGCACCCGGTACATAAACGATTCGTCTAGCTCAATGAGCAGTTTCTTAGGGCCAAAATAAGTGATCTGCAGATGCTTAATCCGAGCCAGTGGCTCTAAACTCTGCCAGGCCCCAAAGATGAGCTGGGCCAGATCAACTGGCTTAGAATTGAGTCCGGCGCTGTGTGCCCCTTCTAGGCGGCTAAGATTGAGCAGGTCTTCCACCAGGTTACTGAGGCGAATGGTTTCGTTTAGCAGGCGATCGAGCCAGCCCTGTAGGGAAGCTTCTACTCGAACCTTGAGCGTTTCAGCCACCAGTCGAATCGAGGTCAGCGGTGTTTTTAGCTCATGGGCAACGTCTGACATCCAGCGATCGCGCTGCTGAGTTAGGCGAACTGCTTCCTGACGGTTTTCTAAAAAGACACCTATCTGTCCTTTTTTTAGAGGCAACGCTGAACCTCTGAGCGGACAGGCCGGACGCTCTGATAGATTAAACGGATCGGCTGGGGCTGAATACAGAATCCAGTCTTGACAGGCGGGCTGCTGGTTCTGGCGAGTTTCTTCAATCAGCTGATCGAGTTCATAGGAGCGAACTACTTCCAATAGCAGACGCGGCTGCAAATCTTTAGAAGAGAGGGGTTCAAGCCCTAGAAGATTTGCAGCCTGGAGGTTGTACCAGAGCAGCTGGTTTTCTTCATCTACCAGCAGATAGCCAACGGGAGCACCTTGCAAGACCTGCTGACAGGAACTGAGCTGCTGCTTGAGCTGACTGATGGTGCGTCGCTGCTCTGCGATCGCGCTGGAAAGCTGCGCAGCATAAGAAAGGTTGTTTGGCTCAGCCTCTGCCTTGATCTTTTGCAGCCATTGTTTTAGCCGAGCGCCAGACCAAGCCCGGTACCAAACCAACAAAACCAGCCCCAACCCTAACCCTAGCGAAAACCATAATAGCCGCACGCCATTTTCCTATGAACCGTCTCAAGCATACTCAATGAGAACAATAAAATCTCTCTAGCGATCGCTAGAGAGACTTTACTCAGCTTTGAGATGTAGCCAGGTTAGGGTGCCTGGTTGCCTTCACACTCAATCAGGCGCACAATCGCAGCTGAGGCATAATTTCGCAGGGCTGGCGAACTGGGAGAAAATGCCGTGCCTGTTTCGTTCAGCGGTGAAGCAATGCCGCAGTGAGCTGACATCAGGCTGATAAGACTCTCACCCCAGTGAGCGTTGATGTCGGAGAAGCCAAAGGGCTGCTGGTTTAGAGGCAGCTCAGGGCTAAGATTGAGCTGCCGACGACGGAATTCAGCCGCACGGCGGATCATGGCCATCAGCTCTACGCGAGAGACAGTAGTAGACGGTCGGAAGGTGCCGACTACATCACCACTGACAATGCCGCTATCTTTGGCAAACTGAATTTTTGCTGCACTCCAGCGATTTGCTGCCACATCCGGGAAAGGTGCTGCTGCCACTTGGGTGGGTACGGCTAAATCTACGTTAGGAAGCTGAATTTTAAGCGCCTCGACCAGCATAGAAACGGCCTGCTCGCGGGTGACGGGCTGGCGAGGGCCAAAGGTGCCGTCCTGAAAGCCAGAAATAAAGCCGATCTCGGTTGCTCGCTGAATCTGCGTCGCGTAGAGGTCGCCTCGGACATCAGGAAATGTGGGCGTGATAGGCGCAGTGGGGGGCGTCGGCGTGGGGGGCGGCGTTGCGACTTCACCTTCAGCTGCCAGGATCTGGGCCAGCGTCATCTCATTGGTGAAGTAGTAGTGACCGAGGGTGCGCCCTTCAAAGGTGCGCTTGGTCAGCCGCCAACCGGGATTGAGGACTAGTTTGGTAAAGCCTGTGCCGCTAACACCGCTAGCCTGACCGATAGTAAATCTGCCGTTGGCGTTGGAAACCCCTCGCAGCACGAGCTGCCCGCCGCTTTCGACTACCTGTAAACGGAAGCTAGAGCCAAGATCTGATCCCGCCAAACGAACAGAATAGCCGTTGCTGTCGGCGGCTCGATTACAGATGCCGGTAAAGTCAAACGTCAGCAGCAAAGGCGCAATGGCTACCGGATTGGAGCCTGATTCGCTCCAGCACTGGCGGGCATCTGTGACCTGCTCGTAGACATAGAGTTCGTAGGGAATAAACCGAGAACCCGGTGCGGCAATCACAACCACGTCGTTTTGATCAATTTCAGCGCTGCCAAAGTTTTGGGCCAGGGCTGTGCCTGTACCACCCAAGAGTCCTATTGCCGTTGCTGCTAGAGCGGCTGCTTTCAGCCGTACAGAAGTTTTCATTGTTAATCCTTGCTTCATAAATTTGAACAATGCTGCAGCACAGCGTTGCATGCACACCCGATTGCGAAGGGAAATCACACGGCATTAGGCTGTTGCAGACTTTTTCTACGGAAGTTTTCAGCTACAGAATTTTACTTGCCAGCCTAAGCTTTAAAAAGAGTCATCTGAGCTACGATTTGACCTAAGGATAAGAATCTTTTAAATTTGTGCCAAGGAGTCAATCTAGAACAAATCTTTGAAATTCCATCCCTTTATTCATCGGTCTTATATAGATTCTTGACGACAGCAAGGCAAAATAGAGCAGTGTCTGGACAGTTTTTGATGGGGCACACTCAGCTTAGATCTCTCGTCAGTCAAACTGCCTTGTTGAGGACTAGACTTTTGAAGTGCGATCGCCTGCAGATTATCGGTATCCTTTTTCTCCTTGTGGCGGCAGGATCAATCAGCCTGCCACTACCTGCGATTGCAGATGAGTCAGCAGACCTGCGCAAAGTACAAGCACTCATCGAAAACAACGGCTGTCCCGGCTGTGACCTGCGCGAGGTAGACCTGCGACGGCTTGATCTCAGCGGTGCTAATCTCAGCGGTGCCAATCTGATGGGGGCAAACTTTCACCGCAGCCGCTTAGACGGTGCTGATTTAAGCGGGGCAAACTTAGAAAATGCCTACTTCGGCGATGCTAGCCTACAGTATGCCAATCTCAGCGCTGCCAACCTAATGAACGCAGACCTGACACGGGCAATCGTCACCGATGCTGACCTCTCCCAGGCCAATTTACAAAATGCCCGACTGGAGCAGACTGATTTTCGCGGGGCGCGACTGCCTCAGGCTGATATGACCGGAGCGCTAGTGGTCAGCAGCAACTTTGCCGAAGCCTACCTCTGCGAAGCCATTACCCAGAACGGCTGGGAATATGTTCGTGACTGCGAATACCTCACCATTGATTGAGCTGACGAGAAGCGGCTGTGAGCGAAGTTTTGCTGGCAGATCTTTAGATCTGCCAGAACATTAACCTCTAACCGTTCTGAGGCTAGAATGCACGGAGGTGTTTTTTCAGTTGAGCCTGAGGAACTAAAAAAAGGTCGAGACCTGTGCCAGACTTTTTGAGGGGTTTAACTACAGGGCTTTCAAATCCATGAAGCAGATTGCGGCTCGGCTGGCGGTGCCGCCTATGGGGCTGGTGCTATTTTCAATTGGCTCTGTGCAGATAGGCTCGGCCCTGGCAAAGTCGCTGTTTCAGCAAGTTGGCCCGACGGGCATGGTGCTGCTGCGTGTGGGTTTGGCGGCGGTTATTTTATTTGTAATTTGGCGGCCTCGCTGGCAGGGGCTGGTGCGGACTCATCTGTGGCTGCTGGTGGCGTTTGGTCTATCCCTAGCGCTGATGAACTGGTCATTTTATGAAGCTATCAGTCGGATTCCGATTGGCATTGGGGTGGCGCTAGAGTTTTTGGGGCCGCTGGGGGTAGCGATCGCCAATTCTAGGCGCTGGGTGGATGGGCTATGGGTACTGCTGGCGGCGGCAGGTATTTTGCTGCTGGCTCCGTTTCAGGGGGTTGAAGTTGACCCGCTGGGGGTGGCCTTAGCGCTGCTGGCGGGGGGATTTTGGGCGGCTTATATTTTGCTTTCAGCTCGTACAGGTCGGGCGATCGCGGGCATAGACGGCTTGGCCTGGGCTATGGCGATCGCCACGGTTGTGCTGCTGCCGGTAGGAATTTTGGGGGAGGGGGCGGCTTTGCTGCAGCCCCAGGCGCTAACGCTAGGGCTGGGGGTGGCACTGCTGTCCTCAGTGATTCCCTACTCGTTTGAGCTGGTTGCCCTGCGATCGCTGCCTGTTAAAACCTTTGGCGTGCTGCTGAGTTTGGAACCTGTCGCAGCGGCGATCGCAGGCTGGCTGATTTTGGGTGAAACCCTGTCTCTGCGGGCTATTGTTGCCATTCTCTTAGTGAGCTTAGCCGCAGCGGGGGCGGCTTGCTTTCGGGCGTAACTATTTCTGTAACAGTCTGAGCGATCGCGGCTGTAGTCGCTAGGCTGGAATTAATTCCAGACGGGACGATTCAATGGCATCTTCTAAAGTACGGCAGCGACAAGTATGGCAGCGACTCGTGCTGATTGGCGTTGGCCTAGTTGTGTTTAGCTTTGGCTATATGACGGGTCGGCAGGCGATCGCCTGTCCGCCTGTAGCTAGCGTAGCTGACGCAGGTGACGTGGCCAATGGCTCAGCCCCGACCGTGCCGCCCCGACATGACCCCAACCCCTGATAGCCCATCGGCTGAACTGATCGATCGCGTTATCCAGAAGGCGGCTGAGACGGCTGATGTGGCCGCTGC
>JAAUQI010000072.1 GCA_012032345.1 Leptolyngbyaceae cyanobacterium RM1_1_2 | reverse complement strand
AGGGACGGCGAGACCCGCTATACTGCTGGAGCAGTCTTTGCTATCGAATTCTGCTGTCAGGTTCTTCCCTAACAGATTTTCCTAACAGATTTTTAGAAGGCGATCGCCACAGCCGCCTTTTCACTCACCTTTTTAACTAAGACATTGGCAAAACCCAAGCATCTCACTCTTTAAATGGATTCTCGAATGTCCTCTATACCTAATTCCCAGGCGATCAACTCCTCAGTTTTGGCTCATCAGCGTCTGCAGGATATGCCCTCTTTAACCAGTCCGACGGGAGTTTACATTTGTGTTCACGGCCATTTTTATCAGCCCCCCCGTGAGAATCCTTATCTAGATGCAATTGAGCGCCAGCCCAGCGCAACTCCGTTTCACGACTGGAATGAGCGCATTCTCTACGAGTGCTATCGGCCCAATGCCTTTGCGCGCATTCTCAATGCTCAGGGCGAAGTGGCCAGCATTGTCAACAACTACGAGTACATCAGCTTTAACATTGGTCCCACGCTGATGAGCTGGCTGGAGCGCCGCGATCTCGAAACCTATCAGCGCATTTTAGAAGCCGATCGCAAAAGCTGTCTGCGCTTCAACGGGCATGGCAATGCGATCGCCCAGGCTTACAACCACATTATTTTGCCCTTGGCGAATGAGCGCGATAAATACACCCAGATTCGCTGGGGCAAAGCCGACTTTCGCTCTCGCTTTGGTCGTGATCCCGAAGGGATGTGGCTGGCAGAAACCGCCGTAGACTACCCTACGCTCGAAGTCTTAGCCGACGAAGACATTCGCTTTATCATTTTGGCTCCCTCTCAGGCGCTGCGCTGTCGGGTGATGGGCTACGGCGATCGCCCGGCTGAAGACTGGAACGAAGTCGGCGGCGGCCAGATTGATCCCACTCGTCCCTACCGCTGCTTTCTGCAACGGCCTGATCGCCCTGGTAAGCGCAACTACGTCGATATCTTTTTCTACGACGGCCCCATTTCTAGGGATATGGGCTTTAATGACGTCCTGAGTACCTCGCAGCATTTTGTCGGTCGCCTGGGGCAGGCAATTCGCGGCGACCACCGCACTGCCCAGCTAATTTCTGTCGCTACCGACGGCGAAACCTTCGGCCACCATCGCGGCGGCGCTGAAAAAACCCTGGCCCACGCCGTCACGGTGGAACTGCCCCAGCACGGCTGGCTGGTCACCAACTATGCCTACTACCTCACTCTGAACCCGCCCACCTGGGAGGTCGAACTCAAGCCCGTCACGGCTTGGAGCTGCTCTCACGGGGTCGATCGCTGGCAGGATGACTGCGGCTGTGGCGGCGGCGGTGAGTGGCATCAAAAATGGCGTCAGCCGCTGCGAAAGTCACTGGACTGGTTGCGCGATCGCCTAGCTGACGTGTTTGAATCGGCGGGCGGCGAGTTCTTTCGAGACCCCTGGCAGGTGCGTGATGCCTATGTGCAGGTGATCCGCGATCGCAGTGTCGAAAACATCGAGAACTTTATCAGCAGGCATCAAAAGCGATCGCTTAAACCTGCCGAAAGCTGTGACGCCCTGCGGCTGCTAGAGATGCAGCGCCATGCCCTACTGATGTACACCAGCTGCGGCTGGTTCTTCGAGGAAATCTCTCGCCCCGAAGGAACGCAGCTTTTGCGCTACGCCTCTAGAGCTTTAGAACTGGCTGGAGAGGTCACGGGCGCTCAGCTAGAGGCCGAGTTTGTTGAGCGTTTGGCGGCGGCTCCTAGCAACGTCAGCTACTTCAAAGAAGGCGCTGGGATCTACCGCCATCTGGTGATTCCGTCTCGTGTTTCTCTAGAGCAGGTAGCCGCTCACTATGCTATCAGCTCACTCTTTACCACCTATCATCACGAGCAGCGGATTTACTGCTACAGCGTCTATCAGGCAGACTACCAGCGCCAGCGCATGGGGCCATTGACCCTGGCAGTCGGGCAGCTCGAAATCGTGTCTGAAATCACCCGTGAGAAAGCTAGTCTGGCCTTTGCTGTCTTGCACATTGGCGGCTGGGATTTCCACTGCTGCATTCGTCGCTTTCGCGGACGGCTTGACTACAGCAATGCCAAGACCCGGCTGTTTGAGGTGCTGAGTCAGGCTAGCGCGGCGCAGACGGTTTTGGGGCTAAACAAGCTGTTTGGCGATCAGGCTTACAGCCTGCAAGACTTGTTTGCCGAAGAACGCCATCGAATTATGCAGCTCCTGAGTCAGGAGACTTTAGAGCGTCTAGACCAGCTATACACCCAGGTCTACCGCGACAATTACGGCATTTTAATGGCTTTCCACCGCGATCGCCTACCAGTCCCCCAAGAATTGCAGGTCGCTGCCGAAGTTGCCTTGAGCAACCGCGCCCTCAAATCGCTAAAACGATTAGAGCAAGAAGCCAGCGATCCCAATCTGCCGCCGCTGCAGGTGGGTCTCAGCCATATTGCTGAGCTAGAGGCAACCGCAACTGAAGCCAGCCATTTCAACTGTCAGCTAAATTTGCTGGGGGCCAAGCAAACCCTGGAGCGGCTACTGCACACAGGACTTTGGCAGCTCCTACAAAACTGCCAGCCTGAGCGGGTAGATGACAATATCGCCTGGCTCAAACGACTGATTGAACTCGGAGAGCGGCTCCAGCTAGAGCTATCACTCGAACGCGCTCAGGAACTGTATTACCAGTTTTTGTCAGCGATCATTCTAGGGGAGCAAAACCCAGCAGGTACTGAGAGCGGCAGTGACTCTGCGGCAGGCCATCCCATGACGATGGCTCAAATGCTAATGCTGGGGCAGCATCTAGCTGTGGATGCTAACGCTCCCATCGGCCACTTTTTGACATCAGAATCCGCAATAGCCGCAAAAAACCATCAGCGATAGCTAACGCTCCTATAGATTACACGGGCATCAAAGCCCTGACTGCGCAGTTCAAACATACGGGCAAAGGCGAGGTTGCGATCGCGGAAAGCGCCTGTATTGACAAAGTTTCCCTGGACTGAGCGATCGATGTACGCTTGGGGAAAAGCAGGCAAGAGGCGGTTGAGGGTAGTCTGGTTGCCCGGAACTGCGACGACATAAGCGTCTGTCAGCGCTGTAACGCTGGAACCGTTATCTTGTCTGGGGCCAGTGGCTTCGCTAAAGAGAGAAACGCCCGAACTACGCCGAACAATATCGAGCTGGGTTCGTCCCCGAGGGCTGGCCCGCAGGTAGTAGGTGACGGGTATGCCGTCGCTGGTACCGTCGCTGGCATAGGTTGTCCAGTCACTATACTGCCCGGTCGGTGGAATCAGTCTTGCCGGTCTGCCATTGACGACCTGAGTTCGGTCGCTTTTGTCAAAGACATTCATAAATTCTCCATCGGTGCGCTCCAGCACTCGTGCAGAATAAACCTCACCTTCGTGGTTGATTAATGTTTCTAGCTCTCTACCAGGGCCTTGAAGTACAATCCCAGGCAGGTCAAGAAAGGGAGTATTGCTACTTTCTCGCTCTAAGACAGTTCCCTCAGCATCGACAATTTGAAGCTCAGCCGAGTTGCTAGCAGAAACGGTGGCTATATAGGCAACCCCCCCATCCCGAGCGCTGCTGCTGAGATAGGTAATCGGTTCTCCCTGCTGTCGCGGTAGGACAGCTGCGGGGACACCATTTTGCTCCTGAATGCCGCTGCGCTGATTAAAAACATTCATAAAGAGTCCGGCTGTGCCGCGATCTAAAACCCGAACCGCATAGTCATCGGTGCGAAAAAAGACCAGCGTGCGGCCTTCAACCTGGGCTAGCTGCCTAATCTGTTTCTCTGAGAATTCTGGAATCAGGGCTGGGGCGATCGCTGATGATAAAGGCAGAACTGGCTGATTGAGAGTGACCATAGTGCTCTCAAGACTTGCTGCTGCAGGTAGCCCGATCCCCAGCCAGGATAGAGCAAATAACATCCTCAAGCTCTGCGCTGTAGCTCTGGGATGGGTAGCTGACGTACCAGTTTGAACAGAAGTCATGAACGTACTCCACAAAAGATCAAGTGCCAGCAAAATTGTCGAAGTTTGGATAGCAACTAAATTTAAGGCGGCTACCCGATTTTACTCAGGTCTTATCGGCAATTTTACTGAAAAAACCGCTCTCAACGCCCCAAAACTTAAAGTTTCAGCGCTTATTTAAGCGGGGCACAGTTCTGGAATACCGATTCCAGAACTACTCTAAAAAGACGTGAGCAAATAAAGGGCTGTGCCGCGCCAAAAAGGAGTTTGATCGCAACGACGTTTGGCTCTACCGGATTCACTATGCAACCTTAGGAGAAAAATGCCAACTCAGCAGGCAGCGCAACCTGAAGCGCTCGAAATTTTTGAAGCCGTAGCCAGAGCGCTTGATAATCCCCAATGCAATTTGACAATCTATGGAGTAGATCAGGAAGCTTTACACAGTATTTGGGAACAGGAAGATAGATTTATTGATGACTTCAACGCAACTAGGAATAAATTCACAGACCCAGAATTTAACTTATTCAACTCAAACTCAAGGACAATTCATTATATTCTTAAACCTGTTGAAGACGGTACGGCGGGTTTTTGCCTCTGGAGTCCGGTCAGCTACAGCTACAGTCCGATAGGCGAGCAGAAGCGCATGGAGCAAACGCCCACTCGACATGGTCGTCGGATTAGTATCTTGGGATTGTGGCAACCGGAAGAGGGGTTTGAGTATGCCCTATCACAAGGCGGTTTAATTGCGCCTAGCTACTTAGTATTGAGCGCTACGATCCTCAAATCTAAATTTTGCAAGTTTTGCTGATAGGGCAAATTCTTATCGGCTGTGATGAACACATCAAACGGAAAGGCATTTGCTAAGGCCAATAGCTCTCGATCCTCTGCACCGCGCCAACCCATGTCTTCCACGTTTCGCACGGTATACCCTGCGTCAAAGAGCGGTTTTTTCAGTTTTTTGCTGAGCAGATTTTCGTCAAGCAGAATGAGTATTAGCGGTTCGCTCTTGGTCTAGCATCGCTTTTGGTCTAGCATCGCTTTTGCGATCGCCTCTAAAACCTGCATTGCTGGCGTTTGCAAGTGAGGGAAATCTTCTAGAAACTCAGCTAAGCCTGCTTCACCTTCTAAATAATCAAAAAACGTTTGCAAGGGAACCCGCGTACCCACAAAGACAGGAACTCCACTCATAATCTCTGGATCAGTATGAATAATCCCTTGATGATCGAGAATTTGTTGGATTTTCATGACGGGTTCACAAAAGCAATTTGATGAAATCCTAGCATTTGCAAAACTGCGATTGACAGCCGCGAAAGCCCTAAAATAGGGGCAAAGTACTTGCAAGCAGAATGGTGCAAACCTCTACTCAACCGTCAACGCTCAAAGACTTTCTGCAACGGCCAGAAACCCAGCCAGCCAGCGAATTTATCCAGGGTCGCGTCAGTCAAAAGCCAATGCCACAGGGTGAACACAGCATTCTGCAAAGTGAGCTGATAAACGCTATCAACACAGCCGCCAAGCCAGACCAGATTGCCTACGGCTTCCCTGAACTGCGCTGCGTATTTGGGGCAGTTGCCATTGTGCCAGACATTGCCGTGTTTCGCTGGCAGCGAATTCCTCGTACCCCATCAGGCCGCGTTGCCAATCGGTTTGAGTCTCATCCCGACTGGGCCATCGAGATTTTATCGCCGCAGCAGTCTCAGACCCAGCCCCTGTCTAAGCTTCTGCACTGCATAGAGCAAGGTGCTGAACTGGCGTGGCTGCTCGACCCAGAGGCTGAGAGCATTTTGGCTATTTTCCCAGAAGCCCGAGTAAAGCTATATCACGGCACCGAGCCGCTGCCAGTACTGCCCGAGCTAGACCTGCGCCTGTCTGCATCTGACATCTTCGACTGGTTGAGCCTGTAGAATAGCTAGGGCAATGAATTAGCGCTGGCAGCGGGTGGCTCTGGCGATCGCCAAAAAACTAGCTCCCGGCTGATTGGCTTTAGCTCAGTGTTGGGATAGTAAAACTGGACAATCCGCGCCGCGCTCCAGCCCAGCTCTCCCAGGTGATAAGCTCCGGTCTGGCTCATGCCGACCCCGTGTCCCCAGCCGCCGCCGACAAACTGATAGCCCTTTAGCACCGAGGCCACAGGCGACGCGGCGGGAGAGGCCGCAGGATTCGCCGCTGCACTGGCTGCTGCACTGGGGGGCGCTTGATAAATTGGATTGATATAGAACAGCAGGCTGCGAGGAACGGCCAGCGCTCGAATCACCTCATCTTTCTCCAGCTCGACCGTGCCTACGTCTGTTTGAATCAGCAGTTTCTGAACTCGTCCCCCTGCTGAGCGCTCGGCTACCTGGAGCTGCTTCACCTGGGTGAAATCAGCTAGGGGATGCTGCTGCTTTTGCAGATAGGTTTTGAGATCTTGAGCAATTTCGCTCAGGTCACTTTCCCCCTGCCAGCGAAACAGATCCCAGTCGTCCTCATTAAACCCCTGATCCAGCGCTAAAAAGGCGCGAACATTAGCTTCCTCAGATAAGGGTTTTTGGCTGAGGTTCCAAATTGGCTGCACCGAGTCCACCACTGATTGCAGATAGGGGCGATCGGGGCCGTTCCAGACATCGCTAAACCTAGCGGTAATGCCGCCCGTGGTTGAAGAATACAGCGCGTCAATTAGCTCATTTTCGTAGGTCAGCACCAGCCCCTGGGTGGCGGTGATGGCGCGATCGCTGGCAGTTGCCGCCCCGCTGATACCAAAATAAACCTGACACTGGGTATCAGCGCAGATCTGATAGTCGTCAATGGCAAAACGCCGCAGGTTTCGCAGCGCATAGGTACGGGCCAAAATCGCCTGAGCCTCGATGGTAGTCGGGGGCGCACCCAGGCCAATCTCGTAGGGCACCACGCCGCGCAGGTAGGTTTCAATCGCCACGTCGTTGACTAGGGTATAGGTGCCGTAGGTGTTGGGCTGCAGCATCAGATCGCCGCCATAGAGCTTGCGATCGCCGGAGCTTTCCCCCCCGACTACACGAATGCGACGGTTGGCGCTGGTGATTTCAACGCGATCGCGGCTGTAGCGATAGCCATTGGCCGTAAAAGCCGCCTTGGGCACAGCAGTGACAATCTGGCTGTCGAGATAGGCTTGATCAAACCCGCCCGCCTGCAAGTTCTTTAGCAGCAGGCGGCGCAGCAGCGGCGTCGAATAGACTTCTCGCTTGGCCCAAACCTCCCAGCTGCTGGGCTGGGCAATTTCTACCTCAATGCCCCGCTGTTGCCACTGGTTAGCGCTGTCCTCAGCGCTTTCAAAGCTGCGGTGCGTGCTGAGAACGATGCGCTCTTGCAAAGCGGGCTTGGGCAAAGGCTGCATCGCAATATCGAGCTTTACCTGAGGGGCCGTTACCGTCTGCACTTGGGCACCCGTCTTGAAGGTCAGCGTCAGGCGATCGCCTGTTAGTGGCTCAATTGTCAGCTCGTCATCGGCTTCTTCGCCAAAGCGCTGGACGATGCCGACGCGAATTTCTGGGTTTTGAACTGCCTGATCTGCCTGAACTACTGGAGATGTTGGAGCGGCTACCGGATTTACCTGAGCTGCTGCTGGACGGGGGCCGCCAGCTACCGTCAGCAGCAGCGAACCCGCTGCTGCCAGCAAGAGATCTAATAAATCAGAGTTGAGGTAGAGAGACTGCGATCGCCGATTGCGCCAAGCCACCATATTAGTTAGCCGAATGTTTGCCATCGAGTGGCCGATGTCAGATTGAGCTAGCAGCATTCTAGCCCAGCACGTTGCTTCCATTGTAGACAAGCCTCAGCCAACTCTAAGACTTTATCTTTTCGTACTCATAACGAGTATGATCAAGAAAGGTGTCAGCTACGATTTACTATGCAAATTGAAGACATTTCTATCCGGGCGATTCGTCGTCCCCTGCTGCGGCAAAACGATCCGGCTAAAGTAAAGGCGCTGATGACCTCGATTCAGCAGACTGGTCTGCAAGAGCCGATCGATGTGCTGGAGGTTGAGGGACAGTATTATGGATTTTCGGGCTGTCATCGCTATGAAGCCTGTAGTCGATTAGGGCATGAAACGATCCGCTGTCGTGTTCGCAAAGCTCCTAAGTCAGTTCTGAAGATGCATCTGGCTTAATGTTTCCGTTTCGCCACAGTCTGATCAGACCAGAATGAATGAAAATCATAGATCAGGCTGGTTCTGCGGCAGCTAACTTACTAAACAAATCTGTTGACGATGGCAAGCGATCGCACCCTGCTACAGCTGATGCAGCAGGCTGAAATTTCTAGCTTCAGAAGGCTGAGTCAGCGGGCGGGTGTCTCCGAATGGCAGGTACGCCAGCTTCGTCAGGGCAAAATTACTCAAATGCGACTGCAGGTGCTGATGCAGCTAGCCAAGGCTCTCAGAGTCTCGCTGCCGCAGCTCTTGACAGCTTTTGCACCAATGGTTTTGGCTCAAGCTGCCACAGTTTTAGAACCAGCACCTGCAACAGAAACAGCCTTGGCTCAGGAATACCAAAGACTACAGGCTCAGCTGGCTGAGCAAAAAGAGCAGCTCCAGCAAAAGTTTCAGCAGGACAGTCTCAATACCTTAGAATCCTGGCTGCTAAACTGGCCCACGGCAGTCTATGCCGCTCAGCACAATCCTCAGATTCCAGCGGGGCGACTGGTGCCGCTGGTACGCCCAATCGAAAATTTGCTGGCAGACTGGGGCATTGAAGCGATCGCTCCGATAGGTGCAGAACTGGCCTATGACCCGCAGCAGCACCAGCTAATCGCAGGCAGCGCCCAGCCCGGAGAGGCCGTCAGGGTGCGCTATGCCGGATACCGACAGGGAGAGAAGCTGCTATATCGGGCTAAGGTGAGTCTGCTTTAGGATCAGGTATACACCACATAGCCGCAGATGCCTACCAGACTCCCTGCGGCAGTGAGGGCCACCGCCAGCCGAGGAAAAACACAGCCGCTGTTGTGCTGACTCAGGGGATCAGAGCCAATCTCGACAAAGGCCGCTGCTTTTAGCTCATCCTGACGCTCAAACCACTTAATCAGGTCGTGCCATGCCTGCCGGGTAGCGGCGTCTGTTTTTGCCATCTGCTGCCACCACTCGCCCGTCGCTGCTAGCTCAGCCACCGAGATCTGAGCTGGAGGATAAAGGGTACCGCCAAAGGCCGCACGAACAGTGTTTTCAGTGATTACCGCCGGAGCCGCGTCGCCCTGGGAGGCCGTGACGAAAAAAGGCCGGAAATAGTCCTCAGACTCTGAACCTAAACCGACTGGAACTGCTGCCATAATCTCAGCCGCTGCATAGGCCAGCCGCCGACAGCGCTCTAGCTCTGCGGCTTCATGGTTGTGTTCAACCGTATCTTTGGCTCGGCTGATGATGCCGCAGGAATAGGCCACCGTTTGAGTAGAGACGCAGTTGTGGGGCCATTCCCCGCGAGGATCGTGGGGATCGCGGGAGCCGGCATCGGCGTCAATGCCGTAGCTTTCCATACATTCTTGAAACGGCAGTAGTCGCTCAGGGTCAGGCTGGCAGTCACGAACGACTGAATTACTCATAGGGGTCTTTAGAATATCTTGTGGGCGATCGCCTGCAAATTTAGCCATCCGTTTCGTCTAAATTGCGATAAGGCGGCACGATTACCCGGTAGTCGGCTTCATAGACCCCGTCTGCAGCCACCCGTCCGCCAGACTCTGCCTCTGCATTATCCATTTCGTCTGGTATTTCGTCTGCTGGCGTATCTGCCACGTTAGCTCTCTCTGCTTCTCCCCGGTAGCTATAGGAGTAGATTGACCCTGACTGATATGCCCGCTTTGGCGGCGACTGCACCTCGTAGTCTCGCTCTACAGGCCCACGCTGCTCAGAGGGGGCGGCATCTGCTTCTGTCCAGTCCTCCCAGTCAGAGGCGAGGGCATCTGGGTCTACAGCGTCGCTGGCTGTCGCTGGCTCATCCTGCCAGTCCTGCCAGCCCTCGGTTAGCTCATTGAGGGAGTCTTCGACCTGATACTGCTCGCGCTGGCGGCGAGAGCGGGGGGGCTGGCGCGGGGGGGGCGCACTGGCGTCGGGCTGCTCTCCCCAGTCATTCCAGGTTTCGGGGGAGCGAAAGGTTTGCCAGTCGGTCTCTTGAGCGGCGCGATCGCGGCTGTTAGTTTTTGGCGTTTTTGGCTCGGGGGCGGCGGCGGCGGCGGGCCGATTGTCGCTGACCTGTGCTGTGTAGTCGCGGCTTGGTGAGGGGCGATCGCCTTGGGGTTGTGTCCAGCTAGAGCCTCTGTCTGGAGCGCCTGGGTTTGAGCGCGATCGCCTGCCGCCTGAGAGATCCATCAGGCCCGCCAGCAGCAGGGTGGTAATGGCTCCCGCAGCGATCGCCCCAACCAGCCAAGCGGCGATCGGCAGTGCCTTGGTTTGCATGCCCAAAAAGACCAGCGGCAGAGCAGGAGAAGTGTTTTGTACGGCAAAGACTACCAGGGCAGCTACCGTGAGTAAAAGCGCGACCAGGCGAGTTGTGCTCATTGCGATTCTTCTCCTAGGTGCCCCTGCCACCGTCTGAGGGGTACGCAGTCAATATCGAGCTGATCGAGGACGCGGGCGACGACAAAATCTACCAGATCTTCAATAGTTTGCGGGTGATGGTACCAGGCAGGAATAGCCGGGACAATCTTAGCGCCAGCTTCAGCCAGCGTCGTCAGGTTACGCAGATGAATCAGGCTAAACGGCGTCTCGCGCGGCACCACAATCAAAGGTCGGCCTTCCTTGAGCTGTACGTCAGCAGCCCGCTCTAGCAAATCAGAACTCAGCCCTGCTGCCATTTTAGCAACGGTACTCATGCTGCAAGGCATGACCACCATACCTAACGTGCGAAAAGAGCCGCTAGCAACATTGGCCCCGACGTCCCCCCAGGGATGGCAGCGCAGTTTGCCACCAGCTACATCGCCTGCCTGCTGTCGCCAAAAAGCCTCCTGCTGCACTGGCTCAACCGGCATACGAATAGCCTGTTCGGCCTGCCAGACCATATGGGTTGATTTGGAGGCGACCAGCTCGACTGCATAATCAGCGGCTAGCAGGTGCTTGAGAGCCTGCACTGCATAAATCAAGCCAGAAGCGCCCGTTATACCCAAAATCAAAGGCAGCTTAGTTGTCGTCATCGTAGCCGTTGTCATCGTCAGCTGAGATATCTGCCGCCGGATCAAAATCTTCGTCGTCAGCGTCGTCATCTTCTGCCGCTTCGCTGCCGCCGCCAACGGCCAGCAAATCGATTTGCTGACGGTAGTAGTCTACGCTCTTGACCTGCACCTCAACGCGATCGCCTAGACGATACTGCCTGCGGTTTTTGCGCCCGACCAGCTTCTGCTGGCGAGAGCGATACTCATACCAGTCATCTTTAAGGGAGCTAACGTGTACCAGCCCTTCCACCAGCAGCTCCTCAATTTCTACAAAGAAACCATAGGACTGCACCCCCGTAATCAAGCCGTGAAAGACTTCCCCAGTATGAGCCTGCATAAACTCAGCTTTTTTTAGTCCTTCCAGGTCGGCTTCAGCATCCTGAGCCAGACGCTCTCGCTCAGTTAAATGCACCGTGATCCGAGAAAAATGATCTTCAAGTTCGTGCTGCACGTCCGGCGGCAGTACGCTCCAGTTAACTTTGCCGTGGCTGTTGCTGTGGTGCAGGTTGACTCGCTCTTTAGACCGGGTGGAACGGCGATCGCGGCCATGCTCAAAGACGGCGTGTAATACCCGGTGAACCAGCAGGTCAGGATAGCGACGCATGGGTGAGGCAAAGTGGGTATAGCCTGCTTCAAGAGCCAAGCCGAAGTGAGTATCAGGATGAACGCTGTAGAAAGCTGGCTTAAAGGAATCCAGCAGCAAATAGGTCAGCACCTTTTCAGCTTTGGAGTTGGCAAACTGCTCGACGAAATTTTGATAGTCGCGCGAATGTACCGTTTCCTCATCTTCTAGCTGCAGCTCAAGGCCCATGTTGTTCGCCAGCTTAATCAGCTCCTGAACATCAGCCGGATCCGGTGTGCGGTGAACCCGATAGATAGCCGGAACGCTCAGCGCTTTGAGGTGAGAGGCCACAAGCTGATTGGCCAGTAGCATAAACTCAGTCACGATAATGCGGGCGGGCAGGTGCGAAGACACCACCATTGCTCCTAGAGCGCCCTCATCGTCATACTGAAACTTGGGAGAAACATAGGACTTTTGCTTACTGTCGGCTTCGGTGGGAAACGACTCTTCCGGCAGGTTTAGCTCAAAGGCACCGCGAGCGTGGCGCTGCTGCTTGACTGCCTGACTGAGCTGATAAAGATGATCTAACAGGTCATAGACAGGCTCAAACTTTTTGATTTCTTTAGCTTGAATTCCCAACTGCTCCAGAGCGTCGGCGTCTGAGCGCTCCAGAATTGCCTGGGCCTGCTGGTAGTTAAGCGAGTAGTCAACGGTGACAACCGTAGGCTGAATTTCAAAGTCTAATACCTCACCGGCTTCGTCTAAAGTTGCTATTAGAGAAAGGGCCAGCCGTTCTTTACCAGCTACTAGTGACCCCAACGTGCCGGAGAGGGGCGGCGGCAGCAGCGGCACTTCTTCCTCACCCAGATACACAGAGGTGCCGCGCTTCTGGGCTTCTCGATCAATGTCAGACCCCATTACTACGTAGTCAGACACATCTGAGATGTGGACTCCCAAGCGCCAGTGACTCGCCTCAGTTTTTTCTAACGTGAGAGCGTCATCGATTGCTTTGGCATCTGGCCCATCAATGGTTAGAGTGAGCTGTTCGCGCAGATCGAGGCGATCTTTCATATCAGCTTTGCGAACCTTCGTAGGCAGAGCTTTGGCGGCTTCTAGCACATCTTCCGAAAAGGTGCGCGGCAGGTCATGCTTGCAGTAGACAATGTCTAGGTCTGAGGCGGCTTCGGCATCGCTGCCTAAAATTTGGGCCACGCGGCCTTTCGGCGGATCTTGACCCAGGGGATAGCGCAAAATCTCAATATGCACGAGCTGATCAACGGCCTGCTGCAGCGTGGTCGGGTTGCCGTTGGGCTGTAGCTCTAGTTCAAACAGGAGGCGATCGTCTAGGGGAACGGCGTGATAGTGCTCATCTTCTTTTTTGACCCGCGCCAGCACTGAGGTATTAGCCCGCTCCAAAATCAGCTTCACTTCGCCTTCTGGACTCCGCCGCCGACTGCCCTCTTTTGTCACTTTGATTAAAACGCGATCGCTGTTCCAAGCTGTGTTTAGATGACTCTCTCGCACGTAGATATCTTCTGAGCCTTCTTCATCTTGAATCGCAAAGCAAAAGCCTTTACTAGAGCAGCGCAGCTTACCTTCTACTACGCCCTCTTCTTCAAGGCGGCGGTATTTGCCGCGATCTTTTTCTAAGATGCCGATTCTTTCCAGGGCGTCTACCGCAATTTGTAGGGTTCTGACGCTCTCTGCGGTTTTGCAATTGAGCTTTTTTTCTAAAGTCTTGAGAGTGACTGATTTGTCGTGGTTAAAATTGGCCAGTAAAGCAGCGATTGAGAAATCCATTGAGTGAAGCGTCCTTGATAATGTCCGAAAATATTCACCTGTATCTGGCACTGCCCCCCAGCAAGCTTTGCAAAGCAGCTATAGCCCACTTGCGCACAGGGTTTCTCTGTAGTCTGAAAGCTACCTGAGATACCCTGCTTAGCTATACTCGTTAGCGGCCCAAACCCCAGTGATAGAGAATCATTTTTGACTGTTAGCCTCTGTTTGCCTCAGCGCAATAGACTAAAACCGACAGCCCAAATAAATTCTTTATTCCCAGAGTAGAAATAAAGAATAGATAATATTCCACGTACTGTAAGGGTCTTACCTGGAATATACCTATACATTCTCTATCCTTCCGTACAAAGCGGAATTCTGTCAAATTCTAAGTCCGCTGCCCCGTTACAATAAAGGCGACGCGTTTGCCAATATTGGTGGCGTGGTCGGCAATCCGCTCTAGATAGCGAATGACCAGTACCATCAGCACAATCGGTTCGACTATGCCTTCGACATTGCGCTGGTGAGCTAGCAGAATATAGAGATCTTCGTAGTCTTGATCGACAGCATCATCTTTATCTTTAATTTGATTACCCGTTTCCGCATCTAGGTTAGAGAGCGCCACTAGGCTAAGGGCAACCATCGCCCGACAGCGATCGAGCATGGTTCGCACCTGTTCAATACAGGGATCAACGGGGTAAGGAAATAGCTTGATAGCCACTTCGCCAATATCTTTGGAATAGTCACCAATGCGCTCTAGGTCACGCACTAGCTGCATAAAAGCACTGAGCAGACGCAAATCTTGCGTAACGGGTGACTGCACGGTTAACAGGTTGATGCAGTCTAGCTCAATTTGGCGGTAAAACTGATCAATCTGGCGGTCTTGAACCTCAAGCTTTTTAGCTGCGTCTAGGCTGCGATCGCAGAGCGCCTCGCGCGCCAGCAGACATGAGCTTTCGACTAAGGCTCCCATACGCAGGATGTCGCGCTGCAGGCGTCTAACCTGGCGATCGAAATTAGTACGAGTGGGACGTGAGTTGGTCAAATTTGAAGCAAAACCCGTTGAAAATTTGATGCGATCGCAGCTAGAGCAGGTCAAAAGTATTAGCCACTATTGATCTTAGTTTAGAGCTGCCTCTAAAGAGTTATGACTGTATACAAGGCTGCAATAAGTAGCTGTTGATACAATTTGAGGTCGCTAATCGGCTGAAGACCTCAGCCCGAGAGATTATGGTCTGTAACAGATAATGTAGATAGTGTCTTAACGTTAGCAATTTTAGTCAAAAATGACTGATGAATCCCTATTGTGACGTCAAGGAACAGCTTTACGATGTCTTTATCTGATACTCAGATTTATATTGCGCTCGCAGTCGCTCTGATTCCAGGTATTTTAGCGCTGCGTCTCTCTACTGAGCTATACAAATAAACAGCTCAGGCAAAGCTGTTTTGTCCCTGATTGACTGACAAAAGTTCCTCACGTAGGTTGGGTGGAACGAAGTGAAACCCAACGCTGACTATAGTTTCGCTGGGTTACGCCAAAGCTTCACCCAGCCTACAGCAGAATCACAGGTTCAAGAGTTCTGTCAGTTAGCTAGGCTTTGTCTACTGGCGAGACAGCCAAAGCTGACCTAAGAGGTGTTTTGAGAGTCTTTTGTGAGGTATTTACGCTCTTCCAATCCCCCTAAATCCCTTTGGAAAAGGGGACTTTTAGGCCGACTCCCCCTTTAATGGGGGCCTAGGGGGGGATCTCCGAGTGCTAGATATGACAACATACTCTCTTTCAACAGCCTCTAAGGAGACTCCAGGTATTTTTTGCTTGGGGTTTTTTTGTCGAGAATTAGAGTGCACCAAAATCTGTGGAAAACTTTGCTGGTTTTTGGGTTATGCTCTCATGCAATTAACGCTATTCTGTAGCCTAAGTAAACATCCTGGCTCCAACAGTTTTCTATGACAGCACCGCAGCCTATCCGTTCCGCTGCTCCGTCCAGGGCTACGCCGGGGTATCGCTCTCGCCCTCGTCGCGCAGGCAGGCGATCGCATCTCTTAGCTCAGTCGCCCAAAGCACTGGGGCTAGAAGTGGCGGCTAAACTGGCGGTCAACCTGCTGCTGCTGAGCGCGGTGATCTCGGCTTTGCTGAAGCTAGTACCCTATTTTCAAGACCAGCGATCGCGGCTGCAGGAAATTGAGACGGCGCTAGTTCAGGCAGAAACTGAAACCACACAGAGCCGCAGCGACTTCAGCCGCTATTTTGATCCCACTCAGGCCAACAGCATCATGCAAGAGCAAAGTGGCCGCAAATCTCCCCGGCAGCTCACAGTGGTCTGGACTGAGCCAGACTACAGCCCCTGACTGCCCTAGCCCTCCCTGAACCTCTGAACCTACGGGTAAAAACTCAAGTCCGGCAGCCCCAGCGCTTCATCAAAACCCATCATCAGATTCAAGCACTGCACGGCCTGTCCCGCCTGACCCTTCATCAGGTTGTCAATCGCAGAAAGCACAATTACACGTCCGGTGCGCGGATCAACCTCAATGCCGATATAGCAAAGGTTTGTGCCCCAGGCCCATTTGGTCTGAGGGTAGAGGCCGTTGGGCAAAATTTTCACCCATTCAGAGTTGCGGTAAAAAGCAGAATAAATCGTCAGCAGGTCGTCTCGCACCAGCCCCGGATCGCGCATAGTGGCATAGACCGTAGCTAAAATGCCTCGTACCATTGGGATTAAATGCGGCGTGAACTGCACCATTACCTCTTGGCCCGCTAAATCACTGCAAATTTGCTCAATTTCGGGGGTGTGACGGTGACGGGCAACGCCATAAGCCGCCAGGGAGTTATCCGCTTCGGCCAGCAGCAAGTTGGTTTTGGCCTGCCTGCCGCCGCCAGAGGTGCCTGACTTGGCATCTATAATCAGGCTCTCTGGCTGGGCCAACCCCTGCTTTAGCAGCGGTGAAATAGCTAGCAGGCTGGCGGTAGGGTAGCAGCCAGGACAGCCGATGAGCTGGGCCTCGCGGATGCGATCGCGGTAGAGTTCGGGCAGGCCATAGACGGCAGTGGCCGCGACTTCACCGTCCTCGCGCTCAATGCCGTACCAGCTCTCATAAGTGTCTAGATCTTTAAAGCGATAGTCGGCAGAGAGATCTAAGACCCGACAGCCCTTTTCAAGCAGAGTTGGGGCCATTTTGCAGGCCAGGCCATTAGGCAAAGACAAAAACACCACCTGGCAGCGACGAGCGATCGCTTCCAAGTCAATAGCCTCTACGTTTAAGTCAACCGCATGACCCAAGTGAGGATATAGCTCCGCAAACCCTTTGCCGGCACTGCTGTCGCCGCCTAAATAAACTAGCTCTGCCTGGGGATGGTGTTTTAGCAGGCGCACAAGCTGCACCCCGCCGTATCCCGATGCTCCAATAATTCCGACTGATACCCGTTTCGAGTCTCCCATTGATCTAACCGAGTCCACACTATCAATAACAGGCCAGTAAACGCCTCTAGCAGACAGGTTATGCTACTGCTGCTGAATTGTATTACCAAAATCTAAGTTTTGCTGGAGCTTACCGTAATATCTCAGCCTCGGCTGTGTATATCTGTCGAATTTTAACTATTGAGATAAGACTTTACAGCCTGCTGCTAGCGTTCTGAATGCTTTACTCTTCGGCGCGATCGCTGCTGTCTCCCCACCCCCATCAGCGCCAGCACTACAATCAAAGCAAGAGCGTTAAATTCAGAGTGTTGCAGGTATTGTTGTGTTAAATCCTTCTGCCGACCCAGCGGCATCGCCAGCTCAAGTGGATTTTCAGTTTGACTCAGTTGAATCAGCGCTGGCCGATTTGGCAGCCGGACGGGCGATTGTCGTTGTGGACGACGAAAATCGTGAGAATGAAGGCGACGTTATTTGTGCGGCCCAGTTTGCCACCCCCGACATGATTAACTTCATGGCGGTTGAGGCCCGGGGGCTGATTTGTCTGGCCATGACCGGAGAGCGCTTAGACGAACTAGACCTGCCTCTGATGGTGAGCCACAGCGCCTTTGAAGATGAAAATGAGCAAACGGCTTTTACGGTGAGTATTGATGCGGCGCTGCATCTAGGCGTGACAACCGGAATTTCTGCCGAAGATCGTGCTCGTACCATTCAAATTGCTATCAATCCCAGTGCCCGACCCAGTGATTTGCGGCGACCGGGGCATATTTTTCCGCTGCGGGCTAAAGCTGGCGGCGTCCTCAAGCGGGCCGGACACACCGAGGCTGCTGTAGATTTGTCTAAGCTGGCAGGGCTGTATCCCTCCGGGGTGATTTGTGAAATTCAAAACCCTGATGGCTCAATGGCGCGGCTACCGCATTTAATCGACTACGCCCGTAAGCACCAGCTCAAGCTGATTAGCATTGCCGACCTGATCAGCTATCGGCTGCGTCACGAGCGCTTCATTCGCCGCGAAGCCGTTGCCGACCTGCCAAGTCAGTTTGGCGATTTTAAAATTTACGCCTACCGCAACCTGCTAGATGACTCCGAGCATGTAGCTTTAGTCAAAGGCGATCCCCAGACTTTTGCCCAGTCTCCGGTCATGGTGCGAGTGCATTCTGAGTGTTTGACTGGGGATGCGCTAGGTTCGCTACGGTGTGACTGTCGGATGCAGCTCCAGGCGGCCCTAAAAATGATTGAAAACGCGGGCAAGGGGGTCGTTGTCTACCTGCGCCAGGAGGGGCGAGGGATTGGCCTAGTGAACAAGCTCAAAGCCTATTCGCTGCAGGATATGGGCCTAGATACGGTAGAAGCCAATGAAAAACTGGGTTTGCCTGTGGATCAGCGCAACTATGGCATTGGGGCGCAAATCCTCAACGATATTGGGGTGAAGCAGTTTTGTTTAATCACCAACAATCCTCGTAAGATTGCCGGACTCAAAGGCTACGACCTAGAGATGGTCGCGCGTAAGCCTTTATTAATCGAGGCTACCTCCTACAACTCAGAGTATCTGGCAACTAAGGCTAAAAAATGGGGCACCTGCTGCTGCAGTCTTACCTGCTGACGATCGCCATCCACTGGCAGGAGGTGATTCCGGCAGTGGCTCGGTACGAACGTCTGGAGAAGCTGCGACATCTAGTAGAGCAGTACGATCTGCGGCTGCAGGAAGAGGCCCGCTCGGTGGCGATCGCGCTTTTTGGTCAAGCCTCGCTGATTGTCAACCTGGGGTTAGACCAACCCGATCTGGTTTCAGCAGACTGGTATCGACAAGGTGACCATCCTTACCTACAGGCGATCGCCCAGATTTTAGACGAGCTAACTACCTGGGATGGGATTAGCCAGCTAGAGTTTATGGTGTCTGCCGGGGGCGATCCCTTCACTAACTTACAGATCAAGCTAGATCGGCAAATCTTTTGCCTGGATGCCAGACCGGGAGCGGTTCAGCCCTCAGAGCTGTGCAATCAGCTTGAAATCCAGCGTATCTACGTGTTTTCTGGCCACGCACCAGACGACTAAACCTGCACCAGCCGAAAGCGATTGCGACCTCTCTGCTGTGCTTGGGCCAAGGCTTCAGCTGCCTGCTGCAATAGCGTGGCTGCGTCGGTGGGATGGCTGCGACTGGCGATCGCGCCGCCGACGCTCAAATTCATCTCTACTATCGAGTCATCCTGCAGCCGTACCGGATTTTTGACCACGAATGCCTGCAGGGCCTCGCCGTAGTCCGCCGACTGCTTTTCATCTAGGCCAGCAGCAGTGCAGGCAAACTGGCCCTTACCGTCACTGTAGAGCCAGCTATCTACCGCTGCGTTTTGCTGCAAAATGTCTGCGATCGCCCGCCACAGCAGCTTTTCCTGCGTCTCCAAAATCCCCGTGCTGTCGGCGGGCTGGGCCTGCATCAGAAATAGGCAGACAGAGCGATAGTGAGGATCTTCAACCTCGGTATATAAGCGTCGCAGCAGAGAAGACACAGTCTGAGGCAGAGACTTTTGAGCCAGCAGCCCCGTGAGCCCGTCCAGCAGCCCCAGCGACCCCAGCAGGGTGCTATAGCTCTGGCGCATGGCTCCGCGCTTTTCAGACTGGGCCGTCAGGTCTTGCTGGGCGGTGGTAATTTGGGTTTCTAGGCTGTCAACCTGTCGCTTGAAACGGGAGTTGCGCCAGTTGCGTCGCAGCAGCGCTGGCATTGAAACCAACAGGCCGATAACTACGCCAATAGCCAGGGTCGCTAGCAGCACCACGGCCAGAGACTGCCTAAACTGCCAAACCAGCAGGTTAATCGTGACCAGATTGTTGTTTTGTACGGCAAACAAAATAGCCAACAGCGCGATCGCAGAGCCGCAATGATAAACAGACGCATAGTTCAGGTTGAGAGACTGCCAGCCAAAATAGGGGTCGATTTTATCTCTATCCTACTCTTTCAGCGCGATCGCAATGCTGATTATGCCTACTGCTTGAGACGTAACTTTATACCTTAGAGGATGTTTGAAAAGTCGGTTAGGGCGTAAAAAAGCTCACTCAGTGTAAGCTGCGAATAGAAAGTACACAGCACCGAGAGAGCCAGATGAGTAAAGCATACCCCAGTAACCTGAGCCGCGACCAA
>JAAUQI010000121.1 GCA_012032345.1 Leptolyngbyaceae cyanobacterium RM1_1_2 | reverse complement strand
AATTTCGGCTGGGTCGAGATCGCGCTCTTGGCCGTCGCGGATCAGGCTGGCTTGGGGGCGCGTCACTAGGGCAATTCGGTCGAGCTTCTTTTTGGCGCGGATCTCTTGAACCACGTTGATGACAACATTCAGCAAAATCACAAAGGCTAGCACCAGAACATCGCTGGCTCGCCCTAGCGCAATTAGCACTAAGCTTAAAAAGAAATAGACGCCGTTGATAAACGTGAATAGATTATCTCGAAAAATATCCCAATAGGTACGGCTGGTCTGAATTGGGATGTTATTTCCCTGTCCTGCCGACCGACGACTGGCCGCTTCGCGATCGCTGAGTCCTAGCAGCGGGTCTGGAGTAGAGTTCATGGCGGGGCTGGTGGGGTTGAAGGGGGCGGAAAACGCGGGAAGTTCGGCGTTACAGCCAAGACTATCAGAAGAGACAGCTCAGCTCAACCTGCGGCTTTCGGGCGTGAATCGGCGTTGTGAATCGCGGGATGAGTTGCGTGACCGATCACCCCCTTCCCCCAACCCCCGTTCCGAGGCAGGGCTGATTCGTTGTCTTGGAAGAAAAACTAAACAGGTTTAGCTGCTCTCATCCAACAGATTAGCTATGTCTCTCATCGAACGCCTCCCACAACTTTCCGACTGCCGTAAAGCGCCTGGATAAAGACATCCTCAGTGGCTGATTCTCCTACTGGTGATTCTCGCTGACATTGCAGGCTACTGGGGAAATCGCCCCGTCGCTGAATTTGCTTAGAAGGAAAGCCAATATTATATTGAAGCCGAAATTGATGCAGATCTTGCCGCCGATGAGGCTAAATATGATCGCCTCTTAATCAGCTGAGGAAATGCAGAATCAGGTTGAATTTCTGAGCGATTGGCTGGCTCCGCCTTACTGATGAACAATCTAGCTGACAGAGTAGCCTATTGTGTAGTCAGATGCGCGAAGTTCGGCTGTTTTTTTGAGTGCGTAAGGCCGCAGTGGCTCAAATTCAATTGCCTAGCTGTCAAATCAAATCTTCTCGTACATACCTGTGTTTTCCCTTTAGCTCACTCCCGCCTAACGCTCTGAGTTGAGAGCTGATGGGCATTTCTAGTGGGCAAAGGGGGACTTTTTCATCAGGCGGTTGTGTACTTTATGTAGCGGTTGGTGGTGACGTTTAGTAGGGTGACACGCTAAATGGGTGATTAAGTGTGGAAATTTAAACAACCTTAAAGTAATATTACCAGAACAACACCAGTGCTTCAATCAAGCGTAGTCGGTGCAGCTTAGTCAGAAGGAAATAAAAAGCCCGAATTCTCAAGGTTCCAGAAGTTTTTCTCTTGCCCCGGTGCATCAGGCTACGTTTTTCTTTATTTGATTCCGAACAGTATAGACTCTTTGGCGAGAGAAAAACAACTTTTTCTGGTTCTTGGGGCGAGGCGTGCTGACTCAATTAGTACATCCAAACCAATTAGTACAGGAGAAGACATGGACAAAGATAATTTAGAGCTTCAAAAGCGGCAACTTGAGCTAGCCGAGAAGGCTGTTGAACTAGGTATTAAGCAACGTAAAGCTAAGGAAGACCTTCGAGATCGGCAAACCGCGAGGCGAAAGGGTGTTTTCTGGTCTGCCTCTTGTTTTATGCTGATTGTCTGGTCATGCTATCAGCACCCAAACAGCTTGCCCCCTCTTTCAGTTCTGATTAACGCCGCAATTCCTGCTGTGTCCGGTCTAAAGCGAGCTGTTAAGGAGACCGACAAATAAAGTTCAGGCGGTCAGAGGTATAACCACTGAAATCTTCTACTTTTACCGTTTTAGGTGCAGGCAGAAGACTTTATTTATGATCGCTCAATGGAAATAAGTCGTCTTGATACGCATTAGCTGCTTTGGTAGAGCAGATAGGCAAGCATTTGTCACTACTTTTCTGCTGGCGCATTTAGGGAGTAGCCAGCGCTCAACTTCATTGACTCTTTAAATCCTCTGACTGCTGAAAATTGTCTTGCCATTTCCACATCTCAGCCAACTTGATACTCTAAAGATGTTGCTTCAACAATTGTTACGCCCCGCCATGACTCACCCCCTTCCTCCAACGCCTGCATAGCCCCGAACGCCCCGGTGATTGTCTTCGACGGCGCAATGGGCACCAACATCCAGTCGCAAAACCTGACGGCTGCCGATTTTGGCGGCGCAGACTACGAAGGGTGCAACGAATACCTGATCTTCACCAAACCCGAAGCCATCGCCAAAGTCCACCGCGACTTTTTGGCAGCAGGGGCTGACGTAATTGAAACCGACAGCTTTGGCAGCAGTCCGCTGGTGCTGGCCGAATATGACCTAGCCGACCAAGCCTACGAGCTGAGCCGCCAAGCTGCTGTACTGGCCAAACAATGCGCCACCGAGTTTTCCACCCCCGAACAGCCCCGGTTTGTCGCCGGCTCAATTGGCCCCGGCACCAAGCTGCCCACGCTAGGCCATATCGGCTACGACGAGCTGAAGGCTGCTTTTGTGGTGCAGGCTCAGGGGCTGTATGACGGCGGTGTCGATCTGTTTATTATCGAGACCTGTCAGGACGTGCTGCAAATCAAGGCGGCGCTGAACGCCGTGGAAGAGGTATTTGAGCAGCGCGGCGAGCGGCGACCCCTGATGGTTTCGGTGACGATGGAAGTGCAGGGCACAATGCTGGTAGGCACAGATATCAGCGGCGTTTTGGCAATTCTTGAACCCTACCCAATTGATATTTTGGGGCTAAACTGCGCCACAGGTCCCGACCGGATGGCTGATCACATCAAATACCTGACCGAAAACGCCCCCTTTACCGTCTCCTGCATTCCCAACGCCGGACTGCCGGAAACATTGGCGGACATGCCCACTATAAACTCACGCCCGTCGAGCTACAGATGGCGCTGCATCGGTTTGTGGAAGACTGGGGCGTGCAGGTGATCGGCGGCTGCTGCGGGACGCGCCCCGAACATATCAAAGCCCTAGCCGAAATTGCCGCCACGCTCAAGCCGAAACCGCGTCCGGTGCGAATCAACGAGCGAGCTTGGCTAAACGGTCAGGTGAACGATTCAGATATTCCCCGTCCAACGCTCGGCTACGCGCCCGCTGCGGCTTCCATCTACACCGCTCAGCCTTACGAGCAAGACAATTCGTTTTTGATTGTCGGCGAACGGCTCAACGCCAGCGGCTCCAAAAAAGTGCGCGAATTGCTCAACCTCGAAGACTGGGACGGCCTGATTGGCGTCGCCAAATCGCAGGTGAAGGAAGGGGCGCATGTCTTAGATGTGAACGTAGACTATGTGGGACGCGACGGCGAACGCGACATGCATGAGCTAGTCTCGCGGCTGGTCACCAACATCACCCTGCCGCTGATGCTCGACTCCACCGAATGGCAAAAAATGGAGGCGGGCTTAAAAGTTGCAGGCGGCAAATGTATCCTCAACTCGACCAACTACGAAGACGGCGACGAGCGGTTTTTTAAGGTGCTGGATCTGGCCAAAGCCTACGGCGCGGGCGTGGTGATTGGCACAATTGACGAGGAAGGCATGGCGCGCACGGCTGAGCGTAAGTTTCAAATTGCCCAACGCGCCTACCGCGACGCGCTAGAATACGGCCTGCCGCCGCATGAGCTATTTTACGATACGCTGGCGCTGCCAATTTCGACTGGCATTGAGGAAGACCGCGAGAACGGCAAGGCGACGATTGAATCAATTCGGATGATCCGCGAGCATCTT
>JAAUQI010000120.1 GCA_012032345.1 Leptolyngbyaceae cyanobacterium RM1_1_2 | reverse complement strand
CATCTAAACTGGCCCAACCGCAGGCAAATCTGGCAGTGGGGATGGGCGATCGCCCTCCTAACCCTAACTACCTGGGCAGCCTACGGAGGGCTGCGATCGCAGTCATTAGACTATACCTATATTATCTTTCTACCTTTAATTTTAATTGCGGTTCAGCAGGGTTATGAAAAAGCAACTCTGGCAGTTTTGTTTATTAACATCATGTCAGTTATATTCGTGGGTGATAAAGCTCAAGGCAGCAACGCTATCATCTTGCAGTTTGGCTTAATGGCTGTCTCATTTTCGGGAGTTTTACTCGGCGCTATAGTTACTGAGCGCCAGCAGATCCAAAAACAGCTTTACTACAGAGCGATTCATGACAATTTGACTGGTTTGTATAACCGAGCCTGGTTTTTAGATAGGCTAAAACAGAACTTTACCCAAAGCCAGCAGAGTGATGATGCTCAATTTGCTGTTTTCTTCTTGGATTTGGATCGCTTTAAGGGTATCAATACTACTCTGGGACATATTGTTGGCGATCAGCTACTTGTTGCGATCGCCGATCGTCTAAAAACGCGCTTTTCTGAACATAGTAAACTAGCTCGTTTTGGCGGCGATGAATTTGTTCTTTTAGTCGAAAACTGTCGTGGCTTAGCCGCTTTTGAATCTGTGGCGCAGCAGCTTTGTGAAACACTTTCTCAACCTTACCAAGTTAGTGGCTATGAAATATTCATCACAGTCAGCATTGGCGTTGCGGTCAGCAATTTTAGCTATGAACTGTCAGAAAATCTGCTGCGGGATGCCGATGTGGCTCTACGGCACTCCAAGGCTAACGGCAGATCTCAGTATACGCTCTTTATTCAGGAAATGCATGGCCAAGCGGCCAGACAAATCAGTTTAGAAAACGATCTGCAGCACGCTGTGAGAAAGCTGACAGCAGCAAATAAGCAGCAACTTGAATTTGAAGTACATTACCAGCCAATTATCAATCTAAATGCCAATGAAATCACCGGATTTGAAGCCCTCCTGCGCTGGAAAAAACGGCATCAAGAGTGGGTCTCACCCAGTGAATTTATTCCGGTTGCGGAGGACGTAGGTTTGATTGTTCCTTTAGGAACCTGGGTTTTGCAGCAGGCATGTGAGCAGATACAGACCTGGCAGCAAGCTTTTCCACATTTTAGCCAGCTGAGTATTGCCGTTAACTTCTCGGGGCGACAGCTACTGCAGCCAGCTTTGGCGGAAGCAATTAGCACAGTTTTGCAAAACACGAATTTGAGCGCTAGTAGTCTCAAGGTGGAGCTAACTGAAAGTGTTGCCATGCAGGACTTTCAAGTGACGGAAATGCTCTTTAGAGAGCTTCAGGCTCTAGGTATTGGCTTATCTATCGATGATTTTGGCACTGGGTATTCATCCCTTGACCGCCTTTATCGCTTAAATGCAAACATTTTGAAGATAGATCGTTCCTTTGTGGAGAGAATTACCTGCTCTAGGGCAGCCTGTGAGATTGTTCGCGTCATTATCGAACTAGCCCATGCCTTAGAGATGACGGTTGTTGCTGAAGGTGTAGAAACCACAGAGCAGGCTGCTCAGCTGAGAGAACTTCATTGTGAATCAGGGCAGGGTTATTTTTTTGCGCGTCCTCTGCCGCCTAGAGAAATAGAAAGACTGCTCAAATCTGCTTAGCTGTGCAAGGCTCAGTTTTAGCTAGTTTTGAGCAGTACTGTAGCAGTATTTTAGTGCAGTTAGCGATCGCCCCTAGATGTGCAATCTCGTAACCGTGTGTATTTTCTGTGGGGAAGGCGAGGCAGGCAGCGCGAGGAACATGGCCGAATTTCATCGCGATTGAGCCATCGCTGCCAAAGCCCGTAATAGCGGCAATTTGCAGCGGCACCTGAGCGGCTTGGGCGGCTTGTCGAAGCTGCCAGTTGAGGTCTTCGTCATAGAGGCCGTAGTTATCCTGAGACAGCAGCACCGGGGCAGGGCCATCTTGAACAGGATACTCACGGGAGAGGGGACAAATTTCTAAAGCAATCAAGGCGTCTAGGGTCGTCTGCTGACTAAAGTAGAGCGCCCCGACAGCTCCTACCTCTTCTTTGGCAGAGGCCACTAGATAAACGTCCACCCCAGGGTTTTTGAGCTGTGCTGCCAGAGAGAGCAGAATGGCAATAGAAGCTTTGTTATCGAGCGTATAGCTAGCAATGTGGTCGCCGAGACGAAACGGACGCTTGCGGTGCTTGCCCACCACCACTCGGGTGCCGGGGCGAACTCCGTCTGCTGTCAGAGCTTCTGGCGATCGCTTAGTCTCCACCCAAGCGTCTTCCCAATAGATCGGACGGTTCTCCTGCTGGGCTTTTTGAGGCGATTCGTGAGACACATGGCGCGAACCAAAAGACAGCACGCCGCTGAGGGTAGCCTGATCCCCCAGCAAATCAACCACGCCTTCACCATAAACCCAGGGAAAAGCCCCCCCTAGCTTACGGACTGAAACCTGACCTTGGGGGTTGACGCTTTTGACGATTGCGCCAATTTCGTCTTTGTGAGCGGTAATGGCGATCGCCCGCTCTGAGCTTTTGCCCGGAATTTTGATAATCAGGTTATCGGCCCTATCCTGCCAGTAATTGACACCAAGGCGGTCTAAGTGGCGGTTCAGCCACTGATTAACCTCCGTCTCGACGCCGCTGGGTGAATGACAGAGTACCAGCTCTGAAATCGTTTCAAACAGGCAATCGAAAGTTTCAGAGGTCATAAAATCGGGGCAAACAGCATCCGCTTTCATCCTAGCGGCTGGCTTGAGATTAAGGCTAAAAGACGGAGCGCTCACATAGCAAACCGCAGCTTGGCTAGGACAACTCAGATCGCTGAACCTCTACATGACCAGCATCCTCCTCATCCTTCTGCCTTCTGCCTTCTGCCTTCTGCCTTCTGCCTTCATCCTTCCCCTACACCCCCAAATCTGCAAAAAAGGCCCGTAAGCCTGACTTACGAGCCTAAGAGTTTAGTTTTGTGGGGAGCCTACATCGCCGCTGCTTTGGCGGTACGACGGGGGCGCTTGTATTCGGACTTTTTCTTATAGCCGATGGATTGAGCGGCATTGCTATCAGGGCCAAACTGAGCCCGAACGGCTTCTTTCATTGACAGAACCGAGGCATGAAAATCCCACTCGGCCTGACGGGCAGCATCAGATGCGGCTTTCAACATTGCCTGCAGCTCGGTTTCTTTCTGCTGCAGGGTCTGCATGGTTTCAAAGCGGGTTCTGAGCGCTTCTGGAGCAGCCTCATTACGAACGGGAATATAGCCCTCTACGGTGCCGAGTCCGTTGAGAGAGTTGACGTCTGCGCCGAGGGTTTTAACGGGCAGACGACGGGTCATGATGACAATAGGCATGGTGATGCTCCTCTGTTAGTAAGCTGATTGATGAACGGGTCTGAATAGCCTGCCTGAATAGATATCAGGAGTCATGGCGGACTTTGGGGAGAGACAAAATTTCAGGTCAGACAGTAGAGAAGACAGCAAAGACGACGATTTGGGGGTAAAGCATCTATTTGTCTCGTCTATAGCCAGATTGCCCGGTGCAGGCAGGCAAGTATGGCCTCAATTGAAAAGTTTGTGACTAGAAACCAATGGTTTTAATCAAGCCGGGATGAATCCACAGATGCCGGAAATGAGGGCGCTGCTGCAGCGACGCTGTGGGGATGTGATCTAAAGAATTATGCGATCGCACTAAAAGATCACGC
>JAAUQI010000071.1 GCA_012032345.1 Leptolyngbyaceae cyanobacterium RM1_1_2 | reverse complement strand
ATCGGTACAGGGGCCCCTCGTACTCCCAGACCTCGACGAGATCCGGCACCAGTTCGCCTACCTGCTGTCGCTGGGTTCCCTGAGCTTGGCGCTCGACGGCACCACCGCAGACCGGGCAGTTCTCCACTTAGAGGCGTATCCAGAGCTAGAAGAGGAAGACATTCGACAGGCTCTCAACTATGCAGTGCAGAAGATATAGGGCCTGCATAGCTCAAAGTTCAAGATGGAGTTGTTTGTTCAAGAGAACGTACTTGCGGAATTTCGTTTGATCGCAGTGGTGCTACCGCAGACTTAGGCACAGTAACCACATCAATGGATTCGCCTAAAACATTGAAAACTTCAAGGATGTAACCTTCTTCAATACCCTCTGGGTCGGGGACACTATCAATAAATGTAGCGATGTCACCCCGTTTAAGGTTGTATTCAGGAAAGTCCCGATCGAGCGAGATCCGACTATATAAGGGAATGGTAGTGTCAGTCATCGCTTAGGCTTTAAGGTAACAAATTGAAGGATTCCGTCTACAGTGCGCTCTATCCAAACTGTAACAACTATAAGGGCACCGTTGGGGCCAATAAGAGGGCCTTCGACGAGATAATAGGTACCGTATTTGTCTTGGCGATCGGAAACGGCATCACACGTTTGAATCAGAGTGAAGATAGCCTGTTTGAGTCGTTCGGGATTATCGGTAGTAAATCCAGCCTGAGCCAGAAATTTAGATTTGTCGTCTTCTCGGCGGGGGACTAAGAGATATTGAGTGAGCTTGGCCTCTGGGATGATGGTGCCTTGCAGTTTCATTGGACGCTGCCGCGATCGCTCCGACGCCGACGGCCACCTACAGCTCCTGCGTCAGCCCATCCCCCATGTGCGCTTTGAACTGGTGTTTGATCTAGCCAATGCCGTTTAGGGCGATCGCTACCCTTGAAAGCAACCAGGCTTTTCAAACTGGCCAAGCGACATCTTGAGAGCATACCCCTGTCATAGAAACGTCATATGGGTGCGTCATCTTAATAAGTAGCTAGTTCCTCACACCACGTAGCACTCTACAGCCCTCTACTTTAGGGGGCTGTTTTTTTCTGGTTGAGGCTATCACTTTACGGCCTTGAAAGGCTGATAGGCCACCTCTGGGTGGTAAAGGTGACAGTGATCTACGATGGCTTTCATCAAGGCCCAGGAAAACCGTCGCTCCTGGATCCGGCTACCCCAGTTTGATTTGAGGCTAGCGTGGGCTAGGGGCAGGTTGTAGGCTGGAATTCCCGTTGAGATATGATGGGGCACATGGACGTTGATGTTGTGGCAGAGCACCTCTACCCAACGCGGGTAGGTGCAGTGCACGGTTCCGGCTAGCTGCGCTTCTACCGCGTCCCAGGTCTCTGTAGGGTAAAACTGAATAGCTGGATCGGTATGGTGAACTAGCGTGAACGTACTCATCCAAAAGTGGTAGCCCAGCCACGGCATTAGCCAAAACTTGACGACGCCCCAGAGTCCGGTAGTTAGAGCCAATGTTGGAAAGAAAACGAGGGCGAAAACAGCAACTACCGTAACTGAGAGCTTGACTTTGCCGCGATCGCGCTCAGCCACCCGAGCCGGATCAAAGTGCAGCTTAGCCCAGTGAGCAACCGAAGCCAACCACCACAGCCGTCCCCGCAGCACTTCATACAGCTTGCGCAACGGCAGATTTGTAGCCTGGTAGCCTTCTCGCGTCCAGGGCTGCCAAGCATTGTCAATTTCTAACTTGTTGGTATGGATGTGATGCTGATCATGCAGCAGTCGCCAACTGTGAAAAGGGTAAATTAGCGGCATTAGCAAAACATGACCCACCCAGTCATTCATCCAACGACGCTTGGCAAAGAGCGGTGCCCACAGTCGTGAGCAATTACGAAAAATCCCGTCAGCGCTGTTCCGGTAAAAAACCAGGCTAGCGGCAGCAAAAACCAGGGGCACATTGCGATCGCAGTATACCCCAATGCTACTGCGCAAATACTTACTAGCACTGACAGCCAGGCTTTAAGACGATTTTTCTCAAAACACTCTTTAGGAAGAGATTGGATTACGGTCTTGAGCTGAGGAGCCTCTGTCGTTGAGAAAACTGACTGGTTAGCTAATTGATCCGTCGTTGCAGTCATGAAAGCGCTTAGATCTCCATACTGAGAGGATTGATGTTGGCAATGAAAGTGCGCGAAAGTATCTGCCAGATCAAAAGAGACACAGGGCAGAAAAATTGCCGTGCGCGTGCCCTAAATTTTTGGGCGGCTGAAATTCTTCAGGAACGAGAACCTGAGGAAAACTTAAAAAACCTTTACAGTTATACCACGTAGCTGTCCGCCATTCGAGTCAGGCAAGGAGCCTGCGGCTAATAGCTGAGCAAGTATTATCCTTTAGCCTATGGTTTCCCCTACTGCCCAGCCAAAATCACGGAGCTGCATTAGCAAAATCTGATTAGTCTGCTAAGGTCATAGCAATGCAGAATTTAGTGTGAAGACCGTGAATTTAACCGTCTTGGGTGCAGGTGCCTGGGGTTCAGCACTGGCCTCCTTAGCGTCTCACAATCAGCACAACATTCGGGTTTGGTCACGTCGCAGCGATCTCTCGCTGGCCGATGCCGTCAAAGACACTGACGTTATTCTTTCGGCAATTTCGATGAAAGGGGTGGCAGAGCTAGCAAACCGCTTGAATACCGAGGTAAAGGTTGCTGACTCGGCCATTATTGTCACGGCCACCAAAGGGCTGGATCCGGCTACGACGCGTACCCCCTCGCAAATTTTTAGCGAAACCTTTCCAACCCATCCGATCGTGGTGCTGTCTGGCCCTAATTTATCTAAGGAAATTGAAAAAGGATTTCCGGCAGCAACGGTCGTAGCGAGTACTGACGAGGCAGCGGCTGAGCAGGTGCAGGCGCTGTTTGCCTCAGAGAACTTTCGGGTTTATACCAGCCCCGACCCCTAGGGGCCGAACTCGGCGGTACGCTCAAAAACGTGATTGCGATCGCCGTAGGGGTTTGCGACGGCCTCAACCTGGGCACCAACGCCAAGGCGGCGCTAATCACGCGGGCGGTGCCAGAGGTGATTCGCATTGGTACTCATTTAGGTGGTCAGACAGAAACCTTCTTTGGCCTATCGGGGCTAGGTGATATGCTAGCGACCTGCACCAGTGTCCTCAGCCGCAACTATCGAGTTGGCTATGGCCTCGCTGAGGGCAAAAACCTGGAGCAGATTCTGGCTGAGTTGGGCAGCACGGCTGAGGGCGTAAACACAGCCAACGTCCTGATTGAAATTGCCAACCGCGAAGAGATTCCAGTACCCATTTCTCGTCAGGTTCATCGCCTGCTCAACGGTAAGATTACACCTCAAGAAGCGGTTGAAGCTCTAATGGAGCGCGATCTCAAGCCTGAAGTTTGCGATTTATTTTAGGCTAGCTGGTAGCAGAACGTTCCCCACACAGACTAAGCCTGGGGCGCTCAAAGCTTTACGGCTGTTCCGGTCGCCGTAATCAGCATCAAGACGCCAGTTTCGTCCAGGTTAATAGTGTCAGTACTGATTTGAACGCCGATGACAGCATCTGCGCCTAAACGACTGGCCCGCTGTTCAATTTCTGCTAGGGCTTCCTGCTGGCCGCGTTCAAAGACGCGCTCATAAGCTCCGGTGCGGCCCTCGATGATATCGCGGATGCCAGCAAAGAAATCTCGCAGGGCGTTGCTGCCATAAACCACCTCTGCTGTGACGACACCGAGGTAATCGCTGATAACTTTGCCTTGAAGCACATCAGTTGTTGTTACAATCATCTATTGACCCCAAAACATAACTTACTAGGCTTTAGCGAATGAGCCTTCTCAGGCAACATGTCGCTTTTATTGCTATGACCCTTCGGAGGATAAGCCGTGTACAGGCGCATTATTATAGCAGCTGCTCTACTAGAAGTAAGCAGCCTCACCTTTTCAGCCCAGGCCGCTAATTTTCAATCTAACGCGACTCGTTCATCTTTTGAGTCAGTTTCGGAGCTGATAGCTCAAAATGGTGCCTCTGACAACGAGCAAGTCAATGAGCTTTTGCGTCAGGGGCGCGATCGCTTAGAGGCAGGCGACTATGAGGGAGCCATTGCCTCCTATCGGCAGGCGGCTCGGCTAGAGAGTGACAACGCCCGCATTTATTCGGGCATCGGCTATGTCTATGTGCAGCAAAAAAACTATCAGGCAGCGGCTGAAGCTTACCGTCAGGCGATCGCTTTAGCGCCAAACAATAGCGCTTTTCGCTATGGTTTGGCCTATAGCCTGGTTCAGGTTGACGCTCTAGAAGAGGCCGCAGCGGCCTATCGGGCGCTAATTCAAATAGCTCCTAATGAAGCCAACGCCTATCTGGGTTTAGGCAGCGTTTTAGTGCGGCTAGAGAATTATTCAGCAGCGGCTGATGCCTATCGCCGTCTGATGGGAATTGCCCCTAATAACGCAGAAGGACTGGAAGCTTTAGGTAACCTCTACCTGCAGCAGCAGCAGTACCCAGAGGCGCGAGAAATCTTTCAGCAGGTGCAGCGGCTTGACCCCAATCGCAGCAGCGTATACCTGAGCTTGGCCAACCTGTGGCTGTTTGAAGATAATCAGGAGCAGGCGCTGCAAGCGCTTAATCGAGCTGTGCAGCTTGATCCCAACAGTGCCGAAGCCCAGTTTCAACTGGCCGAAATTCTACGCGATCGCGGTCAGAGCGAAGCAGCTTTTACCCACTATCTCAAAGCCGCCGAGGCCAATCCTGATATTGCGATCGCCCAGGCCATGATTGGGGAAACTTACCTGGCCCGAGAACAGTATCTGCAAGCAGTACTAGCCTATCGTCGGCTTGTCCGACTGCTACCAGCCGATCCTGGTGCTCACTACAACCTCGGCCTCGCCCTCTGGGGGCAGGGGTTCCGGCAAGAGGCGGTCGGGCAGATTCGGCGATCTCAAAGCCTGTACCAGCAGCAGGGGAATAGTGACAGCGTCGAGCGCACCGTAGAGCTGCTGGAGGTTTGGGGAGTAGAGGCTAGCTAAACCATAGCGGGGGTCTTTAACTCTCCTGTCAGGCTAAAGGCGCGTACTTCCGTAATCTGAACCGCTACGGTTTGGCCCTTGAGCTTAGCAATATCTCCCTGACAAAAGGTGAGGCGATTGCCCCGAGTGCGGCCCATGACCTGAGCTGGATCTTTAGGATTGCGCTCCTCAATTAGCACTTCCTCAAGCCGACCGGCATAGCGCTGCGATCGCTGGGCTGCTTTAATCGAAACCAGGTGGTTGAGGCGCTGGAGGCGATCGCTTTTGACCGCTTCGCTGAGCTGATTGTCCCACAGGGCAGCTGGGGTACCGGGGCGAGGCGAGTAGGCTGCCGTATTGAGCTGATCAAAGCCAATATCGTCTACTAGCTTTAGCGTATGCTCAAACTGCGCCTCGGTTTCACCCGGAAAGCCCACAATTGCATCAGCGCTAATCGCCGCATCTGGCATATAGCGACGCACCGTATCAATAATGCGGCGGTATTTTTCGTGAGTATAGCCCCGGCCCATTGCCTTGAGCAGGTCGTTGTCCCCTGACTGAAAAGGAATATGAAAATGTTCGCAAACTTTGGGTAGCTCTGCACAGGTCTGAACTAGCCGCTCGGTAAAATAGCGCGGATGGCTGGTGGCAAAGCGAATGCGCTCAATCCCCGGCACGTCATGGACAAAACGCAGCAGGTCTGTGAGCGTATGTAGGTGGCGACCTGCTGGCGTTGTTCCGGGCAGGTCACGCCCGTAAGCGTCAATGTTTTGGCCCAGCAGCGTCACTTCTTTGAATCCCTGCTGCCCCAGCTGCGCCATCTCAGCCCGGATTGATTCTGGTGTGCGAGACTGCTCTATCCCACGCACATTGGGCACAACACAGTAGGTACAGCGCTCATTGCAGCCATAAATTACATTCACCCAGGCGGTTACTTGGCTATCTCGTCGCGGCTTGGTAATGTCTTCGATAATATGGACAGGCTCAGTCGCCACTACCTGAGCGCCGTTAAAGACCTGCTCTAGCAAGTCCTGTAGCCGATTGGCGTGCTGCGGCCCCATGACTAAGTCCAGCTCGGGTACACGGCGCAGCAGCGACTCGCCTTCTTGCTGAGCTACGCAGCCCGCCACAATCAGCGTCAAATCTGGCTGCTCGTGCTTGCGCTTGGCCTGTCTGCCCAAATAGGAGTAAACCTTCTGCTCGGCATTGTCTCGAATAGTGCAGGTGTTGTAGAGAATCAGATCCGCCGTGTTGGCATCTTCTGTCCACTCAAAGCCCATGTCATCTAAGACACCAGCCATGCGTTCAGAGTCGGCTTTGTTCATCTGACAGCCGAACGTAGTGATGTGATAGCGACGGGGAGAAACAGTCATAGACCTGGTAGCAAATGGCTAAGCTACTATCTTGCCATTTGTTTGCAGGCTTGGGGAGAGATCGGCAGGGCAAACCAGCAATTCTCAGTATCAGCGCAGAGGGAGCAATAGTCGATATGGGATGGAAGATGCAGCACTGAGGGCGTTCAGCGTGTTCTTCACGCAGGCCCCGTCGTTTCTAGCCTATCAGCGGGCAGTGGCAGGGAATAAGGGTAGGAGCAATGCCCAAAGCCTGTTCGGAGTGCATCAGATACCGAGTGACAACCAGATCCGTAGCTTGCTTGATGAGGTGAGTCCGAGCTGCCTTTTGGCGGTGTTTGAGCACGTCATCGCGGGTGCCCGCAAGACCCTCTTTGACGATCTACGGGCATTGACTCGCTACATGTATTTTGACAGTTGCAACCATCTACGCGAGGAACTTTTGTCAGTCAATCAGGTTATCTCGTTAGCATAGAAAAAAGAGTTAGTAGATTCTATGAACTGGCAAGAGGTTGCAGGCAACTGGATTTTGGTGCCACCTAATCCAAGAGCGCTGATTCATTTTTTGGGCGGAGCCTTTGTGGCGGCAGCTCCTCATTTGACCTATCGCTGGCTGCTAGAAAATCTGGGCCGTCAGGGCTATGTGATTATTGCAACGCCTTTTGTCAATACGTTTGATCATAAGGCGATCGCTCAAGAAGTGCTC
Source organism: Leptolyngbyaceae cyanobacterium RM1_1_2 (assembly GCA_012032345.1). GTDB lineage: Bacteria > Cyanobacteriota > Cyanobacteriia > Phormidesmidales > Phormidesmidaceae > Sphaerothrix. Next base: position 13,543 of record JAAUQI010000071.1, on the reverse strand, counting down.
ACTACCTTCGACCAGGGACTTCATTATCTGCACAAGCGAGTCTTGAGCCAGCGCTACTGGCCAATTTATGGGCTAGGTCACAGCATGGGCTGTAAAGTTCATCTGCTGATTAACAGCCTTTATAACGTAGAGCGATCGGGTAATATTCTCGTTTCGTTTAATAACTATCCGGCGCGGCGATCGGTTCCCCTGCTGGAGCAGATGATCAGCTTTGCCCCCACCTTTAATTTTGAGTTTATTCCTTCTCCCGAAGAAACTCTGCAACTGGCAGATCAGCGCTATGGGGTACGGCGCAATCTGCTAATCAAGTTTCGCCGCGATGATATTGATCAAACGCGATCGCTCTCAGATGTGCTAGTCAGACGCTTTCCTGAGCTAACCACGGTAAAAATCTTACCTGGTACGCACACCACTCCCATTGCCCAAGATGTGGCCTGGGAACCGGGTGCAGACTTCAGTCCGCTTGATGCCATTGGCCAGTTTATGAAGCAGGAGTTTTACCGCGATCTCAACGGGCTCCAGCAGACTATGGTGCAATGGCTAAATCCGCTAGAGACAGTTTGACTTGGATGAGGTAAAAATCAGCGGCTATTTTTCAAGACTTTTAAGCTGCTAGTGCATTGTCACAGCTAGAAATTAGGGTTGGTAGTCAGTGCTTTAGCGCTAAAGCGCTAACTACAAACAAAAATTTGCAACGCAGCGCCTTTTCAAAACTTCTCTAGAATCCGCTGCACAATTTGCATTCCGGTTACGGCCTGCCAGCCAAACAGCCCGACCAGCAACATATTCAGGGTGATGTGAGTATAGCGAGCCGTATCGTTGCCTTTTTGCATTAGCGGCACCAGGGAAGCCGAAGTGGCAATCAGCCCGGTCATACCCAAGCCAGCCAGCAGGTGAGAACCAAAAAACAGCTTACCGTTATTGAGATAGGTGACGGCCATACCGCCCAAGGAGCCAATAATCATTAAGGCCAACAAAACAGAACCTGCCTGGTGGTGACGAATATTATATTTGCCTTGAATCAGCTCTTTCTTCTTTTCTTTGTCTTCTGTTGTGCGAATGCGACGCGACTGAATTCCTAGATAAAGGGCATACAGCGTCAAGGCTAGCAGACCCCACATAATGACGGGGTGAATGAAATTTAGCCAGGGTTTGATAGATTCAAGAGCCTCTAGGTTCATAGTCTTTTGGTGGGTTGCGTCTTCACAAAAGTTAGCATAATTTCTTGCTATCTGAGAGAGCTAAGATGATAAAACTGGCTGCTCTTAGGAGAAAAGTTTGGGGGCAAATCGACACTCTAAGCATAGGGAGACTTTGCAATCATGAAACTGCGCTGGAAGTGGCTACCGCTGGCCTTGGCTGTTTTTCTTTTGACAGTGAATAGTGGATTTTTGGCAGAGCTGGTTTGGGCACAGTCGCCGCCAGCTTTGCCATTCGAGCCTGAGCGCAGCGCTGATTGGCTCAATAATTCTCCCTCTTGGCCCAGCCCAAAGAACGTAAAAGCGGGTTCTACGACAGATGAGACTGAGCGATCGCAGGCTGAACCTGTTACTGAAAATGCTGCTGCGGCTGATTCTGAGTCGGCTCCATCTAGTGATTCAGATGCCGAAACACCAGATGGCGAAGAGCTTGAAGAGATAGATACCGAAGGCGCTCCAGCGGATACTACGGAACTGTCGCCTAGCCCGGAAGATCTCGCCAGACGCCAACTGTTTATGCAAGCCGATCAGCTTTTTCTATCAGGAAATACTGCTGCTGCGGAACGGCTGTATCAACAGGCTAAGCAGCCTTTGCCCACAGAAAACTTAGAGCAGCCTGAGCCTGTTCTCTCAGCCGAAAATCTTTCCCCAGCCGCTGAGGTCTACTGGCGAGAAGCTCAAACGGGCGCTGAGCTGGGGCTGGAAACCCGGACGCTGGTGCCGCTGAAGCTTTTGGTTGAGCAGTCTCCAGAGTTTATTCCCGGTCATATCCGCTATGCTCAAGCGCTGATTGAGTACGATCGCTTAGACGAGGCGATCGCGGTGATGGCAGCGGCTACGACCCGCTATCCGACCCAGCCTGAGTTGCTGATGGCTCAGGTAGACGTACTGATGGCAGACAAGCAGTGGATTGAAGCCTCGATCGCAGCTCGACAGTTTGCCGTGCTTAACCCAGAGCGGCCTGAGCATGATCAAATGCTGGCCTTAGCCGATACGAACCTCGATCGCTTTCGGCGTGAACTGCGACAGGATTTACAGGGCAACGTCATTGGCAATATTGTTACCGGAGCGCTGAGCTACGTCCTGACTGGGGGGCTGTTTGGCCCATTCTCGGCCCTAGACTCGACCCTGCTGCTGCTGCAGGGAGAAAGTGGACTGGGCGATCGCGTTGCAGAGCAGGCGCGGCAGCAGCTACCGATGGTTGAAGACCCAGAAGTGATTGCCTATGTCAATGGCCTAGGAGAAAGGTTAGCCCGAGTCACCGGACGCGACGAGTTTGACTACGAGTTCTATGTCGTTCTAGACGATCAGCTCAATGCTTTTGCTCTGCCGGGTGGCAAAATCTTTGTCAACGCTGGTGCCATCCTCAAGACCGAAACTGCCGCTGAGCTAGCCGGGCTGCTGGCTCACGAAACTGCCCACGCCGTGCTCTCTCACGGCTTTCAGCTAGCGACAGAAGGCAACCTCACGGCAGCGCTGGCCCAGTACATTCCGGTACCAGCCGTTGCCAATATTGCCACTGGGCTGGTGGTAACAGGCTACTCGCGGCAGATGGAGCGACAGGCCGATGTCATGGGTACGCAAATCTTGGGGGCTAGCGGCTACGCGGCTGATGGTCTTTACCGCTTGATGATCACGCTTGACCAGGAGGCCGAAGCAGGCGCTGGCCTGAGCTGGTTTGCGACTCACCCCAGCACGGGCAATCGGGTTGACTATCTGGCTGAACTGGTTGAAAACGGAGGTTACAATCGCTTCACCTATGAAGGGATAGAGCCTCATCTCGAAATTCAGCAGCGTGTTGCTGCGCTTTTAAAACAGCACGAGCTAGATGAACGACTAGAAGAGTCAGAAGCAGCAGAAGCAGCAGAACAGCCAGAATAAGCAGGCCCAAAAGCGACTCAATAGTCAACCCAGACTGTTGCAATTCTTAAACTAAGCAACGAGTTTTAAGGGCTTTGAGGTTGATAAACTAAGGAGACATGATTGGGAGCACTGCTTGGGCCTGACTTCCTAATCACTTGGCTAACGCTGGCCGCGAAAAGCTGTAATTTTTAGCCGCGATCGCCAAATACAGGCGCAACCCTCATAAGCAAGTATTAAAGGACTCATGGTAGATTCCCTCAAAAAACCTGATTTTCAAGAAATACGGCCCGGGGTCAAGGCACCTGCCCAGGATACGATCTTGACACCCCGGTTTTACACAACTGACTTTGAGGAAATGGCAGAGATGGATATCTCTGTCAATGAAGGGGAGCTAAAGGCCATCCTGGCAGAGTTTCAGGCTGACTATAACCGCCATCACTTTGTGCGTGACGAGCAATTTGACCAGTCTTGGGAGCATATTGATGGCGAGACTCGCAAGCTGTTTGTTGAGTTTTTAGAGCGCTCTTGCACGGCTGAATTTTCTGGTTTCCTCCTTTACAAGGAGCTAGGCCGTCGCCTTAAAGGCAAAAGTCCGCTGCTAGCGGAGTGCTTTACGCTGATGTCGCGCGACGAGGCTCGTCATGCGGGTTTTCTCAACAAAGCGATGTCAGACTTCAACCTGCAGCTTGACTTAGGTTTTCTAACGAAGAGCAAGAAATATACCTTCTTTAAGCCCAAATTTATTTTCTACGCCACCTACCTTTCTGAAAAGATTGGCTACTGGCGCTACATCACCATCTATCGTCACCTAGAATCTCATCCTGAAAATCAGATCTACCCGATTTTTCACTTCTTTGAAAACTGGTGTCAGGACGAAAACCGCCACGGTGACTTTTTCTCAGCGCTGATGAAAGCCCAGCCTCAGATTCTCAATGACTGGAAGGCTAAGCTGTGGTGTCGCTTCTTCTTGCTGTCTGTGTTTGTCACGATGTATCTGAATGACCTACAGCGCAGTGATTTTTACAAGTCTATTGGTCTAAACGCACGTGATTACGATCTCCACGTCATTCGCAAGACCAATGAGTCAGCCGGACGGGTTTTCCCGGTAATTCTCAACGTAGAGCATCCTCAGTTTGTTGAACTCATGGACGAGGCGGCTGCTAGCAGTGCCAGACTCGGCGCAGTTGGGGCTGCGAATCAGCCTAAGCCGATTAAGCTTCTGCGTCAGCTCCCGCATATTGCGGCCATCGGGTTTAAGATTATCCGGCTCTACCTGATGAAGCCAATAGATGTGACGCCGCTGCGCTCAGTGGTTCGCTAAGCTGCGATCGCTAATAAATTTTCCACCCCCCAAGCGGTTCTGAAGTTTCAGAGCCGTTTTTCTTTAGTCAGATTAGTCTCTCACTTTGTTGCTCAGTTGAGAGCAAAGTGACTTAAAATGCTGTCAAAGATTAATACACAAACGATTTTGCCAATTAAGGTTTTTGGTTTGAGCTGCTGCTGGATAGGGCTGGAACTGATGCTGTTGCTACCCGCGATCGCTGAGCCTGAAAATGCTCCTGAAAACGCGGTCGATGAAGTTGACATTGCCCCCGAAATTATTGAGAGTAGTCCAGTTTTGCAGCGCTGGTTAGAAGACGTGCCTGATGTGCTTTCAGAAATTCGCAATGACCCTAGCTTTCGGACGCGGGTGCGGTTTGGTTACGCTAACTTTCTTTCAAGCAGTCAGGCTAACGGCTTTCAGGTTGGCGTGGAGGATGTCTTTGTAGGCCGCACCGGGCTGACGCTCAACGGTGATTATCAGTCAAGCTTCGAGGGCGATCGCCAGTCTTATGGAGTTGATTTACGTTACTATTTGCTGCCGCTGGGAGAATATGTCAATGTGGCTCCCGTTGTTGGCTATAGATCCCTAGCAACCGATCGCTACGAAGTAGACGGTCTCAATGTAGGGTTGCGGCTTCAGATCGTACCCTCACGCACCAGTGCGGCTGATGTTTCTCTAACCCAAACCTGGGTCGCGCCCCACAGCGATGAAGAAGTTGGGTTGACGACAGTATCTTTTGGCTACGCCATCACCTCCCAGTGGCGGCTCTCTACTGATATTCAATTACAAAATTTAAAGCAGCACCAGAATAGCCGCGTCGGCGTGACAGTTGAATGGATGCTTTGAGTACCTTAAAAAAGGTGCAGTGGGAAAATTGTGGTAGTTTTAAATCTGAGCTGAGCGGGCAGACCGCGTGATTGCTCTAAATTTGTTCTGAAAGCCTGCACAGAGACTGAGAAAAACATCTCCTTCCACTATTATTTTGAGGGAGGCCCCGACTGTCTTGTCGATCTGCCTTTATCGATGCGAAATCGAGAGTTGTCGCTCAAAAAACGCCTGGGAAGGATATCTCAATGTCTATTCGCACAGTTGCAACACAACCCTATCACGATCAAAAACCAGGAACTTCCGGCCTCCGTAAACAGGTTCCGGTCTTTCAGCAAGAAAACTATCTAGAAAACTTTGTTCAGGCCATCTTTGACAGCCTTGAAGGTCTTCAGGGGCAGACCTTAGTGCTGGGAGGAGATGGACGCTACTACAACCGTCCGGCTATTCAAATCATTCTCAGAATGGCTGCTGCCAATGGGTTAGGCCGAGTCATGGTAGGGCAGGGAGGCATTCTATCAACTCCAGCCGCATCCTGCCTGATTCGCAAGTACAAAGCTATAGGCGGTATTATTCTATCGGCTAGTCACAATCCCGGTGGCCCGGAAGGTGACTTTGGGGTGAAATACAACACCGAGAACGGTGGCCCCGCCCCTGAAAAAATCACTCAGGCAATTTTTCAGCGTAGCCAAACCATTGAGAGCTACAAACCTTAGAGGCAGATGATATCAACCTCGACCAAATTGCTGCGACTCAGCTAGGCTCAATGAAGGTCGAGGTTATTGACTCTGTTACTGATTATGCTGCGCTGATGGAGTCTATCTTTGACTTTAACCAAATTCAGCAGTTTGCAAGTTCTGGTCAGTTTCGCATCTGTATGGACTCGCTACACGCGGTCACTGGCCCCTATGCCAAAGCTATTCTAGAACGACGCTTGAATGCCCCAGCAGGTACTGTCGTCAACGGAGAGCCGTTAGAAGATTTTGGCGGCGGACATCCTGATCCTAACCTGGTGTACGCCCATGACCTAGTCGCAATTATGTTTGGCGACAATGCTCCTGACTTTGGTGCAGCTTCTGATGGTGACGGCGATCGCAACATGATTTTGGGCAATCATTTCTTTGTCACTCCCAGCGATAGTCTCGCAGTCTTAGCAGCCAATGCTAATCTGGTGCCCGGATATCGTTCAGGCTTGGCTGGAGTAGCCCGGTCAATGCCGACTAGTCAGGCTGTCGATCGAGTGGCTGAAAATCTCGGCATCGACTGCTACGAGACACCAACAGGCTGGAAGTTTTTTGGTAATTTGCTAGATGCGGGCAAAGTTACGCTCTGTGGCGAAGAAAGTTTTGGCACAGGCTCTGACCATGTGCGCGAAAAAGACGGACTTTGGGCGGTTTTGTTTTGGCTAAATATCCTGGCCGTGCGGCAGCAGTCAGTCGAGGCTATTGTCAAAGAACACTGGCAAACCTATGGCCGCAACTACTATTCTCGTCACGACTATGAGGAGGTCGCCTCTGAGCCTGCTAATCAGCTGATGGCAAATCTGCGGAGCGCAGTCAAGGAGATGAAAGGCCAAGAGTTCGGCCAGTATGAAGTGGCTTATGCCGATGACTTTAGCTACCGCGATTCGATAGACAGTAGTGTCAGTGAAAAGCAAGGCATTCGTATTGGCTTTACTGACGGGTCACGCATCGTGTTTCGACTCTCTGGAACCGGTACAAAGGGGGCAACCCTACGGGTTTACCTTGAAAGCTATGAGCCTGATCCGACCAGGCATGACGTAGAGACACAGACAGCGCTTGCGCCCTTAATTGATCTAGCTGACGAAATTGCTCAGATCAAAGCGCTCACAGGCCGCGATCGCCCCACAGTGATCACCTGATCGTAATTTAGGCCGCAAACCAAGCCGCAAACCAGGCCGCAAACCAGGGAGGTGCTCATGGCTCCTTGGTTTGCCTTTTTGATGGATGCTATTGAGCAATCAATCTTCAGAACGATGGTCAGAATTACTCTAGCTGATATCATTCACGCTATGGATTGAAAGCTATGGGAAAAAATGAAAGACTATTGCTGTACTGTGTGCAGCTATGTTTACGGTTCAGCAGCAGCTGACTCGGCCTCTGATGTTCAGCCCAGAACTGTTTTTCAAAGACATTCCTGAAGACCACTCTTGTCTTAAACGTGACGCCCAACTAAGTCTTAGTCCGAACCGATCAAGGCTGGGTGATATAGCTTCAACACTGCGATCGCTGACCGCACCTCAAGGAGAAATAGCGTGATTAATAAGCATTCTAATCGGTTTAAGAGATCGGGTTCAAATAGTTTTTTGAAAATTGTTAACTTTTTGGCGATCGCAACGACCGTTGCCATTCTAGGGGGCTTTATTATCTATCTTGTCTTTATTAGCTTTGCTAACGGTTTTGGCAATGGTTTGCGCAGTTTAGCCGCCACGATACTCCCCATTATCGTACTGACCTACGTGGGTAAATATAGCCAGCTCTTTCGCTCAGAGCATCGAGCACCTTTATTCAACGTATTTTTTATCTATGCGGTCTGGAGCGTTATCTTAATGATGCTGGTAAGGCTGCTGCATTCAGAGTCTTTTCCTATTGCTGAGCTGCTATTTTCCAGTACCTTAGCGACTATTTTCTGGCGAGATAGCAGTCGCTCTTTTAGAGGCATTCTATCCTGTAGCTACGGAGTTCTCGTAGGCTTTCTAGTCTACGTCATTTTTCTTCTACCTTTTGTTTCAACTTAGCGGATAGTCGTACCGAAAAATATAATGACCTTATAAACCTATAATGACCTTATAAACCAGTCTTTATGATTAATTTTATTACGCTTTCTAACCAGCTTCCGCCTGTTGCCCCGTATTCTCATGCAGTCAAAGCGGGCGATTTTTTGTTTGTGACCGGGCAGCTTGCTGAAGACCCGGCCACCGGAGAGATTATCAAAGGCTCTATCGAAGCCCAAACCCACCTTGTCATGGAAAATCTCAAACTTGTTTTAGCTGAGGCAGGAATCAGCTTTGGCCAAGTGGTGATGGCTCGGATTTTTTTGACCGACTTTCGCTACTATGAAGCTGTCAATCAGATTTATACCTCCTATTTCACAACAGGGCGTTTCCCCGGACGGACGACAATTGGAGTTATGGGCCTAGCAGGCATTGGTGACATAGAAATTGATTTGATTGCTTACTGCGGTAGCTAATCTGGCCAATAGTTAAGAAGATGCGCAGTAACGCTCGACGAGTGAACCCAGGAAGCGAATGATTCGACATCGCTCGTCAGTGAGATTGCTAATTTGATTAACTCGGCCCGTCTAGACAAGATGAATGCCCTGAAACTCCTGCATAATCCATCTGAAATCCGTTACTTGAGGGCTTTTCTCAGCCTACGGCAACCCATACTTCTGACAGTGAAGTGATTGTCTAGTTTTGATTCTAAGCGCAGCAAGGCCCGGACATGGGCACAGAGTTTTTCAACAAGACTAAAGGGCCGTTAGATCAGCCACTGGAGCGGCGGTTACGCCTTCAGCTTCTAAACTTGCTGCTATCTGTAGCAGTTTGGCTTCCTGATAGGGAGCCGCAATGAGCTGCACCCCAATCGGCAGTGTCTCTGGCAGGCGCACAGGAACTGAGATGATGGGTAAACCAATAAAGGAAAGCGGCTGGGTATACAGACCTACGTTGGGCCTGAGCGGTAACTCTTGGCCGTCAATCATCAGCGTTGTTTGAGTTAGCGGTGGAGCCACACAAGGCGTCGTCGGAGCCAAAATCACGTCTACAGTTTGAAAGATAGCGCGGACGCGATCGCGGTACCAGCGCCGAAACCGCTGAGCCTGCAAATACCAGCCTGTGGGAATCATAGCCCCGGCCACAAAGCGATCGCGGGTAGCTGGATCAAAATCCATTAGACGATCGCGCAGTCGAGTCAGGTGTAGATTGCTGCCTTCGCTGGCGGTAATTAAATAGGCAGCGGCTCTGGCCTTGGCGGCCTCTGGTAGGGTAATCCGCTGCACTACGTCGAGCGCTGCTGCTACTCGACTAACGGCGGCAGCAGCCTCAGAGTACATACCTCGGGCAAAGTGGGCATCAGCAATGGCGATGCGTAACCCTTCAGGGCCTTGCCGAAGCTGGGGCAGACTCAGCTCCGGCGATCGCTCTGTACAGATCGGATCGCGTGGGTCGGGGCCTTGCATTACGTCGTAGGCAACGGCCAAATCTCGCACCGAGCGGCTAAACGGCCCGACGTGATCAAAGCTGGCCGAGAACGGGTAAGCGCCAGCCCGAGATAGGCGTCCATAGGTTGGCTTCAGGCCGTATAGGCCACAAAAAGAGGCCGGAACGCGAATTGAGCCATTGGTATCAGAGCCAAGGGTTAGCGGCACCAGCCCCGCCGCCACTGCTGCTGCCGAGCCACCGGACGAACCGCCAGACAGGCGGCTGAGATCGTGGGGGTTGGGAGTGGCACCATAGTGGCTGTTAATGGTGACAAAGCCGTAGGCATACTCATCCATATTTAGCGCCCCCACCAGAATTGCCCCGGCCTGCTTCAGCCGAGCGATCGCCGTTGCATCTTGACTGGCAGGCAGGTTCACCTGATTGATTTTGGCTCCGGCCAGCGTCACCTGTCCCTGGATATCAAACAGATTTTTGACTGCAAAGGGGACTCCGGCCAGCGGCCCCGGTGACTGCCCTTGGGCGATCGCAAGGTCTACTTGCTGTGCTGCCGCTAGGGCTGCTTCTGGCAGCACTGTGGTAAAACAGTTGAGCCGCGAGTCATAGTGCTCAATTTGCTGGAGTACCTGGGTGACAACGGCCTCAGCCGTTACCGTTTGGGCCTGAACGGCAGCGGCGATCGCGGTTGCATCTGAAAACTGCATCATGGTTTAAAGATAGGTGCGGCTTCAAGGTCGTCTGGAAAAGAAAAGTGAATCACCGGCTGGGCGATCGCGTGGATTTGACAAAAATTTTCGATCACGCTGGCCTTAATATCGTCTGGAATCGGCAGATCCAAGACCTGTGCCATCACCGTTACATAAGCTGCTGCATCAAAATCGGTAGAATCGGGAGTCATGGCTGCCAGAGTGGACTACTCGCGGTAAACTCGTCATCCTGAATGGCGCAATTTTACACGGTTCTACCTCAATGCGCTAAAGAAAAGTGGGGTACACGGCTGTGTACCCCACTTTTTGCCCAATCACTGGGTGTGACTATCTCGTCTCAGGCGTGTAGCGATACCAGCTTTGGACTCGGTTTTCGCTCAGGATGGTCTCTGCCATCTGCAGTTCCTGAGTCGTGCCCTCAGCCAGCACCAGATACTCGCCTGCATCCACGCGGCTGTTGTAGTAGTTGGCCTTTTCTTCCGGTACGCCCCAGCCTACTAATGCACCAATCAGGCTGCCCCCGGCTGCCCCCAGCCCCGCGCCCAGCAGACCATTCGCTAGGAGTACGCCCACCTCTAGTACAGGGCCGACCCCCGGAATTGCTAGAACACCCAGGCTGCCGACAAGACCCATGACGCCACCCGTAGCGCTGCCCGCGATCGCTCCGGCTTTAGCACCGCCTGCGGCCTGTTCGTCTTTGCTTTTGACTTCGGTTCCAGCCATTGAGCCAGCTGAGTTAGCGCGATCGGTGTCAGTGACAACCGAGATCTTATCCATATTGAAACCAGCATCTCTGAGCTTAGTCAGAGCCGCTTCGGCAGTAGTGCGATCTGAGAATAGCCCGATTGCCCGTTGAGTTTCACCTGTATACATTGTTTGTTTTTCCTCCTGTAAACCAGTACCTAGAAAGTGGCGATGCGCCTTCATCTTGCCGATCGCGCTGCTTAGATGCTTCAGTCGCACGGGGGAACTCGCCTGGCCAGATTTGTTTCTGGTATGCCGCTGGCCTATGCCTTTAGAGAGACTCGCTGAGGAATCTCTAATTCTCAGCCGCCTATAATGAGTTGTGGACTTGCCTCTGAGTGTTTTCTTCATAACAGCTATGTCCACTCCCCTTATTTTTGATACTGAATCGGCCCAAAAGCGGGTTGACCGATTCTGGCAGCTCTCGGCTAGCTTTGGCATGGAGCGCAACGCCTATCACAATTATTTAAACGAAATTGTCAGCGATCGCTACGCGCTAGTGAACGGCCTGCAGCTACTGCGAGACGAGTTACAGTTTGCCGCATCCAGTGACACTGACATGAACGTCTGTGGCGCTGATCTGAGCCTGCCCAGCGTGGTGACAACCCTGGCTTACACTAACTGTGGCGATCGCATTCACCAGGGCGAAGCCACCAAGCGCTACCGAGACGTAGTGGCCTCCCGCTTTGCTAACCTCTCTGAAATCGGTGAACTCAAGCTAGAGGCTTTTTTCCCAGCGGGTGGCGGTACCGACAACGGCGCGACCCTGGCTCATGTTACAGTCGCCCACCAGCTTGACGAACTGCTGCGGCAGCGGCTCTATGCGGGCAACCCGCAGTCGATGGTTTTGGTGGCAATCGACCTCAAAACCCATGTGGGTCGGCTGGAAGAAAACGGCCAGCGCATCTACGGCAAAACCCGCGAGTCTCCCTGGCGTGAACCGCGTGCGGCCTGCGGTGCGATCGCCGGAGCACTGTCTGATTATCATCCCCACAACCTGATTCATCGACGGATTCGAGATGACCTGAGTGAGCAAAATTTTCAATACCTCTCAACCCAGCGGATTTTTACCGATAACGGCATTGACATTACCTTAGCGGTGGCGGCTGCCATAGTCGCTATTCGCGGCATTCGCAATACGGCTATGGCTCTCACTCAGGAACTTGACGAGCGCGGCGTTGCCCATCTCACAGCCAGCACAACGGTTAATCGCCCTTCCCGCGATGACCTAGTGATTTATCTGGCTAGAGCTACCGTTTTTGGCGGCAAGGTACGAATTCAGAGTTTGGGCACCAAGGCGAATAAGTACAGCGGTAAGCTGATTGAATACGCTGGCGAAAAGCGGCTGCAGCTGATCTACGACAATCTCGACAGCGACAACTTGCCTGTCGAAGAAATTCCTTATAAAGTTCGACCTTCTCAGGTTTGACCACCCCTCTCCTGACTTTTTCTCAGTTCGTTTCTAACTTAGAGCATTTATGGCAAGCAACGGGCTTTGGGTCGTTTTGGGCCTGCTAGTTTTCAACTGTGGAACGGCTGGACTGGTTGTTTTTCTCCTCGCAGACGCTTAGCCGAGCGGCACTGTTAAACGGGTTCAGCGCTGAAGCGCCAACTACGAGCGACAGCTAGAGGGGTTTAGCGCTAAAGCGCCAACTACGAACTAGGGCTGGGCAATGCCCAATATCAGCTCCCAGCGGTTGAGCTGTCCGGTATTGAGGGGGGAATGATCGATGATTGTGAGCTGCCACGGCCCGGTAACTGGCTGGTACAGCAGATTAGCCAGACTCGGCGTGGTGGCGAGCGTATAGGTTTGGTTGAGCTGTCGCTGTCGGCCTAGGGATCGCCCCTGGATCAGCACCGTTTCACCTTTAGGCGATCGCAGCGTAATGTTAATATCACCTAAAAACTCATGGCTGAGACTGAGACGTACCTGAATATCTTGCAAATCGCCGCGATCGCGTATGTCAATCTGACTTGTTATCCCCTGGGGCTGGTCGTCAGGAATTGTGAGCGGGACTGTGTTGCTCTGCCGCAGCGTTTGCTGTAGGCGACGAGATGAGTGTAGGCGGCTCTTGGCTGCCTGCACCGCTTTCGCCGCATTGACCTTGCCGTAGCCAAACCAAAAAGAATGACCTTTGTCATCATAGGTGCCGTACTTGAAACCCAGCTGTGGATCGGTGGATGAATCAACAATCTTGTCGGCGGTTTCTTGCAAAATGCGGCGCACCTCATAAGCCTTGAGATAGGGATTAACGGAGATCACCAAAGCAGCAACCCCGGCCACCACCGGGCAGGCGCTGGAAGTGCCGCCAAACCCGGTGGTATAGGCTCCTGTAGAATAGCCTGCTGCGTCGCTGCGATCGCTGGTCACCATGCCTAGACCGGGCAGCGCCACCCGAACTTCTGGCCCGGTGGGTACGGTGCCCAACTGCGGCAAAGCCATACTAGGCGAGCCGTTGTTGCTCGGAGCTGCGATCGCAATGTGCTGGCCCCAGTTGCTATAGGCGGCTTTGCGGCTGAGGCTGGTAGAGGCCGAAACAGGAAATCACGTCTGGATGGACAGCAAATCCGCTCAGCCAGGTAGTTGAGCCTTTCACGGCGTTTTTAGGCCAGCCCTGCTCGTTGAGGCTGCCGCTCACAGGTCGATTGGCATTGCCCGCCGAGAAATAACCACGCAGCCTTGCCGCTGCGTCCCTGGGTA
>JAAUQI010000070.1 GCA_012032345.1 Leptolyngbyaceae cyanobacterium RM1_1_2 | reverse complement strand
AGCGATCTCGAAGATGTCCTTGAGGCTCGCTGCCGCACCTTGCTGTCGATGCAATCCGAGATTAAAGCCTTGACCAATTATCATTGGTGGCCCGCATGACAAGCCTTACAGTTTCGGGGGTATGCTATCCGGATTTAGTATCAGAAGTGGTTTAGTGTAGAAGCAGTTGCTATATTTCCTGATTTAGAGAGAAAAAGTAAAAAAGTGGGTAAGAGTCTTACGGCCAGAGCTTGAGGCCAAAGGCAGGCTTACTCTAAAGCGGCTACCTGCGCCTAAGCGACTGCAAACGCTGATTTTGCCGCCGTGTCGTCTGGCGATCGCCTGACAAATTGCCAGCCCTAGGCCGCTACCGCCAGCCTTGCGCGAACGGGCCTTGTCTGCCCGCCAGAAGCGGTCGAAGACGTGGGGAATATCGGCAGGGGCAATACCGATGCCACTATCGCTCACCTGCACCAGCGCTAGGCGCAGCTTTTTGCTCAGGCTCACTTGCACCTGTCCCCCCTCAAGCGTGTAGCGAATGGCATTCTCAATCAGGTTGGCATAGAGGCGAGAAAGCTGACGGCGATCGCCGATAATGTGAACTGGCTGGGGGGCTGCTAAGGTGAGCTGAATGTTTTTGAGCTGGGCTGATGACTCTAGCAGCTCTACCAGAGTTTGCAAAAGCTGCCGCAGGCATAGCCGCTCTCGCTGCAGCAGTCCGGCAGTTGCAGGGGCTTCCATTCGCGCCAGCAGCAGCAGGTCTTCGGTGAGGTACTGCATTTGACCGGCGGCATCAGCGATCGCTGAGAGCTTTTTAGCGTCTTTGGGATGAATTCGCTCGGGATGGTTTTGAATGACGTCAATCGAGGTTTTAATCGCCGTTAGCGGCCCCCGCAGCTCGTGTGAGGCGTCTGCCGTAAACTGCTTGAGCTGATTAAAGCTTTGTTCAACAGGCCGCAGCGATCGCTGGGTCAGCCAGAGTCCACCCAGGCCAATTAGCCCCAAGGCAATGGCACCGCCAGTTCCCAGACCGAGTATGAGCTGGCGCTGGGCCGAGCGAATATCCTGTAGCGATTGGCTGGCGCGAATGTAGCCTTGCAGAACTGGCCGGGAGTTGTTGTCTTCAGCAAATTGAGAGCCGTCCTCAAAAACTGAAATTGTAAATGTTCTCACAGGCTCCGCAGCTTGCTCAGCCTGGGGAGCACTGGGATAAGCAGTTAGCGTTTGCGGCCCGACGACAAATTTGGGCTGTAGAGTCAGGTTGCCAAAATGGGTCAGCTGATCACCAGAATTGTCAAACCACTCCAGGCTTTGACTATCGCGGTTAAAAATATCGCGCCAAGGCACTTCATTCACCCGCGTCAGATACTGTTCGCCGCTAAGCGCTACAGCGGCAAAAGAAGGTGAAGCCGCCTGCGCCAAAGTCTGTAGCTTCTTGTCAAGCTGCTGATAGAGGCTACGGCTAAAAAATAGATACGCCCCCAAACTAAAGCTGCCTAAAATAGAGGCCATCACCAAGAGCTGAGCCGTCAGCAGCCGCCAGCGCAGTCCTTCAAACATAGTACGTCGCTAAAATTTGCATCCTTTAACGTCATGCCTAAACAGCTTTCACTTGCCCAAAAGTTATTGTCAGCTAGCAGACACGGATTCGTTAGAAATTTCTTTTAATCGATACCCCAAACCGTACACGGTTTCAATCAGGTCGTCAGGTGCGCCTGCTGCTTTTAGCTTTTGACGCAGCCCACGAATATGGGCTTTTGCGGTCGCTTCCTCAGGCATCACCTCATAAGACCATAGCTGTTCAACAATCTGGGCGCGGCTAAAAACCCGGCGCTGATGCCGCAAAAACAGCTCCAGAATGCTGTACTCCTTGGGGCTAAGCGGTACCCGTTCGCCCTGATGGAATACTTCGTAAGTGCTGGGGTCGAGATTTAGCTCACCCCAAGTCAAAACCGGCGGCACGCTAGCCCCACCTCGCCGAATCAAGGCGCGAATTCGGGCTGAGAGTTCTTGCAAGTCGAAGGGCTTTACCAGATAGTCATCAGCGCCAGCGTCTAAACCTACTACGCGATCGCCAATGGTATCGCGTGCAGTCAGCATCAGAATAGGCGTTAAATTCCCTTTTGAGCGCAGCTTTTGGCACAGTACAACGCCGTCAATTTTGGGCAGCATTACATCCAGCAAGATCAAATCAAAATCAAAGGAATCTGCTAAATCCCAGCCAGCCTCACCGTCGTAGGCCACTTCAACAACATAGTGCTGGTCGCTTAGCTCCTCAGCTAGGGCGTCGGCAATTCTCTCGTCATCCTCAACTAATAGAATTCGCATGGCTTCAAAAACACTTTGCTAAGGCTATTGAGCCAGAAAGCAATTGCCGACGTATCGCACCAAGGACCGATTTATGGACTATGGAGTGGTTGTTGCAGGGGGCGTTTCCGGGGTGTCTCCCTCAGCTGCCGGAGCTTCTGGTACCGCTGTCGGATCGACTGCCTCACCAGGAGGTGCTGTCGTCGGCTGTTCAGTGGGGCTATCCTCGGTCACAGGGTCAACGGCGTCGTCGCCAGTGGATGACTGGCAGGCCGCCGTTAAGCTGACTAGGCCCAACATTATAGTCAGTGGAATCGTTGTCTTTTTGAAAAACATGAGATTATCTCCTATGAATTTGCTTTACGAGTGGGTTTGTGGCGATCGCCACAGAGAGAATGAGCGAGATCACTTTAGTCTCTAAATCCAGAAAACATTTGAGACTCAAAGAAGTAGCGAGTACCGCTGACATCGCGCCCCTGATCTGAGGCCAGATAAACACACATCCGAGAAACTTCTTCCGGCGGCAGAATCAGCGCCTGAGCTGAGTCTACTGGGGTCAAATCAGCATTCCACTGCTTTAGCTTTGAGCAAAGACAGTGTGCTCGGATGTCGTTTTTAGCCTGGGCCTGATTCAGACGTTCGATAAAAGCAGTAATCCAAGCCTGCATTGCCAGACCGTAGGGAGCGGCCTCGGGATGTTCCAGACTGGTTTCAGAGGCGATCGCAATAATGCTGCCGTGGGTTTGCTTCAGATAGGGCAGCGAATATTTAATCATTAGAAAGGTCGCCCGCAGGATGTCTAGCACCTGATCGAACTCGCTAATGAGATAATTGTCTGCCGCAGACCAGCTTGGGGTTTCAGCCCCGCAAACAACGGTGTCAACTTGCCCATAGCTGCGAATTGCAGTCTCTACGCAGTGCAGAGCATGTTCTGGCTGAGCCAAATTGCCCAGGTAAGGAATTGCAGTCTGTCCCTTCCGTCGCAGATAGCGAACCACCCGGTGCAAAGACTCCTCGCTGCTGCCGTTGACTACGATATGAGCACCTTCTATCCCCAGGCGCTGGGCAATGCCAGCTCTAAAAGGGCTATCTACGCAGGTAACAATGGCAACTTTGCCAGACAGCCGACCCGCTATGGGCGGTAGCGGCAGCGTATCTTCAAATCCGCCAGTGGTAGGTACAGTCGGAACCATAACCTGACCGCCTAAGTCTTTAGACATTTCTAGAATCTCCATCAAGAGTGCCAGTAGCCAAAAGCGTCAGTGCTTGGCTCGACTACCTTGATTAAGACTGTAGAGGGCAAAAGTAAAAAACCTGATAACCGCAAATTTACCCAAGGGAGCAGGCGCTAGAGTCTGCGCAAATGGCTTAGGTAGAGTTTCTAGGCGATCGCAAATTTGTGCAAAGACCCCAGACAGAAGGCATTGGGGGTTGCCAAGGCGATCGCTCTTGCATCAGCGATCGAATAGGACAAATCCCAGGTATTAACCAATCCCTGACTGCTCTCTAACACTACGAGCGATCGCAGAAACGTCTTCGTCACCATAGCCTCGCGCCATCAGCCCTGTTTCAATCTGCTCCACATAGGCCGCTACCGGCAGCGTCACGCCCAGTTCCCTAGCGGCTTCTAGCGCAATCAGCAAATCTTTGCGATGCAGCCGCACCCGAAAGCCCAGCGGATACTCATTGTTGATCATGTTGCCAGAGCGATGGGCTAACCCCCAAGAGCCTGCGGCTCCGCCGCCCACCGCCTGCACCACCTTTGCCATATCCAAGCCTGCCTTGAGGCCCACTGCTATGCCTTCAGCCACTGACCAGTAGGTACCTGCAACGATAATCTGGTTGATCGCCTTGGTCACCTGTCCGGCCCCAATCGGGCCAACGTGGGTAATGGTTTTGCCCATAGCCCCCAGCACCGGGCGCACCTGCTCCACGTCCGCCGCCTCGCCCCCCACCATGATTGACAGCGTCCCCTGCTGCGCTCCCTCAGAGCCGCCCGATACAGGCGCATCTACTAGGTGAATTTCCTGCTGGGAGAGTTTTTCGGCAATTTGCCGGGTAGCTGTTGGGCTAATGGTAGACATATCCACCGCGATCGCTCTGGCTGAGGCTCCATAGATCACGCCGTCATTGCCAACCAATACTGCTTCTACATCTGCTGTATCGCTGACGCAGGTGATAATGATTTCTGATCCGGCTGCTGCCGCTTTAGGAGACGCAGCCCCTTTAGCCCCAGCGTCTACCAGTGGTTTTTCCCGCTCACGGGTACGATTATGCACAGTCACTTCGTGCCCCGCCTTGAGCAAATTCATTGCCATCGGCGCGCCCATTGTCCCTAGCCCAATAAAAGCAACTTTCACAAGTACCTCGTTAATCTTACTGGCCGAGTGCGGCTGAGGCGCTGAGAACCGGTAGAGCGCGATCGCCTCTGCCTGCGCCCTTTATCTATCCTGAAAACCAAATGCGGCCTTAGGCAGGTGTGCCACCCCTATAACTGCTCGTCAGGGAAGATCCACTTAGGCGGCTGAGATGCCCGTTCTATAATCTTTTTGCGGACAGCTTCATCAGCCATCTTCAAAATGTCATCCAGGGAAGTTTCTTGAATGAATTGAGAGGTCTGCTGTTTGTACTCAAGGTTGGGGCACTCATCCCCCAGTACACAGCCATTTACGCAGGCTTCAGCACAGTTAATCTCCACACCTAGCTCCTTGTCCCAACTTTTGACGCTAAAAGACAATCCCTGTTTGGTCAGGGCAATTACTGAGATTTTAGCGTTCTTCCTCACTGAGCGCGGTAGTCTGGCCGCTGATAACAGCTTCAGTAAGCTTGCAACAGGCTGGTCATAGCGCGATCGCGCTCATGAATCCCCTAATTCTTTAGCGACTCCATCAGCGTTCAGCTCACCCTAACGACCGATCGCCTTAACCACAAAGATGCCGCCAAAATATAAAAACAAGACCGCTCCGGCCAACAGGCTTTGGGTAATCGGGTCGGTCGAGGGCGTCAGCACCGCCCCCAAAATAGCGGCTCCCAGCAGCACATAGCGCCAGCCCTGCAGCATCACCTTAGACGAAACAATTCCCAGCAGACCCAACATGAGCTGAATCACCGGAATTTGAAAAGCCAGCCCCGTACTAAACAGCAGCAGCAGCACAAATTCAAAATAGCGATCGATTGACCAGAGCTGCTCTACGACATCAGCTCCATAGTTAATAAAAAAGTTGAGAGCGGCTGGAATCAGCGCAATGTAGGCAAAGCCTAAACCCACAGCAAACAGAACGCTGGAGCCTAGTACAATTGGCCCTAGCAGCCGTCGTTCGCGGCGAGTGAGTCCCGGCAGCACAAACTGAATGGTCTGATAAAGAATGATTGGGCTGGCCAGCAAAATGCCGCTGTAGCCTGCCACCTTAATCGAAACGAAAAAGTACTCTCCTGGAGAAAGCTGTAAAAACTTAGCCCCCTGAGCTGGAATCTCCAACAGCTCGACAATGCGGTTGACAAAGACAAAGCAAAACACAACCCCCACAAAGACCGCCATTAGCGCATAAAAAATACGCAACCGCAGCTCTTCTAGATGATCAAAGAGAGACATCTCAACGTCATCAACAAGCTCATTTGAAGCATCCTCTGGCTCGGTGTCTTCAGCCCTGTGTGGCTTGAGATCAGCCGGTTTATCTGCTGTCTCTAAATTTGAGGGAGGCGTCATGGCAAATTTTGAGAGCTTTTTTAAAGTGGCAACTGCTCAATATTGTATCGAGATGCGTTTGCCGATGCGGGGATCCGCTGGGCGAAATTCTGATTTGTTCGGACAGCCTCAAGCATTACTCACCGGCGGCGGGTGTGAAAGTAACTGTTTGAACCTGGCCTGGACTGCCGACCGGAGCAGCTGCTTCACCGTTGGCTGACAGCGACACAGCCCCGGCATTGCCAGCCGTGATCGTAATTTCCTGCTGGCCTTCCCAGGTTTCCTGCGTGCCCTGGGTTAAAAGTCCCTCAAACTGTGACTGACCGTCTACAACTACCCGCATCCAGGAATCTCCGGTCAGGTTAATACTGACGCTGACTGGCGAGGCAGGGGCGATCGCGTCAGGTTCTGCTGCGGCTGTAGATTCGGGGGGCGGCACCGATGCGCTCTCAGGTGCGGTTGCTTCTGGCGCGGGTAAGGACGGCTCGGAGGGCGGATCCGCAGGGGTATTAGCAGGCGTATTCAACAGACTGGGCAGCACGACAACGGCACCCACAACAACCAAAGCAAAAGCTCCAATTGCCAGTAGCGGCGCTGGTTTAAAGGATTGCGAACGGCGTTTTGGCGGCGATGACGACTTGATCTCAGGCATTGCTGGCGCAGGGGGTAACGGCCTATCGACATAGGGAGTAGGCGTTGCTGCTGACAAGTGAGCCACTGCCGTCTTGACGGAAAAGTTTTTGGCCAGGGACAGGCCGTCTAGCCCTAAGGCGTCTCCATAGCGCCGAATAAAGCCTTGAATGAACACAGGCTCAGGCAGCGGTTCAGGATCGGCCTCCTCAATCGCCCTCAACAGCAAGGGCCGAATAAAGATACGGGTCGCAATTTCTTCGAGAGAGGCCGATAGCTCTTGCCGAGCCTGGTAGAGATAGGTGCCAATTTCTTGCAGTTGCTCTAGCTGATCTGAATCTAAATTAGCCACGCCAGTATGTCCAAAATCTTCACGCAGTTGCGTTTAGTGCTTATCTTACTGGATGGCTTCGAGATTATGAAGTATCTTGACTCAGGCGATCGCAATTTGATCGCCGCTTTGCCTAGCCTACGTTCTCAGGGCGCTCATTTGAGTTCGGGCAGAGGCGCGGGCGGTTTCTCAGCATTGGTTTGGATCAGCTGGGCGATCGCAGGGCTGTAGAGCTGCAGGTAGTTCCAGTAGCCGCCAAAAACAGAGTCCACATAGCCCCGCGTCTCAGCAAAGGGAATGCGCTCAACAAATTCGTCGAGATCGGCAAAATTATTGCGCTCAATCCAGTCAGCGATGTTGCCGGGGCCAGCATTATAGCTTGCCACCGCGAAGAGGGAGTTGTTGCTGTATTCTGCGTGGGTGTAGTTGAGGTACCAGGTGCCTAGCCTAATGTTGTCGGCGGGAGATTCTAAGTTGATATTGTCAAAACCTGTCTGCGCCTGAATCCAGTCTGCGGTGTCGGGCATGACCTGCATGAGTCCGACAGCCCCAACAGCAGAGCGAATCTTAGGCTCAAACCGCGACTCTTGCCGAATCAGCGCTGTCACCAGCAGCGGATTCAGCGCCTGCTCATCGGCCCCAGCTTCGATTAGATCTGCAAAGGGGAAAGGATAAAGCGCCTGACGATAAGCAGGCTGCTGCCTGAGAGTGGTGTACTGGGTTTTTTCTTCAGGGCGATCGCGCCATGCTAGGCTCGAAACCATAAAAATGCCGTCAAGGCTGTCTCCGACGCCAAGACGCATGACGCCGTCGGTAAACTGCTCCGCCACCGTAGGCTCCTGCAAATTGATAAACTCGCTTTGCCACAGGCTCCAGGCATCTTGATCCTGGCCGAGCTGATACAGCTCCTGTAGCCTCTCAGACCCAGCAGGCAAAGGCGATCGCTGGGACGGCAGCGCAATCTCTGAAACCTGCGATCGCACGGTTTCAAAATCGCCTACAGGCCAGCCTAAATTGGCGGCTGCTCGCCAAGCATAGTAAGACTCTGGGTAGCGTCGAATTGTTTGCTCAAAAGCCTGCCGAGCAGCCTCTGACTGGCCGAGCCGCTGTGCCCACTTGCCAGCCCAAAAAGCGGCTTTGCCCCCTAGCTCACTGTCTCCATCGGCATCTGTGAGCTGTCGCGCCCAGCTGTAAGCAGCCTTTAGATCCTGTTTTTCAGCCGCATTTTCAGCGTAGCGCCACCGCAGCTCAGCCGCCGCCTCTGACTCGCTGTGCTGAGTCAAAATAGACTGCCGTGCCTGAGCTGCTGACTCAGAGCTGCTGAGGGCATCGAGATCTCTGGCCCTGAGCTGCAAAGCCTCGGCAGCGTAGTCCGCGAAGCGCTCAATGACGCGATCGAGAACGGGAATTGCTGCCTCAGCCGGCAGCATATTGGCCAGCTTTAACAGCCCCTCGGCGGTTTCAGGAGCCTCTGGAAACTGAGCCCCTAGCTGCTGATAGGCTGCGATCGCCGCCGTTTTTGCTCCCCTAGCTGGAGTCCCCGCGCTGTGCGATAGGCGTTGCGGGGGCTAGCGGGAGCTTTGGCGTAGGCTGAGCCAGCTTTGCCATAGCGCTGAATTTCCCAGTAGCCAAAGCCAACGGTTTGCCAGTCTTCGGGCTGTAGCTGACTGCCATACTCAGCCACAAGGCGATCAAGATAGCCTTCAACATCATCTAGATGTAGGCCATACTGGGCAATTTGTCTCAGCAGGGTCAGTGTATCTGCCGACTGCGGCTGCACCAGGCGCTGGCGGGCAATTTCCAGGCTGCGGGGATGGGCCGGAAATTTCTCCAATGCCTGATCCCAATACTGGGAATCAGACTTGCCCAGCTGAAATAGGGCCTCAGCGATCGCAGGCTGATCGCTATAGCTTTCAACTGCCTGCGACCAGCTCTGCTGAGCCTCGGTAGACTGCCCCGCTGCTGCCTGGGCCTGTCCCTGCTTGACTAGCACATAGGGGGCTAGAGCCGGATACTCCTCTTCTAAGCCAGCTAGCAGGTCAATAGCGGCACCGCCTCGTCCCTGATTAATCAGGTCAGTTGCCAGCAGATAGCGCGCTCTAGCCTGCTCTAAGCTGGTCTTGCCCTGCGCGATCGCCCCTAGCTGCTCTGCTCGACTGTCAGCCGGCAGCGGCACCAGCTTCAGCACCGCCGAATCTGCGGCTGGCTCCAACGTTGCCACCCGAGCTGGCGTTTCCTGCTGCCCGGAGCGGCTTAGCAACCCCCAGCCGCCAATCAGGTCAGCTAGCCCCACCAGCATCCCCAGAGACAGGGTGCTAACGCCGATGAGGGCCAGCAGGGGTAGATTTGGCTTCAGATGCTTGAGCATGTTCTTTTCCTTGCAGCGAGTCGGGTAGATTCTGGCTCTTTAAGCAGTTTTAGCAAAAAAATGGTCATGGGATCGCACGGGTGCGTCAGCCTGTCTTTTATGGAATTGCAGTAGACTGGACTAACGGGGAGAAGCTCAGTCTGGCCCAGTTTGGCATCGTCAAGCAGATGGGTGAGCACTGTGGACTATTCGATAGGACGAGTATAGCCCTAGGGGATGAATTTGCTACGGTAGTTCAATCCAAGGCAAAAGATTTTGTGCATTACCTCATCCTGCCCGTCAGACTAAGTTAGATTATCTGCATCTGCGGGTTTGGCCGTTCTATTTAGCATGAGGCCAAACAAGGCTTTAGGCCAGACCAGCCCACATCACCACCTTTAAATATACGAATGGATTTTCAAGCCTTAAACAAAACCTGTTTGGACTGGAGTGGTGACTGTTTAGTCATCGGTTTGACAACAGCAGACCTGCCGCTGAGCGACCTGTTCTCAACCTTGAATGACGCTCTCTCTGGGCTGCTGCAGGAACTCATTGACGAGTCTGAGTTTGAGGCTAAAACAGGCAGCAGCGCCAGCCTTCGCGTGGGTAGTGAGGGGCCGTTTCGCAAGCTAGGACTGGTGGGCCTAGGGACTACAGCCGCGCTCAGCCCGGAGGTTTTGCGTCAGGCCGCTGCCGTCGCCGCTCGCTTAGCCAACAAAGAAAAGTGCGCTACCGTAGGGCTGCATTTTGTCACTGGCTCAGTCACCCCAGAGCTGGCAGCTCAGGCCATGACTGAAGGCGCAATTTTGGCGCTGCATCAGGACAAGCGCTTTAAGTCCGACGACAAAACAACCATCAAAATCGAGACGGTTGCTCTCCTAGGACTGGCAGGTGGGCTAGCAGATCAAAATGCTGCTATTGCCAAAGCCGAGGCCGTCTGCAGCGGGGTGACTTTGGCCCGTGAGCTGGTGTCTGCTCCTCCTAACGTGGTGACGCCTGCTTATTTAGCCGATACCGCTACAGAAATCGCCGAGGCCCACAAGCTAGAGCTTGAAGTTCTGGAGCAGGCTGAGTGCGAAGCTCAGGGAATGGGGGCTTTTTTAGGCGTGGCTCAGGCATCTGACATGCCCCCCAAGTTTATCCATTTGACCTACAAGCCCGCCGCCACCGCCCGTCGCAAGCTAGCCATCATCGGCAAAGGGCTGACTTTTGACTCCGGTGGCCTCAATATCAAGGGGGCGGGCAGCGGCATTGAGATGATGAAAATTGATATGGGCGGCGCTGCTGCGATGCTGGGAGCGGCTAAAGCGATCGCTCAGCTCAAGCCAGATGTTGAGGTTCACTTTATCAGCGCTGCCACCGAAAATATGATTAGCGGTCGGGCACTGCACCCCGGCGATATTCTCACAGCCTCTAACGGCAAAACTATCGAAGTTAACAATACCGATGCCGAAGGCCGTCTAACTTTGGCAGACGCCTTGGTCTTTGCTGAGAAGCTAGAGGTTGATGCCGTGCTTGATCTAGCAACGCTGACCGGAGCCTGCCTGATTGCCCTAGGCGACGATATTGCTGGACTGTGGAGTCCAAACGATGAGCTAGCCAATAGCATTGTGCAGGCGGCTGAGGTGGCAGGGGAAAAGCTGTGGCGGATGCCCTTAGAAGAAAAATATTTTGACGGCCTCAAATCAGTCGTTGCCGATATGAAAAATACCGGGCCTCGCCCCGGCGGCGCGATCACAGCAGCGCTTTTTTTGCAGCAGTTTGTTAAAGAGACAGCCTGGGCGCACTTAGACGTGGCTGGCCCGGTCTGGACAGAAAAAGAAAGCGGCTACAACAATCCCGGTGGCACAGGCTACGGCGTCAGAACTCTGGTGCAGTGGGCGATCGCCTAGCAGGTTTCAATCTCAACCTAGACAGCAGCGACTATACTGGGAGCATCCCAGCGCTGTCTTATGAGCGACAGGTAGCGGCTAGCTATTGATTAGCTGTGGCAGCGAGAGCAGCAACCCTCTGGCTAGCTCTGGCTCTGCTGATACCTTGCGGTTGAGGCCCCAAGATTCGATAGCCTGAGTGAACACATTTGCCCATGAATTTTCGTTAACACTTTAATAACCTACTGTGACTATGATTTCGGTACCTTCGGTGGCACCTAAAGCGGCTTCCTCCTCTCCAACCATCGCCCCAGAACGATCTCGCCAGGTTACCCGAAAACCCTATCCCAACTACAAAATCATCGTGCTGAATGACGACTTCAACACGTTTCAGCACGTGGTCGAATGTCTGACCAAGTATGTCCCCAACATGTCGAGCGATCGCGCTTGGGAACTGGCTCATCAAATTCACAATGAAGGACAGGCGATTGTTTGGATGGGGCCTCTAGAGCAGGCTGAACTCTACCACAGCCAGCTCAGTCGGGCCGGACTGACGATGGCCCCTCTAGAACGGGCCTAGTCTGCTGTTGTTTATTGCGGTATTTGTATGGGGAAATCGTCTGACGGTAGACTGGTCTGGAATCACTCTACTCACATTCCCAAGCTTATTCCTGTCTTGGAGAAACTGCTAAGAGTGGGCGATATTCGGACGATTACCCCAGGCGAGATCAAAACAACGCGATCCCACATTCCCAAGCTGCAAATTAAGGTATCTGTGCCAATTCGCGGCGGCTTCAAGCTAATTGCCCGCAAAGCCAAAGCGGTTCAAGAAGTTTTTATATTAACGACGCTAGATCAGGCTAGCTTAGAAACTGCGATCGCCCAGGTTTTAGAAACGAGTCGCACATGAAGCCGGACTCAGGTTGGTTCCATGAGGGAAAAGCCTTTTTCAACGTCGCTCACGCTTTTTACCGTCCTCAAAGTCAGGTAGGGCGGGATCTGGCGATTTTGGCAGCAGCGCTCTACAAAAAGCAGCACGGTCAGCTCCGCGTACTCGATGCCATGACCGGCTGCGGTGTACGTCCCCTGCGCTATCAGCTTGAAGCCGAGGCCGACTGGATCTGGGCCAACGAAGCTAATCCAGAAGTACAGGCGACGCTAGTCAAAAATCTGTCTCTGGGTATGCGACCTCGCTCTTACCGCATCACCCAGCAAGATGCCAACCAAATTTTCTTTAGCTGCTATCAGCAGCGAGACTTTTATGATCTAGTCGATATCGACAGCTTTGGCAGTCCTACTCCTTTTCTGCAGACAGGTTTGTGGGCTACTAAAGTCGGCGGTCTGCTCTACCTGACCAATACCGATACCCGCACCACAGGCGGTCACAATGTCGATCAGAGTGTGCAAATCTATGGAGCCTGTGCCCGCGCCCATCCTGCGGTACACGAGCAGGGGTTGCGGCTGCTGATTGGAGCAACCCTGCAGCAGGCAACTGCTAAGGGTATGCAGGTACAGCCTGTCTTTTCGCTCTTCAACGGTTCGGTGCATCGGGTGATGCTGCGGCTGGTGCTGGATCAGCCCTGGGTCGCTGAAAACTATGGTTTTTTGGGCTACTGTCACGGCTGCGGACATTATGAAACCGTTTCCTGGCGCAGGCTGGGGGATGCCCGCTGTCCAGCTTGTCAGGCCCATGCCTCGCGGCCTCTGACCCTGAGCGGCCCCCTGTGGTTAGGCCCGCTACACGATGTGGCTCTGCTGGAGCAAATGGTGCAGCTAGCGCAAGACTGGAACTGGCCGCGCCGGGTGAGGCTGCTGCAGATTATGGTCGCAGAGGCCGATCTACCGCCCTATTATTTTGCCCTGGGCGAAATTGGCCGACATGGCCAGACAGATATTCCCCGCCGCGATCGCCTGATTGAGCGACTGCGCGATCGCGGCTACCGGGCCACGCTCACCCACCTAGATTCTCAGGCGATTAAAACGGATGCTGCGATGACGACCTGCATTGAACTGGCAAAGGGTGTCTGACGACATGCTAGAGGACAGCTCAAACCAGGCAATGCCATCTGATTTTGCAAGAGCAAACGCGTATCGCTCAGCAGGTGCTGGTTGAAGCGCTTTTAGCAGAAGGTATTGAAAGCGGCGAGTCCATTGAGCTGACAGAAGATTGGTGGATACAAAAACGCGCTCAGCTAGCTCTTTAGAGCAGATAGAATGTGGCTAAAGGCATTCTGATTCGAGCACCCGGAGGCCGTAGAGATTATCCGAATTCTCTACGCGGCCCAGGATCTATCAAGTGTTTTGGGCTGATGGACATGATACTGAAGCTCGCTCAGACTGATGATTTAGCTGTCCTGCTGCCCCTGGTGCAGGACTATCATGCTTTCGAGCAGATTTCACTGCCGCTAGAACCGCTTAAGCAGGCTTTGCTGTTCCTTGTAGAGACTGAAACAGCGGGGCGAATTTGGCTAATTCAGCAGTCGGCAGAGACCGTTGGCTACATTACCCTGTGTTTTGGCTACAGTATTGAGTTTTTGGGCCGCGATGCCTTTATTGACGAGTTTTTTATTATGTCTTCACGTCGGGGGCAGGGCCTCGGCACGGCGGTTCTAGAACATTTACAAATTGAAGCCCAGCAGCTAGGCGTCAAGGCACTGCACTTAGAAGTGGCGAAAGACAACCCGCGATCGCAGCGCCTATACCGGGCCACAGGTTTTCGGCCAAGGGAGCGATATATTCTTATGTCTCAGCAGGTTAAGATCTGGTTAAAATAGAGAGCCTATCATTACAGTCTGACTTAGCTTCATGTCATATCAACTAACCGCGAAGGAACCTCTACCAGATGGCATCAAACGAATTGTGCGAGAACAGCTAGACAAAGCGATCGCCCAGCTTAGCGATCGCGTCGCTGACGCTCCAGAAGCAGCTATTCACGACGCTCGTAAGCGCTTCAAGAAAATTCGGGCGGTTGTACGCTTGGTTCGCAGCGAGCTGAGAGAGTCGGTCTATCAGCGCGAGCATAGCTGCTTTAGAGCAGCCGGACAAAAACTTGCAGAAGTCCGGGATGCCCAGGTTCGTATCAACACCTTAGAAGCTCTGACGGAGCATTTTTCTGACATTCTTGAGCCAGAAGCTTTTAGCTCAGTTCACCAAGCTCTAGACGCCTACAGTGAAGCTACTCAGCACTACATCGTGGCCGAAGAAAACGCGACTGAGGCGGTTTTATCTGAACTGCAAGTAGCCCGCGATCGCATTGAAACCTGGACGCTTAAGCACAATGACTGGTCAGCTTTAGAACCCAACTTCAAGCAAACCTATAAGCGTGGCCTCAAAGCCTTTCAAATAGCCTACAAAAAGAAGACGCCTGAAAATATGCACGAGTGGCGCAAGCGGGTTAAATACCTGTGGTATGACCTCAGCCTGCTTAAACCCCTATGGCCCGACCTGATGAAAGCTTGGGCCACAGAAGCCAGCACCCTGGCTGACTGTCTAGGCAATGACCACGATCTAGCCGTGCTGCGCCAGTTTATTCTCTCTCAGCCCAAACGACTCAAAGGCAACAGTCAGCTAGAGGTTTTGATCACCCTGATCGACCACCGTCAGGCTGAACTCCAAACCGCTGCCCGATTTTTAGGCCAGCGCCTGTACGCCGAAAAGCCCAAGCCCCTAACCCGTCGGCTCGAAACCTACTGGGATACCTGGCAGACCCAAACCCATCAGTTACCCCAAGAGCTGGACAAATCAGCCTTGCTAGAAAGGTTGGCGATCGCCCAGCCCACAGCTACCCGCTAGCATCGGGCTAGAAAATGACTAACCTGAGCGCTACTCATGGCCTTGGCAAACAAAAATCCCTGGCCGTATTCACAGCCTAGCTGCTTCAGGTGTAAGAGCTGGGCTGATGTTTCAATCCCTTCAGCAATCACGCTCATGCCTAGCGTATGGCCTAGATTGCTAATGGCTTGAACAATTTTTGAGTTTTTGTTGGCCTGGTCGATGCGATTGATAAAAGAGTGGTCGATTTTGAGACTGTCTACGGGAAACTGGTGCAAATAGCTGAGCGACGAGTAGCCTGTACCAAAATCGTCAATACTAATTCTGACCTGGCGCGATCGCAGTTGTTCAATCAAAGCTATAGCGCTTTCAGGATTGTCCATAATGGCGCTTTCGGTAATCTCTAGCTTCAGCCCTTTGGGGTCAACTCCAGTTTCTGCTAGAATCTGATCAATCTCTGCAATCAGCAGCGGATGGGCAAACTGCCTGACTGACAAATTGACACTGAGCGTCAGTGGTTTTTGCCGCCTCTGCCAGTTCCGCAGCTGCTGACAAGCCTGTCGTAGAATTTGCATTCCGGCTGGCACAATCAGCCCTGTCTCTTCCAGACAGGGAACAAATTCGCCCGGAGCAATCAGCCCCCGCTGCGGATGCTGCCAGCGCACCAGCGCTTCAAATCCCCAAACTCTCTGGCTGTTCAAGTGGATAATTGGCTGATAGTGAAGACAAAATTCTTCTCGTTTTAGGGCGCGCTGCAGGTCATTCTCTAGATGTAGCCGCCGGACGGTAGTTCGCTGCATCACCTGATCAAACACCTGATAGCAGCCCTTGCCTTTAGCTTTGGCCTTATACATGGCGGTGTCAGCATCTCTAAAAATATCTTGAGGTTGCTGATACTCAGTGCTGCCAATGGCAACGCCGATACAGGCGCTGACAAACGTGTCATAGTCACCCACCAAAAAAGGGGCACTCAAAGCACTCAGGCAGTGAGAGGCTAATGCCTCAGCCTCGCCTGCCGAGCTAAGACCTAGACGCAAAATACAAAATTCGTCTTCACCGACGCGAGCCAGCAGGTCGTGGGCCGAAAGACAGGTTTGTAGGCGATCGCAAATAGCTATCAGCAGGCGATCGCCCACATCATGTCCTAGTGAGCTGTTGATCAATTTGAACTGATCGCAGTCTAGATAGAGCAGCGCAAACTGCGAATACACGCCTTGCTGACAGTCGAGGATGGCCTGAGCGATATGCTGTAGTAAGAAGACGCGGCTGGGTAATTGGGTTAAATCGTCATAGAGAATTCGCTGCTGCAGCTGCTGAGTGCGCTGCTCAACCTGTTCTTCAAGAACGGTATTAAAATCGGTTAGTTCCTGGTTAACCTGCCGCAGCTGCGCCTCTATCTGCTTGCGTTCGGTAATGTCTAAGGCAGTGCCAATTAGAGAAACTGGCTCTCCTATATCATTGAGAACGACCTCTCCTCGCGCATTTAGATAAGCCAAATTGCCGTCAGGCCGATAGAAGCGAAACTCTTCTTCGTAGTTTTGGCACTGCTCAGCAGCTTCCCGAATAACCTGATTGTGGCGATCGCGGTCGTCAGGATGAATGTAGTGCATCAGTTCTTCGTAGGAAGGTGGCCCTAGCTGAGTAGACCGCCCAAAAATGCGAAAAATTTCCCTCGTCCAGGTAATCTGCTGAGACCGCAAATCAAACTCCCAACTGCCGACTCCAGCAATTCGCTGCGCTAGCCGCAGATGGGTTTCGCTTTTAATCAGCGCCGCCGTGCGCTCAGCGATGCGCTGTTCTAGGGCCTGATTCAGCTGCTGCAGCTCTAACGCCATTTGCTTTTGCTGAGTAACCTCCAAAATCAGGCCCTCGACGGCCAGAAACTCCCCGGTTTCAGCAAACACGCCCCGGCCCTGCTCCCAAACCCACTTTTGTACTCCCGCAGCCGTACAGATGCGATAGGTGATTTGAAAGGCACTCTGCTGCTCAACGGCGGTCTCCACTGCCTGCTGGATCGAGGGCCAGTCGTCAGGATGGATCAGCTCAGCATAGGTGACGCGGCGATCGCGGGTAAAATCCTCAGCCGTGTATCCGGTCAGATTAACAATGCTTTGACTGGCAAACTCTAAGCTCCAAAATGAGTCATTCCGACAGCGGTAGACAACGCCGGGCAAATTGCTGATCAGGGTCGATAGCTGGCGATCGCGCTCCTGCAAAGCCAGCTCCGCCTGCTTACGCTCGGTAATATCGGTATCTGCCGCCATCACATGCCAGCCCCCAGCCGCCGCATCCCAATTTGAAGTCAGGCGACTGGAAATCCAGCGGAGGTTGCCGTCTTTATGGCGAAAGCGATATTCCATCACGACTGGCTCACCCGCCAGCAGTTTTTTTTGACCGGGCAAAATGGCCGACTGCTGATCCTCTATCGGAATGCGCGACCACCAGATGTCCTGCATCATTTCGTCGGCACTAAAGCCAAAAACGGTTTCACAACCCGCAGAATAATAGTCATACTGCCAGCTATGATCCAAAAACAGTCGAAAACTGGCGATCGCAATGTTGCTGCAGTTGAGAAAATCACTCAGCATAGTCTTACAGCGTTTGCTCTAGCCGCTTTTACTCACTAATATCAAGGACAGCCCCTGACCGATATAGTCCGTCATTGCTAAGTGTCCGGGGGTAGTCAGATATCCGCAGCCTGAGTTTACCTTCAGCAGTAAGGATGAGCTATTCACAACGGCGACTTTTAGCAGACACCCACAGGCAGCAGCTCTGACATCTTAGCTTTTAGCGAAGCGACAAGCAGGTCGAGAAAGAGCCGCTATTGAGTCCAAGCTGAGGCCAGATAGACAACTCTCCAAGGGCCAAGGAGTAGGAACACTCTACCCTTGTAGCACGCCTCAGTTAGACTGCCCTCCCGCTGTAGCAAGATCAAAAATATTGATCAGGTTTTTCACGCCGGGATTATAGAGCAGCTCGTTTGCCCTAAGCGGCCAGCGACATAGAAGCTTTAACCAGTACCTCCTGGTAAAACCTCTGTAGCTGCCCCGTTGCAGCGGCCCAACCCCACTTTTCGGCCTCCAACCGAGCGCTGCGGCGCATAAGTTCTCGTTCTGTCTTGGCGGCAAACAGTCGCTCGGTGGCAATGATAGCGCCTCGCTCGTCTAGCGGATCAAACATAAAGCCGTTAACGCCATTGGTAACAATATCGGGAATACCGCCAGAGTTAGCAGCCACCACCGGGCAGCCAGCGGCCATCGCCTCTAGCAGCACCAGTCCTAAAGTCTCGGTGCGAGAAGGAAAAACAAAGACATCTGCCGAAGCATAGGCAGCCGCCAGTTGCTTGCCCGCCAGATAGCCAACAAAGTTTGTGTGTGTGCCTTCAAAATGCTTTTCTAACTCCTCCCGATGGGGGCCATCTCCTACTAGCGCCAGCCGCGCTCCCGGAATGGACTCCAGCACTGGCCTGATGCGATCAATTTCTTTTTCCGCAGAGAGACGGCCAATATAGAGCAGTAGCGGAGCCTCAGGATGACCCTGGCTCAGGCGCGATCGCATTTCTTGACTTGCCAATTCTGGTCTAAAAAGATCGGTATCAACGCCTCGCTGCCAAACCTCAACTCGCTCAATACCGTGGGCGCTCAGCTCGCTCTGCATAGCAGTAGAGGTGCAGAGATTAAGCGCTGCCTGATTATGCATCGCTTTTAGAATTTCCCACAGGACGCCTTCAAACATGCCTAGGCCGTAATGCTCTAGGTACTTAGGCAGATGAGTGTGATAAGACGCCACCAGCGGAATGCCTAACACTTTGCTGTAGTAAATGCCTGAAATTCCTAAGAAAGCCGGATTTACCACATGAATCAAATCTGGCTTGAATTCTTCTAAATAAGCCCGAATTAGCGGCCTGGGAAACGCCAGCTTTAGTTCTGGATACAGCGGCAGCGGAAACCCCGGAATCCCACAAATACGACATCCCTGATATTCTCGCAGTCCCCCATCTGGGCAAAACACCACAACATCATCACCTTGGCGATGCAGATGCTCAACCGTGTGTTTTAAGCGTGTGACGATGCCATCTACCTTGGGCAGAAAAGTCTCAGTGAACAGGGCAATACGCATACGAGTTTGAAAACTGGGTAATAGGCAAAAACAGGGCAGGCAAGGGGGAACGCAGGAGCGGGAAGGCTTGAACTTCACGCCCCAAAATAGGTCTATTTATTCCACTTAACCTTGGGGAGAATCTGCTTCTCGTCTACCCGCGCCTTATACTTGACGGCAAAGTTGAGCAGTGAGTCTAGCAGCGAGTCTGATAGATAGTGAGGCTCCAAGCCCAAATCTTTCAGCTTGGTATTTTTGGCATTGAAGTAGTGTTCTTCTAGCTCAACCCGAGGATTGTCTAAGTGCTTGACCTCGACATCAAGCCCTACCGCATTGCCAGCTTTCTTCACCATCATTGCCAGATCGGCAATACTGAACATCTCAGTAAACTGATTAAAGACTCGAAACTTGCCCGGATCTGCCGGGTTATTCACCGCAATTTCAACGCAGCGTACCGTATCTCGAATATCCAGTAGACCCCGTGTTTGCCCCCCCGTGCCATAGACCGTTAGCGGATGCCCGATCGCTGCTTGAATGCAAAAACGGTTTAGAGCTGTGCCAAACACGCCGTCATAGTCAAGCCGGTTGATCAGCAGCTCATCCATCCCGGTTTCTTCAGTCAGCACCCCGTAGACAATGCCCTGATTGAGGTCGGTAGCGCGCAGGCCCCAAATCTTGCAGGCAAAGTGAATGTTGTGAGAGTCGTGTACTTTGCTGAGGTGATAGAAAGATCCGGGCTGCTTGGGATAGGGCAGCGTATCTTTGCGGCCATTGTGCTCAATGGTAATGTAGCCTTCTTCGATGTCAATGTTGGGGGTGCCGTATTCGCCCATCGTGCCCAGCTTAACCAGGTGACAGTCGGGGAAATGCTCACGAATGACATAGAGCAGGTTGAGGGTGCCAACGACGTTGTTGACCTGGGTCAGCACAGCATGTTCTCGGTCAATCATGGAGAAGGGGGCAGAGCGCTGTTCGCCAAAATGGACGACGGCTTCTGGCTCAAACTTGAGCATGGCTCCTTGGAGAAAGCTGTAGTTGTTGATGTCGCCAACAAACAAATCGATCGACTTGCCCGTTAAATCCTGCCAGCGCTGCAGTCGCGCCTGAATGGGAGCAATGGGTGTCAAGGTTTCGACGCACAGCTCCATGTCCCAATGCCGCCGCACCAAACTGTCTAGAATGGCAACGTCATGACCCTGGTTAGAAAGGTAGAGCGCCGTCGCCCAACCGCAATATCCATCACCGCCAATAACTAGGACTCTCATTTGACTCAAGCTTTAATTTCACTGCCGACACTTGCCTAATCAGATGGCCAGAAGACATCTGAGGACATCTGATAATGATAGGTAGTTTATCAGGTTACGACGACACCGGAACCCAAGGTAAATTGATCTCTACAGGTTGCGATCGCGGTTTGGAGGGGGGGGGGAGTTTTGAGTTTTGAGTTGGGTCGGCTGGGTGCAGAAACTGGGTTTTTGGCGCTTGATGTGACCACAGAAACCTGGTTTCTAAGATGCCCACGCAGCTCGTAGTTGACTGTAGCGCCTTTATCACTTATGCTCTACCCTAAGCTGTCCCGAGGGGCAGCCAACTCACAGCAGAATTCGAGAACCTTAGCAGTGCCTGCAGGTGTTGACACCACCTACAGACACCTAAGTCCCAAACTGTGACAGCAGTCTGGAAC
>JAAUQI010000119.1 GCA_012032345.1 Leptolyngbyaceae cyanobacterium RM1_1_2 | reverse complement strand
GCCGTTGACCACCTCTTTGAACTTATCGCCTCATCGGGGTGCTCACCGCCTACTCTTTTGCCGGGATATTCTTGGGTTCCTGGAGGCTTTCTCATTTAGCCTTTCTTGTTGCTGTGACTAATTACAAGATCTAAACCCAGAGTTGAAAAAGCTAGAACGAACTGAAGAAGAACATTCAAAGATATTAGAGTCAATCATAAGCCATACTCCAGAAGAACATCAAGGATGGTTGAAAAGTAAATTAAGGAGTAGTAATAGTCTCAGCTTAAGCGCAAAGTTAATGAGCTTGTTAAAAAGCAGAAGCTTACAGGAAATATTTAAACATCTTAAAAGATCAGAAAACGCATTCAATGTATTTTTAGATGGTCAGCTTAGAGATAAGTTTGTTAATGGAATCGTCAAAGCCAGAAATCAGTTATCTCATGGAAATGGATATGATGGCGATGTTTATGGAAAAGACTTTCGTCTGCATATTCAAAGGCTGAAAGTTCTTGTTGAAATATTGCTACTCAAAGAGTTGGGGTTTGGCAAAGAAGATATAGGTGTTTTACTCTTGAGATCACGGGTTGGGTTAAGAATATCTTAGGATGCGTAGAGATACTGTAATTGTATGCCAAGTTGTCTAACAACCCGGCTGGAGCGGACTGTTGGTAGATCTTGGTGGTGTTGCAAAGGTTATTTGCAGCCGCTCAGCCGGAACGTTAGGCTGCTTAAATTCTTGGTTAGGGCAGTACGTGGAGATTGCTTGTCGGTACTCATCGCGTGGTGTGCTTGAGGAATTTCTATCGACAAACAGAAGTTTCAAATTCAGTCTGCGATCCTGACGGGCTATACCAGGCAGATTGCCATTCACCGCTGTCCGGCTCAACGTTCCAGCCGCTTTGTTTTGCTCGAATAAACACATTGTTGAGTCCGGTGGGAACTAAACCTTCTCCCTCTCCTACATAAGCAGAATGCGTTTCCATGACAATCACGGTACTGCTGGGGATGCTCTGGCTGGATTGAACCGTGCCCAGAGACTCCCGATTGATGTACATTTTTCGACAATGCCACTGTCCTGGATTATTTGACGACATGTTTGGATGAAGAGCTTCGCACCTATAACAGCACGCAACTCGCTCAAAAGGTCAAATGTTCGATAACGAATACGACCTAGCTATGACTGTCATTGAGGGCATGGAGGCGCGCACTAACGCCGGAGATTACCCATTGGAACGTTTTATATTTAATTGCGCCTAGCTACTTGTAGCAGGATGACAGTTTGAATTTTTGCTCAAAAGACTGGTAAATCGATGACTAAATCGGCAAACTTGAACTTATTCGCCGAGATTTTCCTTATGCCCTCTCAGTCCAACGGCGTGTTTGCAGAGGCAGCGTTTACGCGCTTGGCCAGTGGTGCAACCCTGAATTGCTCAATTTTGGTAGTCGGTGGTTCACTAGCCGCCTACTCCGCTACGCTAACCGCGCTGAAAAACAACCTGGATGTGTGTTTGGTGCAGCCGCAGCGCATTGTGGGAGGACAGTTCACCACGCAGGCGCTACCCGCCTCAGATGACGGCGATCGCTTGCGACAGGCTGCCAATACGCTACAGCTAGCAGGTGAGCAGTTTGCCATTTCAAAAGCTCAGCGCAATTTTCGAGAGCGAATGCGATCGCTGCAGCCGTTACAGGGCCGTAAAGTAGATAATCCCGGTGGGAGCTGGGTCAGCCCCTTGAGCGTGACGCCTGTGGTGGCGGCAACGGCGATGAATGAGGCGATCGTCCCTTATTTAGACAGCAAAAAGCTGAAGCTAATCGTAGAGGCCGAAGCGGTGGAGGTACTAGCTGAAACACCTGCAGGCCAGCCGCGTCGGATAACTGGAGTCGTTTTCCGCGATCGCAAGCGCAGTGTTACCTTTACGGTTAAAGCCAGTGTAGTTATTGAAGCGACCGATCTGGGGGATTTGCTAGAAATCGGTAAAATCGAGTCGCGGGTGGGACAGGAAGCCCGCAGTGAAACGGGCGAAACTATTTTGCCGGAGACGGCGCGACCTCAGTGCCAGCAGTCTATCACCTGGAACGCAGTGGTCGAATATACCTCGCTCGAACACAGCAGCCCAATTAAAGCACCCGCTGGCTATGGCCGCGACCTCTGGCTGGGGGCACACGAATTTATCGAACGCTTCTGGACTAAAGACAAGCGCAGCGGCTGGCAAAAGTGGGACTTTTTTAGCCCCTTTGGCATTTTCCGCTATCGCCGTCTGGCCCGTCGCAGCCCGGATGAAAAAGCCGTGCTGCCTGGTGATATCAGTGTGATCAACTGGGGGACTTCATCCGCTCCCGATCGCGCCTTTTGCTGCGGCAATGACTATCGGCCTGGGCGACTGGTAGGTATTGACCCAGAAGCAAAACAGCTCCACCTAAAGCGCGCCCGCGATCGCACCTTGGCCTATCTCTACTACCTGCAAACCCACGGGCTACCCAACCTAAAGCTGCGGGGCGATCTCACCTGGACGGCAGACGGCCTCGCTTTGGAACCCTACATTCGAGAAGCCCGACGAGGCGTGGCCCTGACCACCATTCGCCATGAAGATGTAGCCCTGACGTTTTTCCCCAATCAGGCCCGCGCCCGCTGCTTTGATGACACCGTGGGCGTGGGGCAATATCACTACCTTGACCTCCACGGCAATGATGAACCCGGCCACGTCAGCCCCACCGGGAAAAACGTGATTGCGCTGCCGTTCACCCTGCCCTTGACAGCCCTAGTACCGAAAGCGACAGACGGGCTGGTACTGTCTTCTAAAAGTCTCGGCACCAGCCACATCACCAACGCTGCCTACCGCATGCACCCGGTCGAGTGGGCGATTGGAGAAGCTAGCGGTTTTCTAGCGACCTACGCTGTCTGGACGGGCTTACCGCCGCGAGAAGTGGCTACTCAGACTCGCCATGTTCGAACACTCCAGGGGGTTTTGGCCCGCAACGGCATTCCAATTTTTTGGTTTGATGATGTGGCCCATGACGATCCTGATTTTGAAGCTATTCAGGTGATGGCAGCCGCCAAAATTGTCCGCAGCGAGAGTCAGGAGGATTTACATTTTCGGCCCCACGCGGCGGTCACGCGGGCCGTGGTGTGTACAGCCCTGGCAAACCTGCTACAGCTAGAGCAGCGCCTGCCGCCAATTCCCTCCTTTTGGGATGTACGCCCCGGCGGTCACTGGGCCTATAAAATGATTGAAACGCTGTCATCCCACGGTTTGGTAGCCGGGGTCGGCTATGGCCGCTTTGCCCCTGACGCCCCCATGACGCGAGAGCAGTTTTCTTTTTTGCTCAAAAAGGCTACTCCTGATGTTTACGAACAGGCTTTTGCCAAAACCCCCAGAGATTCCCAGGTCTTGCAGCGACGAGAGCTGTCCCGGCTACTCTATAGCGTTCTGAAGCATCAGTTAGAAAGCGATCGCTCAGTCATTCCTGTTGACTAGGCCCAGACTGATCCACCGTTTTGGTTTGTAGTGGATTGACTCAACTAGATAGTTCTACTCGTCGTTGGTCTCAAAAACGGGGTATGAGCGCCTGTCTTAGTTTGATGCGTGCGTCTTCGGCGGTAAACTTCCGAACTGCCTTTGCGTATCGCTCGTTGCGCTCTTGCCTTTATATAGAAGCAGTTGAGTACAGCAATAAATTTGAAGTAATTAGTCACAGCAACAAGAAAGGCTAAATGAGAAAGCCTCCAGGAACCCAAGAATATCCCGGCAAAAGAGTAGGCGGTGAGCACCCCGATGAGGCGATAAGTTCAAAGAGGTGGTCAACGGCA
>JAAUQI010000017.1 GCA_012032345.1 Leptolyngbyaceae cyanobacterium RM1_1_2 | reverse complement strand
CCTTGGCCGAAAATAATATCAAATTCTGCAATCCGAAAGGGAGGAGCCACTTTATTCTTGGCTACCTTGACCTTGGCCCGAATGCCGTATTCTTCATTGCCTTTTTCAACGTTTGAATCCGACGGATATCCAAGCGCACCGAGGCATAAAACTTAAGCGCGTTGCCGCCGGTCGTGGTTTCGGGGTTGCCGTAAACTACCCCAATTTTTGTCGGAGCTGGTTGAGGAAAATGACGGTGCATTGAGATTTGCCAATATTTCCGGTAATTTTTCGCAGGGCCTGACTCATCAGCCGTGCCTGCAAGCCCATGTGGGAGTCTCCCATTTCCCCTTCAATCTCAGCGCGAGGTACCAGGGCAGCAACAGAGTCGATCACAACTAAGTCAATGGCCGACGATCGCACCAGCTGATCCACAATTTCTAAAGCTGCCTCCCCTGTGTCAGGCTGAGATACCCACAGGTTTTCAGTATCAACGCCTAAGACTGAAGCGTAATAGGGATCCAGGGCATGTTCAGCATCGACAAAAGCAGCAATGCCGCCAGTTTTTTGAACTTCTGCGATCGCATGGAGTGCCAGCGTCGTCTTGCCTGAACTTTCAGGGCCGTAGATTTCAATCACCCGTCCTTTAGGCAAGCCGCCGCCTAGTGCCAGATCCAGCGTCAGGGCACCCGTTGGAATGGTCTCTACGCGCATACGGCTGGCGTCTCCTAGCCGCATAATCGTGCCCTTACCAAAGCTGCGCTCAATCTGGTTGAGCACCAGGCCCAGGGCTTTTTGCTTGTCGGAGTTATCTGCTGATAGTTTAGCCATGCTCGCCTTAGTAAGTAAAAATGCTGGGTAGAAATGCTGGGCAGGCCAGACACAGTCGCAAAGATTCAGTCCTACAGCGCAGCTATCGCAATCCTAAAGTAATTTCTTGAAAAACTGTACCGATTCAACTGCATAAGTTCTAGCAGGTATGATGGGTAGTCTCAGCTCTTTCAAGATTGGTCGCGTCGTTTTTGCACAGGCACTTATGGACAACAAGTTAATGCTGATGATTCCGGGGCCGACCCCGATACCCGAAAAAGTACTGCTGGCTCAGGCTAAGCACCCCATTGGTCACCGTAGCGGCGAATTTTCTGAAATCATGGGGGAAGTGACTGAAAACCTGAAGTGGCTGCACCAGACCCAGAACGACGTTTTGGTGCTGAGTGCCAGCGGTACGGGCGCAATGGAAGCGGCTATCATTAACTTTCTAAGCCGAGGCGATCGCGTTCTAGTTGGCTCAAACGGCAAATTTGGCGATCGCTGGGCGCAGATCTGTCAGGCTTTTGGCCTAGACACCCAAATCATCACGGCGCAATGGGGCAAGCCGCTTGATCCGGCAGACTTTCAGCAAGCCTTAGCAGCCGACACTGACAAAGCAATTAAAGCGGTGATTATTACCCACAGTGAAACCTCGACTGGGGTACTCAATTCACTTGAAGCCATCAATACTCATGTTAAAGCTCACGGCGAGGCGCTGATTGTTGTGGATGCCGTCACCAGCCTGGGTGCTTACAATCTGCCAACGGACGAACTAGGACTAGACGTGGTTGGCTCAGGCTCACAAAAGGGCTACATGATTCCTCCTGGCCTAGGCTTTGTTAGCGTCAGTGCTAAAGCCTGGAAGGCATATGAACAAGCAACCCTGCCTAAGTTCTACCTGGATTTAGGCAAATATCAAAAAGCCGCTGCTAAAAATAGCAATCCCTTTACGCCACCGATTAGCCTTGTCTTTGCCCTGCAAACTGCCCTGCAAATGATGAAAGCAGAAGGACTAGGCAGTATTTTTGCTCGTCACGATCGCCAAAAGCGAGCTACCCGCGCTGCCATGCGAGCAATGGGGCAGCCTTTGTTTACCAGTGACGCAGCGGCTAGCCCTGCGGTAACAGCCGTCATGCCCCAGCAGGTAGACGCAGAGCAGATTCGCAGCGTGATGAAAAAGCGCTTTAACATTGCCCTAGCGGGTGGCCAAGACCAGCTCAAAGGTCAAATTTTCCGGATTGGCCATCTGGGCTTTGTTAGCGATCGTGATATTTTGACCGTTGTGGGTGCCCTAGAGGCAACTCTGTTTGAACTGGGTGCTGACGGCTCAGCGGCTGGGGCGGGTATTGCCGCTGCTAGCAAAATTCTAATGGCTAGCTAAAAGCGCACCTGAGATCCTGAAACAAAATTCCAAAACAAGGAGGCGTTGCGCAGACAACGCCTCTTCAATAAGCTATCCATGACCACAACCAATATCCGCAAAAAGTCTAGACCGTTTCTAACCAATCGTAAATCTGATCTAGCTGCTCTAATGTGACCAGCCCATACTGCCACAAAATCATCGGCAGCGGCCCCGGATCTTGCTCCACACGTCTCAGGGCAACTTGGATGGCAGAAGGCGCGATCGCCAACTCCTCTTGCAGAAACCTGATCAGTCTTGAATAACTTTTGGGGTTCATAACGATTGCACCTCTACCTGAATAAAACTTTTTTATTAATGAAACTGATTCTAGCTCTTGAGTACCTCCGTAGCGGACTTAAGAGCTGAATTCAAAAAGCACAGAGTCTTTTAGACTACAGGTGATTCGGTCGGCTGAGATAAACCTAAGAAATTCTATAGAATTCTCAAAACCTGCCTAAGCCAACCGCGTGGTACGGCAATACCTTCTATGCGATTTCTATAATTTCTTTTTTAGATGTGCAGCTAAGGTACCAAAATCAGTGCTATTTGAATAGACTAAGAGTCCTACACTTTAAGGTAATTTTAATCAGACTCGCGATGGAGCAAAGCTTCTATAAAAAGATAGAAAAAACAGATTTGCTTTCTGAGTCTTTTTAGCAAAAACCCTCTGGCAGTGAGTATCGGTTGAGGCTGAGTCGCTGTTGAACTCTAGCGATCAGAGCGGCTATCAGAGAGATTATCAGCTGGTTGACTCGCGCTATCCAACCACTGAGGAACTTTTGTCAGTCAGTTGGGAGTATCGGAGAGGACTGTAATAACCACAGTATCTCCTACCTCTAAGCCCAGTTCTGCAGCACGTCCGCTCCGTAGCTCTATCACCTGATCAATCAGTAACTGACCAGGCCCATAGGTAGGACAGGGTTCACTCATACAGGGGGGAACTTCAGCCGCGATCGCCTGCACTTCCCCCTGCCGAATAAACACCATATCCAGCGGCACAGGCACGTTTTTCATCCAAAAATTGGCAGGACGGGGGAACTCAAACTGGAACAGCATACCGCGATCGGGCGGTAGCTCAGCCCGGTACATCAGACCTAACGCCTGCTGCTGTGGCGTTACTGCCACCTCTAGCTGAATCATTTCACCCTCCAGTTCTGCCTGCGCCGTTAGGGGCAAGACTTGACCCAAATCATTTGCAACAGCGCCGAGCTATCAGAAGCAGTTTCGGTAGCAGAACCCGCCGGAGCCACAGGTATTTCAGGCAGCGTTTCGGATGAAGACATGGAATTAGAGGAACAGCTCATGAGTAAAAAGCACAGTCCACATAGCCAGCCTCGGATCTGAGCCATTGGTCGCTATCTCCTAAAAACGACTTGGGTTAATTTGCCTGAGCGCACGGCTGACGGCTACGCCTCCCGTAAAACATAACCAACTCCCCTAACAGTCTGAATCAGGCGTTTCTCATTTTCGCCATCGATTTTCAGCCGCAGGTAACGAATATACACCTCAATGACGTTAGATTCACCCATAAAATCATAACCCCAAACATTTTCTAGGATTTGCTCACGGGTGAGCACCTCTCGTGGGTGCTCCATCAGGTATTTCAGCAGCTCAAATTCTTTCATCGTTAGGTCAATTACCCGCTCGTTGCGTGTAGCGGTGCGGCTCGCCAGATCCAGCGTCAGTTCACCAAAGCGTAGTCGCTCGTTGCTGACGTACTTGGGCTGTAGATATAGCTGTACCAGTTTGAGGAAATCTTCAGAGCGGTAGGGCTTCAAGAAGTAATCGTCGGCCCCTGACTCTAAACAGGCAATGCGATCGGCTAAAGATTCCTTCGCCATCATTAGTAACATGGGCACGCGCAGCCCTTGCGATCGCAGATGGTTGCACAGATCCAGTCCCGATTCTCCCCCCAAAAGACGGTCAATCACAATTAGAGCAGGCTGAGCCGTCTGGGCCTGCTCAAGGCCCGAAGCAGCGTCATAGGCAACGATTGTTTCGTAGCCAAACTCTCTGAGGTCATTAGACAAGTGAGCTGCCAAATCCTGATTAGTTTCTATCAGCAACACACAGGGGACTGAATCTGCCGACGTATTCATCATGCATTACTCAAAGAGGTTGATGTCCGACATTACCCAACTCACATTGTCAACCCAACCGTCTAGGCGGTGTTGAAGCCGTTGCTCAATCACAAAACGCCGTTTGTACTATCAGAACGTTCTCAATCTAGCTCAGGTTGCTGTCTGTGAACAAACATTCAGGGGGGTTCTGTCAATAAGAATTAATACTCATTGGCCTACGGTATCTCAACTGAAGTGGGTTTTGCGATGTGGGGCAGTCCCCAGCCTAGCTTCTCTCTCAAGACTCGAAAAAACTCTGGCGGCTGCAGTCGAATAAACCTAGCCGAATAGGGCGATCGCTGCACCTGCACCCGGTCTGTCGGTGAAACATAGCAGCCTCCGTTGCCGTCAACCACCATCACCAGCTGATCGGGATTGGCGGAGGTAATCTTGACCAGTTCTGTATCTGGAAAAACCAGGCCACGCGAAGCGAGGGAATGGGGACAAATTGGAATCAGCTGCATCACAGGCACGTTTGGCGTAATCACCGGGCCACCTGCTGAGAGCGAATAGGCGGTCGAACCTGTCGGCGTCGAAATAATAATGCCATCAGCGGCAATATCCACAGGCGCATGACGACCCACGGCAACCTCAAAATGGCACATACTCGTGAGCGGTTCTCGGTGCAGCACCATTTCGTTGAGACACAGCGCCTCCCAAATTAGGGACGAGTCTTGAAACAGCCGCACGGCCAGCATAGCCCGCTGCTCAATCTCATATTCATTGGCTAAAACGGCCTCTAGAGCAAACGGTAGCTGATTCAGATAGGCTTCCGTCAAGAATCCCATATGTCCGGTGTTGACGGTTAGCAGTGGAATATCAGCAGGCGCTGTCTGCCGACAGGCCGATAAAACCGTGCCGTCACCGCCAAGCACAATGGCAAAAGCCATTTCTTTGTCAAACTCAGGCGGCGCTAGGCTGTCAATAGGCGTATGGCAGATGGGGTGATCCGGGGCAGAATAACCCAGCAGGCCACCCATACCTGTCGCCGTGAAAACCTCATAGCCTTGGGCTATTAGCTTATCTTGAAGATCTTTAGCAACTTGACAGGCTGCAGGCTTGATATCGTTGTAGATGATGCCAACTTTGGGCACGCGCAAATTCCAGCCAGAAATCTCAACGCTGTCAGGACAGCGCTACAACCGAACATCTTGTAAAAGATTAGACCAGCAAAATGGGCTGCTGAAGTTTGATTCGGATGAGTGCGTCCTTTCCCATAGGCTACCGCCTTTAAGGGCTGTTTGAATAGAGGCTGCTGAGAGACATTAGTAGAAAACGCCGATGCGAACCGCCGTTCTCCCCCCTTTTTTGGTCTGAAGGCTAGATCTCTAGACCAGCATGTCGTTATCTTAAGCTAATAGACCCTCTGCAATCGCCTACGGCTGAGATCGTGGTTTAGGGTAGAGTCTTTCATCTTGTGATGTTTAAGTTACCGCTATTGTGCCGTGACCCGTCAGCGTCTTCCTCAGACTACCGCCTATGTTCGGATTACCCATCAGTCTTGGCAGCACGGCAAGATTGAAGGAGAAGTCAGGGCAAACAACTATGAATGGCAGTTCAAGTGGCGCTTTCGTCAGGGCGCACTCACGGTAGAGCCTTCTTTAGGTAGAGCCTTGATTAGAGAACCGCTCAATCGTTTTTTAGAACAGTGTGATTACCAGCTAGAACCGGGCGGAGATTATTCGTTTACCATTCGAGCGCAGATTTAGCTTGTTAGCCGATTCAGGTAGCGCTCAATCAGTAAAATGGCGACAATGTCGTCAATGGGGCTGGGGGGATTGCGCATACCCTGGGGCAAGAGTCGCTGTAGCCCCTTGGGCGGATAGATTTGCCAGTAGCGATCGCGGGCTTCTAGGCTGCTGTTGCGTTCATCTACCATGATTATGCGCGGAGAGTTGGGCAGGGCCATGAGTTTTTTGCGCCAGGTCTTAGCAGTGGTCTGGTCGCCCAGCACAATAGTTGAAACCGGAAAGGTCTGCTGCAGTGTCTGAATGCGATCGAGGGCAGCAGCAGCAGTTACGACTTCCCGATGGCGCAAAATGCGATCAACGCCCATAACGGCAATACCGCACTTATCTCGCCCTGGATCAAAGCCTAGAAGGACGGGCTGACGCAGATTGGTTTCGGCAGGTAGCACAAAGTCTGGCCTCTCTGAAGCATTAGGTTCGGACACTTCATTTGTTTCATCCTGGCTTAATTTTGCACCGAAACCTTAAAAATCATGAGATTTAAGGATTTTGAGTGCGATCGCGGTCATTTTTTGATAAAACTACCTATTACAGTGCTATATTGTTTGGTACATCTGTACGCACTGCGGATAACAGCTAGCCAGTGCATATCAAGAGCGTCGAACTATCTCATTTCAAGTCTTTTGGTGGCACGTCAAAAATTCCATTGCTGCCAGGTTTTACCGTTGTTTCAGGGCCAAATGGCTCTGGTAAATCCAACATCTTAGACGCGCTGCTGTTTGCGCTAGGGCTGTCTAGCTCTAAGGGAATGCGGGCTGAGCGCCTGCCAGATTTAGTCAATCAAAATCACAGCAGTCGTCGAGCTACAGCTGAGGCGGTCGTGACTGCCACCTTTGACATTAGCGACGGGGTGGATCTGCTGAGCCAAGAGGTCGAGTTAG
Source organism: Leptolyngbyaceae cyanobacterium RM1_1_2 (assembly GCA_012032345.1). Taxonomy (GTDB): domain Bacteria; phylum Cyanobacteriota; class Cyanobacteriia; order Phormidesmidales; family Phormidesmidaceae; genus Sphaerothrix. The sequence goes on along the minus strand of JAAUQI010000017.1, from coordinate 80,796 downwards.
AGGCCGCTGATCGGCTCAATAACGGTCATAGTGAAGCTTCAGCCCCGATGATGCCTCTATCGGCCACCCAAGAGTGGAGCGTTACCCGGCGACTGCGGGTAACAACTCAGGGAACCTACACCTCAAACTATTACATCAACGGTGAAGCCTGCACGCTAAGCCAGCTCCATGAGCAGCTACAGCGCTTTCGAATTTATCCAGAGGGCTACAATGTCGTGCTGCAGGGCGATGTCACCAGCATTATTTCAATGAATCCGCGCGAGCGGCGAGAGATAATTGATGAGATGGCCGGGGTGGCGGCCTTCGATCGCAAAATTAATCAGGCCAGGCAAAAGCTAGACACGGTCAAAGATCACGAAGAGCGGTTTCGCATTGTCGAAAGAGAGCTAAACGGGCAGCTAGAGCGACTGGCTCAGGATCGGCAAAAAGCTGAAAAATACCAGCAGCTCAAAGCTCAGCTTCAGGAAAGGCTGCTGTGGGAAACGCTATTGGGCTGGCAGCGGCTGCAGCAGCAAATTCAACAGATTGACCAGCAGATTGAGCAAGGCGATCGCCAGCAGATTGAGCTAACCCAAAACATTGAAGCCCTGCAGCAGACTATTGAGCAGGCAACTGCGGCCCTAGCGACCCTCAACCAGCGGGTTAAAGCCCTAGGCGAAGAGGATCACCTAGCCCTGCAGTCTACTCTGGCGACCCAGGAAGCCGAGCGCCGTCAGCTCCAGCGGCAAGAGGCGGAAATGACCGCCGCTAGCCAGTCAATCAGCGCACAGCTAGCTCAGGTTCAGGTCAGTATTCAGACTTATCTGGCATCGCTAGAGCAGATTGAGCAGCAGCTAGGTCAAACCCTGCAGCAGACCCTGGCCAGTCGCCAGCAGGCTTTAGCGATCGCCCAAACTGAGCTAGATCAGTGTCGGGCCGCTACCGATGCGATCGCCGATGCTTCCCAAGCCTGGGTGCAGGCTCAAACCCAACATCGCCATCAGCTAGAGCACCTGCAGCAGCAGCTAGCCCCCCAGCAGGCCGTTCAGGTACGGCTGCAGGAACGGATTCAGCAGCTCACCCTACAGCAACAGCAGCAAAGCGAAACCCTGAAATCGCTAGTAGACGCCATTCAATCGGCTGCCCCTCCCTCTGAAGCTGCCGCCGAGCAGGCCGCTGCCCAACAGCACATCCAAAACCTGGCCCAGGCCGTTGCCGCTGCCGAGCAAGAACATCAGGTACAGCAAGCAACCCGCGATCGCCTGATGCAGGAGCAGCGCGACAAACAGCGCCAGCTTGACAAGCTAGAAGCCCAGGCCCAGGCTCTGCAAGAAACCCAGGGAACCCAGGCTACCAAGGTGCTGCTAAACGAGCGCCTGCCAGGGGTCTGTGGCCTAGTGGCTCAGCTAGGCCGGGTTGACCCCCGCTATCAGCTAGCGCTCGAAATTGCCGCAGGCAGTCGGCTGGGCTATCTGGTGGTCGAAGATGACCGCGTTGCTGCCGCTGGCATTGAACTGCTGAAGCAGCGTCGGGCCGGACGGGCCACCTTTTTACCGCTAAATGCTATCCGCGTGCCGCACTTTAGCCCTGTTCCTGCCTGGAAGCGGCCAGAAGGCATGGTAGACTATGCCGTTAATTTGATTGACTGTGAGCCAGCCTATACTGACGTGTTTGCCTATGTCTTTGGCAATACGCTAGTGTTTGAGCAGCTGGCCGCTGCCCGTCGTCATTTGGGGCAGTTTCGCATGATCACTCTGGACGGCGAACTGCTAGAAACCAGCGGCGCTATGACCGGGGGCAGCCTGCCTGGACGTCAGGGCCGATTACACTTTGGCACGGTTGAAGCCTCAGAGTCTGCTGAAGCGATCGCCCTGCGCGATCGCCTACAGGAAATTGAGCAAGTCCTGCAGCGCTGTCAGCAGGCCCTTGATCAGGCCCACCAAGCCCACCAGCAACAGTCTCAGGCTCTCATAGAAGCCAGACAGCACTACCGTGAACAGCAGCTCCAGATCGAGCAGGCCAACAGTCAGCTTCAGCAGCTTCAGCAGCAGCAGGCGACCGCACAGCAGCAGCAGCAAAAGGGACAGCAAGAGCTAACCACAGCCCAACGCGAGCTGAAAACCCTGAGTGAGGCCATGCCTGCCCTAGAAACACAGATTGCAGCCCAGCGAGAGGCCCTGAGCGCACTGGAGCAGTCTCAAACTCACAGCGAATGGCAGATCGCCCAGGCCCAGGTTCGCCAGCTTGAAACGCACTTAGCAGCATGTCAGCAAGCGGTTAGAGCAACAGAGCAGCAGCAGCAAGCGCTGCAAACTGAGCAGCAGCGCCTGCAGGAAAAACTACAGCAAACCCAAAGCCAAATTCGCGTCCAGCGCCAGCAGCAGCAGGCCCAAATCAACCAGCAGGCAGCCGCATCCGAACAGCAAGCCGCCCTCGACGCTCAAATTATCTGCACCCGCTCGGCCCTAGCTGAACTCGATAAAGTACTGGCGGCTGAGCGCTCAAACCGCGATCGCGCCGAACGACAGCTCAAACAGCAGCAGGTCGATTTGCAGCAGCTCGACTGGCAGCGCCAAAAGCTTCAAGAGGTACAGCAGCAGCGGCAGCAGCAGCGTCAAGAGCGCCAGCAAGCCCTCGCCCTCCAGTCGGCAGAACTGCCCGACCCCCTGCCTGTAGTGCCCCCCGATACTGATTTGGAGAAGCTACAGCAGCAGGTGCGATCGCTGCAAAAGCGGCTAGAGGCGATGGAGCCTGTCAACATGCTGGCCTTAGAAGAACATAACCGCACCCAGGAGCGCCTAGGCGAACTCACCCAAAAGCTGACCACCCTGGAAGAAGAGCGCACAGAACTGCTGCTGCGGATTGAAAACTTCACCACGCTGCGCTGCAAGGCATTCAAGGAAGCCTTCACCGCAGTTAACAAAAACTTCCAGACAATTTTTGCTGAACTCTCTGATGGCGATGGCTATCTGCAGCTTGACGACCCCCAAGATCCGTTTAATGGCGGGCTAAATTTAGTCGCTCATCCCAAAGGCAAGCCTGTGCGGCGGCTAGCCTCAATGTCAGGAGGCGAAAAATCTTTGACGGCCCTGAGCTTTATTTTTGCCCTACAGCGCTATCGCCCCTCTCCTTTTTATGCTTTTGATGAAGTTGATATGTTCTTAGACGGAGCAAACGTAGAGCGATTAGCTAAAATGATCAAGCATCAGGCCCAGCAGGCTCAGTTTATTGTGGTGAGCCTGCGACGTCCGATGATCGAATCGTCTGAGCGTACTATTGGAGTAACTCAGGCAAGAGGCGCTTATACCCAGGTGCTGGGGCTGAACCTTGAGCCAAAGAGTGCTTCAATGTAGTTCTGTCAACTTATGGCAATCCTGGGTAAGATGGACGTCTAAATACTTAGGTATTCATGGCCCGATTTGTGATTGGGACTCGACATGACTTTTGAACAAAGCCGACTACGCTCCGATCTATTAGGTACGCAGGTGATCACCCGCAATGGCGGCAAGCGCCTGGGAATTATCAGCCAGCTATGGGTAGATGTCGATCGCGGTGAAGTGGTGGCGCTAGGACTGCGAGAAAACATTCTCTCTAGCGTCGTTTCTAGCACTGAGCAGGTAATGTTGCTCAGCAGTATTCGCCAAATCGGTGATGTGATTTTGGTAGACGATGAGGACGCGATCGAAGATGACATCAGTATCGCGCCCTACAGCACTCTGGTTAGGTGCGAAGTGATTACTGAAGCGGGCGAATCGTTAGGTCGAGTCCGTGGATTCAAATTTGACATGGTGACGGGTAAGATTGAGTCCCTGGTAATTGCCTCCCTGGGCCTGCCTCAAATTCCCGATCAGGTCGTCAGCACCTATGAGCTACCGATTGATGAAATTGTCAGCAGTGGCCCCGATCGCCTGATTGTGTTTGAAGGGGCTGAAGAAAAGCTGGTACAGGTAACCGTAGGCATTCTGGAGCGTCTGGGTATTGGTAGCCCCCCTTGGGAGCGGGACGCCGAAGATGCCTACATGATGCCGGTCTCTACCTCTAATCAGCTGACTTCTGGATCAGAGGTGCCAATTGACCAGACCCTGCGTGAGCGACCGCCAGTGACTGAGGAGCGCTGGAGCGATGACGACTGGAATCAGTCTGAGCCGTTGCCAATGAACCCAATGCCGCGCCAGGAAGCGAAGCTAGAAGCCTATGCGGATGACCTTGAGGAAGATAACTGGAGCGATGCTACGCCGCCTCAGGAGACCTATGCTACCTACGAAACTGAGGATGACGACGTCACCGGAGATGTTTGGTCTGACGATGACGTCCCAGAACCCTACGAAGCCCCCCCGGTCAATCTGCCGCAGAAGAAGAAAGTGACCGAGTATGAGGAAGAGTTAGATTATTAAGCGGCTTTGAGGCTAATCGTTTTTCTATGATTGCTCAGCCGCGCTCTTGGGCAGTCAGCACCAGCGGAAAGGTCAGGGTAAATGTAGAACCCTGGCTAGGTGCAGAAACTAGGTCAATTTTACCCTGCAGCAGCGTCACTAACCGATGAACAATAGCCAGTCCTAAGCCTGTACCGTCTTCGATCTCGTTACTGGCTGGGCTGACTCGAAAGTAGGGTTCAAAGATACGTTTTTGCATGTCTGGAGAAATACCGATGCCAGTATCTGCGATCGCAATCAACCAAGTTTGCGCATCAGGCTGTTCACAGGTGACGCGAATGGTTCCGGCTTGGGTATAGCGCACTGCATTGCTGAGCAAATTGCTAATGATCTGTCGCAGCCGCACCGCGTCGGTGGTGATTGCAGCCGGAGTGCGATCGCAGTCCATCACGACAACAAGCTGCTTACGCTGGGCCAGCGGCAGCGTGTTAGCTACCAGATCGTCTAAAAACTCACGCAGCGCCAGGGTTTTGAGGTCTAACTGCTGGGTGCCCAGCTGCGAGCGAGCCATATCCAGGCTGTTATTGATGATCGCCAGAATATGACGACCGTTGCGAATGACGCGCTCGATATTCTGCAAATCAGCGGGATTGCCCTCTCCGGTTTCTGTACGGTTCTGAAACTTTTTTAACAGCAGGCTGGAAAAACCCAATATTGAGTTCAGCGGATTTTTGAGTTCGTGAGCTAGCTGTGAAAGCTGCTCTTGATGAATTTGAGCTAGGCGAGTTAGCTCCTGTCCAGTTAAAACTAGCTGCTCTTCAATTTCGGCTAGCTTCGTCAGGCGCTGTTCGATATAGCTCTCCAAGCTTAAAACAATAACGCGATCGAGGACACCATTGATGCTGCGAGTAGCCTGCAAAACTTCTACTGCCGTTCCGGTGAGCAAATCAGCTTCTAGCGCTACAAAAATTACTTCCCGCAGGATGCGATATTCACGGGCAATCTCAGAGGCATCAAAGCCCTGCTGAGCACGGACAACGCCGTGTTCTAAACTGTTGTCGTCTAGTCCGTTCAAGTCATCTCGAATAGCCTCGCTGAGCAGGGTCGCCACGCCCTCTAGCACCTGCGGCAAGCTGTCTAAGATGGCTGTGTGAGTGAGCTGCTGAGCGCTGCTAATTTCACGGTCTTGTGAGACAATTTGAATCCACTGCTTCGTAATCGGCTTTACCTTTTGCAGGAGAGCCTGACCCAGATCATTCATGGCTTTAGCCCCAGCGTGTATGCTATTGAGCAGTTAAGTGCGTTGCGTTGAATCGCTACAGGCTAGACGACATAACCTTTAGTTTACTGGGCAAGGAGTCAGTTTCATGTGCGGAATTGTTGGATACATTGGCACTCGACCCGCTAGCAGCATTCTGCTAGAAGGTTTGCAAAAGCTAGAGTATCGCGGCTACGACTCTGCGGGCGTTGCCACTATTTCAGAGGGTGAACTGCACTGTGTCCGGGCTAAAGGCAAGCTGAAAAACCTGCAAGATAAGCTAGAAGGCTCAGACAATCCGGCGCGCATAGGTATAGGTCACACCCGGTGGGCAACCCACGGCAAACCAGAAGAGTACAACGCTCATCCTCATACTGACACAGCCCGCCGCATTGCGGTGGTACAAAACGGCATCATCGAAAACTACCGGGAGCTACGGGAAGATCTCAAAGCTAAGGGACATCAGTTTCTCTCAGATACCGACACTGAAGTGGTGCCCCACCTGATTGCGGAATTTATGAAAAATCCGCCCCGTGAGCTGAGTCCACTGAGCTTGCAGTCAGGCTTTCTCGAAGCCGTTCGCTTAGCGGCTAATTGCCTTCAAGGTGCCTTTGCGCTGGCGATTATCTGCACAGATTTTGCTGATGAGCTGATTGTAGTGCGGCAGCAGGCTCCCCTGCTGATTGGCTTTGGTCAGGGAGAATTTTTCTGCGCTTCGGATACGCCTGCGATTGTGCCCCATACTTGCGCTGTGCTGCCTTTAGAAAACGGCGAACTGGCCCGCCTGACGCCTGTGGGAGTGGAGGTTTATACCCTAGCAGGCGATCGCCTAAAGAAGTTTCCTCGAACGCTTAACTGGAACCCAATCATGGTGGAGAAGCAGGGGTTCAAGCACTTCATGCTCAAAGAGATCTACGAGCAACCCGGTGTGGTGCGCACCAGTATTGAAACCTATCTTGACCCGGCCTGGAGCTTAGACCACAACGGCCTGTCTCCGGTGCGCCTAAGCCTAGAGCCAGAGTTACTACAGGGATTAGAGCACATTCAAATTGTGGCCTGTGGCACTAGCTGGCACGCAGCCCTGATCGGCAAGTATCTAATTGAGCAGCTAGCAAACCTGCCGACGAGGGTGCAGTATGCCTCTGAGTTTCGCTACTCACCCTCGCCCTTAACGCCTCACACGCTCACGATTGGCGTCACTCAGTCGGGGGAAACCGCTGACACCCTGGCAGCCCTAGAGATGGAGCAAAAGCGGCGGCAGCAGCAAGCCCCTGAATTTCAGCCACGGCTGCTGGGCATTACCAACCGGGCCGAGAGTTCTCTGGCGCGACTTGTCCCCCATATCCTTGACACTCATGCTGGTATTGAGATTGGCGTAGCGGCAACTAAAACCTTCACCGCCCAAGTAATGGTTTTCTACTTCTTGGCGCTGGAGCTAGCCTATCGCCGTCAGGCACTATCCCCTGAGCGAATAGACGTCATTCTCAGCGAAATGCGTCAGCTTCCGGCTCAAATTGAACTGATTTTGGAAAGCCAGGAGCGCTACATTGAGGGACTTGCCCACGACTTTGCCGAAACTCAAGACTTCATTTTCCTGGGGCGCGGCATTAACTTTCCTATTGCTCTAGAAGGGGCGCTCAAGCTCAAAGAGATTAGCTATATCCACGCTGAGGGCTACCCGGCGGGTGAGATGAAACACGGGCCGATCGCGCTGCTAGACGCCAAGGTGCCTGTGGTGGCGATCGCCATGCCGGGAGCTGTCTACGAAAAAGTGCTTTCTAATGCTCAAGAGGCCAAGGCCCGAGACGCTCAGCTGATCGGCGTGGTGCCGCTCAACGACGCTGAGGCCGAAGATACCTTTGACTCGCTGCTGCCTGTGCCTGAAGTAGATGAGCTGCTCTCTCCCATTCTTACGGTAATTCCGCTACAGCTTCTGGCCTATCACATCGCCGCCCGCCGAGGGCTAGATGTCGATCAGCCCCGCAACCTGGCCAAGAGCGTCACGGTAGAGTAGTAAATCCTATCTCTGGATATAGCAGGCCGCTGGTGCAGGGCGCTAGGGTAGAAAGGATGTGCCCTATTTAATCCTCTATGCGCTCTTCTTTGCTCAAACGGCTGGGTCTACGGCTGCGGCAAATGGCCCCAATCGCCGCCCTTGGACTTTTACAAATTGTCTTGTGCCTGAGTGCGATCGCTCAGCCTGCGATCGCCCTTGATCTCAATCAGCTCACCAACCAAAATACCAGTCCCTTTAGCCCCCAGAGCATCACGGCTGAAAACCTGGACGCCGCCGCTGACGCGGTCGAGCAGGCCGCAGGGGACGTTTACGAAGGCTTAGAGACTACTAAGCGGATCAAAGGTAAAACAGAGCTGCGTAACCAAAAAATCGAGGAAGGGCGCGACCATGCTAGCGACAAGCTGCAAGAACTAGCCGACAAAGCCCGTGCCGCTGACAGCCCAGACGAGCTGAGCGTACCCGAGAGACGAATCTTGCAGCAGTATCAAAAGGTTAACTAGCTGGTGAATTAGGGGCTACTAGAGCGCGATCGCAGGTGAATAATTTGTGAGCTGCATGAATTTAATTGATAGCAGCCATCGACTCTAGCTTTTGATCCTTTTTGCTCGTATTTCTAATATTGAAATACAGTGCAATAGAGAAAACAAATATGACTGGCTTCACCCCTTCAAGCCTGCTCAAAGAGCAACAAAACCCCTCAGTTCGTCAGCAATTTTTAACCACAATAAAAAGCTTTTGGGCTTTCAGCAACTTCTATGGAGAATACCAGGCCCTAGCCCCTGCTCAGAGACGGCGTCACTTAGCCAGACTGGAAGCAGAAGCTAGGGGCACGAAGCAACAGTGAGATTCTGGTGCGATCGCTGACGTGGATGTCTAGGGCAGGTTCCACAAAGCTCTTTCATTCAACTTATCCGGCTAAAACGAACTCTGCCCTGACATTTAAGCAGCAGTCTGCTGGACTGATTCTAACTAAAATAGGAGACTCGACTAATTCAGGAAATCCAACAAAACTGTTACCAATGTTGGGTTTCACTTCGTTTCACCCAACCTACAGAAGTCACTATTTTAGCTGGGTCGATTCACTACTTTAGATCAAGTTTGAACTCAAGACAGTTTTAGGTTTGATCTGACGTTTCATAGGCAAGCTGCTTGTCGAAAGTTGGCATTTGTCCAGAAGTTAGACGCTGCCAGTAATCTTTCAAATCGCCTGCCACCTCGTTGGCAAGAATATAGCAGCCAATTAGGTTTGGGAACGCCATACCCAACAGCATTAAATCGCTAAAGTCAATAATTAAGCCTAAGCTCACTAGGCAGCCTAAAAAGGTGCAGAACACGTAGAGACATTTGAAAATAATTGTGGTGCGCTCACCAAACAAATAAACCCAGGCTTGGATGCCATAATAGCTCCAGGAAATAATTGTAGAGAAAGCAAACAGGCAAACCGCAATACTCAGCACAATCGGAAACCAGCCAATGACGCTGGCAAAAGCGCTAGAGGTCATGGCTACACCGCTGAGTTCTTCTCCGCTGTCCTGGTAAACCCCTGTGAGGATGATGGCGATCGCTGTCATATTGCAGATTACCACCGTATCAATGAACGGCTCTAGCAGAGCCACAATGCCCTCACGAATAGGCTCATCGGTGCGGGCAGCGGAGTGAGCGATCGCGGCGGAGCCAACCCCCGCTTCATTGGAGAAAGAGCTGCGCCGAATCCCCTGCACCATGACGCCAACAATACCGCCGACAGCGGCAGTGGGGGCAAAGGCTTCGCGGAAAATAGTGCCAATCGCCGCTGGCACCTGAGCAATATTGACAACAATCACGATCAAGCAGGCGATCGCGTAGATAGCGGCCATCGCCGGCACCAGCTTTTCGGCCACTCCCCCGATGCGGCGAATACCGCCAATAATCACAAATCCGGCCAGCGCCGCCAAAATAATCCCAAACAGCCAGGCAGGCAGCCCCGGAATTAGGCTGGAAATGGCTGCATAAGCCTGGTTTGACTGAAACATATTGGCTCCGCCTAAGCTGCCACCCAAGCAGAGAATACAAAATAGCACCGCCAGTCCCTGACCCAGCGGACGCATTCCCCTGGGAGAAAGTCCCCGCGTCAGGTAATACATCGGCCCGCCCAAAACAGTGCCATCCTCAAGGACGCGGCGATACTTAACCGCCAGCGTACATTCCACAAACTTGGTTACCATGCCAAAGAGTCCGGCCAGCGTCAGCCAAAACATCGCCCCTGGCCCGCCTAGCTGAATGGCGATGGCTACACCCGCAATGTTTCCCAAGCCTACTGTGCCAGACACCGCTGTGGCTAGGGCCTGAAAGTGCGATACCTCGCCTTCGTCGTGCGGGTCATCAAATTTTCCCTGCACGACTTGAATCGCGTGTTTGAAGCCGCGAAAATTGATAAAGCCCATTCGCAACGTGAAGAAAATAGCGGCCACGAATAGCCACAGTACAATAAAAGGAAACCCGTTTTCTCCACCAATTTTGAAAAATAGCAGCGTTGACATCACATCTACAATGGGCTGAAAAATGCGGTCAGCACCAGTTACGGCTTCTGCTTGAGCCATGACTCTAGCCGGGACTAACAGCATTGAGGCCAGCAGACAGGCAAGCAATAGCCAAAGTTCTTTACGGCTGAGCGAAATCTTGCTCAAGCTACGACCAATAGTGACTTGCCAGCTTCTACTGAGCTTAATTTTTACCTGATTTCTCATATTTTTTAGGGCAGTAGTAAATAGGTCAGCAATCTGACCATTTTTCCTGATTGGCTTGCTTCAGCCAGAAAAACTGTCAGCTTACCGTCAGTTCAAATCCTTGAGCCAGGTCGCCTCGCAGAGAGGCGACCTGGCTTCATCTCTAGTAGTCATAACATCTTATAAAAGTAAAAGTTGTTAATTTGAGTACGGCTAAGTTCTGCTCAACCCTGTAGGCGCAGCAGGAATTGTGCCACTCATGTAAAACTGGCTATTGACTACTAAAATCATCGTAATGTAGCAAACAATAGTAATGACGTGGCGCTACAGCGCCGGACTGACGGCCCCTGAATGCCATAGCAGTTCTCAATCATCTATAGCAGAGGAAGCTACGAAAGGTTTTTCCTGCGCAAGAGTCCTTTCATAATCCAAACACAATAGCTGTATTAGTCAAACTTAGTGATTTTTGGCTTTTGGAGATTGTGAATTTCGCCTACGCTAGAAATAGCGACTTGACCCTGAAGTTCCTATGCCGCTGACAATCTTAGTTGTTGATGATGAAGAAGGCACTCGTCTCTCCATTGGAGAGTTTTTGCGGCTATCGGGCTATGCCATCGTAGCCGCTAGTAACGGTCGGGAAGCCCTGATGTTAGTTGAAAAACAGCAGCCTCATCTGATTATTACTGACATTGCCATGCCTCAGCTAGACGGCTATGAGCTAATCCAAAAACTACGCCAGTATCCGGCTCTACGCCTTCTCCCAGTTGTTTTTCTAACAGCCCGTAACGAAACCCAAGATCGAGTCCGGGGCTATCAGCTAGGCTGTGATGCCTATTTACCAAAACCGTTTGAGCTAGAAGAACTTGGGGCTGTAGTGCGCAACCTGTTAGAGCGGACTCAGATGATGCAAAATACCTGGCTGCAGCAGTTACAAGCGGCTGCGGTGACGCCACAGCCGCTTTCTATGACTTCTGAACAGGCCAAGTTTTTATCACCAGATCTAACAGCGCGAGAACAGGAGGTTTTGGTACTGTTAGCAGAGGGGCTATCCAATGCTCAAATCGGCGATCGCCTTTACCTCAGTCCCCGCACGGTTGAAAAACACGTCAGCAGCCTGCTGCGCAAAACCGAAACCAATAATCGAGCCGAACTGGTTCGCTTTGCCCTAGACCATCATCTAATTAAATAAAAGATTCTGTTTAGAAAAAACGGGCCTTTTTTCTCAGCAGCGCCAGTGTTGCCTGGGCATCTTGGGGTCTAGAGAAAAAGTAGCCCTGACCTAGCTCACAGCCTAACTCTTTGACCAGGGTAAGCTGGCCCAAAGTTTCGATGCCTTCAGCAATCACTTCCATCTGCATTATTCGGGCAATATTCACAATCAGCGCGGCGATGCTGTCGTTGAGAGGCTGGCTCTCTAGGTTCTGGACAAAAGACGGGTCAATTTTGAGAAAGTTAACTGGCAACTTTTGTAGGGCGCTGAGCGATGAATAGCTGCGGCCAAAATCATCTAGGCTCAGCTTCAAACCTCGCTCTTGCAAAGCCTGCAGTACCGAAATTGAAAATTCAGTATCAAACACGATAGAGCTTTCGGTAATCTCTAACCTGAGATTTTGAGGGCGTAGACCCGTCTCTTCTAGAATGTAGTCTACCTGACGCAGCAGCGTATTTTGCGCTAAATGCTTGGGCGAAATATTGAGGCTGATAGACAAATCCGTGGCAACCAGTCCTTCTGTTTGCCAGGTCTGTAGTTGTTGAGCTGCCTGTTTCATGACTAAAAAGTCAACTTCTGATATCAGTCCGGTTTCTTCAGCGAGGCTGATAAAAACGCCTGGCTGAATGGCTCCTTGAGTCGGATGCTGCCAGCAGGCAAGCGCCTCTAAACCGGCAATCTGGCCACTCTGAAGATTGACAATAGGCTGATATGAGACTGCGATCGCCTGCTGCTCAACCGCTGTTCGCAGATCTCTCTCTAGATCGAGGGCCTGCAAACTTTCGCTACGTGAGCTGGGTTCAAATAGCTGGTAGCACCCTCGACCCGAGAGCTTAGCCTGGCGCAAAGCTTTATTTAACTCTCGCAGCAGATGCTCCGGCTGGGTATGACGAACATTGGCAAAAACAATGCCAATGCTGATGCTGAGAAAAACATCGCGCTCTCGAATAATAAACGGTTGGGTAAATGACTTCAAGATGTCGTCAGCCAGTTGCAAAACCGCCGGCTGATTTGCAGGCTCCGTCAGTAAAAGGGCAAACTTATCTTCGCCAAAGCGAGACAGGATATTGAGCTTTGAGATTAGAGCCTTGATCTGCTGCGCTACGTTTTTCAGCAGCTGGTCACCAGCATCGTGACCCAAGGCGTCATTGATAGTTCTGAAGCGATCGCAGTCTATAAACATCACCGCAAAGCCATAATCTTCTGAAGCCTGTGCCTTAAACAGCTTTTTCTCAAGCTGCTGTACGAATAGAGTTCGATTCGGTAGCCCCGTGAGTCGATCTTGAAAAGCAAGTTCCAAAAGCTGAGCATTGGCAAGTTCTAGCTGCTGCGTCCTTTCTTTAACCCGTTCTTCAAGCTCCGAGTTGAGCGTTTCTAGCTCCCGCTGAGCCGATCGAAGGGCAAGCTGATGACGTACCCTGGCAATCACCTCTTCAAACTGAAAAGGTTTAGCGATGTAGTCAGCAGCGCCCACGTTAAAGGCTTTGACTTTGTCAAACGGATCGTTGAGGGCGCTGAGAAAAATAATTGGAGCTGCTGTGGTTAGGGGGTTAGTCTTAAGCTGCTGACACACCTCATAGCCACTCATCTCAGGCATCAAAATATCCAGCAGAATTAAATCGGGCAGCAGCGTCTGTACCGACTTAATAGCCATTGACCCGCTGGTTGCCTTGCGCACCTCATAGCCTTCGTGAGTTAATACCTCAGAGAGCAAGCGCAGATTGTCGGGGTTATCATCCACGATTAGAATGCTGCTGGTGACAGAGGGACTTTGCATAACGTCTTTCTCCGGCGCTGACTAGGACTCTAAGCCTGCCCGCTGTAAACACTTTAAAATTTGATCAAACTGGAACTCATCGGCAAGAGCCGTTAAAGCTCTTGCCAGCGCTGTTTTTTCTGCCGGGAGTTGCTGTGCCATTTGATAAATTAAGCGATCGCTGCCCTGAGCAGCAGCCTGATAGACATCTTGTAGCCAGACAGCGGGCATCTGCTGTAGCGTCTCAATCTGTAGATCCAGCAGCATAGCGGACGGTTCGACCGCTGAGGCTGGTTGCTCATATCGATACTCCAGCTCTAAATGCTGCTGCAGCCTGTCTAACAGCAGATCTCGTCGAATCGGCTTAGGCACCAGATCATGCCACTGACCAGCCCGAACCTGGTCGGGTGTTAGCTCGTTAGCTGTCAGCACCAAAATTGGTAAAGTAGGAGCCTGCACTCTGATTTGCTGAGTCGCTTCGTAGCCATCCATCTTAGGCATCCGCATGTCCATACAGATCAGATCGGGCTGATACTCTTGCCAAAGCTGAACAGCCTGCTGCCCGTCTACTGCCTGTTTGACTTTAAAGCCAGCCTCCTTTAAAAGTTTGACCATGAGCAATCGACTGACGGCATCATCATCGGCAACCAAAATTTTGTAGGCGGGCTGATTTAGAGCCAGTCCAATTACTTTGACCTGGCTCTGCACTTTAGTTTCTAAAGGATTTGCCTTTAGCAGGACAATAGGCAGTTCGCAAACTGCAATCAAATCGCCTGCGGCACCCAGGTGCAAGGCTCCGCCCAGCATTTGAATAAGTTTTTGGCTAATTGTAAATCTCAAGTTCCAGCTATCGGGATTTTGTGGTTGAGTAGCGGTTGAGAGCTGCGATCGAACTTGGGTTGCGTTAGCTGTCGTACTCTGTATCTGCAACCGCAGTACCGCCGCATTTAAGGAATCAGAAGCTACAGATTGAATATTTATTTGAACTGGCTCGGTCTGAGAAAGTTTAATCAGACTGCTGATTAAACTCAGCAAACTCTGACGTAGCTTGCCCTCGTCTGCTTCGATGTAAGTTGGCATCCCCGCCGCTAGCTCAAAGCGCAGCTTGAGTCCTTGCGCCTCAGCCTTAAGGCATAGCATCTGCTCAAGCCCCATCAGCAAACTTTGCAGGTTTAAAGGGGCCAGATTCAAATTTATCTGGCCTGCTTGAATTTTGCCTAACTCAACTAAATCACTGATTAGACTTAGCAGTTGCTCGCCACTGCGCTCAATAATATTCAGCAGCTCACGGTGATTCTCTGCCAAGGCTGGATCTCGCTGCATTAGCTGAGTAAATCCCAAAATAGCGTTGAGCGGCGTTCGCAGTTCATGCCCCATATAGGCAAGCATAGCGCCATCTGCTAATTTTGAATGCCCTTGCTGATCGGCTGGAGCTAGCTCAACGCAGGTGCAAATAAGCTGAGTAATAGGCGCGATCGCCCTGTTTGAACTGCTGTTTGAACTGCTTTGCAAATCTACGTCAAATCGGAGCCAGCGGGGAAGTGCCTGAGTAGCCAGTTTTATCCCCAGCACTACATCATAAGTAGGCTGCCCCGTTGCCAAAGTTTGTTGAATCGGCAACTGCCCAAGCGACACAGATTCCCCCTGCCGGTCTACAAGCTGAATCTGACTGCTCAATAGCTTACCCATATAGCTATTGGGTAAGCCAAGTAAGTTGACTGCGGCAGGATTGGCAAAAGTGATCTGACCTGCCTCGTTCAGCAGCAGTACACCGACTTGGACACTTTGCATAAATTAAGAAGGAGACATTGATTAATATTCAGGGTAAAACCTATCTTGTGCTTAGGGCCAGTTACACAGA
This sequence comes from Leptolyngbyaceae cyanobacterium RM1_1_2, assembly GCA_012032345.1. GTDB lineage: Bacteria > Cyanobacteriota > Cyanobacteriia > Phormidesmidales > Phormidesmidaceae > Sphaerothrix. The sequence goes on along the minus strand of JAAUQI010000017.1, from coordinate 65,637 downwards.
CAGTCTTTAAGAATTACGCAGATTTTATAAAAGAGTTTCTGGCTCAGAATACCCAAAAATTTCAGAAATTGTGTTGAAGCTTTGCAACATCTTTAGCAGCTTACAAAATTGATCAGACCAGACAAAGCTAGAGCAGCATTACTGCTCTAGTGATTTATTTGGGCACCATTTGCATCAACTGCCAAAATGTGAGCTACCGCAGCAATCCCTGATTTTTTCCAAGTTTGAGTCATGGCTTGAGCAACAGGTTCGGCTGCTGAATCAGCCGTCAGCGTCAACAAGGTGGGGCCAGCCCCGCTGATGACGAGTCCATAGGCACCTGCTGCGATCGCAGCCTGATGCAGGGCGTCGTAACCTGGAATCAGTACTTTGCGGTAGGGCTGATGAATGCGATCGCTGAGTGCCGCCGCTAACCAGTCTGGTTCACCCGTCTCTAACCCCCGCAGCAGCAGCCCCAGATGAGCCGCATTAAAAATGGCGTCGGCTTTGGTGTAGCTGTTCGGTAAAACCTGACGAGCGGTAGCCGTTGAGAGTTCAAAATCCGGCACTGCTACCACTACCTTGATCGAGTCGTGCCAGGGGACATCACAAATTACCCAGCGATCGCTGCTGCCAGTCGCAGCTAGACAACAGCGACCCAGCAGGGCCGGCACGACATTGTCAGGATGTCCCTCTATGGCGATCGCCAAGGCTATAATTTCAGAGCGATCGAGTGGGAAACCCGCGATCGCATTTGCGCCCAGTAGGCCACCCACAATTGCTGTTGAGGAACTGCCTAGGCCCCGGGCAAGAGGAACTGCCAGATCAATTTCAAGGCGAATCGGTGGGGGGCCTTGGTCAATGTGCCGAAACAATTTTAAAAATGCCTGGTAGGCCAGGTTGTCTGACTCTGTAGAAACTCGCTCGGCGGCCAGCCCCCTGACCTGAATCTCAAATCTAGCTGCTGCATCTAGCTGAGAAAAATGAAAGCGGTTGTAGAGGCTGAGGGCAGCCCCCAGGCAGTCAAAGCCAGGACCAATGTTGGCGGTTGTGGCCGGAACGGTAACGGTAGTCATCACGGGCACAGATGCGCTTAAGCTGCGTCAGTATGGAGTGAGAGATCTCTGGCCGAGCAATTTGTTTATGCTATCAGGTAAGGGCTGCTCTAGCGTTGACTCTTGACCTCTGTCATCAGCGAGATTAGATATGAAAGTGATTTTTCGGATATTAGCCGGAGCCGTGGGAGCCGCTTGGGTAGGCGCTGCAGCCGCGATCGCAGCGCCCGTGCCAGCGTCCGACTCAGTTACCCAAATATCGCCCCAAATATCGCCCCAAATATCGCCAAGAGGATTCCAGCCGATTGATTTATCGCCTAACCACTGGGCTTATACAGCTGTGCAGCGCCTGGTAGAAAATTATGGCTGTATTGCGGGCTATCCTGACGGCACTTTTCGCGGCGATCAGCCCCTCACTCGCTATGAGTTTGCCGCTGCCGTGAATGCCTGCTTAGATACGCTGGTACAGCTAGTTCAGTCTTCTGAGGCTCAAAGTGAGTCAGCAGCCATACTAGCGACTCAGCAAGATTTACAACAGCAGCTTTCCTGCCTCGACGGGATGCTAACCGAGCTAGAAGGCAGCTTACCTGCTGCTGAAATCTGTGATGACTAAGTACTTTCAGCAAGTGTCCTAGGCTTACCCGGTAGCTTCCTCCATTTGCCGTAGTCAAAAAATCATTACCCCTACTGCGAGGCATTAATCTAGCTACGGCAGGCAACCGTCTCATGGACTAGGCGGCCTGAGCGGAGTCGAAGCCAAAACCGTCAGCGCTCCCTGCGACTCTATTGGGGAATATTTACTCGCCAATACAGGGTGAATTTCCGCTGCTGAGTATTGGCAACATCCGAAACTCAGTGTTGCTTCTTGACTTCTGTTTCCAGGCGATCGCAATGAATACTGCGATCGCCTTTTTTGGGTTGCTCACACCGTTTTTTTATATAGTGCGCGTCTTTATAATTTCTCAAAGCCCCACTGCTAAAAAGTTTTGAGCATTCAATAAATAAATTTTCAAACGTAATTGGTATTAAATTAAACGGATATTCGGCTCAAACACAATAGAATTAAGCTTCACAAAGTAACGTTCTGTTTATTCTGTAACAGCTTAGTTGCTACAGAAACGTGAACCTATCTATGTTGGCTCTCTCAAGCTATTTGAAGGGAGGAGCTGAGAGAGGGTTTTGATGGGTAGTTTCATCTCACCTGGGTGTCCACAGGAGTCCTTAAACCTGAAAGCTGTGCTTTGAAGTAGTCTCTAGAGAATAAAACGACGCTCTCGATTCCCGTACTTTGAAGAATCAAAATGCTATATTTTTTCATCGCCTGGATGTTTTTGCTTGCAACCTGCTTCCCGGTGGGTTCAGCTTTGGCAAGTCTTCTGAAAATCAACCGTTTTGGAGACAGTGGCAATCTGATTTTCTTAGCAGTCTGGCTAGGCATTTCTTTTTTCTGTATGGCATTTACCGCTTTATCAATTGTTTTTCCAATCTTTTTACCCACTGCATTAACTTTTTATCTGGGAACTGCTGGTCTTTCATTGTTTGACCTCAAAACGCAAAGGCGATTACTTAAGCTATCACTTTTGCCATCTTTTCTGTCAGATTCCTTATTTTCGTCGAAGATTTGGACGATTATCTCTGCTGTGGCTATCTTTGGCATATTTGCTTTCGTAGCTATTTTTCTAAGTCAGCAAATTATCTGGTATGACACAGGCAATTACCATTAGGTTCCATCCGATGGCTTTCTGATTTTGGCGCAGTTCCCGGTATTGCCCTTATTAACTCCCATCTCGGTAAGGTCTCATCCTGGTTTGCTTTCTCGGCTTCTTTAATAAATACTTTTTTAGGCGATCGCATAGGCGCAGTAACCAACGGCTTCATTCTATTTATAGCCGTTCTTCATGTCTTTTATCTGATCTTTAAGCTACGTAGAAAGGCACTGGAAATTGCCGATGGCTTTCTTTTGATATTCTTATTTCTTCTTGTACTTAACTACATTCTGATTCAGCCCCTTATTACAGCCAAGGGGGCATTCATCGTGGTCTCATTCTCTCCTGATGTTCCAGTGAGCTTCATAACTGGCATCATTATCTGGCTTACTATAGCTATCACGATAGATACTACAAAATCAGGGTCTAAAGCTGAAGCAAGACCTCCTGTTATTGACGAGCGCGTAGCTTTGCTTTTCTTATCCACTGCCGCTGTTACAATAAAGATAACTGCTTTACCACTGCTAGCTGTCAGTATTTTAGTCTACAGCCTTAAAGATGGCTTAAACCTTCGCCGCTGGATATTTTCTGGACTGTTTTCGTTGACCTTGCTGTCACCTTTCATAGCACTCAGCGTTATCTCATCTGGATGTCCGCTTTACCCGTCTAGATTTATGTGTTTAGATGTGCCCTGGCTGGTTGAAGAAGCTGATAGCATACAAGAGTTAGAGATGATTACTCAGGGTGTTGTCGAAGATAGCAGTTTTGTTCAAAAATGGCTGTATTTATTTTCGTCTTCTCCTAAACTTTTGATTGTTTTAGTTCTAAGCTGCATTTCATTCTGGCTGGGAGCTTATTTTCTTGTGAAGGCAATTCGCTCAGGCACTACAGCAGATATTTGGGTACCTGCGTTTGGGCTATCAGGAATCTCTTTTTTAATGCTTACTAGCCACGATAATATTCTTAGATTTGGAATAGGTTATTTTTTGATTGTCCCCTGTTGGTTTGCTGTGTATTTATCGAAAAGAGCAGCTTACTTAATTCGTTCTCGTCAAAGCGATCGCAAAGCTCTACCTTTAACAGAAAACCAAATGTTTTTCTTTCTAAATAGACATTTTTTATTCTGGGAAAAGTACGTTTATGGAGCCACGGTATTCTTCCTGGGCATAGCTTTAGCTATCTGTTTCCATCAGCCTTTCTTGAAAAAATCAGGTTTGTTACTTCCCCCGCTTTTACCTGGCGCAACTATACTCTTTCAAGAAGTCAACCAAATCAGTTTCTTTTATCCTAAATCGTCCCCTCAAGATTTACTAAATTTGTGCTGGTATTCTTACCTGCCCTGTGCTGCCTCACCTAGAGAGAATGTAGTTCTCAGAAACCCAGAAGAAGGGGTTGCGGCAGGATTCGTCAACAAGTAATTTGCTGGTGGATTCAGTCTTTCAGCTAGGCTAGGGATGCTCATACCAATCCAAAATGAAGGCCAGCATAATGAAAGAGTACAACTGCCCCCGGTCATAGCCATGGCAAGACCCTTCGTACTTGGAGATTGCTGACTGGGATAAAATTTTGCAGCATCTTCATGCTGAAGCTGGTGAAAAAAGCAGCCTGCAGGCGATCGCTGGCTTTACGCCCAAACAGCAGTCACAGCTACAGCGGCTGCTGGCCTATGTGATTCAGGTGGGTAATCCGGCAGGGCCTGTTGGCTGGCTTGGTGTTCGCTCTCACCTACAGACGATGGGGTTTGAAGCGGGCCTGATTGACGGTATTGGAGCAGCGTTGAAAGTACCTCAGTCGCTCGACTTGCTGATGGAAGCGCTCGATGGTGACGTAGCCGCGATCGCTTTGCCCAAGGCGGTGAGCATTGCTCTACTCGATCGCAAGGTGACTCCATCTGAAGATCAGGCTTTATCAGCTTTGATGGCGGCGCTGAGCCAGCACTAGTTTTTTCCAGGCCACCCGCACAGCTTTCACGGTAGCGTATGCTAAAACTGTTGACGTGGTTGGGGGCTACAGGCTTGGTCTAAGGCAGAAAGCACCATCTTTTAGCAAAATTACCTGCCACTTACCTGTCTTAGGATCGCGCCGGGAAATAAATGGGTTTGTTTTGAGCGGTGCACAGCTGGGCTTTGCCATAGTAGCAGACTCCAAAAAAAAGTAAATATGCTTAGTCCACAACGCGAACTCGGCCCTGCTGGAGCCACTCGTGCATTTTGCGTACCAGCGCTGCCTGATGGGTGTTGAGTTCTAGCTGATTGCTAAGCAAACGCATCAGCAGCCACTGATTCTGTCGCGTAATTTTGCGAGAAAGACGGATTTCGTCAACTAGCTGTTCGAGAGCGGAAACGGGGAGGGTAGCTTGAGCATACATGGTGGTAGAGCCGTGGGTCTTGGGGGATAGTCTTAGTATCTAAGGTTCGCCCTAAACTTTCCGTGATGTCACAGCGGTATCACTGTGATATTGGTAACGCCAGTCTGTGATGAACTGTTAGTAACGACGTGATCTAAATTGGAGGTACAGCGTGACCAGGATCACGCTCTAGCCTAGTAGCCAAAAGCTGTAGGCCGTCTTCATGCAGGGAGACAATATCTCACAGGAGACTTTTAAGACATTCTCTAAAGCTGGCAGTCTGTTTAAGTACTCAAGGGCTTCCTTTCTATGACATTCTCTACCGCTTCCTCGCAGTATTCCGAGCAGGGTAACTTTGCAATTTTCTTAGAAGCGATCGCCAGCGATCGCCAACGGCTCTGGCTGACTAGAGCTGAATCAGGCACAGCTTTAGGCTGGAGCGATGTGCTATCAGGCTGGCAGCAGAACCCGGAGTTTCGCCAATTATTTACTCAGTCTTTGGCTGACCTGCCCTACGCGGCTTTCTTCTGGGAAACGCCGCCGCTCAGCGGAGAAACGCTATTGCTGCCTTTTGAATGCTGTGTGATCGACAGCCCCCGGCTAGCTGAGGTGACAGCAGCGCCTGAGGCGTTTGCAGACTATATTGGCCGCGATCGCGGCGAACAGGTTAATCAGATCGAGGCGTTTCCAAGTCTTAAAGGAGATACTTTGCTGGTGGTTCCTGGCTGGGGGTCTGCGGGGCAGCAATACGCTCACCTGGCAGCTTTTGTCAGGTCAGCGCCTGCCAGTCAGGCTCATGCTCTATGGAAAACAGTTGGGCGCAGGGCCACAGCACTCCTCAACGAGCAGGGCAGACAGCCACTCTGGATTAGCACCTCTGGATTAGGCGTCTACTGGCTGCATGTACGCCTAGATACCTTTCCTAAGTATTACCGCCATCTGCCCTATCAGACTATGCCAGCTTCAGCTAGCTAGCCTTAGCGCAGTCAAAACCTAGCACATCCGACTAGGCTGGAATCACCTGAACCATCAGGGCGCGTCTGTCTAAAGCCTGAACTTTACCTGCCTCTCCTAGATCTTGCACTACCCGATCGAGCAATTCAGCAGCGCGATCGCGGTGCTGGTGCTCCCGCCCTCGCAGGCGAATCAAGAACTTTACTGAGTCACCCTTGCTCAGCCATTGAACAGCCTTGTCAATCCGCAGCTTGTAGTCAGACTCACCGATATTGGGGCGCAGCTTGACTTCTTTAACAGTGGGCTTAGAACTTTGGCGCTGTCGTTTCTTTTGCTGATACTGATGTTTGCCGTAGTCTAAAATTTTGACGACTGGAGCGTCCTTACCCTGGGAAACCACCACAAGGTCAAGTCCAACTTCTTCAGCCAGTTGTAAAGCCTCACGAGTGTCTATCAAACCGCGATTGCTGTTCTCGTGGTCAATTAAAAGAACTTGAGGAGACTTGATTTGACGATTAATCAGTGGTTGCTTGGCTATGATCGCTACCTCTTAAGCTCGACAATGCATTTTTTTAAAATAATACTAGCTTAGACGGGCATCAATGCAACTCTGTCAAAGTTAGTTACTTACTGTAGCGATCCTATTTGAATTGTGAGACTTTCTCATAGGGAAAGTCCTTTCACAACTCTCTCTTCCCACAAATAATTTAGGACTGCTATAAAAACCTGGAGATTAATGCTCCCCAAATGAGGCAACGTTTAAAGTTATTCAGAGTCTACAGCGATCCTGTAGAGATTGTGAAAGGACTTGTCTGGAGGGAAAATGGCGAAACGCGATCGCTCAGTAGCTGACCGCATGTTCGTCGGGCACAATTCGGGAACCGTAGCGGCTGGCGTAAACTTGCGTAAACTCTGCCCCAAAGAACATAATTTGAGCCGAATAGTAAACCCAGGCCAGCAAGATTACAACTGAGCCAGCTGCGCCGTAGGTAGAGCCAAAGCTGCTGTTGCCCAGGTAGAGGCCAATTAAAAATTTGCCCAGTGTGAACAGAACTGCTGTAATTAGCGCTCCGACTGCAACATCTTTCCAGGTCACCTTGACATCCGGCAGGTATTTGAAAATCATTGCAAACAGCAGCGTTGTTACCCCCACTGAAAGAACCAGGTTAACCAGCTGCCAGAGCCAGCCAAGGTTAGCAATCCAGCCGTTGAGGAAGTTACTCAAGGCTGCTAACGCTGCGCTTAGAACTAGGGAAACCAGTAGCAAAAAGCCAATTACTAGGATCATGGCAAACGACAAAAATCGCTTGCGTAACATGTTCATCAGACCTTCCGTGGGCTTGGCCTTGACGTTCCAAACCTGATTTAGAGATGCCTGCAGTTCGACAAAAACCCCAGATGCGCCAAAAAGCAATACGCCGAGACTGATAAGGGTAGCCACTAGGCCACTGTTAGAGCCAGGTCTGTTGGCATTTTGTAAAGCCATTTCAATGACGGACGCACCTTCTGAACCAACCAGTCTCTGAATCTGAGCAACAATCTGGTCTTTGGCAGCACTGGCGTCAAAAACTATGCCCGCGATCGCAATCACCAAAATCAAAAGCGGTGCCAGCGAGAACACCGTGTAATAAGCTAAAGCAGCTGCTAGACGAGAGGCGTCGTCTGCCTGCCATTCTTTAAAGGCTTCTTTGATCAGTCGCCACAGGCGCTTCAAGCTCATTGCCCTATCGATGGTAAAGTTTGCATTCAATTTTGTAGGCTGTTAGTCAACTCTAATGCGCCGATAGCGAGCTTTGGCTTCTAAATAGACGCCGTAGGCGATTAATCCTAGAGCTACTAAACCCAGCAGCCAGGGGCCGTAGGCTTGCTGCTGAAGAGTTTGCAAAGCTCCAGATAGCCCCCGCGCTTCTTCAGGATTAGCGGTGATAGCCGCTTTAATCAAAAAGCCACCAATGATTACAAAGGTAACGCCCCTGGCTGTGTGCCCTATCCGCCCTAAGCGGACAGCCCAAGTGCGTTCGGTGTCACTCATTTCTGACCAGTTCAGATGCTGGCGAAATTTTGCTGAGAACGCCTGATAGAAGTGATAGCCAGCCACCCCTAAAGCAATCACGCCTGCAGTGGCCACCAGCCACTGACCAAAAGGCTGTGACATCAGCTTAGCTGTCCAGTCCTGGGTTGAGCTGCCGCCAGAAGAGCTACCTGATCCCATCACTAGACGCACAGCACTGACGGCTAGACCACTATAAACTATGCCACTAGAAAAGTAGCCTAGCCGCTGAATCAGACCTTTGCCATCGGTGCCCTTGTTTTCGATATCTAAAAGTGATTCTGCAAAGCGGTAGATTGCATAGCCAAGCAGCCCAGCCGCAATCAAAATCAGCATGAACTGGCCAAATGGCTGGTTCAGTACAGTCGCCAAAGCGCCCTGGGTATCAGACGTTTTTCCCCCAATACCCAATGCCGCTTGTGCTGCCAAAACCCCAATCAAAGCGTAGACAATACCTTTAACTGCTATGCCTACACGACTGGCAGTTACAATCCAATCAGCCTGCTTAGAATTCATCAGAAGTTCCACATTTACACTCTCAGACAATAAGGGAGAAGAGAGTCACAGGCATCTATCGGGGGTAATATGGCGATCGCTTCTTCACCCATTAATCGTATTAATAAATCTCAAAGTCTGGGGAGTCAGTTGCAAAGCGATCGCCCTATCTCTGATCCTCATAGCGCTAGAGAATTAGAAGCTGTACTTTAAGTTCCTCTGAAAAGCTTTGGCTTTTCATCGTTCTAAAGAGCTGAATCGGTCTTTCTTTAGCCTGATTTAGGCAAAAATTTGTCACGCTGTTTTGAGTGAGCATCTCAGCGAATTGGCTCTCAGCTTTTTCAGCCAGCCGGAGCAAACCAGCTCTTTCTTCAACACAGAACTGCTCGGTTTAATGAGCGAGTCAAAGCAATTTGCTGAAGCTGATGGCTAATCATCCTGATGAAGCTGAGTTTTTTAGAAAAGTTGGACAGTCATTTGGTGTAGGCGACCCTACATGAGCCAGTTTTCTAGCAGCGAGACTTTGCCAGAAGCCATCATAATTGGCCCTAGCAGCCGCGATCGTCCGGCTTTAGAGCAGGCTCTACAACGATGTCAAAGACTGCTCAATCATCCTCAGCATCAGTATGCAGCCTGGAACCTACAGAGCTATTTGCTGAGCGTATTAGGTCGCTATAGCGAAGCGGTAACCAGCTATCAGACCACCCTAGGACTCAACAGCCACAAAGCCAGAGTTTGGTATAACTACGGAATCGCTTTAGCTCAGATTGGCTGTTGGGAAGATGCCTTGGTCAGTCTAGATCAGGCTCTGATCCGGCAACCAAACTATGCCAAAGCTGTGTACTGCAAGGGCCGCCTCTGGTACCGCGCTCAGCAGTATGAGGATGCCCTGGCCTGCTACGAGCAGGCGATCGCCCTGGCACCCGAAAGTGCGCTGTGCTGGCACCACCGTGGCAAGGCGCTGCTCAAGCTGGGGCAAATTGCTGAGGCGATCGCCAGCCTGAAACAGGCAATTTCGCGTCAGCCAGAGAACAGTAAAACCTGGAACTGCCTGGGCTACTTACAAATTCGCTGCGGCCAGTATCAGCCTGCGCTCAAAAGTTTTGAGCAGTCCCTCACGCTGGCCCCCAAAAAGCCTCAAACTTACATTGCCCTCAGCTACGCTCTGCGGCGTCTAGGGCGCGCCCAAGCCGCACTGGCACCGCTCAAAACAGCCCATCAAATTCAGCCAGATCTGGCCTACGGCTGGTATCAGCGGGGAATCACACTGGGTACCCTCGGACATCTGAGCGCAGCTCAAAAATGTCTGGTGCAATCGCTGAAAAAACAGGCTTATTATTATCCCACTTGGCTGGCATTGGGACTGATCTTAGAGCAGATGAGCGACTATAAAAACGCGATTGAAAGCTATAACAAAGCGCTGGCGATTGAACCTGATATTGCGTTTGTCTTCTATCATCAGGCGCTGTGCTATGTGAAACTAGGCGATCGCAGTTGGGCACTAGAGCACCTCAGACGGGCGATCGCCCTAGCCCCAAATCTCTATCTCGAAAAAGCGCAGCAGGAGCCTGCTTTTCTAGCATTGATAGCCAGATTAGAGCCAGAGTCACTTCCAGCGCTAAAATCGTAACCCAGTTGACAGAGCTGGTTTGCCAACGGCTAGCTCAGCAGCACCTTTTTCAAGGCGCTCAGCAGAGTATCTACATTTTCGGGCTGGCTGTTGTAACCCATCAGCCCAATCCGCCAAACCTGACCCGCCAGTTCTCCTAGTCCGCCACCCACCTCAATGTTGTACTCCGTCAGCAGCTGCCGCATGAGCGTTTTGGCATCTACTCCTTTAGGCACCCGCACCGTAGTCAGCGTCGGTAGACGATAGGCCGCTTCGACGTGGCAGGTGAGACCTAGGTCAGCCAGACCCGCCCACAGTTTTTCTGCCGTTTGCTGATGCCGCTGCCAGCGGGCTTCTAAACCTTCTGCAGCTAGCAGTCGCAGGGCCTCTCTTAGCGCAAACGTCAGGTTGACAGGGGCAGTGTGGTGATAGGTGCGATCGCTACCCCAGTACTTTGCCAGCAGCGTCATGTCCAGATACCAGTTGGGGACTTTGTCAGGCCGCAGCCGCAACTTCTCAACCGCCCGTGGACTCATGGTAAACGGTGAGATACCCGGCGCACAGCTCAGCCCCTTCTGGCTACAGCTATAGGCCAAGTCTACGCCCCACTCGTCTAAAAAAATAGGCACACCGCCCAGGCTGGTGACCGTATCAAGCAGCAGCAGGCAGTCAAATTCGCGGCAGAGATCGCCAACGCCCTCTAGAGGCTGCCGAGCGCCTGTAGACGTCTCTGCCTGCACTAAGGCTAAGATTTTGGGATGCTGCGCTGTCATGGCGCTGCGCAGTTCGCTGAGGCTAAAGACCTCTCCCCAAGGCTTATGTAAGGTACAAACCTCAGCTCGATAGCGGCCTGCCATCTCCACTAGGCGATCGCCAAAGTAGCCATTGACACCAATCAGCACCTTGTCTCCTGGTTCAACCGCATTGGCTAGCGTCGCTTCCATTGCGGCAGACCCTGTGCCTGCTACCGCCAAGGTCATAGGATTGCTAGTTTGCCAGGCGTAGCGCAGCAGAACTTGCACCTCATCCATCATTTTTAAGTAGGCCGGATCTAGATGCCCAATCGGCTGATGGTTCATCGCAGCGATTACGGCAGGGTCAGCATTTGAAGGCCCTGGCCCCAAAAGTAGACGCTCAGGCACCTGCAGCGGCGCGATCGCCTGACGGTTAACGTTATCAACAGTGGGTATTGAAACAGAAAGCATTGAAGTCATAGCAAACGAGTTCTCTATTTAGTTAGTCAGCAATTGCCTGTTCTTATTGCCCAATTTTCCTATTATGGGACGTTGTGGCAGGCTGATATGGTTTTGAGTTTTGTTCGCGCAGCGTCTCCGTAGGAGAAGTTTTGAGTTTGGGGTCTTGAGTTTAAGGCAGAGTAGGCACTGCCCACCAATTCCCGAAGTAGGCGGCAGAGCCGCAGGAGAGTGCATAAATTAAAAGTCAACCTGCGGAGTGTCGTTCACATCGCGGCTAGTTTGGCCCACCTTCAGGAGTCCTTTGTGGGCCTCGTCGTCGATGGAGTAGGCATAAACCCGCCGCCGCACCTCCGGCTTTGGTGCAAGGATTTCTTCGATCGTGGGCTTATTCATCAGCAGATTCGGGTTACGGCCCCGCAGAGCGAAACTCACCTGAGTGCTCATGGCGTTTTCCCTCCTGGTTGCGGCCAATCGAGAATGTGACGGCGTTCCAATTCGGCACGGGAAGTTCCGCCCTGCTCTTCCTCAACGATACGCGACCGATACGCCAGTAGGCATCCACCATAGCAGCATTGGCCGCAGCATAAGCTTTCCCACACGCCTCCAAAATGGCGCGAACATCAGTGAGCAGACTAGACGACCAGGACGGAGGCTCGGTCATAGGTCTGCCCCTTTTGATGCGGTAGCGCTCCGTGCGACATCTGCCAGCTCGCTCACCATCATCAACGGGTAGATCTTCGTCGGCATGAAAATCTCATGCTTGCCCAAGTGGGCAAAGAGCGAGTCCCCCGCGCTAAAGGTCTGTTTTGTAGCGCTTGACAAATTAGCATTCTGTCAAACGGATCACGGGGCAAGACTGACAATTTGATGGCGATCGCGCTGTTTGGCAAATACGTTTCGGGATGTTTTGGAAGAGGCAATTTGCCCAACTGGTACTTGATAATTGCTTCCCAGACTGAAGCCGCGCTCAGATAGACCTCATTGCTTAGATCACGAATGGCATCCCGAACATCCGTTGACAACTGAGTGTCACCACTGACGAACCAAAAAAAATATGCGTATCTAGCAAAATCCTCATTTACCCTCAAAGGCGTTGAGTAGATCTTCCGGCAAAAGAGCGTCGAAATCGTTTGGAACAGTAAACTCGCCTGCACACAAACCAAACGGTCGTAGGGACTCACTGCTGGCAATCGGTTTGTGTGCAGGCAATCGGCTGATCAGCTCTAACAATGACAAGCGTTTCACCTGCCTCAACTTGGCGCAAGTATTTCAATGGATCTCGCTGTATCTCTTCAATAGTTACATTCACCATAGAAAGCACCTCGCAGGACAAATTACTGACGCCGGAAAATGAGCTTTTAATATTTGAGTAGCGTTCATTCGTAGAGTGGGCATCGCCCGCCTCATGCTTGCTATCTTGTGGGTGAAGCGGGTTAGTTTAGATTGCCAAGCTCATTACAACACAGGCTATGGTTTCATCAATAGCATCTGATCTATGTGCCTCTCTATTCGAGATAGCCCGTTTCTACCAGCCTCTGACGCAGACGGCTAAAAAATTCTTCGCGGTCAGCAGCGCGGTAGTTGGCCTGCACAATTTGCCAGCCAGATTCAGCCTGACCCAGCCGATATTTGTCGGCCAGATAGGTCGCCCAGATAGGCTGCATACTGACGTCGGTATAAACAGTAGGATCATTCTGCGATCGCTGCCAGAACTGCAGCCACATATTAAAAGCGTGAGCATAAACTGCGCCCGGATAGTCTAGCGTCACGTCCTCAAACCCTGTCAGACCGTAGCGCCAGAGCTGTAGCGGCATACCGCTGCCGCCAAATCCATTTACCTGGCGCTGCTGAGAGCCTGCTAGCGCTGGGCCAAAAGGCCAGCCAAACCTGCGATCGCGCTGGCAAAGACAGGAATCTGTCCCCCCTCATAGCGCAGCGCCACTCCAGCGTCCTCCCAGACCTGCTCGGTAGCTCGGTAAGCCGCCTGCTCTGGGTCGTATTCGTAGACGCGGGTGGCTTCACAGCAATAGAGATTTTTGTCGCCCAGGTGAAACCAGACTTCTGCCGTGCCGTCGCCGTTGAGGTCTTGAACGGCTAGCGATTCAGCTACAGGCTGATCGAGGCAGTTTTCTGGATTGCCGTAAAGATCCCGAATTTGAACACGGCTAGTGGCTAAGTCTGCTGCCAGAGCAACCTCACCAGTGCGGCGGATAGTCAGGCGGGAGACTTGAACACAGGGTTGCTCGTAGGCATTGGGGCGATCGCGGTAGCTTTGACGATAGAACAGCTCAGCCTTAATCTCTCCCTGCTGGTCGGTAGCCCGGATCTCGGTGGTTAGCGCGTAGCTCGGCGGCATAGACAAAAACGTCAGCCCCAGGCTGCGCCAGATAGCGCCCCGCGAAGAAATAGCCATAATCCAGCTCAAGTGTTGTCTGCCTGCCTTTTGAGGATAGGACATAGCAGCCTAGCTCATTGCGAGAGTTCTGGCAAGTTTAGAGCGCGGCGACTGATAGATGAGGAGAGTCCAAGAGATGATGGCGATCGCCTTTATCGTCAATGTGCGAATCAGGACAGGCAAAGAGAATCGTTAAATTTTCTGTACCGCGCCTCTGGAGCTGATGTGCATAACCCTCTGGAACGACAAAGCAGTCTCCTGAAGCAACCCCAAGAGGTATCTCCCACGCTACCTCAGGTAGATTGCCACTCAAGACAACTTTGCCAAAATGCAAGGTGCCCTTTCCTTGCACGACCTCATAGGTTTCATCACCGTATTGATGGTAATGACAGCCAACTTTTTGAGGGATTGCCGCTACATGAATTCGCCAGTCTTCGTTCCCTGAAAGCACAGCATGTCGAATACCCACAGTCACATCCGGTTCTGCTTGCTCTAATGCGGGTTCCCATTCTGAACGAGAAACATTTAGCCGAATGGCAACCTCATTTAATCGCAGCTTTTCTGAATTGTTCATAGTTTGAAGGTTCGTAGGCGGGTAAGCGGCAGAGCTGTACGGGGGAGTGTCTAGCCAGAGGCTGGACACCAGACAGAAACCTCTTAGAACATCTTCTCATGGCAATTCTCAAGCCTGAGAGTAAGTTTGCCAAGCTTGCCAAAAAATGTAAAAAGACAAAATCCCCAGCATCGTGCGGAAAAGCCAGCTGATAACTTTGTCAGACAGCTTAGGTAAAAATCGGGTGCTGATCTGTACCCCCACCAGGCCGCCCAGCCCCAACACCAGCCCTAGCCTAAACAGCACATTTCCCTGTAGCGCGTGGCCGACACAGGCCGAAACCGCTGTAATCACAATCACCCCCAGACTGGTGCGCACAGCAGTTTTAATCGTTTCGCCCAGAAGCAGGATCTGTAGCGGCACCATAATCACGCCGCCGCCAATGCCAAAAAGCCCTGCCAAAAAGCCTGCCGTGCCCCCGGTAATCAGCCTTGCCAGCACCGGATTGAGCGGCAGTGATCCATCAGCGGCTGCGCTAGTGGCTGAGTTAGAGTCCGCTGCGGTCTTCAGTTGCGCCTCTTGCAGGCTTTTTTCAGCCGTGACCCGCTTGCGAACGCCCACTAGGTAAACATTGAGCAGCAGCAGCAGCCCAAAAGCCAGCAGCAGAATATAAGGTGCCACTAAATTAGCCACTAGCGCCCCTAACTGGGCCGTGACCACAGCTGGAAACCCCAGCATCAAAACCCGACGCGGACTGAGATGGCCCATGCGCCAGTTTTGCCAACTGCCCGTCAGCGAAGTAATTAGGATGGCTAAACTGCTAGTCGCCACCGACTGCAGAGGCGTAAACCCAACTGCCACCATCAGCGGCACCAGCACCGTACCGCCGCCAATACCCAAAAAGCCCGCCAAGATGCCAGAAACCAGGCCACCCAAGCCCAAAATCAACCCGTCACCCATGCTGCCCCTGCTAAAAGCCCTGAGTTACCCTATCGCATTTCTGGTTTAGCTTAGCTGTACTACCGCCCGATCGCTGAGCAAAAAGCGGTTGGTCAAAAGATCTTCTACCGTAATCCGCAGAAAGCGCTCGGCGTCAATGCGAAAATAAACCCGCACCCGATCGCTACCGGGAAAACCGGGTGGATCTAGCTTGGCAATAGCGCGGGCACCCTCTTTGTCGTTGAGCGGCTGCACCTGAGTCGCGCCGCTGCGAACTTGCCGGGTCACCAAGCGATCGCCCTCAAAGTAGACTTCTGTGCGGGTCTCGTCGTCTCCCAGCTCACCCAAAATTAGCTCAATGCTGGGCTGGTTGTCGGTGGAGGCTCCCAGCAGCAGCTCTACGGGCTTGTCCATCGGGTAGGGCTGGCCTTGCTGAATGATTGAGTGCCAGCTATGGCGATTTTGCCGCCGATCCCAGTAGCGGATGCCGTAGCTGTGATAGAGAAAATCTTTAACTTCAACCCCCTGCTGTAGCTGGAGAGCACCGTGGGCGATCGCTTCAAATGGGCGATCGCTGCGGATTTTCTCAGCCGCAAAGTGGCGCTGCGCCCAGTCTCGAACGGCAGGCATCTGGGCCGTACCGCCCACGAGCAGCACCGCGTCCACCTGAGACAGGTCAATTTCCTGCCGCTGCGCCTGCTGCAAAACCTGATTGAGCTTGCCATCTAAGCGCTGAAAAAACTGGTTCTCAGCCAAAATTGTCTCTAGCTGCGATCGCTGCAGGGTCAGCTCATAGCTCTCCAGCGTTTCGTCATTAAAGTAAACTTCGGTGGCCTCCGGCTGGCTGGAGAGCTTGATCTTCAATCGCTCCACTAAGCGCAGTGTCAAAGCGCTGGGGGCCAGTCCCTGAGTGCGCTCGAAATAGTCAGCTAGCCAATAATCAATGTCGGCCCCGCCCAGGGCTTCTCCCGCCTTAGCCAATACCCGCGCCGTTTTGACCCGCTGCCCAGATTTCTGGGCCAGAGACTGCTGCCCCCACTTGAGCAAAAAGCCCAAGACCTGACCGCTAGCCGCAGCCGCAAGCTGCACCAGCGACAAATCCAGGGTGCCGCCGCCAAAGTCAATTACCAAAAGGGTTTCGCCACCTTTCAGCCCGTAGCCCAAAGCTGCCGCCGTAGGCTCATCCAGCATCCTCACCTGCTGAATTTCTAGGCTTTGACAGACCTGACCCAGCCAGTTGCGATAGGCTTCAAAGCTGTCCACGGGCACCGTGAACGTAAGGGATTCTGGGGTTTCGCCGCTGGCGGCAAGCTGCTGTAGCACCCGCTGAATAAACCATTGTCCAATCTGCTCAAAGCTGAGGCTCTGACCGTCTAGGTCAGGTAAAAAGCCCTGAATATCAGTGCCAATGCCGCGCTTGAAGTTGCGGAAAAAGCGGCTGTCCTCAGCCAGATCTAGTCCGCGATCGCGCACTGACTGGCCGATTAAAACCTCTGAACTGGCCGCATTCTTGACATACACCAAGCTCGGAATCAGCGGCGGATTATCCCCTAGCTGCTGGGCTAGGGGGGCTAAAGACAGCGTTTCTGGCTGCTGTGTAGCAGCGTTCCAGCGGGCCAGCACCGTATTGCTAGTGCCAAAGTCAATTGCAACGCTCATGTCAGTCAGGTTGAGGGACTTCTAGACTCCGCCGATGCGCTGAGCCTATTGTCTCTCCATTAATTCACTAAAGCTGACCTGGGATCAAGCCGGGGGCGCGTAGATGCGATCGCAAAAAAACAGCGTCCCTGCCGTAATGCAGAGCGGAATCGCCAGTAAATTAATCAGCGGCAGGCTGACCAATCCCAGACAGAGCAGACCAAAACTGGCGCTTGCAGGCAGCGTCTGCCAGATTAGCTTTAGCTTGCTACGAAAGCGCAGCCGCCGCCGCTCTAACGGCGGATCTAAAAAGTCTAGGCAAACCAGCAGCACCGCCAAAGCTATGCCGCCAAAAGTCGCCACTAGCGTACCCACGCCGGGAGCTAAGTTGCCGAGCAGTAAGAGGCTACCGACTGCGATCGCCAGCAAAATTTTTTCAGTTCAAAGGCAATTGCACGGCCCAGATCACTTAGAATTCCAATCGGCGTCAGGGGTAGTCCAGCCAGTCGCTGCCCGGTTTTAATCAGCTCTAGCTCTTCAGAAAGCCTGCCGTAAAAAGGCGATCCCAGCAGGCTACCAAACTGCAACAGCACCAGCCCCGTCACCACCAGCAGCAACAGCAGCACCAGCCCTTGAACGCCGTAGCGAACCAAGGCTAACCACTCAGGCAAGGTCGCCAGATAGGTGTCTATGTAAGCATCTAGCCGCCGCAGACCAAACCAAAACAGGCTGGCATAGAGACCGATACCGAGCAGCAGGTTAATCACAAGCGGCCAGACAATGTAAGGGCGCAGCTTAGGATGCAGCAGCAGCCGGACTGCACGTAGAGGATAGGTGGCTCCTATAAATAAGCCCCCTACTCCGGCTCCGTTGGGCAAAAGAGAGGACATAAAATCAGAGGATACGCAGAAAAATAGACAAAAACTAAGCTTGACTGGCAATAAACGCTATGCCAATCAGGGCACCTATGCCAAGCCCTAACACCGAAACCCCTGATACAATTATCGTAACGGCTCTGCGCTTGAAAATTTGCAGCAGGCGATCGCCCAGAAATGCGGTCATGATTGAGCTAAGTCCTGCCGTGATCACAGCTACAATGCCAACCTTAAACACATTGAGCGCTACGCTAGCAGGCGTAATCTGATCAAGATTGATAGTGCTGCCATAGTTCATGGCGATCGCCAGCGCCGTCACCACCAAGCCCATTCCCAAAATCGCTAGGCCCACCAGCAAGTTGGCAGCAACCCAGCGAAACCGCCCCAGAGCCGCAGGCCCAGCCAGCGCGATCGCCTGCAGTAGGGTACCTGCCAGTGCCAAAATCCAAATCCAGTAAGGGGCCGGAAACGCAGCTAAAAATAAGCCGACAAAGCCGTAGAGCAGGCCGCACAGCGTCAAAAATCCCCAGGACACCTGAGCGGTAAAGGCCAATCGAGAGCGACGACGGCGGCGAGAGGGAGGTACTTTCATAGCAGGCCGTATTCTCTAAATTCAGACATCAAGGTAGCTGTCGGTAGCCATCCTGATTTGAGTATACAGAGGGCAGCACTTCCATGAGAGACTGAATGGGGAGTTTAAAATTCATGCCAACTGCACTAAACGCTCTGCTACAGGGACTACTCGGCGCTTCGAGTCTGCTGATTGGCGGACTGCTCGGAACTTACTGGCAGCCTAGTCGGGTATTTTCAGCCGCGATTATGGCCTTCGGTAGCGGTACGTTGCTGGCCGCGATCGCCTTTGATATTTCGCTGCCCGTTTATCAGATGAGTGGTTTTTGGCCACTCCTAGTGGGTTTTTTAATCGGGGGCACTCTGTTTACCTCAGTTATCAGCTACATCGACCAGCAGGGCGGCTTTCTCAGGCATCCCTCTGCTTCTCGACGATTTTTATATCACCAGCGCCAAGAAGAAACCTCAGAAATTCTCGATCGCATTGCCCACGTGGAGATTCTTCACGCCCTGTCGCCTACCGAAATGCAGGCGATTATTCCCCTGCTGAAGCCGCTTTCAGTCGAGGCCGGAACCTTGCTGTGCCAGGAGGGAACGCCTGGGGATGCCCTGTTTCTCATCGTTACCGGAGAGGCGCGGATCATCAAGGGCCAAAAGCTTTTGGCTCTGCTTGGCCCAGGTGAAATGTTCGGCGAAATGGCCTTGCTGACGGGGGCAGAGCGATCGGCTAGCGTTGTTGCCAGCACGCCAATGGATCTCTATGAGCTAGACAAAGTCGATTTTGATGCCATGCTGGAGCGATCGCCACAGCTAGCCAGCGGCCTCAGCCGAATTTTAGCCAGACGCCTGCGAGATACTACCCAAACGACCCTGCGCAGCCTAGAAGCAGACGGCACTTGGCGACGTCAGGTTTTAGACAGCGTTAAGATCGATCTGCCGCTACCTGAGCAGCAGGCGATGCTGCTGCAGGTAAGCAAAAGTACGGCTCCCTTAGCTATTTTGGTGGGTACCCTGATTGACAATATTCCAGAGTCAGCAGTACTCGGTCTGACGGCGGGCAGTTCTGAGATGGGCAGCTCGTTTTTGATGGCCGTTTTCATTTCTAATATTCCAGAGGCGCTCTCTAGCTCTACAGGAATGCGGCAGGCAGGCACTTCAATCAGTCGAATTCTGACCCTGTGGGTAGGGGCTGTTTTGCTCAGCGGCCTGATGGCGCTGTTGGGAAGCTTGCTCAGCAGCGTCGCTTCCAACCTAGTGATTGCGATCGCCCAGTCTATTGCCGGAGGCGCTATTTTGGCGATGCTGGCTAGCACCATGATGCCAGAAGCTTATGAGCTAGGCGGCGGCTCCGTTACCTTTTCCACCATCACAGGTTTTCTGATGGGAGTTTGGGTCGCGTCCCCGTCTCTGTAGCTTTTGGTAGTTAGGTGAGGCTTAACAGTCTAGGGAAGCAGGCCAAATTCTCGCAGGGCGGGAACAAAATTTTGACTTTCGTGGCTGGGGCGGCTGAGCTTGAGCAGGGCAAAGCGCTGGGTCGGCGACAGCAACTGCCACTGCTGGGCTGAAATTTCAGCGTCTGCGCTGGCCGCACGGGCTTCTACCTGGGCCGGAATTTCTCCCTCTAACCAGGCGGGCTGGGGGTCAATCGGCAGTTCCTCAGCAGGGGCACCGCTGTGGTGAGTCACCCTCTGCTGGAGCTGCTGTCGATAGTGGTCAATTTCTGCCGGAGTAGAGCAGGGGAGCTGAGTGAGCGATCGCCGTTCTGCCTGAGTGAGCTGATGCCAGTGAGACAGCTTGAGCTTAACACCACAGGTGTCTAGCTTCAGGCGTACCTGCATGGGAATGCAGCGCAGTGACTCAACAAAGTCGGCTTCAAATTTGAAGAATAGAGTTTCTGAAGGCATCGATCCGGTCACTACTGATGAAATAGCTGCTCGACTAAGCTTTAATCTAAAAGATTAAGTTATCTTACAAAAAGAAACTCGTGATTAATGCTGCTGCTGGTTTTCAGGCTGAGCTAAGGCTGAGGCTAAACTCTCAGATGCTGGCAAATTGACCACTTCAACAGATCTAACCAAAGGTGGAGCAAAGCTCTTTACAAAGTTTACTATTCTTGACTAAGGCCGAAAGTTGCGCGAAACTAAGCAAATAATTAGAGTAAGCGCTCTTGGTCTAAATAAAATCCGTAAAGTTTTTCCAATTTATTTAATGCCAGGATTTAAAGGATCCCTAGTAAGATTCAAGTAGGTTTAGGCCAGTTTTTGGTACTGAAATCATAAAAATCTCAAAAAATCAGCTTTAAGTTTCAATAACTTTTCTAAAGAATTCAGAGGTTAGCGACTTGATGGAAACGTTGGAATTTGTCATCTACCCTGACGGTCGAGTTAAAGAAATGGTCACTGGAATTGTCGGCACATCTTGTGCCGAGGTGACAGCGGCAATTGAAGCACAGCTAGGCCAGGTGCTTAGCCAGCAGCAAACCTCTGAATTCTATGCACAAGCCCAGCAGCAAGAGATTGAGGCTGTCTCCGAGGCTCAAGTTTCTTTCAGTCAGTGGTAGGTTTTTGTTCTCTCTAAACTCAACTTTGCACAGTTATCATGTCTCACTTTAGCCAAATCAAAACCAAGATTCGTAATCTCACCTCTCTGCAGGCTGCTCTTTCTGACCTCAAGACAGAGTGGAAACCAGGGCCTCAAGCGGTCAGGGGCTACCAAGGCCAAACCCAGACTGCAGAAGTCGTCATTGAGCAAGATAACGGCTACGATATCGGCTTTCGTCGCAATCTTGACGATGAGTATGAGCTTGTGGCTGACCTGCAGTACTGGCAGCAGCCTCTATCAGTCGATGGCTTCCTCAATCAGGTGACCCAGCGATACGCCTATCATACCGTGCTGGCTGAGACTGCTCAGCAGGGCTTCCAGGTAGCAGAACAGCAGACCCAGGCAGACGGCTCGATCCGTCTAGTGCTGCAGCGCTGGAGTGCCTAGCGCTACAGCGCTGTAATAGCTAGCGCTATTTGAATTGCCAATCGCGGAGCATAGTCTGTGAACGAGTTTGATCAGTCTCAGAAAAAGCAGTCAGGGCTGGAACCTGAGCTAGGCGGTACGCTGCGCGATCGCACTTCTCGGTCTGGTCTTGAGCCTGAGCTAGGCGGTACTGTGCGGCAGCGGGGGGTCTATGTGGACGAACTAACCTGCATCGGCTGCAAAAACTGCGCTCATGTTGCCCGCAACACGTTTTATATTGAGCCTGACTACGGGCGTGCTCGTGTGGTTCGCCAAGATGGTGACCCAGATGAGGTGATTCAAGAAGCCATTGATACCTGTCCGGTAGACTGTATCCATTGGATGGATTACACCGAGCTGCAGCGCCTTGAGAGTGAGCGGCGATATCAGGTTATGCCTGTGGTCGGGTTTCCGGCTGACAAGGCAGTCTCGGCAGCGCGGCGGCGACGGCTTAAGCACAGAAGCCAGCAGCGCCAGCAAACCTCTTAAACCAGGGAATCTGTTGAAAGCTAGGCTTAATTACAGGGAGCACTGCTGCAGCGCTCCCTGTTTTTGCTCAAACGGCTAAGGCAGCGTAGCTGCTACCTCACCAGAGGGTTTTAGCGTAATGCGGATAGTCAGTTCAGCCCCCCCAGTCGGCGAAAAAATTGGGCGATCGCCCACAAAAATTGACAAGCGATCGCGGTAGGCGGCAGCTGCCGGGCTGACTGGGTTAATCTCGGTGACTGAGCCATCAGCAGCCAGCACCCAGTCATAAATTAACGTGTTTTTCAGATCAGCAGGGGGCTGCCAGGTCGCTTCTAAATACTGCTGCACTTCGGCTAGCTGGAGCGGGGCGGGAGCGGCTAAGCCGGAACTATTTTGAGACAGCTGATCGGGGGGAGGGGCACTGGCGATCGCATCTGTGTTGGCCCGCTCAGCCTCTGCGGGGGCCACGTCTGCTGCTGCAGTTGGGGCTGCTGTGGCCGGGGCTGGAGTGGCGGGTACTACTGGCTGGCTGGCCTGAGAGCCAGCGGGATCAGCGGGGGCTGAAGCAGAGGGAGTCGGCTGAGTCTTGGGAGTTATAGGTGCAGCTGCCTGATCAGATGGCTCAGCAGGTGGCTGTGTTGTTGGGGCTGACGGGCGATCGCCTGAGCGGGCTGATTCTGGTGTGGGTGTAATAGGTGCTGTAGAGTCTGATGGCCCAGAATTTTCCGGCGGCTCCAAGTCCTCAGGTGCAGACTCTGCTAAGGTTTGCGCGGCTTCATCTCCCGATGTCTGAGCGGTCTCAAAAGTAGAGTGTGGCGAATTGAGCCAGGTAGCCAGACCCACAGCCAGCAGCAGGCCAGCGGCCCCAGCATAGCCCAGCGGCTGCCAGCGAGGACGAGATCTAGCAGGCGGTAGTGTCACCATCTCGGCGTCAAAGCTTTCTAACACTGTAGCTAAATCGGCTAGCTCTAGCGTCCCTAGTACCCATTCAGCAGGCTGTCTAGCCAGGGAGCCTAAATGGAGTCGATGCTGAGTAAGTCCCTGTGGCATCAAGAAAATGCCTGCGGCCGTCTGCGCTTTGGGCTGGGGGGCTGGATCTGCTCTGAGAGCTGCAGCCGAAATCATCATCAGCTGAGACTGCACATAGTCCTGTACTACAGCCGTCAAGGCTGTAATTTGCGGCTGTTGCCCTTTTAACTGCCGGGGGGGTGTCGATGACTGGCAGGTGAGGCGAAAGCGCAGTTTTTGCAGTACGAGGCGATCGCTGCGGGCAGAAAGGGATGAGGGACTGCCAGTAACTTCCAGCACCCAGGTTTCAGAGACGTAGCGCCGATTAACAGACTGCGATGCCATACTCATGTCAGCGCTTTTCGCCGCGATCGCTCCAACAGGGCCAGCCAGAGTCGGCGATCGCCATTAGGAGCACTATAAAACAGCAGGTCAACTAAGAGTCTTAAAGCCAACTGTTCAAGCGCCTGATTAGAAAAAGCTTGGTCTTCCATCCGCTCTTGATAAGTATTGCTGAAAGCATCCAGGTAGTCTCCCAGGATAGCCGCCTGATAGAGCGGCTGCTTTTTTGCCGTCAGCGCCTCTAGCTTAGCCACTGCTTGTCGAATCGGCTGCTGCTGCTGCTGGGCTAGGTGAGCGATAACGACTACCAGCGCCCTGGCTTCGTCAATATCTAGCTTTTTGCGACCTTGTCCTTTGCGCAGGGGGCTAGACTGTCGTAATCGCCAGAGGCCGACGCGATCTGACATCAGAGCCGCAAATCCCAAAGATTGAGCAGCGTCCAATACAGCCTCTGACCCCAGCCCTGCCAGCGCTTCCAAGGCTAGCAAAATTAGATCGAGCTGAGCCTTGATGTCGTCTAGCTGTTCCGGGACAGGGGATTGAGCAAAAAGTTTACTATCAGCAGCCGAAGCATCCACAATTCACACCACATCTTTAGACTAGGCGATCGCCCCTATCTTGCCATGAGCAGTTACCGTTTTTGAAACCCTGATAGGACAGTTTTAAAACGTCAGGTCTGCGATCGCCTGCCAAAACCCATAAAGATAAGAAATGCTGACTGTAAGGTTCTGCTCTGATCGACTGACAAAAGTTCCTTGTGCAGATTGGGTGGAACAAAGTGAAGCCCAGCACCAACAACGGTTTTGTTGGGTTGTGCCAAAGCTTCACCAAACCTACAGCAGAATCATAGGTTCAAGAGTTTTGTCAGTCAACCAGAGTTCCTTTGCTAGGTCGTATCGTTTATCAACATCCCAAAGCTAGTGAATCCTTCAAACCAGCGGGCATCCTGAGGTCAAACAACGTATTTTTAGCAATTTGCCTCAAAGCTCAGCTTGTAGGCTTGTCAATATGGCTGCTTGCATACGGGCAAGCTACCGTTAGTTAGGTTTTTCTAGACTGATGAACAACAAAGTTGTCCTCTCGACGGTGCCCCACCTGCTTTCTCAAGCTAAGGCTAAAAAACAGTCTCAGCGAGTTTCTCTACGTCTGATTTTGATCGTTCCCTTTGTTCTACAAATTTTTACCGCCGTAGGGCTGACGGGTTATTTGTCGCTACGCAACGGCCAACGGGCTATCAATGGGCTTGCTTCTAAGATGCGAAACGAGGTCAGCGATCGGATTGACCAGCACCTCAACAGCTATTTAGACATTCCCCACAAAGTTGCTCAGACCAGCACTAACGCGATCGACACAGGTGGCATTGATTTAGAAAATCAGGCACAGGTAGAGCAGTTTCTGTGGAGACAGCTAAAGACATTCGATATCGACTACATTCTTCTGGGCTATGAGCAGGGTGACTATACCGCCACTGGCTATTTCTATGGCGACGAGCGCATTACCTTTGACATTGTCTCACCCGCGACTCAAGACGGCAGCAACCACGTTCTCTTTTGGGAAGCTGACAGCCAAGGTAGCCGCACACGGGTCATCGAAGATGGTGGCCCGTTTGTAGCCCAGCAAGAAGGCTGGTATGCCGAAGCTACTGAAGCAAAAACCGGGGTTTGGAGTCCGGTCTATAACTGGCTGGTAGAGCCTTATAACTTAGCGATCGCCTTTAGCCAGCCAATTTATGACGCCAACAACAATCGCATTGCCGTTCTTGCGGCAGAGCAGCACCTAGCCCAAATCAGTAGCTTCCTGCAAGATTTGCGGGTCAGTGCTTCAGGACAGGTGTTTATCATAGAGCGCAATGGGCTTTTCATCGGCAGTTCCGCAGATGAAAAGCCCTATCGGCTTGTTAACGATACGCCTGAGCGATTGCTGGCTACTGACAGTCAGGATCCGCTAATTCGAGCAACAGCACAGCATTTAACCAGTCAGTTTGCTGATTTGAGTGCTATTGAGGAGGCGACACAGCTTAGCTTTTTTCTCAACGGTAAGAAGCAGTTTGTGCAGGTAACTCCCTGGAAAAGCGAACAAGGTTTAGACTGGCTGGTTGTGGTTGCGGTGCCAGAAGCCGACTTCATGGGGCAAATTCAGCAAAATACTCAGGCGACAGTCATGCTCTGTCTGGTGGCCTTGGGCATTGCCACTTTGTTAGGGGTCTTGACCGCCCGCTGGATTATTCGACCCGTTTTGCGCTTGAATCAGGCTTCTCGGGCGATCGCTGCGGGTAAATTTGATCAGGTGGTGAGGGAGGACTCAGCCGTTGCTGAACTCAGCGATCTGGCGATGTCTTTTAATCAGATGGCAAAGCAGCTACAGGACTCCTTTATCGCGCTAGAGAAAGCCAATCAGGCACTAGAAATCAGCAACACTGAACTGGAAAATCGAGTCCGGCAGCGGACTCAGGAACTCTCTGAGGCGCTGATGCATCTACAGCAAACTCAGGCTCAGCTCATACAAACAGAAAAAATGTCTAGTCTGGGCCAAATGGTAGCTGGACTGGCCCACGAAATTAATAACCCGGTGAGCTTCATCTATGGCAACATTCCCCATGCCAGAGAATACATCAATGATTTACTGGCGCTACTGATTCTCTATCAGCAATCCTATCCTCAAAGCGTGCCCACTATTCAAGCCAAAGCTGAGGCCATTGACCTACCCTTCTTAGTCGAAGACATGCCCAAGCTGCTGGACTCAATGGCGGTTGGCTCAGAGCGAATCTATGAAATTATTCAGTCCTTACGCACCTTTTCTCATCTAGGCAAATCTGAAGTCAAAACGCTTGATATTCACGAGGGCATCGAATGTACCCTGAAGCTCTTGCAAAATCGCCTGCGGGCTAAGCCTCCTCAAGCAGAAATTCAGGTGATCAAGCAGTATGGTCGAATTCCCCTAGTTGAGTGCCATGTCGGACAGATCAATCAGGTCTTTATGAATCTCTTAAGCAATGCCATTGATGCCCTGAATGAAATACGACAGCAAGAAAATACCCGGCCTGCAATCACCCTCACAACCCGAGTAACACAGCAAGGGACAGTCATAATCTCTGTTGCAGATAACGGCTCAGGTATTGATACCAAAATTCGCAATCGGCTGTTTGATCCCTTCTTTACCACTAAAGACGTTGGTAAAGGAACGGGTTTGGGACTGGCAATCAGTCATCAAATCATTACCCAAGATCATCAGGGCAAGCTCTACTTTGAATCGCAGCCGGGACAGGGCACCGTCTTTTTTATTGAAATTCCACTGCAAAAGTCGTCTCCCAAAGAGACTGCGCCTGATCAGTCCTCACCGGATTAATCTTCGCGTCAAGGCAAATTTCACCTGGCAGAGCCATGATCAGGCCACAGCTTCAGCGTTTTCTTTACAATTAGAGACAATGCTCGGAAAAAGCTTGGAGAGAAAATGTGGCACTTTTTGATGAATTGGCGCAGGTCAATGCGCTGGTGGTGGGTGCGAGTCAGGGCATTGGCCTGGGCTTTGTCAATCAGCTTCTAGCTCAGCCCCAGGTCACAACGCTCTATGCCACTTACCGCCAGCCAGAGACAGCCGCAGCCTTGCTCAATCTAGCAGAGCAAAGCGATCGCCTCAGGCTTTTACAGATTGATGTCACTCAGGAAAATCAGCTTATCGCTGGCATCCAGCAGATTCGGCAGCAGACTCCTCAGCTGCACTGGGTGATTAACTGCGTGGGTATTTTGCACGAGGGTGACCTGCAGCCTGAAAAGGCGCTGCGACAGATTGACCCCGAACAGCTGCTGCGCTACTTTCAGGTCAACAGCCTGCCCGCGATTCTGCTGGCCAAGCACCTGATGCCTCTACTTCAGCACGGCGATCGCAGCCTGTTCGCCGCTATCTCCGCCAAAATTGGTAGCATTGAAGACAACCGACTGGGCGGCTGGTACGGCTACCGGGCTTCAAAAGCCGCTCTCAATATGCTGATGAAGACAGCAGCGATCGAGTACAGCCGCAAAAGTCCTAAGACAATTTTGACAGTGCTGCACCCCGGCACTACAGACACCAAGCTGTCACAGCCCTTTCAGCGTCAGGTGCCCCCAGAAAAGCTGTTTTCAGTAGAGCGCACCGTTACCCAGCTAGTTGAGGTCATGACTCACCTCAGCGAAGCCGACAGCGGCAGGTTCTTCTCCTGGGATGGCAGTCCGATTCCCTGGTAGAGGCAGGCTCAAAATCAAACAGCCGCCAGAGCCTGGGGCTGAGCTTTCCCGGTCTTAGAGAGCTGACCCAGGACGGCATTTACGTTGGCTTTGGCATCTCCAAACAGCATTTGCGCGTTCTCTTTATAAAACAGCGGATTATCAACTCCTGCATAGCCACTCGACAAACTCCGCTTCATCACCACCACCTGTCGCGCTTTCCACACTTCCAGCACCGGCATTCCAGCAATAGGGCTGGCTGGATCTTCAAGGGCGCTGGGGTTGACGGTATCGTTAGCGCCAATGACCAGCACCACGTCGGTTTCAGGAAAGTCTTCGTTGATTTCATCCATTTCCAGCACGATGTCGTAGGGCACGTTAGCCTCTGCCAGCAGCACATTCATGTGCCCAGGCAAACGACCTGCAACCGGATGAATGCCAAAGCGTACCTGTTTACCCTGCTGGCGTAGCCTCTGGGTGATGTCAGAAACAGCGTGCTGTGCTTGGGCGACAGCCATGCCATAGCCCGGCACAATAATGACGCTATTGGCTTGCTCCAGCAGCTCCACGGTTTCCTCCACGTCAATTGACGTAGCCTTACCCCCCGGTACTGCTGTTGCAGATCCTTTAGTCGCACCGCTGGCCCTGGCACCAAACCCACCCAAGATAACGCTAAAGAACGAGCGATTCATCGCCTTGCACATGATGTAGCTGAGGATGGCCCCGCTGCTGCCCACCAGTGCCCCGGTAATAATCAACAGGTCATTCGAGAGCATGAAGCCTGCTGCCGCCGCTGCCCAGCCTGAGTAGCTGTTGAGCATAGAAATCACAACTGGCATGTCGGCCCCGCCAATGGCCAGCACCAGATGCAGGCCCAAAACAGCGGCGATCGCGGCAGCCACCAACAGCGGCGTCAGGCCCCCCGCTCCCTCTGCGCTCATAAAGGGAAAGCCCAAGCCAATGACGGCGGCTAGCATCCCCAGATTCAGTAGATGACGAGCAGGCAGCATCAGTGGCTTGCTGCCTAAAATAGCCCGCAGCTTACCAAAGGCAATGATCGAGCCGGTAAACGTGACGGCTCCAATAAAGACGCCGATATAAATTTCGATTTTGTGAATCGTTTCCTCAACGCCCAGCAGCGTTGGCTCAGGCTGCAAATAATTGGCAATGCCCACCAGCACAGCCGCTAGACCCACAAAGCTGTGCAAAATCGCCACTAGCTCCGGCATGGAGGTCATCGCTACCCGCGAGGCCACAATCCCACCAATCATGATTCCTGGCACAATCATGGCGCTGAGGGTGAGATAGCCCGTCACCTGGGCGCTCAAAGCCGTAGCCAAAAAGGCGATCGCCATACCGGCAATACCGTAGTAGTTGCCGCGACGGGCGGTTTCCTGATGGGAGAGTCCTCCCAGGCTCAAAATAAACAGGGCACTGGCCGCTACGTAGGCGACTGTTACTAGATTCTGAGACATCTTTAGTTAAGTCTGAAAGTTCAAATTTTCAAAAAACGTAAATCGAGGAGCAGAAGGGCTGATTCTCGGCTGTGGCTACTTGCGAAACATTTTTAGCATTCGCTGAGTCACCAGAAATCCGCCTGTGATGTTGATGGTGCCAACCAAAATGGCGATCGCCCCCAAAAGAGCCGTCGGTGAGCTGATCTCCCCTGAAATTTGCAGCATGCCGCCAATAATAATGATGCCGCTGATGGCGTTGGTGACGCTCATCAAAGGAGTATGCAGCGCCGGGGCCACATTCCAGATGATTTGCCAGCCCACAAAGCAGGCCAGCACAAATACTGTGAAGTGAGACAGAAAAGAAGACGGTGCCCCTAGGCCAATGCCCAAGAGCGCCAGACCTGCTAGCGTCGGCCAAAGCCAGGCTAGCGATCGCTGTGGTGCAGGCTTAGCCGTCTCTACGTCTGTTGTAGCTACCGCAGTCGGAGGTGCTGCAGCAGGCGCGGGCGCTGCCGGACGAGGCGCAGGCCAGGTAATCTCCCCGGCATGGGTGACGAGGGCACCGCGCACCACTTCGTCTTCAAAATCGACTCGGTAGTGTTCCGAGCCGCCCATATCATTGAGCAGATGATAGAGATTAATGCTGTAGAGCTGACTCGACTGGCTAGCCATGCGGCTGGGTAGATCGGTTAGCCCAATAATGGTGACGCCCTGATACTGATAAATTTCACCCGGATGCGTCACTTCACAGTTACCGCCCTGCTCAGCCGCCATATCCACAACTACCGAGCCAGACTTCATACTCTCAACCATCGGCTGAGTAATCAGCAGCGGTGCTTTTTTGCCGGGGATTAAGGCCGTTGTGATGATGATGTCTACCTCCTCAGCCTGCTGAGCAAACAGGGCCATTTCTGCCTCAATAAACTCTTTGCTCATAACTTTGGCATAGCCCCCGGTTCCAGAGCCATCTTCTTCAAACGCCAGCTCCAAAAATTCGGCCCCCAAGCTTTGCACCTGCTCTTTAACTGCCGGACGAGTATCAAAGGCTCTAACCACTGCCCCGAGTCCCCGTGCAGTACCAATGGCAGATAGCCCTGCTACCCCCGCCCCAATCACCAGCACTTTACAGGGCGGCACTTTGCCAGCCGCCGTGATTTGCCCGGTAAAGAAGCGATCGAAGTGATTGGCTGCCTCAATAACGGCTCGATAGCCGGCGATATTAGCCATCGAACTGAGAGCGTCCATCTTTTGCGCTCGGGTAATGCGCGGTACCGAGTCCATCGCCAGCGCGGTCGCTTTGCGGACGGCTAGCTGCTCAACTAAATCGGAGTTTTGGGCTGGCCAGAGAAAACTAATTAGGGTAGTGCCCTCCTGCAGTAGCTCAGCTTCATGGGTATTTAGCTCAGGATGATGCTCAGGCGGACGCACCTTCAGCACAATGTCAGCATTAGCCCATAGCCACCGGATATCAGCCGTCACCTCGCAGCCAGCCTGACGATAATCATCATCACTAAAGCTAGCCGCAGCCCCAGCGCCTGCTTGAATGATGACGTCAAATCCTAGCTTTTTAAGTTTTTTAACCGTTGTGGGCGTGACAGCAACCCGAGCTTCTCCAGAAGATATTTCTTTAGGCACTGCAATCTTTTTGGCAATCGTTTCTTGCCGCTCAGCAGACTGAATCTCTTTTCCTATAGCAATCGTCATGAATATCCTCTATTGAAAAAAATGAACAGGCATAGCTGAGCTGTACAGCTTAGAGTAGGAGTCGAGTTTATTTTCTAGCTAAAAACGCTAGTAGATATAACCAGCTGACACTTACCCACTCTAAACTAGCGGCCTCAAGCAGCTAGTAGAAGAAACTTCAAAAACTTTTTAACTCGGTCTAGAAAAATTTACTAAACCGCTTGATCAGCTTCATAAAAATCAACACTTTACTGCCATTTTTTGATCGTCATTCATAAACATCGCACTTGAAAATCTTATCTCTCAAACGTACTCGCTAGCATTCGCTCTTTTGCATACTAAAGCACGTTTTTAGAGAATAGTAAGCTTCTTTAGCCTGGCTTTACAAAATTTGATTACCATACTTTAGCCAAGCGGTCATATTAATGGCTCTTCTCGCGTGCTTCTTTAATCAGCGCTTTGGATTCTTAAATCTTTTTATTATCTCCCTAAATTTAATTTTTACTTGTCTATAAAAATGTTTTCACTATTCATCTTTAATCTTCATTGAATACGCCTGTGCTTATTTTCCGGTTCTAAACTGGCTCTATCAAAAGTGAGTTTGCTGAATGGTCGTGAAGAGCGCTTACAGCAGTTCAAGCTGCCCTAATAGGCAAAGAGATTGAGCAAGCTGAATAGTTTGTTTAAGCTGACGGTTATCAAATTATTCCGGGTGCATTTCACTAATACCATTTTCATGAAGTGCGCGTCCTCACGATTTCTGAAAGCCTTACCGCTGAGAAGTTTCAGATATTCAACAGGTGAAAACTCATATGTAATTGGTCTAAGGACTTCTATTTTTAGTCAGCAGAAGCGCTGTATTTTCACAGTGTCAAGCTCCACAAAGGTCACTGCTATGGCCCTGTCCATGTTGCTTTTGTTACAACGACTTCAATAGCGAGTTTTGGGTTATCGTCAGTGACAAAATCTGTCTCTATGGCAGTCCTAAATCACTTGTGGAGGGGGGAGTTGTGAAAGGACTTTTTCACAGGAAAAGCCTGTAACAATCCTGGTTGGATTGTTACAGAGCCAAAGCTCTGTTTATTTAGCCGCTATCTCTTGCAAGGTTTGCCAGCCTGCTTGCCACAGGCCACGATTTTTTAGCGACCTGGCATTGAGCCAAAAGCGCACGTTAGGGTCGCAGGAGGCTACCATCTCAGCAAAGACCCACTCTCCCTGATTTTTGCGGTTTACCACCTGAAAATGTCGCCAGCCCGATACCTTTTGCTGAGCTGTCCATTTAGACCCAACCAGATAGGGAAACTTTTGCTTCCTAGCCATGAGCAATTATTTCTTTAAAGTGACATGGGCTAACTTGCCGACGTTGCATCTTTAGATTTACTGGCCACGCGCCCGAAAGTTTAGCTATGATCTAACTCACTCTGCCGGGGACACAGGCCCCGACCTTCACCGAGTTCGAGTTCAATACAGCCTGCATACTCGCCTGCTGGTGTTAGTCCGGGTCTAAACACTAATAGAGCTTCAGCCCCAGCAGCATCGCCCTGACGCACCAGTAAATAGCCGTTCCAGTATTCAAGAGCGATCAGGCTAGACAAGGGATAGCTAGAGAACTCGTCAGTCAGGCTATTAGCACCCGGTACCTGCACTCGATAAAGCGCATACCCACCCGGTTGAGGATCGACGATAAATACTGCACTTTGCTGAGCTTCAACGCATTCTGAAAGCACGGTGCCTATAGCAAAATTACCTGTCGTGGCATCAATCGCTGGCTCTGTAGCAATGAACTGAGGCGAGAAGGTACGCTCGTCAACCCGGTTGAGGGTGGCACAGTCAAAAGCGCCGTATAGATTAATATTCCATTCATCAGCCTGTAGAGTTTGGGACTCTCCATACCAAAAGCCCTGTAATTGGCGATCGCCAACTGCGCTCACCTCTGGAATTTCAACAGTGGAAAAAGACTGAGCGATCGCTGTATCTGCCAGCAGCAGCATCTCAAAGCTGACCAAGGCACTGAAGCAAAATTTTATAGACGTATATTTCATGACGACAAAAAAATAGTGATTGGTCTGCTGCAGCGCCTGCGCATATTGCAGACCGTACATAGCCGCTACAGGTCAACACAAATTAACCGTCGTTCTATCCTAAAATTTTGATCTAAATTCATTAAGAAGCCAGATAGCTTACGCTATCTGGCTTCTTAGTTCAGCTACAAACTAGCTTTCAAAACAGGCTATTTACACAGCCGCCGCAGATTTTATCTTGGCATCTAATTCGCCATTGGCATACATGGCTGCATAGATATCAACGGGCTGCTGCTTGATCTTGCTAGCATTTCCGGCTGTCCCAAACGCTTCGTAGCGCTTTTGGCAAACCTGCTTCATGTACTTGATGGCAGGCTTCATGAAGTGGCGAGGATCGAAGTTAGAGGGGTCTTTAGCCGCAGCTTCCCGGATAGCCGCTGTGATGGCTAAACGATTGTCGGTGTCAATATTGACTTTCCGCACGCCGCTCTTAATGCCCTTCTGAATCTCTTCGATGGGTACGCCGTAGGTTTCAGGAATTTGACCGCCGTATTTGTTGATTAAGTCCAGCCACTCCTGTGGCACGGAAGAAGAACCGTGCATGACTAGGTGAGTGTTGGGCAAACGGCGATGAATCTCTTCAATCCGGCTAATGGCAAGAATTTCGCCCGTTGGCTTACGGGTAAACTTATAAGCTCCGTGGCTGGTGCCAATGGCTACAGCCAGTGCGTCTACCTGAGTCGCTTCAACAAACTGTACCGCTTCATCAGGGTCGGTTAGTAGCTGGTCTTTGGTGAGGGTTCCCTCAAAGCCGTGACCGTCTTCTTTATCGCCCTGACCAGTTTCTAGAGAGCCTAGACAGCCTAGTTCACCTTCTACACTAGCTCCAACAGCGTGTGCTACCTTAACGACTTCACGAGTTACGCTGACGTTGTAGTCAAAGCTAGCAGGGGTTTTAGCATCATCTTCTAAAGAGCCGTCCATCATGACGCTGGTAAAACCATTGCGAATTGCTGAGTAGCAGGTCGCAGGGCTATTCCCGTGGTCTTGGTGCATCACCACCGGAATGTGAGGATAAGTTTCGACAGCACCCAGCACTAGATGGCGCAGGAAATTCTCTCCAGCATACTTACGAGCACCCCGGGAGGCTTGCAAGATCACCGGGCTGTCAGTCTCGTCAGCAGCCGTCATGATGGACAGGATCTGCTCTAGATTATTAACGTTGTAAGCCGGAATCCCATAGCCGTTTTCAGCAGCATGATCCAGCAGCAGCCTCATTGGGACGAGCGCCATAAATATCCTCCTAAATCTAAGTATTGCCTGTGGGTAAATGAGTTAAAGGATCAATAAGTGTTATTACCTATCAATCTTAAATCATTTCCCCGAACCAGTCTCAAATGCTCAATTCCTAGGAATCTCGCAGGTCAGCTTACCAAGCTGATAGCAAAACGTTCTTGAAAGCTGAACTCTTAGTTAAGAATATCAGAGGAAATTCGATGGCAACACAGAATGTCCTAAAAATTCTTAATTAATACTATGCACTGGGTCGCCTGGGATTCGAACCCAGGACCAATCGGTTAAAAGCCGAGTGCTCTACCACTGAGCTAGCGACCCTTACAGTTACGGCGGTGCGAAATTTTGATTGCACTCCCGGTCAATAACATTAGCACATAGACTAACCTCTGGTGGCCTAATAGCTCAAAAAAGTTTGGTAAATTGTAGTTGCGGCCCCCAAAAATCTTGCGATTCGCACCTGATAGTCAAGAAATGTGCCCAAAGCGCTAGAAGAACCTTTACTCACACCCAAGCCTGAAAAAAGCGCCAGCCCTAAAGATCAGTAAATTTCCTTAACAGAGGTGATTGGCCGAAGTGGAATGCTAAGTAAGCCTTTATTCTGCTTTGTGCTTTGGTCGAGGATATTTATGAAGCTGTCTGACCAGAAAAATGAATTTTTTGAGCAGTTTACAGAGCGATTACCGCCTCATATTTTAGCTAGCTTCAGCGAAGCTCAGCTTGGAGCTATGCGTGAAGCCTTAAAAACTCGTGCTTGGCGGCAGCATTCGGTTGATCTACGCCTTTCGCTGCCGCTGCTGTGGAAGCGCTTCTATGTCGTGCTGGTAGCAGGGCCAGAACGACGCATACCCGGACGGCGAACTGCACCGCTGTTATGGACGCCGGGGAACTTGTTGGTGATGTTTTTAGTGAGTCTAGCCGGGGTTCTGATTTTGTCGGGTTTTTTGCACTTGAGTTCTGTCAGTCTGGCACCTCTATTGAAACAAGACGCAGCCCCTGTTGGTATTCCTTTCAAGCGAGATCGGGCTAGCTGTGAGAAGAGCGGTCGCATCTGGCAGGAAGATCAGTGTATAGACTACGAGCATGATCCTACTTTTTGAATAATGAAGCGCAAACGTTAGTCTATTAAGAGACTGACTGAGTTACGCCCCAGAATTTACCAAATTTTACAGAATGTAATTTTTCCAGTGAGTACGATAGCTCGTTCAGGCTTTAGACTTTAATAACGAATTTTGCTTAGCTCACCTAGGCCAAAACCTTGCTGGTGGGACAAAAGTTCCTCGCGTAGTTGGGTAGAACGAAGGGCAACCCAACGCCAATAACGGTTTCGTTGGGTTGCGCCCAAGCTTCACCCAACCTACAGCGCAATCAGGGTTTCAAGAGTTTTGTCAGGCAATCAGGCCAAAAGCTTGCTGGTCGGACAAAAGTTTTAGACCAGTTTTTTGATTTTTGAACGGTTAGTGAATTTTTATTAATCTCAAACGAGCATAATGTTTCCGACTCATCGGCCTCGTCGCCTCCGCAATCATCCTCAACTGCGTCGTATGGTGCAGGAAAACAGGATTACGACCAGTGACCTGATTTATCCGCTTTTTGCCGTTCCGGGAGAAGGCATTGCTCAAGAAGTAAAGTCAATGCCCGGGGTCTATCAGCTCTCTGTAGACAAAATCGTTCAAGAAGCCAAAGAGGTCTACGCCCTCGGAATTCCGGCGATTATTTTGTTTGGTATTCCTGAAGATAAGGACAATGAAGCCACTGGTGCCTGGCACGACTGCGGTATTGTGCAAAAAGCTACTACAGCCGTTAAAGCAGCCGTGCCGGATCTGATTGTGATGGTCGATACTTGCCTTTGTGAGTATACGTCTCACGGCCACTGTGGTTATTTAGAGGCTGGGGATCTGACCGGTCGGGTACTTAATGATCCCACGTTGGAGTTGCTGAAAAAAACGGCAGTTGCTCAGGCTAAAGCGGGGGCTGATATTATTGCTCCTTCTGGCATGATGGATGGCTTTGTGCAGGCGA
The DNA here is from genome assembly GCA_012032345.1 of Leptolyngbyaceae cyanobacterium RM1_1_2. Lineage (GTDB taxonomy): Bacteria > Cyanobacteriota > Cyanobacteriia > Phormidesmidales > Phormidesmidaceae > Sphaerothrix. The sequence continues at coordinate 29,777 of JAAUQI010000017.1, read as the reverse complement.
TTCGTCAAGGCTTAGATGCGGCTGACTTTGCAGATTTACCGATTTTGTCTTACGCTGCGAAGTATTCGTCGGCTTACTACGGGCCTTTTAGAGATGCGGCTGAGTCTGCTCCTCAGTTTGGCGATCGCCGCACCTATCAAATGGATCCTGCTAATGGAACTGAAGCCTTAAAAGAAATTGAGCTAGACATTGCCGAAGGGGCTGACATGCTGATGGTCAAACCCGCTCTAGCCTATATGGATATTATCTGGCGCGTCAAACAGGCGACTCACCTGCCTGTGGCTGCCTACAACGTCTCGGGTGAATATTCCATGATCAAGGCAGCTGCGCTCAACGGCTGGATTGATGAGCAAAAGGTAGTAATGGAGACCATGATGGGCTTCAAGCGCTCTGGGGCCGATTTGATTTTGACCTACCACGCTAAAGACGTAGCCCGTTGGATTCAGGAATAAAGATTCGACTGTACGTTAAAAAGCAGCTCCAAATGGGGCTGCTTTTAGATATGAAATGGCAAAAACTAATTTCTTAAAAGCGCTGGCGAGAAACAATTTTCTCAAAGTCTGCCTGGGTCTGCTGCAGCATCATTTCACGGCGATCGCCTTTTTGACCCAGAGGTGGCACAAGATTGCGCGCTTGTAGGGCCATGTGTAGCTGTAGGTGAGCTACATATTCGCTAAAGTCTTCGCGTGCTGTATTTGCTGTCTGCTCTGTTTGTGAGACCAAAACGCTCTCCCCCAAGAATCTAAAACGTATTTGCAACAGTCTTGACCCTATCATTCAGCCCTATAGATGTTGCCAATCCGAAAAGAAGCTTAACGCTTTGTTCTTACCCTAGCCCTACAGGGACGCATGGCTACGTCCCTACAGGCTGTCTTAACTGAATCGGAGCGACAGGATTTGAACCTGCGACCCCCACTACCCCAAAGTGGTGCGCTACCAAGCTGCGCTACGCCCCGTTTTTAACGCCTACCCAGGATAGCATAGGACATCCTGCCGCTGCCAAATATTACTGCGTGCAATCCCATCCAGAACGCCTAAAATCCATAGCTCCAGCGGGCATTGTATCCCCGTGTGTCTAAATGAGTAAACACGGTCGCGCTGGCTAATCCCCCTTTAGACCCCCACCAGCCATTTAAGCGATCGTAGACGTCGTAGGGATGAATGCCAGCAACCACAAAGTCCACCGCATCTCCTAACAGGTGACGAGAAAATCGAGCGCCGCCTACGGCTGCATTAGTTCTCGGATCGCGGTACCAAGAGTTAATTCGAATTGCGCGATTGCCCAACCGCTTACGGACTTCTTCCATTGCCTTGGCTACGCGAATAATGCCGTAGACAACGCCTGCATTAACCGGAGTGCGGCTGCCATTGTGGGTTGCTTCTGCCCAAGTAAAGCTACCGTTTGGCAAAATTGGGTTGGCTAAATAATAAAGCCCCTGAAAGCCCGGCAGTCGAACACTAGCTCCACGGTTAGGCGGGGTGGGGCTAGCTGCATCTTGAGGCTTATTATCGGGTTCGTTACCTTCAATTTGCAGATCTGGCATGTAGGCATACCAGGTGTTGCGGTTGTCTGGGCCAAGGAAGGCATTGCTGAGGGAGACTTTGACATGGCTATTTTCAGATGGAGCATGAGCGCCGATTTCAAATACCGTGCCGTTTTTGATAAACACCTTCTCACGGTCTGATAGTTCGCTTGAAAGCTTTGGCGCTAGCTTAAAGAGCGTGTCGCTGATGACTTTTAGCGTGATGCTGGAGCCTTGTACTCGCACATCCGGGTTGAAGGCATACCAGGTATTGCGGTTGTCTGGGCCAAGGAAGGCATTGGCGATCGCAATTTTGAGATGATTGCCCTCAGCCGGCAGGTAAGACTGCAAATCGAACTGAGTACCGTTTTTGACAAATACTTTTTCACGGTCTGATAGCTGACTTGAAAGCACCGGGCGGAGCTTTAGGAGCGTGTCGCTAATCACCTGAAGCTTAACTGGAGATTCCTCTAGCTTGATGTCGGGCTTGTAAACATACCACTCCAGTGCCTCGTCGTCACCTAACGTCTGGTTGGCTAAAGCAACTTTGAGGTGACGCTCAGGCGCTTCTACATAGAACTCAATTTCAAACTCAGTACCGTTTTTGACAAATACTTTTTCAGATTCTGATAGCTGATTAGAAAGTTTAGGACTGCGCTTGAAGAGGGTGTCGCTGATGACTCTAATTTTCATGGCAGGATGTCTCTAATCACAAATGTCCCTGTCAGACTAACAATAACGTGCTCAGCCTAGCTTTTGGCGTTGCGATCGCCAAGCAGGCATAACAAAACAGTTTGTTAAGAAGATTGCCCTGCCTAAAAAGCAAGAAAATTGTCTTATGTCGAGCGATCCCCGTATAATGCCTGAGTTTGTAATTGTTGAAACGAAATCTGAGCGAGTTTACGCCAGCGTTACTGATGCGTCGTCGAATTCCTGAACGCTATACGGTTTTAGTGGCTCGAACCGGAAGAGAGCCGCTAACTCTTAACTTTCGTCCCCTGCCTGCCATTTTGCTGGCCTTGGTGCTAGCGGGAACACCGCTGATCTGGCTGGGCCTGACAGTGTCTACTCTGGTGCGCTCCAATCTGAAACTGGCCACAGAGAACCAAAACCTGGCTGAAACGGCAACTGAAGTCCTGATCAATCTAGATTCTTTGGATGCTGAGGTGAGCGACCTACGTCAGCGCGCTGGGTTGTCTCCCGAGGCATCTACTCAGTCTTCAACGCGTGTGCCCCAGGGGGGAATACCGGAAGCCGCTAGCACCCAGACTCTTTTTCACTTAGCCAAGCAGAGACTACCCGTCCTGGAAAAAAATCTGAAAGCTCAGGTAAAACCTGCTCTGGAGCAAACCCTAGCGGCAGAGGCGGCGGCGGCAGATGCTTACCCTGATGGTCTGCCACTGAAAGGACATTTTGAGGTCACGTCTGAGTTTGGGCTGCGGCGCAATCCGTTTGGTCGGTTGCGCTACGAACTGCATCAGGGTATTGATCTTAAAGGCCCCTACGGTGCGTCAATCTACGCGACTGCTAGCGGTATGGCTAAACAAGCCGAGAATTCGGGTGGCTACGGTAATCATGTGATTCTAGATCACGGTTACGGATATCAGACGCTGTATGGTCATCTCTCAGGGCTAGCAGTTAAAGTCGGCGATCGCGTTGAGCGGGGTCAGATTATTGGCTACCTGGGCAACACCGGACGATCGTCAGGCCCGCATCTACACTATGAGGTGCATCAGAATGGAAAATCGGTTAATCCGCGCGGTTATCTGCCGCTAGGCGATGGCGCTCCTGCATCCTTGAGCGATGGCGCTCCTGCATCCTTGAGCGATTGGCGCTCCTGCATCCTTGAGCGATGGCGCTCAAAACTCACGCTGAGGACTTGTTTTATGTTTAGACGACGCCAAGGTGAACCCAATCGCTTTACCTACGTAGGTCAGGTAGTCATTTTCAGGGTGACTTAAAAGTTGATGGTAGTCTGCGGTTAGATGGCGCAGTTTTTGGTGAGGTCATGATCAACGGTGATGTTGAGATTGCGGCTGACGGTGCTATTGAAGGCCCCGAACTCAGCGGTCACAATATTATTATTCACGGCACTGTAAAAGCCCGCGTTGTTGCTACTGGCAAGCTTTCCCTCAGCCGCACAGCCCGAGTTGAAGGAGACATTACGGCGACGGCGCTAGATATGGAAGCAGGCGCTTTTTATGTGGGCCACATTACCACTGCTCAACCTCAAGCCTTACCGGGAACTCAGCCATCTTTGAGCTTAGCGGGAACGCAAAGGGTACCGCCTAATGGGTTAGGATCAAAAGGCTCTAGTTTTTAATCACCAGCATGGGCAATACCTTCGGCCACCTATTTCGCATTACGACCTTCGGAGAGTCTCACGGTGGCGGCGTGGGTGTAGTGATTGACGGCTGCCCCCCTCAGATTAAGATTTCTGCCGAGGAGATTCAGCAGGAACTCGACCGGCGGCGTCCAGGGCAAAGCAAAATTACCACGCCGCGTCAAGAAACCGACACTTGCGAAATTGTCTCCGGTGTTTTTGAAGGCAAAACCTTGGGTACCCCGATCACAATTTTGGTGCGCAACAAAGATACGCGTCCGCAAGACTATAACGAGATGGCGCAAAAGTATCGCCCCTCTCACGCCGATGCTACTTATGACGCTAAATACGGCATTCGCAACTGGCAGGGGGGTGGCCGCTCCTCGGCCCGTGAGACCATTGGGCGGGTAGCTGCTGGGGCGATCGCTAAAAAAGTCTTAAAGCTTGCTGCCGGCGTTGAGATTGTGGGCTACGTCAAGCGGATCCAAGACCTCGAAGGCATTGTTAATCCAGACATCGTCACGCTAGAGCAGGTAGAAAGCAACATAGTCCGCTGCCCGGACGCTGAAGCCGCCGAGCGCATGATCGAGCGGATTGAAGCCATTCGCGACATCGGTGACTCAATTGGGGGCGTTGTTGAGTGCGTCGCCCGCCGCGTACCTAAGGGACTAGGCTCTCCCGTCTTTGACAAATTAGAAGCGGATCTGGCTAAGGCCGTTATGTCGCTGCCAGCTAGCAAAGGTTTTGAAATTGGCTCTGGGTTTGCCGGAACTTTGCTCACGGGCAGCCAGCACAACGACGAATTTTACCGGGGTGAAGCGGGAGAAATTCGCACCCGCACCAACCGCTCTGGCGGTACCCAGGGCGGCATTGCCAATGGTGAAAACATTATCATTCGGGCGGCGTTTAAACCTACAGCCACAATTCGCAAAGAGCAGCGTACTGTCAGCAGCACGGGCGAAGAGACACTGCTAGCGGCCAAAGGTCGCCACGATCCCTGTGTGCTGCCGAGAGCGGTGCCAATGGTCGAAGCCATGATAGCTCTTGTACTCTGCGACCATCTGCTACGTCACCACGCCCAGTGTCAGCTTTTAGAACTATGAAACAGGCGCTGTTATCGGCTTTGCCCGCAGCAGCCGTTTCCCACAGTCCCACCATCAAAAAGCGGGTCTTGCTCAGCTCAGGCGATCTGCCGCACCTGACTAATTTTGCCCAAGCTTACTTTGCTCTAGGTCAGGTAGTCGAGGCTCATGCTCACACATATCTATGTGAAGTCTTTTTTGTGGAAGCGGGAAACGGTATCATTCGTATTAATGGGGCTGATTATACGCTCCAGGTAGGAACCTGCATTGCGGTTGAGCCGCGTGAACATGAGGTGCTAGATACAGGTTCTACAGAGCTGGTGTTGACCTACTTCGGATTAGCGATTGAGCGATCTAGGGCCAGGTGATTGCTTTCCCTCTCAATCTCGGTCTACGACTGGTCATTTGCTGTTTATAGGGAGGCTAACCCGATGAAGTTTCAAAATTCCCCGACTGGGTCTACTACTGAGGCTACTGAAGCTGACGTCACTCAGCTTGTTGATCGCTTTATTAGCGCTCGCACCATCTCTTACAGCCAGTATCGAGAACTATCGCGGACAGTTTTAGCTGACGGCACTGTTGATGAACGCGAACGCTATCAAATTAACCGTTTATTTGATGCAATTCAAAAAGGCATGGTCAAGCTCGTAGATTAGCGATATGTCGGCTGGACTACGGTTATGCTTACATTTGAGTCTGACTATGACTGAGCGGCTTCTTCCTGCCACAGATTTGTGGTCTGGCGCAGGCTGCGATAGTCGCCATTTCCTAGAATCAAATGGTCGAGCAGGGGAACACCCAAAATATCGGCGGCTTTAAGCAGTTGGCGAGTCAGGGTAATGTCTTCAAGGCTGGGTTCTAAGCTGCCAGAGGGATGATTGTGGGCTACGATCGCCCGTGTTGCTCCCTGCCGAATAATTTCTCGAAAAATATCGCGCGGCGGGGCTAGTGTCTCAGTTGCACTGCCAATGGTGAGAACCTGAGTGCCTAGCAGCCGGTGTTTAATATCTAAAAAGACAACGGCAAAGCGCTCCTGGGTTTGCCACATTAAATCGTGGCTGAGCGCTGCTGCCGCGATCGCTGGATCATCAACCACTGTTCGCTCTAGTGGCTTTGAGGTCATCACCCGCCGCCCCAGCTCTAGCGCCGCCAAAATAGCCGCTGCCTTAGCGACGCCAATCCCCGGAATCTGCGTCAGCTCGTGGGCTGAAACCTCCCGTAGCGCCGCCAGCGGATCTGCCTGCTCTCGTCCTAGCACCTGCAAAATGTACTGCCCTAAGCCCACCGCAGAAAGCTTACCTGCACCCTGCCCAGTACCGAGTAAAATAGCAATTAACTCAGCAGTAGCTAGATTTTTAGCACCGTAGTTAAACAGTCGCTCACGCGGGCGTTCACTAGCGTGCATGTCTGCCACTCGAACGCAGTAAGTCATAGAAGCACGCTGACGGTAGGGTTAAAAATAAGACAAGCCTGCCTTATTAATCCCAAAAGCCTAATTCATCCCACTATTCCCATGACTTCTGCTGATCTCAATGCTCAAGACGTTCAAGCTATCAGAAAAGACTTGGCCCGGTTTAGCCGCCTACAGGTACCGCCTGTCCTCTCTGAGGCAGAATCTGCAAAAGTCCGGCAGGCGCTGGATCAGCTAAATCAGGCGTCAGACTACCAGACACTTGGTATTTGTGCTGATACTTTGGCGGCAGCAAAAGCTGCGATGGAGAGCTATCTAAGAGCGCTGGGGGTTGAGGTAACACTTAGCCTGCCTGAAAAGTCAGAAGCAGTTTATCTCAAGTTCAATACGCTCAAAGGCCTGTGGTATTTAGACGACTACGGTGGCTCATCGAGGGGCGTTTTGATCACCTATCATGCTTCTGAACTAGATGAAGTCAACGGTACTTACGGCCCGCTGCCGCTGACTTTATTTACTGAGAGCTAATTGTATTCACCTACTGGGCGTTGTGGGTTGAATTTCTTGCAATTACAGGCTAGTCTCACTCAATGCGTCGCCAGTTCTTAAAAAATAAAAAAGTTAGGTTTTTAATTTGCGGTAGCATCACAGCGGCGTTTAACCTAGCGGCCATCTCAGTGCTAGTTGCCCTGTTTGCAGCTAAGACGCCTCTACTGCGCAATCTGGCTAACGTGACTGCTATTGAAATTTCGCTGCTGTTTAGCTTCTTTGTCTATCGGCTAGGCGTGTGGCCTCAAGCCAGCTGGCAGCTAAAACCTGTGTTGCTTTATCAGCTGCCGATGTATCATTTATCAGCCGCGATCGTCATTATTGCCCGCAGCTTTTTAATTTTTCCAGTTTTGGACTGGCTGGGCGTCCATTATTTGGTTAATACGCTGCTCGGTATTGCTCTAGGAGCAGGACTGACCTATTGCTTGGGAGAACGGGTAATTTTTACTGTTCGTGGCGGTAAAAATATTGCTAAAAAATAGCCCAGTGCGATCGCCTTTATTCAACCACTATGGACACAGGTTTCAAGTTAGAGACGGCCCGGTTGACTATTCGAGACTGGGAACCTGAGACAGACGCAGATCAGGCCAGTAAAATCTATGGCGACTCAGCCGTGACCCAGTGGCTTAGCGATCGCCACCCGGCCAAAACACCAGCAGAGGTACGCGATCGCCTACAGCACTACTGCGATCGCTTCTACACGCACAATAACGGCACGGGGGTTTGGGCTGTTGTAGAAAAAGCCACCGGGCAGGCCATTGGCAGTATTTTACTGGTGCAACTCCCAGACAGCCAGGGCGATTTGACTCAGAACTTTGAGATTGGCTGGCACTTTTGCCCTGCTAGCTGGGGCCAGGGATTTGCCACCGAGGCGGCTAGAGCGATCGTTAACTACGGCTTTGAGCAGCTAGGGCTAGACATCCTCTATGCGGTGACGCTGCCTGACAATCACCCTTCAATTAAGGTTATGCAGCGCTTGGGTATGACTCCCTTGGGCATCACCCAGCACTATCATGGCGGCACAGCGCTGGAGCTGTTTAAGCTAGAGCGATCCCCTCAGCACTAGCGCTCCATTGAAAACTGCTGTTTTAATTTTTAATTCAGAGAAGTCAGTAAAATACATGTAGTCACTTACTATCTGATAAACCCAGCATGAGGCAATCTCTAGCAGCACTGCAAAAACAGGCAGGGGCAGTTTTTGACCACGGAACGATACTGATTAGCTTTGGCAACGATGAGCAGGCCTACCAGTCTGCCCAAACCACGGTGGCGATTGCAGACCGCTCGCACTGGGGCAAAATTCGGGTTTCTGATAGCGATCGCCTGCGTTTTTTGCACAATCAAACCACCAATGATTTTCAGCGACTGCAGCCAGGACAGGGCTGCGATACCGCTTTTGTCACGTCTACAGCCCGGATGCTAGATTTAGTCTCAGCCTATGTACAAACAGACTCCGTATGGCTGCTGACCTCGCCTGGAATGCAGCAAACCCTGATTGACTGGATGGATCGCTATATCTTCTTTGCCGATCAGGTTAGGCTTGAAAACATTACCGACGATTGGGCTGCTTTCAGTCTGTTAGGCCCCCAGAGCGATCGCATTATGGCTGATCTAGGAGCTAAAGACCTGATCGGGCAGCCCCATGGCAGTCATCAAGCCATTGCCCCAAAAGGTACTCTAGCTGCGGTGGGCAGCGGTTTAGCCAGTCCCGGCTATACGCTGCTAACACCCATAGAAGCCGCAGACAGCCTTTGGCAAGCCGTGGCTGAGGCGGGAGCGGTACCACTGGGGGAGCAGATTTGGCAGCGGCTGCGAATTGAGCAGGGTCGCCCCATGCCAGGAACGGAGCTGACAGAAGCTGTGAACCCATTAGAGGCTGGGCTGTGGCAGACAATTTCTTTTGAAAAAGGCTGCTACATCGGTCAAGAAACTATTGCCCGACTCAACACCTATCACGGGGTCAAGCAGCAGCTTTGGGGGATTCATCTAGATCGTGAGGTACCGCTGCAGTCGCCTGTTAGCAGCGGTGCAGACAAAATAGGCACCCTGACCAGCCTGGTGAATACGCCAGCAGGCATTAAAGGTTTAGCTTACATTCGCACCAAGGCAGGGGGTGATGGACTCTCGATTACGGTTGGCGAGGCGCACGGAACCGTTGTGGATCTTCCCTTTTTGTCACGTGGCTACTTGAATGCTGGTGCTTAATCAGCAGAGAGAGTTTGTTCGCCTGTAGAACTATGAATTCAAAATCTGGGCGTGATGCTGCAGATGGTCGCCCATAAAAGTAGCAATGAAGTAATAGCTGTGGTCGTAGCCAGCCTGCAGGCGTAACGATAAAGGCTGTTTCGCCCGCTCACAAGCTGCCTGAAAAATCTCAGGCAAGAGCTGCCTCTGCTGATAAAAGCCATCTGACGTGCCTTGATCGATGAGAATGAGACGATCAGGATTGGCCATCTGCAAGACTAGCTCACTGGCGTCGTAGTTTTTCCAGGCTGTTTGCTCCGCGCCTAGATAGTGGGTAAATGCTTTTTGGCCCCAAGGACATTGAGAAGGGGCGGCAATGGGGCTAGGGCTGAGACTGAGCAAAACTTTTCTGGATTTTTTAGCCCACAAACCAGAGCGCCGTGTCCGCCCATAGAATGACCAAAAATTCCGGCGCGATCGCTCCTCACCGAGAAATGCTTTTCGATTAGCTCTGGCAGTTCTTCAGTCACATAGCTATACATACGGTAGTGAGTATGCCAGGGTGACTGGGTAGCATCGACATAAAAACCTGCGCCTTTACCAAAATCCCAGCCCTCTTGATCTGGAACCGCTGATCCACGGGGACTGGTATCTGGAGCTACTAGCATCAGGCCCTGCTCAGAGGCATATCGCTGCGCTCCAGCCTTGGTGATGAAGTTTTCTTCAGTACAGGTCAGCCCCGAAAGATAATACAAGACGGGAACTGGCCCTACTTTAGCCTGGGGAGGAACAAAAACGGCAAAGCGCATATCGCAATTGCAGACAGCTGAAGTGTGGCGATAAACCTCAACGGTGCCGTCAAAGCAGCGCTGCTGGCTGAGCTGTTCAAAAGATGGAGGCATAAAACCCTTGAGCAAGCTGAGAGAATTCTAGAGCCGCGATCGCCAATGCTGAAAGTGATGTTAAAAAGTATCTAAAAATACAGTTGAACGCTTAGATTCCGCAAAACTTAAAACAGCACGCGCACTGTACTCTCTTCATCAGAAAAAGTGTCTCAAAAAACAATTTATAACCACAACATTATGACCTGTACCCATGAAGCGGTGACAGGCAATTATCTTTATTGTGGTCGGGTTCTAGGGATGACTGGCCTTGAAGATATCATTCAGCTGCATCCAGAGCTGACCTCTGAATGGCCGTTTATTCGAGATCACTACCGCCGTATTGGCCTAGACCATACCGAAACAGTGATTTGGGACGACTCGCTAGACTACCTCGAAAAGCACGACGAATATACCCGCTCGGTCTTTTACTTTGGCGATACGGTAGAGATTCATCAGGCCCGCCAAGGCTGGTTTGAGCGTCTAGACAAAGATTGGGCTAGCGTGGTCAAATTCATGAATTCCAAAAACAATTTCATGACGCTGGCCCATCAGCTCAACGTCAAAGTTCCTCAAACGCTGTGCTTTTCCAACAAATCTGAGATTCGACCAGAAACCCCGTTTCCCAGTCCTTGCTATCTCAAACCCGCTGTTTCCGTTGATGGTGTCGGTATTGTTCGATGCGAAGACCAGCAGGCTTTGATGAGCGCTTTAGAGGCGATCGCAGCCGATATACCGCTTCAGGTTCAAGCAGAGGTTATAGCCCCTAGCTTCTTAAATCTGCAATATCAGGCTACTGCCAACGGAGCAGAGCGTTTGGCCGCCACAGAGCAAATTTTAGACGGCTTCACCCATCAGGGCAATCGCCATCCTGCCAGCTATGCGCCTTGGGAATCGGTTGATTCAATGGCCGAGTGGATGGTGCAAAAAGGGATGAAGGGCATCTTTGCTTTTGATGTGGCTGTTGTTGCAGACGAAGATACGGTAGAGTTTGTAGCGATTGAGTGCAACCCCCGCTTCAACGGGGCCTCCTACCCAACGGGCATTGCCCATAAGCTGGGCATCACCCACTGGATGCATAAGAATTTTAAGACTCGCTACCGATCTCTTAAAGAAATTGACTTAGGCGACTTAGAATTCAATCCTGAAACTGGCGCTGGCGTGATTTTAGTCAATTGGGGGCCTATCTTGAAGGGACAAATCTCAGTTCTCCTGGCAGGCTCTCCTGAGCAGCAGGAACAGCTCATAGAGGCACTGACCAAACGTCTCTAGCAATAGATGAGGCAAGCACAATAATCTTACAAACGGGTTTTCTCCTGGCACAGACGCATCGCGTAGGCACAGCCAGCCGTCAGGCTTACGACTGCGCTCAACCCTCGACTTCCGGCTAGGAGAGCAATCTATCTGATTGAGCGGAGTCGAAATCAGCGACCGGTTTGACCTTTAATTAGGCCCAGCTACTTACCTGAGAGAAGACTTTCAAAATATCCTCTTAAACTAATCTTCTCAATGGACTAGAAAGGGCTAGCGCTTAGTCAGAGATTTCACGATCGAAAGATCCCTGATTGAGTTAATGATTCCACCCTTTGCCTTTGCTTCTGCGTCAGCTCCGTTGTTTTGGGGCTGAACCTGACCGCTTTGATTGTAGTACTGGTAGTAGCTGTAGGTTGTAATTGAGTTTTCCTGAGCGCCATTAGCAACCATGCCCAAGATGGGAATACCCGAGACTTTCAGTTCGTCCACAGCTTGCTCGACCACAAAACGCTTCACCTTGCCTAAGCCCACAATCATCAAAAATCCTCCTGTGTGGGCACCGACTAGATAGGCATCTGCAAAGCCTACCAGCGGTGGCATGTCATAGATGACAAAGTCAAACTTTGAGTCTACTTCCTGCATAAATCGCTGCATTCTCTGAGAAGACAGTACCTTAGTTGGATCAGGCGGCAACGTACCCGCTGTAACTACATATAGGTTTTCATCTAGCGGTACCTGCTGAATCACGTCATCGATCTCAAGGTCAGATGAGGAAATCAGATCGGTTAATCCTTTGTTGTTTCTTAAACCAATCTGCTTGTGCAGGCTGGGACGGCGTAAGTCTGCATCGACGATTAGCACTCGCTGGCCCATAGCGGCAGCTGCCTGCCCTAGATGAATGCTGACCGTGGTTTTACCAGCATTAGGAGTGGCAGAACTGGTTGTAACCGAGCGTAGGGGCCGATCCGGATTGAGCAGGCGCAAACTTGCATACAGCGACCGAAAAGCTTCTATAAAAGGCATCGATGCCTGAGTTTGTAGCTCGTCTTCATCGTTAGTAATGTCAAAAATGTAGCCTGCCTGCCTCAGACGAGTTGCCACGCTAGCGGCTGGCCCGTATTTTTCCAAATACTCGTTGAAGGGAATCACGCCCAGCAGCGGTAGCTTGCTTACCGACTTGAGATCTTTAGGCGTATAGATAATGCTGCTGAGGCGATCGACAATCAGCGCCGCCCCAATGCCAAGCAGTAGACCCAGGACAGTCCCCAGCATCAGATTGCGCTTGACACTTGCCGCCGAAGCTCTCGGTTTGCCAGGCTGAGTCAGCAGCTCCCAGGGGGTTTGCCGCTGAGCCACATCAATGCGCAGAGCTTCTCGCCTAGACATGAACTGGTTGAGGTTGTCGGTTGCAATCTGAAGTTCCCGCTGAATATCGCTATAGCGTCTGGCCACTGAAGAAAGCTCTTTGATCCTCTGGTTAAGCTGCTCAACAGCCTGTCCCAGCGCCTGATCTCGACTCTCAAGCTCTCGAATATTGCTGGAAACCTGCCGCTCAACCCGCTGCCCTTCTTGGGCTAGTAGAGGAGCCAGGTTTTGCCGCTGCTCCCTTAAGTACTGCACTTCAGGGCTGCCATCTAAAAAGAGAATAGACTCCTCTGCCAGCTTGGTATCAATAGCAAGGAGCTGATTGAGCAGATCTTGATAGCGAGGCTCTTGTTTCAGCAGCGATGAAGCTGCTGTTTCTCCCTGCTGGTTGAGTTCCTGCTGCAGGCTGGTATAGAGCAGCTGCGCTTCTTTTAGCTGAACTTGAATATTGAGTCGCTCTTGGGCAAAAGTGCCGACCTGCTGCGTGAGCTGCTGACCCTGTAGCTCTGGATCAATCAGGTTGTAAGACTGACGCAGACTTTCTAACTGAGCCTGGAGAGCATCAACCCGCGATCGCAGCTGAGGTAGCTGCTCATCAACAAAGGTAATCCCTCGCATAATGTCGCTTTGGCGCTCTTGCAGACTGAAATCTAGATAGGCTTGTGAAACTGTTTGCAGCACAATGTTGACGATTTCAGCGTCGGAGTTTTGGTAAGAGACCTCTAAAATGTCCGTAGAAGTAGGTTTGAGGGTTAGATTGCCGACAATTTCTCCATAGCTGGTTTCTGTGGAGTATTTAGTTTCAATCTCTTCAACTACGGGGTCAATTACCCGAGGGCTGGTTAAAATTTTGAGCTTGGCTTCATCAGCGAGGACAGCGACGACATCTTCCTGATTGCTCAATGCATCGGGATTTGCAGCCGAAATAATTTGAGTTTCTAAGGTAACGGGTTTGGTTAAAATCTCAAAGCTGGCTTCATAAACTGGAGTATCTGTCAGCGCTTTGAGCACGGCAGCAGAAGCCACGACTGTAGTCACACCTGCTATAAGCAGCAGCTTGCGGCGAATTGCCCCCACAATTTGAGAGAGATCCAAACCGCCCTCGTCGCTGTCCACAACTGAAGCGATCGCTGGGGTAGTTGACTGAGGCGGCGTTAGCTGGAGGGAGTTGTCAGCGTTCATGGAATCTACCTTGGCTAAACCCTACAGGAAATTCAAAGTCTGAGGTAGTGTTCAGTTGCTGTTGATGGGCGAGTAGAGAAATCATGAGCGTCAGATGTCAATACTAGCGTCAACCTTCAATTGAACTGAGTCAGCAGCGAATTAGGTCATGTTTATCCTTCGACTTAGAATAACCGCAGTAGCGTAAAAGGCAACGTTAGCAGCGATAGGGCACTGCTAATGGGCCGAGCGATCGTATCAAGCGTATCTCCAATGTTAGCGGCAGTTGATCGACTCACAATCACAACATCGTTATTGCGCAAAGTAGGATTCCTTTCTGTAGCCCCGCCCTCAGCAAAGTCGATATCTATAGAGCGGCGTTCTACTGTGCCATTAGGATTAAGCCGCACTAAATCTACAGATCCCTGACTGGCCCGATTGTTAAAACCGCCTGCTGCTAGCAGCCCCTGATTGAGCGGCGTGTTGGGAGGTACCTGAATAATACCGGGTTGCTCAACTTCACCAACGATGTTGACCCGCACGGTATCTGGCGAGAAGCTAGCAGAAGCCAATTGAGCCGCCTCCGCAGGGTCAATCTCATCAGCCGTTGGCACAATTACAGTGTCGCCCTCCTGTAGCACCACATCCTGCGTTAAATCTCCCTGCCCTAAAAGCTGCCAGAGATTGACATCAATGGTTTGTGCCCCGCCTGTACGAGTCCGGCGCTGAATCTGAATTTCTCGAACATCTGCCAGGGGCTTAATGCCGCCAGCCACCTGAATTGCGCGAGTAACAGTAGGCGGAATTGACGTGCCGCCGCCGCCGCCCGGTACACCTGCTTCACCAGTACGAGCCGTACCCGTGACGGTATAGGGGCCAGGGCGAAAAACTTCGCCGACGATAGCAATATTCAGCGGACGGCTTTCGTTGGCAGCAAAACTAGCTGAGGAGAGCTGCAGGGCTTCGGCCAGGTTGAGGGTTGAGGCTGTGGGTACAAAAACGGTGTCTCCATCTCGTAGCGTAATGTCATACCTGAGGTCACCGCTTTGAATAAACTGCCACAAATCGGCAGTAATAATCTCATTGCCCCCGGCAGGACGGGGACGATAAACCTGTACCTGCCGCAAATCTGCTAGCTGAGTCACGCCACCCGCCGTCTCTAGGAGGCTAGTAACAGTGGGGAACTGAGCGCCTGTACGATCTACTGTGTAGGAGCCTGGAGCGGTAACCTCTCCGGCAATGCCAATCCGCAGAGGGCGCGGAGTCATCAGGACGACTGTAATTCTTGGCTCTCGCAGGATATTGCTGTAGGCTGACCTGACTCTTTCAGAAGCTTGATCCAGAGTCAGTCCGGCAAAATTAACCTTGCCAGCTACTGGCAAAGTCACTGAACCGTCAATTAAGATTTCGTGTTCGCCACTGTACTGGGGCACCCGAAAAATATCTACCCGAATGCGATCGCCTGCCCCCAGTACATAACTGGCCTCGGAGATCAGCGCAACGTTTGTATCCTCCAAAGCCTGTAAAGGGCTAGGGCTAGCTGCCATCACCGATGCTGTTGGAATTGTCAATAGCGTCAGGCTGGTCAAAGTCGAAATCAAGGATTGGGAAAGACAGCTAAACGTAGACATCGGTATAAACTCACAAGGGCTTGGCCCAACTAATGAAAGTCAATTTGGCGATTAAGGGGATTAAAAGGCCAAACACTATGACTTCTCTCTACTCAAATCCTACCGAGGCATCTAATAGCACAAGGCAAGACTTCAGGAGTTTTGTCAAAACTTCTTACAAGGCTGGGCTGTATAAACTCTCGATAAAACATGAAGCCGATTTTGAACTTTTATTGTCAAGGGTTTATGAAGTTAGTGCGTGAAAACTAGGAGCAGGCTATTCTTTTCCTAGCCTGTGTAAAGCTCAGAGTAACAGCGGTGCATTTCTCCCCAATTTCATTTGGAAGTCTATGACTGATCATCCGGATTTTAGCGATCACGGTTATCAAGTTGAGCAAGAACTTGGCTGCAACCGGGCAGGTGGGCGAGTCACCTATTTAGCCAAAGACTGTCACAGTCAGGCTAAAGTTGTCATTAAGCAGTTTCAGTTTGCCAAAACTCAGTCAGCCTGGTCTGACTATGAGACTTACCAGCGCGAAATTGAGGTGCTGCGATCGCTCAGTCATGTCGGCATTCCCCGCTATCTAGATGATTTTCAGGCAGACTCTGGCTTCTGCATGGTGCAGGAATACAAGCAGGCGCTCTCGCTGACAGCCAACCGCAGCTTTAGTCCTGCTGAGGTTCAAAAAATTGCGCTCGCTGTCCTAGACATATTAGTCTATCTACAGTCACGCCTTCCTCCTATTATTCACCGGGATATCAAGCCAGACAACATTCTGGTAGACGAGCAGCTCAATGTGTACCTGGTTGATTTTGGCTTTGCCCGCATTGGAGATGGGGAAGTTGGGGTCAGCAGCGTCGTCAAGGGTACCTTAGGTTTCATGCCGCCTGAACAGCTTTTCAACCGCACGCTAACGGAGGCATCTGATCTCTACGGGTTGGGCATGACGCTGGTTTGCCTGCTGACCAACACCAAGCCTGACGACATTGGTAACCTAGTTGATATCAGCTATCGGGTCAAATTTAAGCACCTGATCCCCAAAATTAATCCCCACTGGACTACCTGGCTAGAGCGGATGGTGGAGCCTCGCTTAAAGGAGCGCTACCCTGATGCAGTCGCGGCTTTGCAAGCAGTCCCGGCCTGTCCCATATATTCACCCAAAGTTCGCCTGAGCGAGACCAAAATTCAGCTCACTGCTTCAGGCACAGCTCAGGTCTTGACCCATACCCTCGAAGTTCACAACCCTATTCCTGATACAACCTTGGAGGGTCAGTGGACAATCATTCCGCATCCTCATGATCCGGCTCAGCTAGACCAGCATCCCTGGATTTCAATTTATCCTGCTGCTTTCTGCGGCAATGCTACCCGCTGTCAGATTACGGTTGATGTCAGGCGACTGATGAGCGATCGCCTTTACGAACGCACATTACGACTGACAACTAATGCTTTGCCCAAGAGTTACTCCCTTGAGCTGCAGGTCAAAACAACGCCCGTTATAGGGCTGCAAAAACAAGCTTACTGGCAGTCCCTCAGCCTGCTATTTTTATTTTCCCTGTTTTTGTATCGAGGGCTTTACTGGTTTGTGCTGAACAATGTGGCACTCAAAGGCGATTTAGCGCTGGCGACCTTTGGCACCGCCGCCGGTACTGCCGCAGGACTGGAGATAGCAGGCTGGACATTAGCAGCTACCGGTTCAGCCATCAGTGCTAATGCAGGTGTCTTAGCAGGCGGCTTGGTAGGCGTTATTACTTTTGTGTCAGCCTGGTTTATGGCTGGAGAAATTGGCGGTAGTCTTTCTGAGATTCTCTTAGGCTGCGGCGCGGGCTTGGTTAGCGGCTGGATTAGCGGACTGGCTTTAGGTCTGGCTGTGGAAGCGCTAGTGCAAAGACAGTTTAAGGACGGCTTTGCCGTGCGAGTAGCGATACTGACTACCCTGCTGGGGTGCGGTATCAGTTTAGGTCTTACGGTGGGAATGCTGCAGCCCGGAGTTTTAGCCATCGTCGCTCTAGTCGGTCTTGCCTTGGCGGCTCATCTAGTGCAAGCTCCCCTACGTCGAGCCAGGGTTTTAGCCAACCAGCAGCGATCGCAGCAGCATCTTATTCGCCCATAACCTAGTTTTCAAACTTATAAATTCATAGTAGTCCTAAGTCATTGGTGGGAAGAGGGCGTTGTCAAAAAAATTTCCTGTAAAAAAAATCGCATTTAGGTAGGGTTGCTACACAGCGGTTGAAAGGTCATATCAACAATGCGCCAGCCGTCTATAGGTTCAGCTAGCCTGGCAGTTCTTGCGAGGGTGAGCGATGGTGCGCCCAAAGCTGCTTCATTGCCAACCAGACAAAAGGTGGAATTGTAGAGCCGTAACGTCGCCAAAGCCGCTTAGGCTCTTGCACCAGTCGATAAAACCATTCCAGTCCCAATTCTCTAATGAAGCGAGGCGCTCGCTTGTGAAACCCTGCGTAGACTGGAAAAGCACCGCCTAGCCCAATCATAACGGCTGAAACTTTGCCTTGATGCTGAGCCATCCAGTACTCTTGTTTGGGACAGCCGAGCGACACAAAAACAATGCCAGCACTGCTACCGTTAATCTGCTCAATCAGCGCCTTGTCTTCTAAAGGCGTTAGCGGCCGAAACGGCAGCGGCTGCATACCCGCAATTTGCAAATGAGGAAATTCTTGCATCAGGCGATGCCGCATATGATTGAGTACGGGCTCTTCAGAACCTACAAAAAATAGGCTGACGTCGCTTTCAGAACAAGCCTTTGCAGTACCCGATAAGATATCCAAGCCAGCGACTCGATCCTGGGTTGTAGCACCTAGAAGCCGCATCATCCAGACCAAAGGCATACCGTCAGGCGTGACGATATCAGCCTGACGCAGCACAATCCCTAAATCTTCTCGCCAGTAAGCTTCCATTAGCATGTGTACATTCGCCACACAGACAAACTTGCTTGTTCGTTCTTTGGCCCAAGCTACGATTTGGTTAACTTGCTGATTGAAAGGGAGCGCTGTTACCGGGGAACTAATAACATCAATTGCAGGGAGACGTTTAGCCATACCTATCCTAGCGGTCATTTGAAATTTAGATTTTTAGCAATACCATCAGAATCAAGTGGGGTAGCTTTGCAGAAAACTGTTCTTATGTAGCATTGTATTCGTGCCTACTTTCATAACTGAAAAGTTCTGATGAAGAATAGCCAAAATTTGTTTAGGTAGCGTGCAAGTTTTGATTTGATAACCAAAATTTAAGCTCAACCAGCCCCAACCTAGACTAAGTTGTCTATCTCAAAAGCTTCAGTACTACTGTACAACCGCATTCTGATGGCTAATTGAATAGCCCAAATTTGTTATCAGGCCAGCGATCGCAAGCAGACAGTAGCAAAAATCAACGGCTGACCTGTAGTCTAGTATATTTTCGGGCATTTATAGCATTAATTTATACCAATTTCCATGGGTACTGCTATTTCTCTAGAGACGGCAGGCCCTCAAAAGAAAACTATGGTATCGTTCTCAAGCAATAGTCTGCGAGTAGGGCTGTAGTAGCGCTTCAAAAAGCTGAAGATATTGATTGGCTTGTATCTCCAAAGCGAAAGCCTGCTCAGCTTTTTCTCTGGCGCGTAATTTCAGCTGACAGAGGCGCTCAGCATCCTCTAAAATCCAGGAAATTCCCTGAGTCAAATCTTGAACTTCATAGGGTTTAACCAGATATCCGTTGAGCTGATGATCAACAATATCTTTAGGGCCTGTAGCATCAAAAGCAACAACCGGAGTTCCGCAGGCCAAGGCTTCTGAGGTAGTTTGACCAAAAGATTCCTGTAGCGATGGCACAATCATGACATCGGCAGCTGAGTACACCAGCGCCAAGCTCAAATCATCCTGGAATGAACCCAAATAGTTGGCCTTAAACCCTAAATCAATGGGCTGATCTGGCTGGGAAGACCCAAAAACCGCTAGCTCCACCCGGTCTTGCCAGCCTTTTTCACCTAAAGCCTTTAGCGCTGGAACCAGCAGGTGAAATCCTTTGCGCTGGTCAATGGTGGCTGCTAGCGCCCCGAAGAGAATAATTTGTTTATCCTGGGGTAGTCCTAGCGCGTCACGGGCAAAGCTTTGATCAAAGGGGCGATAGGTTTGGGTATCCAGGCAAAAAGGAATCACCTCTACCCGGCGATCGCCCAGCAAAGAGCTGGCTTTCACACAGTCGGCCATCCACTGGCTCGGCGTCACAATGGTCAGGTCTATCCCCTGCCAGGCTTTGCGCTTGCGCTGCCAAATCTTGCGAGAGAGATCGTGCTGGCGATCGCTGCCTAGCTGGGGGCAGCTGCCGCAGGATTTTTGATAGCGATCGCAGTCTTCACTGTAGTGACAGCCGCCGGTCATCGGCCACATGTCCTGCAACGTCCACACCAAGGGTCGCTTAAGTTGGGCTAGCGTCTCAATCTTGACAAATCCATTACAAACCCAGTGCAGATTAACAATATCTGGGCTGATTTGATTGACCTGTTTTGCGATCGCATCGGGGAACCACTGAGCCGAGATCATGCGGTTACGTTTGGGATATCGACGCAGCGGTAAGCCGTTCATCTGAGGGCCTAGCTTGGTTAGTACGGACTTCTCTGCTCTTACACAGCGATCGCGCCCAACTTTGGCCCGAACCAACATCTGAGAGGTCATCCCAATAGATTGCAAGCCTTGATGCAGTCTGTAAGTTGCCCTGGCAGCTCCGCCTTCAATATCAGATGTACTTAAAATTAAAGCCTTCATTAGCAGTGGCTCCCGATTTGCTGTTAAAGATGACAGATAGCGTTAAGAGGATGTTTTGAAAGTCTTCTATGAGGTGCCGCTATTCCAATCCCCCTAAATCTCCCCGATCCCCCTAGATTCCCCTCAAGAAGGGAGACTTTTGAAGAGGGGGAACTTTTAATCTGATTCCCCACTTTCTGAGGGGGTTAGGGGAACTGCGAGTGCTAAGTATGACAGCATGTTCCTTTTCAAATAACCTCTAAGGATTGAGAATGTACCTTATTTTTTAGCAAGCGCTACTGGCTGAGGTAAGGGTAGCCTGAGTTGCATGGCAGGCTGCTCAATCGTAATGTAAGTTACTGTTGCTACACTCACAGTTACCACTGTGATGGCTAACATCTTGACAAAACTAGGAACCTCAAGATGAGCATCCAAATAACCTAGCACAGCAATATGCCATAGGTATATGCCAAAACTAACGACTCCAATATGTCGAAGCGGTTTCCAGCTCAGAAAACGCTGAGTCCATCCTCGGCCATGCAAATGGCTCACTAAAAAGACTGCCCAGAGGCAACCCTGAAGTTGATAAACCCAATGAGCTGCTAAAACTGCTGGTACTTTGTCACTCAGCCAGAACCAAAGACCATGACTCAATCCTACCGGCAGACTCAAGACAATTCCTATCAGCGATAAAATTGCTATAGCTTCCATTACTGTACTGACATGGCGTTGTCGAAGCCATGTACAACCGAGTAATTTAACCTGAACAAGGGCTGCTAAAGAACCCACTAAGAAGACGGGCAGATGCGGCAGGATAGAAAGCCGCGCAGGCGTCGAGACAGTAGCACTCATCAAACTGAGCAGCAGAATTAGACTCACACTAGCAAGGATCGTCAAAAGCAGATTACGCTTCAAGACTCTGCTCATTAACCAGGCTATACCCGGAAGTATAAAGTAGTACTTGATTTCTACAGGGAGTGTCCAAAAATGATTTTCAGCCCTCTGTAAAGCAAGATGTGAAAGCACATCACCAAAGTCATATTTGAAACTAGGAAACTTGTAGTAAACTATCAGAACACACAGGTACAAAGGATAAATCCGAATAAATCGCTTAAATCCATAGTTTATCCACAAAACTGGATCTCTAAAGTTGATATGAGGCTTGAGAAGCTGACTGGTTAAAAGAAAGCTACTTAAGACAAAAAATAGATAAACGCCAGAGCGACCCATGCCGACGTCACCAAAGTTTAGAAAGGGGCCAAAGAAGGCTCCGCTCTCAACGGTATCTTCACGAAACACGTTACCTGTAATGTGTTCTAAGAACACTAAAATTACCGCGATCGCTCGTAGCCCATCTAAAGAAGGCAGCAAATTTTTACTACCTGCTCTCTCAGAAAGCGAGTTGAAAATCGGCAGGCGATCGCGTAACAGTCTTAAGCCTGTTCGATGAAGCATAAAAGTGCTACGACTTTAAAGAATATGTGTACGCTCAGCTGACTCTTTGAAAGTAAGCACCCCTAAGCAACCGGCAAAGTGGCCACAGTTTGTAGTGAGTACTGCGAGGTGTAAATCTATCCAGGTAGGTAACTGCCCACTACAGGGTAATTTTCCACCGCAGAGTACGAGTTCTGTGCTCTAATAAAGCACAGAACTCCGGTCAACAGACTTCAAACTGCTGCAAATCTAGCCTGCTCAGCCGCTACCATTTCCTGGAAGATATCGTCTAGACTGCGGGTGATATCCCAGTTAGGGAAGTGAGACTTGAGCTTGCTCAAATCTGAGATATAGCAGATGTGATCACCAATGCGGTTGCGCTCGACGTACTCCCACTGCACTTTGCGTCCGGTAATCGCTTCTACGCGATCAAAGGCTTCCATCATTGAGACGCTATTGCCTCGGCCTCCGCCTAAGTTGTAAACTTCACCGGGTCGGGGATTTTTGCGGAAAGCTTCAAAGGCTTGAATCACGTCGTAGCTGTGGATGTTGTCTCGTACCTGCTTGCCCTGATAGCCAAAAACTTTGTAGGTGCGTCCGCTGACGGCTACTTTGACTAGATAAGACAAAAAGCCGTGTAGCTCTACACCAGAGTGAGACGGCCCGGTCAGACAGCCCCCCCTAAAAATGCCTACATTCATGCCAAAGTAGCGGCCATACTCCTGGGCTACAATGTCAGCCGCCGCCTTAGACGCGCCAAAGAGAGAATGCAGGCAGCGATCGATGCGACAGGTTTCAGCAATGCCGTTGTAATCTTCGGGATTGGCGTAGTCGTAGCGCTGCTCTAGCTCAACTCTGGGAACTTCGTTGGGGGCATCGCCATAAACCTTGTTGGTGCTCATGTGAATAAACACTGCTTCGGGGCAAAACTGCCGAGTGGCTTCTAGTAGATTGACGGTGCCTAAAGCATTGACCTCAAAGTCGAGAATAGGAATCTCACAGGCTTTGTCATGGGAAGGCTGAGCCGCACAGTGAATAATTAAGTCAAACTTCTCTGCTTCAAAAAGATTGAAAAGGTTCTGCGATCGCGGATATCAATACTCTGATGAGAAAACTGCTGCGTCGATTCTTGCAGACGGCCTAAATTCCAAAGCGTATCCCCTTGCTTACCAAAAAACTCAGCCCGCATATTGTTATCAACGCCGATCACCTGATGACCTTGACAATCGTAATACTCAACTGCTTCTGAACCAATCAACCCGCTTGAACCCGTGACTAATACTTTCATAAACAACTCCTCATAAATACGGTTAGTTAAGTTAACGAATTCAAACGGTCACAAGCGGCGACTCTGTATTGCTAATTACCGCTTGAAAAACTTTACGAATCTGATCAATGGAGTGCAGGCGGTGATAACCCTCAAAGTCTGGGTTTAGCTCACGCAGGGCCTGCTCCGGCTGATCACAGAGATAACGCAAAGCAGCAATACACTTAGCGACATCTCCTTCGGGAATGGTAAGGCCAAATCTAAATTTCTCAACCCGAGCCGCCATGCAGTATCCTTCACTGACAATAATGGGTTTCTTAAAAACGGCTGCTTTCGTGAGTAGATTACTGCTGTAGGGAAAATTTTCATAGGCCGCAAACAAAACATCACAGGCATTCACAACGCTATTAAACCTGTGGCCATCAGGAATAGACTCAAAGTGGAAATAGCAGTTATCAGGCGGATCTTCTCGCATTTTTTTAATCTGCTGAAACTCTTCGGGAAAACGCTGGTCAAACTCTTGATGAAACATAGACTCATCAAGCTGGCCAGCAAACACAAAAAACCAGTTTTCTTCCATAGACTGCTGGGCAACTTTAAGCAGGGTTAAGATCCCCTTGCGTTTGCTTAAAGCGCCAATGAGTCCAACAATTTTGCGATCGCCTGCTTTTTGCCGAATCTTTTGCACAAGGGCATAGTCACCTTCAGGAGGCGTCTCATCAGTAATGTCTGGAAATGCAATGACGGGCTTACCCAAATCCTGCTGCAAATCCTCAACTAGCTCCTCGTTTAGCATGGTTAGGGCCTGACAGCGTGGAGAACGGGCCAGAGAATAATGGGCTAGAGGTTCGCTCAGCTTTGCAAAAGACCGCTGGCCAAATCTGAGAACGCCCGGTCGGAAATAAATGCCCGACCAGCTATAGGGAAAAACATAGTCAATCACATGATGAGTCAAATAGTGACTCAGATAATTGTCGAGCCAGTTGAGAAAGACCAGATCGGGGGAGAAACCCGTTTCTTCAGAAGCTTCAGCCAGGGTATTGGTCAGGTGCTGCCATCTTTCAATCACGGCAACAGGCTCTGGCACCGTTCCTAAAATGGGTACTCGCCGCCGCCGATGTTTGTGCATTTCAAAGACCCATAGGCGATCGCGGTAGTCTGGACAGTGTTCATCAATCCAGTCCGTGAGGTCTCTAGGTCTAGGATGAAATGCCATCACCTGACACTGCTGCTCCAGCAAAATTTGGCTGAATAGCCTCAGATAGGTTAAGTGATGGCCGTTACCGTAGTTTGTCTCGACTAGAGCAATTGTTTTCATTGTTATCAAAGCAGTTTTTAATCAAATTGAAAAATCAGCTCAAGCCTCAGGAAGTTTTATCCGCTTCAGGCATTGACGGTTTGGGCATTGACAGCTTGAGGCAGCGGGGGTAGCTCAGCAGTAGACGACCCCAGTTCTTGCAGAATTGCCTCGACCGCTCTGGCGGTTGACTGACCATCGAGGCGGTAGGTCAAGTCGGCAACCGTATCTAGCGCCTGAGAGCTGGTAGCAGGACTGGCTGACTTTGAGGTTAAGGCTGTGGCGATCGCATTTTTGAGCTGATCTGTGGGCTGCGAGTAGACGGTAGTATAGCTGCCGTATTCTTCAAGGTGTTTATATCCTTGAGAAGGCCCTTCCGGTTTCAGGTCAAAGGCAATGACGCTGCGCTGCATAATTAGAGCCTCTTCAGCCACCGTCGAAGCCCGCGTAATCAACAGGTCTGCGATCGACAGCAGCGAGTAGACATCCAGTTCTGTCAGGCTAGGTTCTATCACGATGATTGAATCTGTCCCGTTTGCTGGTATCATTTCCTGATAGAGATTGGGTGATAGGCTATCGAGCGGATGCATCTTGACTAGCAGCAGAGCGTTAGAGAAATCAATGCTTTGATAAATGTGACTGAGATATTCTCGATACAGAGCCTGCTCGTTGGGCTGGTCTGCATACTCTGCCTGTACCGTCGTGGCCAACAAAATAATTTTTTTGCCGGGTAGCTGCGATCGCAAATTGGGATAAGCGCTGAGCAGCTTTACCCTAACCTGCACAGGGTCAACCTGAGCTAAGCGATCGTGTAGCGGATTACCGACTAGCCGCAGACGCCCCTGCTCAACGCCATACTGCTCCACTAGTTCCCGGTAAACCCGCTGCCCCCAAACCAGGACAACATCAGACGCAGCCGTTGACAAATCCTTGACGCTGTCCTGCCGGGTACCGCCGTGCTGAATCGATAGAGTCTTAGCGCCGTGCTGACGCAGCTTGTCGGCAGTTTTAGTCCCCGCGTGATGATAAGCCTCTCTAGAACGATGATCTAGACACATGACAACCAGCTTTTTTTCTGGCTGGGTGCAAGTTCGAATCAGGCTGAAATAATTGCTCTGTACCGAACAATCCGCTGCTGCTAAAGCGCTTACATTAGCTGAGGAAAGCTGCAGCTGGTGGATATCTCTCAGAACAATTAGACTTAAGCGTACCTGAGTTCTAACTTTGGGCTGCTGCTGCAAATGCAAGAGCAGCGGTATCAGCAGGCGTTCGCAGGCTTTGGAGTACAGGAAAAATATAATCTCTGGCTGAGTCTCTTTTGGCGCTGACGCTAGTCGATAGCTGAGAGACTGTAGCAGCATGCCCAGCTTGTCACAGTAGCTAAGATATTGCTGTAGTGAAAAGTAGTGATCGGCTAGAAGCTTTGCCTCAAGCGGATCTGTCACATTGCGAATCAGGTTTCTAAGCTTCAGGGCCATAGGAAACTCACAAAATTACAACGGTTTACTAACTGCTAAAAGCAGTTCGCAAATTTCTCTAACAGCAGCTTGCCCCCCTCCTTTCTGAGTGATGTAGATAGCAGCAGCCTGATTGACTGGCATGGCATCTGCTACAGTCAGCGGACAGCCGACTGCCTGCATGACAGATAAATCTTTAACATCATCTCCAGCATAAGCAACCTGCTCCAAGCCGATGCCTAGCTTCTGACAAAGCTGCTCCAGAACGGGCAGTTTAGGACTGACGCCGATGTAGACATGGTCAATGCCTAGCTTTTTGGCCCTATGTAAAGTGGCCGTTGAAGCACTGGCGCTGATAATTGCCACTTCAAACCCGGCCTGACTGACTAGCTGCAGGCCCTGACCGTCTTTGACATTGAACTTTTTTTGCTCCTCCCCAGAGTCGGTGTAGTAGAGGCCACCGTCGGTCAAAACACCGTCTACATCAAGGGCTAAAAGACGAACGTGAGACAGGCGATCGCACAATTCAGCCTCTTCAAGCTGACAGGTTCCTACAAGTTGCATACTCATCTACACCTCTGGTGACTTAAGTGATCAAGGGCAAGCAAGCTTAGGCCACACCTGCCAGGGATTTGACGCTGGCAGCTTCACGAACCCGCAAAAGCTGTTTTAATAAGTCTTCTAAATGATCTAGGGGCACCATGTTGGGGCCATCACTGGGAGCATTATCGGGGTCTTCGTGAACTTCCATAAACAGGGCATCTATGCCGATCGCCATTGCTGCTCGGGCCAAGGGCGGCACAAACTGACGCTGTCCGCCTGACTTAGTGCCCTGTCCGCCGGGCATCTGTACGCTGTGGGTAGCATCAAAAACAACCGGATAGCCAAACTCGCGCATCTGAGGCAGGCCGCGAAAGTCTACTACCAAAGTGTTGTAGCCAAAGCTGGTGCCTCGCTCGGTGAGCAGAATATTTTTAGCGCCCCCCGCTTCTAGCTTGGTCACAACATTTTTCATATCCCAGGGGGCAAGAAACTGACCTTTCTTGACGTTGATAGCTTTACCTGTGGCCGCAGCGGCTAGCAGCAAGTCGGTTTGGCGACAGAGAAAGGCCGGAATCTGCAGAACGTCTGCCACTTCAGCTACGGTCGCTGCCTGACAGCTTTCATGAATATCCGTGACTACCGGCACCCCAATTTCATCCTTAACCCGCTGCAAAATCTCCAAGCCGTCTTCCAAGGACTGACCCCGGAAAGAATCAATCGAGGTGCGGTTGGCTTTGTCAAAAGAGGACTTGAAAATAAATGAAATTCCCAGGCGATCGCAGACTTTACGAATTTCTGCCGCCATTTTTAGCGTAAAGTCAGCCGACTCAATTACGCAGGGGCCGCTCAGTAGGGCCAAGGGACAGTCATCTCCAATGGTCAGTGTTTCGGTAATTTGAGAGCGAATCATGAAGCTACCTTTTGAGTAATAAAAGACTGCGCCTGAATCAAATCTTCAGGCGTATTAATTTCAGGAACAGCGGTCTCAGTTTGGCTGACGGCAATTGTGTAGCCGTGCTCTAGCACGCGGAGCTGCTCTAAGCCCTCGCAGGCTTCTAGCGGCGTGGGTGCCAGGTTGGCGTACTGAGCTAGGAAATCGCGGCGAAAGGCGTAAAGTCCTAAGTGGTGATAAACCGGGGCCGGCCCAGGGTTGCGAAAATAAGGGATGGGTGAACGAGAAAAATAGAGCGCGTGCTGCTGCTGATTGCAAATGACCTTGACTGAGTTGGGATCGCCATAGGCTGTTTCAGGATCTAGCGGACAGGCCAGCGTTGTCATGTGGGGTCGCTGGCCTTCCATATAGGGCTTAACTAGCTGGGTCAGCATTTTGGAGTTGACGAAGGGCTGGTCTCCTTGAACATTAACTACCACTTCGTACTCCGGGTAGCGCCTAGCCACTTCGGCAACGCGATCGGTGCCAGTTTGGTGATCCGAGCGGGTCATTTCAACCATGCCGCCAAACTGTCGGACTCGATCAGCAATGCGATCGTCGTCGGTGGCTACCACCACTTTGTCAAATACCGGACAGGCTTGGGCCGCTTCATAAACCCACTGCACCATCGGGCGATCGCCTAGCTTGGTCAAAGGCTTTCCCGGAAACCGCTGTGAGGCATAACGAGAAGGAATAACAGCCAAAATTTTCACAGTAAACCACTCCGTGCAAGATCGTGTAGTCTCAACATGCCGATGCATTGCTCCTGATCGTCAACAACGGGCAGTACCGCAATTTGAGAGGGCCGATTTTCCATCACCTGGAGGGCATCGTAGGCTAGCTGCTGCGGGTGCGCTGTGGTTGGATTTGCCGTCATCACCGCTATGGCCGCGAGTGAAGCCAGTTCGGTGGGGTCAACCCGCTCAATCGCACGACGCAGGTCACCGTCTGTAATCACGCCTAAGAGTATTCCCTGGTCGTTGATAACGCTGACAGCGCCGAGGCCACCTTCACTAATAGCGCTGACCATTGCCAACCAGCTAGCCTGAGGTGAAATCGTAGGGTTTTCCTGACCGCTGTGCATCAGGTCTTGAACTCTCAGAGTTAAACGCTTACCCAGTCGCCCCGCCGGATGATTCAGCGCAAACTGCTCTGGCGTTAATCCTTGAATTTGTACTAAGGTCATAGCTAAAGCGTCCCCAATCGCCAGGGCCACCGTAGTACTCGTCGTCGGGGCTAAGTTTAGTGGACAGGCTTCACGCGCAACCGTAGCGCCTAGAGCGACGTGGGACTGCTGCGCTAAGGTTGAGCGCAAGTTACCGACAATAGCGATCAGAGGCACTTGCCGCTGCTGTAGACTGGGCATCATTGCCAGCAGTTCGTCGGTTTCCCCGCTGTTACTGAGCAAAATTACAACGTCGTCTGCAGAAACCACGCCGAGGTCACCATGTAGAGCATCTACCGGATGCAGGTAGAGGGCACTGGTACCGATGCTAGTTAAGGTTGCAGCAATTTTTCTAGCCACAATTCCAGACTTGCCAACGCCTGTAAGAATCACCTTGCCCTGACACAGCAGCAGCAGGTTGACGGCTTGATCAACCTGATCAGGGTCTAAGGATTGAGCAGCAGCGGCGATCGCATCAGCTTCTAGCTGCAGCAAGTCTTTGACCTGCTGAAAATAAGCTGGACGTGCTCGTGAAACAATAGTCTGCATAGCTTACTTACAAATAGAGAAGTAAAAAGATAAGCGACAACAATAGAGGCAACAGATTTATGGATAACTGTCTTTAACTTATGGCAAGCCTACGAAACTTCTTTGAAGTCTGTATAGACTTGAGTAAACGACTTTATTGAAAAAATATACTCCCTGGCAGAAAATAGGGAGTTTCTTAAAAGACTTGAATTACAGCGTTTTAGCAGATATTCTAGGGCTGGGTTTTGGTCTAACCTATGCTTAGGGCTAACATGCAACTTGTGCTAAGGTAAAGCGCCTCTCTGTTCTTATGTACTCTCCAGCAGTCTCCGCTATCGGCCTTTTGAAGCCCGAAAAACGCTTCAGCTTCATCATAACGGCAGGCTCTTGATAAATTCTTTAAGTACAAATTGCAGTTGGAAACAGCTGGTTTAAACTAGAGACAATCTCTTGCTTGCAGCCCGTAAAAACGGAAAAGATTCAGCGCAAAAGTCTGCAGCGATAAAGACTACTCCGCTCGGTAGGCTAATTGTAAAAAAAACATGCCAGAACTGCCTCAGTTTTCAACCCGATCTGTGAAAAACTGCAAACTCGAACAGGCAAAATGCATTTCGGCATCTCAGTTACCTCTGTGGCGTCCTCAATTTGCTCTTCTAATCTTCTTGCTAGCTTGTTTGTGGGTACTGCTATGGGCTGAACCTGCGGGTGGCGCTTTGAACTAGCAGGTAATAGGCTAGTGCAGCGTTAACACTTAATTTTAGGGTGATGCCATAGTTCGTAGTTAGCGCTTCAGCGCTAAAGCACTGACTACCAACCCCAATTTCTACTAACCCCAATTTCTAGCTGTGACGATGCTACTAGTAGTCCACCAAAGAGACTTTGCCTAGTTCTCTTGCTCTAGGTTCGGCTCTTGCTCCAGGTTCGGCTCTTGCTCTACTTTCGGATATAGACGCTCTAAGCGAATCCGTGCACTCGCACTCGAAAATCTCCAATTGAGCGTGGCTTTTCTAGCATTACGCTCATCCTGCCAAGCCTTAATTTGCTCCCCCAGTTCCGCTTGAGTGGGAATACGCCGATT
>JAAUQI010000118.1 GCA_012032345.1 Leptolyngbyaceae cyanobacterium RM1_1_2 | reverse complement strand
AATGAGGATGAACATCAATAAATTCACGAGAGGGACTATGAGTTCGTACGTTGGTTTCCGTCCCCTTGCGGGGTAATGAGGATGAAACTCTGGTCTGATCGGTCGACTCAAAAGGGTTTCTTTAGTGTTTCCGTCCCCTTGCGGGGTAATGAGGATGAAACCCCTTGTTTATGAGACCTTGCTAGGAAAGGGTTTCAGGCGACAAAACCACGAAGGTCTGTTTAGCTCTCAACAAAGCAAGCCCTATTGAGAAAAACAGCCTCCTCAGAAAGCCGCAAACCCTCACGGAATAATAAATCCACGAAGGTCAACGAGGTCATGCGGTTTTCAAGGTTTTGGCGACCTTCGTGGGACGCGCCCACGATTACTCGCTACTCTAACCCATAAGTCCCATTATTGCCCAGCTCCTTCATCAAAGAAAATATGCCTGCTGCGGCGGCGCAGGCGGCTCACTGCCGATCGCCAAAGACTTCGCCACTGCCCCCGGCGGAATCCAATAAAACCGGACATTATCCTCATCCGCCTGAATCCGCCGCATTACCTTCTCATGCAGCCCCTTCATCTCCTCCAAACTCAAAAAACACTCAAACACACTCTCCTGCACCCGCCGCCCATAGCCCTCCAAAAGCTTAGCCAGCTTCGTGCGCCGTCGATTGTCAGCAATGTCATACACCACTAAAGTCAGCATCTCATCTACCTCACTACGTCAAGCGCCGAAACGTTTCGTAGGGCACTGCTTCTAGCAAACTCTGCTTATAGCGGCGCACCTGGAGCTGAATTGTCTGTCGATACGGTACCGACTTAGCCGCGTCTGGATGTCGTATTGCTAGCATCATGCGACGCTCAAACTCCTGCAGAAACCGCCGTCGCGCCGGATCTGTCAAATACACGCCTCCTGTTGCATTTGGTGGTGTAAAGTCATCGGGGTTAAAGACCTGCTGGTTGATCAGCTTCAGCACCAGCATATCCACCACCGGCGAGCGAAATTCCTCCATCAGGTCAAAGGCAAGCTGAGCCTCATGCCGTTCCGAGCGGTGTAAATTGCCTAGATAAGGACTTAGCCCCTCCACGCGCAGCAGGCTCAGCACATTGTTGAACAGCAGCGTATAGCCAAAACTCAGCAGCGAATTCACTGGATCTGTGGGCGGTCGCCGAGTGCGCTGATTGAACGTAAAAGCTTTATTCGTAATGAGCTGACCCAAGGCTGAAAAATAACGAGCGGCAGCCACTCCCTCATAGCCGCGCAGCTGCGCCAAATTTGCGGCTGTATCCTCCAACTGGGCGATCGCGCCTAGATTTCGCTCAATCCCAGCGATCGCATCCTCCACCCTGGCCAAACCACGCCGTCGATTTAGCTTCAGCAGTAGCTGCTTAGAGTTCCACAGCTTGCCATTGGCAAGGAGAAAGGATGAGAGATGAGGGATGAAGGCTGAGGGATGAAGGCTGAGGGATGAAGGCTGAGGGATGAGGGATGAGGGATGCTGGTTACTTGAAGATTCAGCGAGCTGGGTTGTCCTAACCAAACTGCGGTTTGCTATGTCAGTCGGATGCTGAAGAAATATGTCATTCTTAATGTCCCCACTAGGGGACTAAGACTATACTGTGAAAACCTGTCGGCAGCTATGATTGCGCGCCGACCCTAAACTCGCTCAGCCAATCACGCTTACGCCTATGCCTCGCGCCAAATCGACCCCCCTCGATCTCACCGCTAAAACGCTCTGGCCCCAAAAAACTGAACTGGTGGGACTGGTGTTTAATCTGCAGGCGATCGCCGATAGTGCGCTCTATCCGCAATACACTATTGGCCTACACGCCTGGTTTTTGCAGCAGATTCAGCAGTTTGACGCCGAACTCTCTGCCTACCTGCACGACGGTGAATCAGAAAAGCCTTTTAACCTTTCGGGACTCAGCGGCCAGTTTATTTCTCACAGCCGCGAACTGCAGTTACAAAAAGGCAAATCCTACCAGTGGCACCTCAATGCTCTCTCTGCCCCTACCGTGGCTGGCTTAGAGCGCTGGCTGCGGCGGCTCCCAGATGAGGTGGCGCTCAAGAACGCGCCGCTGCAGATCAAAAACGTCCAAATTGCCCATGCCCCCATCACCTACGCCCAGCTCTCTCAGCAAGGGCAAGCGCAATCTGGTAGCGTTAGCCTCAGCTTTCTCAGCCCCACCAGCTTCCGGCGCAAAAGCCATCACCTGCCGCTGCCCTGGCACCCCAATGTCTTCCACAGCTACCTGCGCCGCTGGAACCACTTTTCTGGCCAGCCTGTCGATCAAGACGCCTTTCTCGACTGGATTGACAACCACGTCATTATCCAGCGGCATTACCTAGAATCTCAGAAAGTAGCTGCGGGTAAGCGCGGATCGCTCACAGGGTTTGTGGGGGCGATCGCCTACAGTCTGGCTCGTCAGGCAGCCGCTCAGCCCGATTTTCAAGCCCTGTTCTATACGCTGACCCAGCTTGCGCCCTACTGCAGCACTGGGCATAAAACGACGTTTGGGCTGGGGCAAACCCGGCTGGGCTGGCAGTCTGCTGTGTCTCTGCCGGAAGCTGCTTCAGTGGAAACGCTGCTGGCGGAGCGGATTGCTGAACTAACTGAAACCTTTACGGCTCAGCGTAAACGGCAGGGGGGCGATCGCGCTCATAACATTGCTGAAACCTGGGCGACGGTGCTGGCACGGCGGGAACTGGGCGATTCTTTGCAGGCGATTGCTGAAGATCTGGAAATGCCCTATGAAACGGTGAAAACCTACAGTAAGCTGGCGCGGCGATCGCTGCGAGCAGCAAATGACTAAGCCGCTAGAGCCTGGTCGAGCTGGCGATCGCACTGTTGAAAAATAAAGTTGACCGCTGCAAAGAGGGCATCTAAGGCTTGAATAGAGTAGAAGGTAGTATTTTTGGTGAAGTTGGCTGCAGCGAGTTGACCAAACTGCCAGCGATCGCCGTTTGACACGATGCCAAAAACGGTAATTTCAGCCCTTTGGTTGAGCCGTTGAGCGGCAATCATTTCTGCTAGACACTGGGCCCAGCCTTCCTCAAACCTGTCTTGTTTGGCTTCTACCAGTAGCAAGTAGGGCTGATCAAAGACGACTTTACCCAAGGGCGATCGCCGCGCCAAGATGTATTCTGGAAAGCCTGAAAGCTGTTCGTCACAGGTAAGGGACTGGTGGCTCCAAAGGGTAAATCGCTGGCTGTAGTGCTTCCAGACTTCTTTGAGCACTGGGTAAATCAGGTTCTCGCAAATAGCAAACTCAGAGTTGTTCACGACTCCCTCTCGCATCACCAGTTCAAGGTCATCGCGGAAATAGGGAGAAATCTCAAAGCTGAGTTCTTCCACAAAGTCGGCTTCTGTATAGGTAATCTGAAACTGCTTGAGTACTTCTGCAACGCTTTTGTAATTGCTGAATGCCATAGAAGCCTCCTGGGTCTGAAATTTAAGCCGCATCTATCTATAAGTATGACTCAAGAGGATGACACAGAAATTCTGCAAAGTTTATCAGGACTTACGCATTGACAAACTCAGCGGAATGAGTGTTCAAGGTGCCTTCCCCATCAACGGCGCTTGGCGGATGAACTGGCGAGCCACGTCTTGATAGAGATGACGTTGGATCTCGTACCAATTCCCTAACTGCTGGTGCCACACTTGCAACTCCAACTCTACGAAGGCCCGCAGCGCACAAAAGAGGTGGGTGTGAATTGCCTGAGATTCAAGCGGAGCTGGGGCCGGGTGAAAGTATTGAAATTCCCAAATCAACTGACATCTTCGAGCTACCCTTGAGCGGGCCTTCAGGCTTCTTCAACGTGTTGGTCATTGCTAGCCGAACA
>JAAUQI010000117.1 GCA_012032345.1 Leptolyngbyaceae cyanobacterium RM1_1_2 | reverse complement strand
AATCTAGAAATCACAGAAATTGATGCCGTTCGCGCCAAACGCCCTCAGTACATACCAACGGTGCTGACCAAGCAAGAGGCACTGGCAGTCATTGAGCAGTGCGAGGGTGTTTATCAACTGGTGGTGAAGCTACTTTATGGCAGCGGTCTCCGCCTAATCGAAAGCTTGCGGTTGCGAGTCAAAGATATCGATTTTGCTCAGCATCAAATTCTGGTGCGAGATGGCAAAGGCGTCAACTAGTCGCTGAGGTATTCTGGCAGGCGATCGCAGGGGTGCTGTAATATTTTTGAGACGGGCGATCGCCTGCTCAGGCTGTAACCACAAGCATACTCAGAAAAACTGTCACAGTTCTAAAGCGATTCCTCTGCTATGCTCCTGAGATCGAACTGTTCTTTCTTTTAACTGAAGCGCTATGAACAGCAATGAGCTAGGTAGATATATTGGAGTCACCAGCGGAGCCAGTAAGCCGTGGCTTTTGGTACAGCTGCGCCTGAAAAAGCTACAGGAACAACGCCAGACGCTCTCTGCTGAGCAATACGCTCAGAATCTCAGTGAAATTCACCAGGACTTGATGAACCTGGGTGAATGGTGGATCGGTATTGAAGACGAAGTATTTTAAACAGGGAATTGTTATGACCGTCGCTCAATCGTCGCCAGACAAAATTCGCCTAGACGAGCCGCAGTATTACTTTAGCCGCGAACTGAGCTGGCTAGAATTTAACTTTCGCGTCTTACATGAAGCTGTCGATCAGCGCACCCCCCTGCTAGAGCGCCTCAAGTTCATGGCGATTTTTAGCACCAACCTAGACGAATTTTTTATGGTGCGGGTGGCCGGTATTAAACAGCAAATTGAGGCAGGGGTCACCAAACTGACGCCAGACGGACGCTACCCCCAGCAGCACTTACAAGACATCAGTGAGCGACTGCGGCCAATGGTTGAAATTCAGCACAGCCATTTTGAACAAGAGCTGCGGCCCCTGATGGCAAAAAACGGTATTTATCTACTGAACTACGACGATCTCAAACCCAGTCAAACAGACTATTTAGACGAGTATTTTGAGGAGCAGATTTTTCCGGTGCTGACCCCGCTGGCGGTCGATCCGGGGCATCCTTTTCCCTACATCTCTAATCTCAGCCTCAATTTAGCGGTTGTCATCAAAGAGCCAGACACCGACAAAGAACACTTTGCTCGGGTCAAGGTGCCCAAAGTGCTGCCCCGCTTTGTGGTTTTACCCCCCTCGCTGCACAGCCCCAAAAACACTCAGTCTAATGTCTGGACGGGGGTGCCCCTAGAGCAGGTGATTGCCCACAACCTGACGGCTTTGTTTCCCGGTATGAAGGTGCAGGACTGCTACACCTTCCGAATTACCCGCAACGCCGATCTTGATGTCGAAGAAGACGAGGCCGATGACCTGATGCTGGCGATCGAGCAGGAGTTGCGCAAGCGGCGCTTGGGCGGATCTGCGGTACGAATTGAAATTCAGCAGTCTATGCCAGAGTCGCTCAGGAGCAACCTGATTCAGCAGCTTGAGCTGACCGATGCCGACATTTACGAAATCGAAGGCCCGATTAACCTGGGCGATTTGATGACTTTTATGGGGCTGCCGCTGCCCCAGTTTAAGGATGAACCCTGGACGCCTGTTGTACCCAAGTACCTGCAGAATATCAGCGATCCAGACAGCAGCTCAGACGAGGACGAGGACGAGGACGACTTTTTTGCAATTGTGCAGCGCTCCGATCGAATCTTTCACCATCCCTATCAGTCTTTTGCCTCCACGGTGCAGCGCTTTATCACCTACGCTGCCCACGATCCTGACGTGTTGGCCATCAAAATGACGCTCTATCGTACCTCAGGCGACTCGCCTATTGTGCAATCGCTGATTTCTGCTGCCGAGAACGGCAAGCAGGTTGCGGTTTTAGTTGAGCTAAAAGCCCGCTTTGATGAAGAAAACAACATCAACTGGGCCCGTAAGCTAGAAAAATCTGGCGTACATGTGGTCTATGGTTTGTTGGGGCTAAAAACTCATACCAAAACAGCCCTGGTTGTCAGGCGTGAAAGCGATCGCATGCGTCGCTACGTACACATCGGCACCGGCAACTACAATCCCAAAACAGCGCGTTTGTACACTGATTTGGGGCTGCTAAGCTGCCGTGATGATTTAGGTGCAGACCTGACTGACCTGTTCAACTACCTGACGGGCTATTCGCAGCAAACTTCTTTCCGCAAGCTGTTAATTGCTCCAGTAACGCTGCGCCAGCGAATGCTCGAACTCATCCACCAGGAGACTGAACACTGCCGCAGCGGTGGTAAAGGGAAGATCGTTGCCAAAATGAATGCCCTAGTGGATGCGCCCATTATTGCCGCACTTTATGAAGCGTCTCAGGCTGGGGTGGAGATCGACTTGATTATACGAGGCATCTGCTGTTTACGTCCGGGTCTAAAAGGCATCAGCGACCAGATTCGAGTCATCAGCGTCATTGGGCGCTTCTTAGAACACTCTCGCATCTTCTACTTTTACAACAATGGCGATGAGCAAATGTTTATCGGCAGTGCTGACTGGATGCCCCGCAATCTAAACCGCCGTATTGAAGCGGTAGTGCCTATTGAAGATCCGAAAATTTTTGAGCAGCTACGGGCTATGTTAGACCTAATGCTCAACGATAACCGCCAAGCCTGGGACCTACACTCAGACGGTAAGTACGTCCAGCGCCATCCGGCTGAGGGGGAAGAAGATCGCAGTACCCACAATCTTCTTATGCAGCAGGCGCTAGAGTCTGCGGGAATGGCTTAGACAGGGTCTCTGGGCGATCGCAGATTTTGATAGACTTGAATAATCGCAGTTGCGGATAGCTATGGCCTCTACTCAGCTAAGAGCTTGGACGGTAGACGAGTACCACCGGAAGACACGCATATACACTACGAGAACCAACTCAGGCAGGCTACCGGGTCGAGCTGAGGCTTGCGGTGACAGAATCACTATCTCCCTTGGCTTTTCCAAGTTTAGAAATTCCCCTTTCTAGTCTGTTCCTGTCTGGATCAAAGATGTAGCTAAAGCGTAGCGAAAGGCAGAGGGATGAAGGCAGAGGGATGAAGGCAGAGGGATGAAGGCAGAGGGATGAAGGCAGAGGGATGAAGGCAGAGGGATGAAGGATGAATAAGATGCTGGTCATGTAAAGATTCAGCGATCTGAGTTGTCTTGGCCAAACTGCGGTTTGCTATGCAGTCAAAAGCACAAGGGTTTTGGAGTGGGTGTGCTCATGGCAGATGGGAGAAGACCTCTAGCATTAGCGGCGCGCAGCATAGCAGCACGAGATCAATAATTGAAACAATCCACCAGCCCAACGTTTTCTTATTCATGGATCTTGTAAATTTCTTCAACGTAGACAATTGCTCACTAAAGGCTTCCCCTTTTTGAGAAAAAAACTTTCGGGTAGCTGCGTCACCCGAAAGCCTGTGTAATACTAAATCCGACTTGTATACCCCCGAAATAGTATAGGATTGAGGGATGCCTAGACCCCTTCATCTCGAACCTCATTTTTCAGCCGACGAGCTCAAAGCGCGATATCGCGCCAGCCAAGACCCGGTCGAGTCTCGACGCTGGCATCTACTGTGGCTGGTTCACACGCAAACGACGCTGACGGATGCAGCTAAAGCTGTTGGACTGAACTATGACTACGCCCGAGATGTCGTGAGAGACTACAACCGCGATCGCGGTTACAGGCTGAGCTGGGAAGTTGAGGGTAATCCAGCCGTTTTGCAGAGTGGCGGTGAGCAGACCGCTGCGGGTGTGAAAGCAAATTTCTTGCTCAGGGGGCAGATGGCCCTCGCT
>JAAUQI010000016.1 GCA_012032345.1 Leptolyngbyaceae cyanobacterium RM1_1_2 | reverse complement strand
CCATCAGCGCCATCACGGTTGTAGTCTCTCACGACATCTCGGGCGTAGTCATAGTTCAGTCCAACAGCTTTAGCTGCATCCGTCAGCGTCGTTTGCGTGTGAACCAGCCACACTAGATGCCAGCGTCAAGACTCGAGCGGGTCTTGGCTGGCGCGATATCGCGCTTTGAGCTTGTCGGCTGAAAAATGAGGTTCGAGATGAAGGGGTCTAGGAATCCCTCAATCCTATACTATTTCGGGGGTATACAAGTCGGATTTAGTATGAGAGTTTAAAGCTGTTCGTAGTGAGCGCTTGAGCGCTCACTCACTGGCAGCGCTCAAGCGCTCACTACCAACCTAATTAAAGCCCCCTGATTCCAGTTGAGGAATCAGGGGGCTGAACTTTATCTTTAAACGAGGGATTTAATCATCTCCCCCGGCAAATCCCGCTAGCAGCGGTGAAGCTTCCTCCATATCCCAAGGCGTAGCCTGAGGCAGTAGCCCCCGCTGTCCTAGTGATACTTCAGTCAGCCAGTCAGTTTTAGACTCGCCATCTGATTTATCCGACACCTCACCTTTACCAGCCTTGCCGCCCGCCAGCAGCTTATCAGCCTTGACTTTAGGCTCAAAGCCGTTAGGCGTTACCTCAAACTGGCTGACAATGCGCGGCTCCCGTCCGAGGATCTCGTCAGGATTAGCCAGCAGCTCAGCCTGGGTATAGCCGTCAATGCCCCAGGTGGTCACCAGCAGCTTTTGGGTGGTGCGATCGATGTCAAACTGAGTCCAGCCGTAGGTATGGGCTGAGACATAATCACCCTGTAGCAGCTTGGCGTTGATGAGGCCGTCTGCCTGGGGCAGGTTATCATCTAGGCCAATGGGGTCATAGCCTAGAGGCGCGATCGCCAAGTTGTTAAACGCCTGGGTTAGGAAGTCGTCTTTGTCGTTGACGATGTCATCTGTATCCGGGGCGATCGGCAGCAGCTCATAGAAGGCTTTTTGCTCAGGCGTGAGCAGCCCGGTAGCAGTTGCCACGTCTACAACAACTTCCCCAAAGGGCGGCTGATAGCCCACCGACCCGGTGGTAATTTCAAACACGCTGGTGGCAATTCGCTCCCCTCCTGGTACCTCCTGGTAGGTGAGATTGTTAACAAAGGTAGCGTGAATGTCGGCGGCTACAAAGACCACGTTGTCAATGCTGTTGTCGTTGACAAACTTCAGCAGTTCGGTGCGCTCGTTAGCGTAGCCTTCGTAGGCATCGGTATTGAATAGCCCCAGCTCCTGAGCGGGTTCAGGCAGCATCACAAACTTCCAGGTAATGCCTTTGTCATCAGCCGTGAGCAGATCTTGCTTGAGATCATCGAGCTGAACGTCGCCTAAAAACTGGCGATCGAGCAGCAGCGACTCACCCAAGAAGCGGGCTACGTCTGCCGGATTAGTCGTATCAGCCGCCTGTAGCTCTGGATCGCGGAAGGAGCGACTGTCCAGCACAAACGTAGCCGCGTCGCTGCCGTAGGTGTTATGGCGATAAAGCTTGCGCTCACCAGCTGTACGGTCATCTCCGGTAGCGCCATAAAACTCATTGCGGATCGGATTGTACTCCTGGAATGCCTGCAGGCCGTTCTCGTAAAGCTGGGTGTCGTTAATCAGCCCAGTGGTTTCAGCAAAGCGCGGATCTGAGACAGCCGGGGCACCGCCAGAAAAATCATTGGTGACTTCATGGTCATCAATGGTGGCGAGAATCGAGGTAGAAGCTCGTAGCTCAGCCCAGAAGTTTTCACCTAAGCGGCTGCCGTAGACTTCAGCGTGCTTGGCTCGAAACTCATTGAGAGTTTCAGCCTGAGACTTGAAGCTGCCGTCTGGGTTGAGTAAGGCCGGGGAGGGAACATCAGCATAAATCGTATCGCCATGCTCAACAAAGAAAGCTAATCGCTGCTCTACAACATTGCCGATAGCCGGGTAGGGAGCAATCTCACCGCGCCAGTCACCCGCCACACCAAAGCTTAACCCTGTGTGCTTGCCCACTTTAGCTGCGGTTTCAAACCGGCCCACCTCAGTATCGCCGCCAGCGTCAATCACACGGTAGACATACTCGGTGTCGGCTCTTAGACCTTTGATTTCTACTTTGACGGGCTGATTGATGTCGGTGACAGTAGCGCTAGCCCTGCGGACTTGCTTGGGCTTAGACAGGGGCGCATACTCAAATGTCACCTCACCGGGTAGCGTGCTGCGTGCCCAGAGAACGGTTGATTTTTGCGTAGTGTCGCCGCTGGCAACGCCGTTGACCAGGGACTGAGCTTTGGGATGGCGAGGATCGTAGCTGCCGGGGGCAATGTCAAGCGGATTAGGAAAGGCGTTGGCGACTGATTCCCAAGGCACGAACTTAAAGTTGGTGCTGACGTTTTCTAGCTCTTCGTCGTCTTGTACAACTACCTGCGGATCGTTGGCCCCGTCCTGCACGATCATCAGGCCAAAGGGGAAAGCAGACCCTAGGGGAGTGCTAATCACCTCTAAACCGTCGCTCTCATTCACCTGGTCGATCGCGCCATTGTCGCCAATGATAAAGCTGCCTAGATATTCATTCGTACCCTCGCGGCTAAAGACCGCGTAGGATGAGTCTCCCTGGCTGTTAGCAATCAGGTAGCCAGTGCCGTTGGGGCCGTAGTAGATGCTGAGTCCTTCAATGTCGGGTACCAGCTCGGACCGACCGATGGGCTGCACGATGCTGAAATCATTGCCACCGGTTGGCTCTGCTGAAAACTTGAGAATGCCGACTTCGTTTTCTAGGGCGACATAGAGCAGACCGAGTTCTTGGTCTACGACAATGCCCTCTGATTGAGAGTCGGTCGGATCGCCGGTCGGTACGGGCAGCGATAGCATTCGCACCACGTTAGCGCTGACGCCGCCTGAGCCATCGGCTACCAGCTCTAGCTGCGCTACCTGATTGCCGTCGGCCTGAGTAACAAACACATAAGACTTACCTGATACCGGACTCTTGTAAGCCGCTAAGCCATAGGCGGTCGCCTCTGCGTCATCGACACCAAAAATGCTGTCAGGAATTAAATCAGAGGTGACATCGGTGAGTTTGCCGCTGGCGGCCTCGATGCTAAAAATAGCCAGGGCATCGTTAGCTCGGTCAGAGGCGATCGCCAAATCGGCCACACCGCCGCTTTCGTCAATTTCGTCTTCCTCCTCATCTTCTGAGACGGGGTTGCGGAGCCCGAAGCCGTAGATAACATCGACGTTGTTATAGCGATCGCTGCCAAACTCCTGGGGCGCGATCACCTGCAGCACTTCGCCCTGCAGGTTGAAGGTGGCTAGCCCCCCATCTTTGAGCGTGCCGATGACAACGCTGCGATCGCGGTCATAAGGATTCACCCAAACCGCCGGATCATCGGCATCTCCTAAGAGCGCAGTCGGCTGGGTGCTGGGCTGATCTTCATCATCGTCGTCGCCTCTCTGAATCGGTACTGAGCCAACCGGGAAGGTGGCATCATCCACAATCGGCAGCGTCTCCAGTACGGGCAGCACGGCAGGTGTGGTGCTAAAGTCGAGGGCAAAGGAGAGAAACTGAGTCGCCTGGGTGGGGCTGAAGTTGTTGTCGCTGACGATGACAAAAGACTGACGACCATCGGCTAGCTTTGGCCCTAGGGCAATGCCCTCCAGGTTGTCAGGCGCGATGCCTAGATCGGCTTCAACATCGAGCAGCAGCCGCTTTTGTACGGGCGGGTCAATCTCAAAGGGGATATTTTCAGACTCCCAAAACAGGTCAAGCTGATTGTTGACATCTAGCGCCCCCTGGCTGTTGACTTCGTAGAGCTTGACAGTATTGCCTGCCCCCACTGAGAAGCCCCGCTCCAGCGCCAGAAAAGTACCGTTGTTGTCGATTGCCAGCAGCTCAACCAGGCCATTAGTGCGGAAGGCATCTGCCGGCGTTGGGGCGTCTGGGACGGCCTCAACTTCATAAACAAACTGAGCCGCAGGCTGGCCTGTCACTAGGTCATACTTGAGAATTCGTGACAGACTGCCCGTGTCAATATCGGCTTGGGGGCCGTCCTGGAATAGCGAATTCTCGGTAGCCGTGTAGAGAAAGCGCTGATTGGGGGTGAGGGTGAGGCTTTCAAAGGCCAGATTGTTGCGAATACCGCTGCTTCGATCGGCGGTAGGCAAAAACGGGTCGGGCACGGGCAGTTCACGAATCTGCTGTCCCGTCAGCGAAAACTCATTTACAAATGGCGCAATGCCCTGGTTGGCATCGCCTTCAGAGGAAATAAACAAAGTGCCCAGGCTACTCAGGGCAATGCCTTCTGGATCAAGAACGCCATTGGCAAAGCGATCGCCAGTCTCAGTCGTCAAGAAAGTAACATCTTGAAACTGAATGTCGCCTGCATCTAGGCTGCCGTCGCTGAGGTCGATACCCAACGTGTAGAAGCGGGCATCAGAGCTGCGATCGTCAGAAAGGGCGTAGTAAACGTTACGCTGGGCATCGTAGGTCAGACCCGATAGGCCCCCCACCTCGGTGCCGCCAAACTGCAGGCCAGTCGCAAAGTTGAGGTCGCCTAAAAATTCAATAGCGCTGACGGACTGGCGATTTTGGTTAGCTCCCGGACGAGCGATCGCCACATCGGCATAGACCAGGCGGTGGTCAGAACTGGGAAAGGGAAAATCACCCACTAAATCAAACTGCGGATCGGCGCTGGTCGGCCAGAAAACAGCCGCCTCCTTTAGCTCCAAATTTTGAGAGGGCAATACATAATCTGCTCGCAAGTTGCCCGGCCCGCCAAAAGCCGATTCGGCAAAGTCTGCGGTGTCGTAGAGCGGATCGCCAAGCTGCGTTAGGTTGTTTTGCCCCTGTCTAGCGGCTGCGTCCGGCCCCCCTGCACTGGCAGGAGACTGAGTAATATTAACGGCAGGATTGTACAGTAGCTGCTGAATCGCGCCTGGAATACTGTCGCCATCAAAAGGGTCGCTGTTTTGGTCGCCCATGATCACAAAGCGGGCATTGGGGTCGAGGCCGCCGGTGCCGCCTTGGTCGTCATAGATATAGCCCCCTGCGCCAGGAGTGATGTAGTCAGACCAAAAGCGAATCTCATCAAAGTTGCGCCGACCGTTGCGGTCTTCGGGGCCGTCAAAGACCGGCGGGGTGGGATGGCTAGCCAGCACATGCACCACTTCGCCATTCACCTCAATCGGCACGTCCCAGTGGCTTTTAGAAGACAGGCGAAAAGCCTCTAGCTCTGCGGCTGAATAAAAGTCATTAGGGGCTGGTGTGGCTGGGTTGTCGGGCAGCAGCGCCCCCGGCAAATCTTTCCACAAAAAGTTTTGAAACGTGCGTACTTGATCCTGAAGAATGGGGTACTTCGACAGCAGCACCATGCCAAACTGCCCCGGAAACAAACCAAAGCCAAAAGCATCGTTGCCGTAGGCTCCTGAACCGGGAGTAGTCACCGTTTGTCCGTCATTGTCTAGATCAAAGCCAGAAGCAATTCCGGTATTGGAGGGAGCCAGATAGACATAGGGATACTCAACAGCAGCGGCTCCGTTTTGACCCAGCCCCAGGTAGTTTTGCTGAAATAGCTCTGCGGCTGTCCCATTCGGGTCGTAGTCAAATTCATTGAGCAGCAGCACGTCAGGATTCGATCGCTGAATGATCTCAGCTACTGCCTGAGCCTGAGCGTTGTCGGGCGTTGACAAATCATTGATTAAAGCGCCCTCACTGCCCCGGTTAAGAGAGGCATTGAATGTGGCAAAACGAACAGTTTCAGCACCAGCCATTGATAAACTCCTTGGGTTAGGGAATGACGGTCAAACGAGTCGTGTCTATATACAAAACAGTTCTGTCACCGTAGGCAGCACAAAGTAGCGCGATCGCGTTCACGCTGAAGCCAGCTGTAGCTAGCTAACTTCCTGAAAGGAACTAGCCCACAGCTGGTCGATAGATTACGGTAAAAATCAGGCTTGCTTTGATAGCGAGAATATCACCGGTAGTTAAAGAAAAGTTTATGGAAAGCTTATGGAACCAGTTAAGTATGATTACGCTTTAGAAAGCTATTAGACACCAGGACAAATTCTTTCTGAACTCAACTGCACTTACCCAAAACCCAAAAAAACGCAGATGCGATCGCGTTTGGGTTTAGCCTACGTTGATTGCGCCTTGACGCCCTAGCTGCCACTGCTGCAGCGGGGTCAGCCCCACTGCGTTTGTAAAGAGGGCACCTTCTACCTGAGCGTCCGTCAGACAGGCCCCGGTTAAGACTGCATTTTCAAAGTTGGCTTCTCGCAGGTCGGCCCCCCTGAGATTCGCTGCCCTCAGGTCAGCAGACTCAGCCTTGGCCCCATAAAGTGAAGCCCGCTCAAAATTAGCCCGTACCAAAATTGCCTCTGACAGATCGGCCCAGTCTAGCTGAGTCTGCAACAAAACTGCACAGGTCAAATTTGCCTGACGAAGTGTACTGTGCAGCAAATCAGCCTGGGTCAGATTAGCTCCCGTTAAATTTGCTTGATCAAACTGAGTCTGCTCCAAGTCAGCGGTATCAAAAGAGGCCCCTGGGAGATTGGCCTGCAGCCAGCAGCTTTTAGCAGCCGCGACCTGATTGAAGCTAGCCCGACTCAAGTTTCCTTGGCTAAAATTTGCCCGCTTGAGGCTGGCTCCCTTAAAGTTTACCTGCCGAACACTGGCCTGTCTGAAGTCAGATCCCTCTAAGTTGGCGAAGATAAAGGTAGACTCGTCTAGAACTGCACCGCAAAAGCGCGACTGAGGCGCATAGACCTCTTGCCACAGGCTACGCTCTAGCTGTGCCTGAGTTAAATCGGCTGCAGCAAAAATAGCCTGATCTAAGAAACTCTCTCGCAGCGTTGCTGAAACCAGATTGGCCCCGGTAAAGTCAGCCCCTAAGCAGGAAGCCCCTGTGAGCTGGGCACGACAAAAGTAGGCATAGGCAAACTCACCGCGATCGAGTCGCGCCCCTTGCAGATCGATATTGCTGAGTTCTGCTCTACGCAAAGAGCGTCCACCCCGAAGAAAGCCAAGCACTTCATTAGCGGTAAGCTGTGTCATAGAAGAGTATTTTTTACCGAGTAGCAAAAGTAACAACGAAAGCCTCAACCCGTATCTTAGACTACCGCTCCAGACCCCTCCCAGGCTACGACGTCGTTTCGCAAAACTTTTATTTTATACCCTGACTGGCTTCACCCTACGTGATCATTTCGCTTAAGACCTCACTGCAAGCCTGTCATTTTTCCATATTCAAGCTCAATAATTGCCTGCTGCACTACACCAATGCACCAGATGTTTTGTTCAGTCTTTATACTTGGTCAG
The DNA here is from genome assembly GCA_012032345.1 of Leptolyngbyaceae cyanobacterium RM1_1_2. Classification (GTDB taxonomy): domain Bacteria; phylum Cyanobacteriota; class Cyanobacteriia; order Phormidesmidales; family Phormidesmidaceae; genus Sphaerothrix. Next base: position 80,953 of record JAAUQI010000016.1, on the reverse strand, counting down.
GTGGTTTAGTAACTCCAAGCTATCCTTTGCAAACACCGGATACTCTTTAAAGCTGCTGACTTTATGCATTCTTTTCACGCAGCACAAGATTCAATAGTTTCGCAAAACTGAGAGGCTGGCGATCGCTAGCCTCTCAACCTTAGCGGACTTTCTAGCTAGCTTTCTGGCAAACTCAGATTATCCCGATAGCGTCAGGCCCATCAGTTATTCACTCATGTCTTCAATCAAGCCACAATCCCATCAATTTGCAAAACGGGTGCGAACCTGGGCAGGTCGGTTGCGCTTTAACGGCTGGAGTCTGGCCGTTTTACTGATTGCCTGCCTGGTAGCCCTGCCGATTTTGGTGGTTTTGGGCAGCATTTTTGCGCCAGCCGGGGCGATTTGGCAGCACCTGTCTTCTACAGTGTTGACTACCTACATTACTAATTCTTTAGGGTTGCTATTAGGCGTTTCGGCTGGGGTCTTGACGCTGGGAATTGGGACAGCCTGGCTGGTAACCGTTTGTCGATTTCCGGGCAGGCGCGTGTTTGAGTGGGCGCTGCTGTTACCTCTGGCGGCACCGGCTTATCTGCTGGCCTATACCTATACAGACTTTTTGGAATATTTTGGCCCGGTACAAACGCTGCTGCGATCGCTGTTTGGCTGGCAAAGTGCAACTGACTACTGGTTCCCCAATGTGCGCTCAATTGGCGGCGCGATCGCCATGCTGAGCCTTACCCTCTATCCCTACGTCTATATGCTGAGTCGAGTAGCCTTTTTAGAGCAGTCTACAGTAACGTTAGAGGCCAGCCGCTCTCTAGGCTGCGGGCCTTGGCGCAGCTTTTTTACAGTAGCACTACCCCTAGCTCGACCTGCGATCACGACGGGCCTATCCCTGGCGCTAATGGAAACGCTGAACGATTTTGGTACCGTGCAGTATTTTGGGGTCGGCACGTTTACTACAGGCATTTACCGCACCTGGTTTGGCATGGGAGAGCGAGTAGCCGCCGCCCAGCTAGCAGCAATGCTAATGCTGTTTATTTTGGGGCTGATTTTGCTGGAGCGCTGGTCGCGGCGGCAGGCACGCTACTACCAGAGCGGCAGTCAACAGCAGGCATCGGCCTATTATTTGCGAGACTGGCGATCGCCCTTGGCTTTTTTTGCCTGTCTGATACCAATTGCCCTGGGGTTGCTGCTGCCGGGGGGCTTACTGCTGAATATGACTATTCGCCACGCTGATGAGACATTAGACAACAGCTTCGTTGGCCTAGCCTATCACAGCATTCTGCTGGCGGTGATGACGGCGGGGGTGGCTGTGTTGGTGTCGCTGCTGCTGGCCTATGGAGCGCGACTACAGCGCAGTTTGCTGATCGGCTTTGGGGTACAGATTGCGTCAATGGGGTATGCAGTGCCGGGTTCGGTCATTGCAGTAGGAATTTTGATTCCGGTGACGCAGCTAGACCGGGCGATCGCTGGCTGGATAGGAGCCTTAACGGGAACATCACCCGGACTAATTTTTAGCGGCACGGTCGCAGCGTTGGTGTTTGCCTATTTAGTCAGATTTTTGGCCGTGTCTTTGGGGTCAGTCGAGTCGGGGCTGGCTAAGATTCGCCCTAGCTTGGACAACGCCGCCCGTAGCTTGGGCTATACTCCAGCTGAAACCCTCAGAGAAGTTCATGCGCCGCTGCTGTGGAGTAGCCTGATGACGGCGGTGATGCTGGTATTTGTGGATGTGATGAAGGAGCTACCTGCCACAATCGTGATGCGGCCTTTTAACTTTGACACGCTGGCGGTGCGAGTTTATCAGTATGCAGCAGATGAGCGGCTAATAGAAGCAGCGGCTCCGGCCCTGATGATTTTGCTGGTGGGGCTGCTGCCTGTGGTTTTGCTCAGCTGGCAAATTGCTAGGACTAGACGCTAAATCTCAGCTACATTTCCTCAGGATCAACCCCTAGCCCTCGCAGCTTAGCAGCACTTGACAAAACACTAGACAATATTAGACGGCAGCTATTCACCCCTATTTAACCGTGAGCGATCTTCTCAAAGGCACCAGTCTTTACCTGATTGGCATGATGGGCACAGGCAAAACCACCGTCGGTAAAATCATCGCCAAAAAGCTCGGCTATCGTTTTGCTGACACCGATGCCCTGATCGAACAGGCTACCCAGCAAACCATCCCGCAAATTTTTGATCAAGACGGAGAATCCGCCTTTCGCCAGCTCGAAACTCAGGTTCTTAGCCAGGTAGCTCCCTATACCCGCTTGGTTGTTGCCACCGGCGGCGGTATCGTCACCCAGCCCAAAAACTGGAGCTACCTGCACCACGGCATCGTCATCTGGCTAGATGTGCCCCTGGCTCTGCTGCAAACCCGACTGCAAGGCGACACCCAGCGCCCCCTGCTGCAAAGATCAGACTGGATCGACCAGCTCCAAACCCTGAATCAGCAGCGGCAAAAACTCTATGCCCAAGCCGACGTGCGCGTTGCCATCAGCGCCCAGCAGTCCCCCACAACCGTTGCCGATGCCGCCCTGATCGCTGTCCACCAGCTCATCCTCGAAAATCCCGTGCCGACCACGCCGCCCGAAATTATCATCCACGGCATCGAACCACCAAACACCGCCAATGAGAACTAAGCGCGGCTAGTAGTCAGCGCTGAAGCGCTGAATCAGGACTGATAGACGGTGCTTTGGCGCTGAATCAGGACTGATAGACGGTGCCTTAGCGCTAAAGCGCTAACTACGAACTGATGCAGTGAAGTTGTAATGTGGTTTCTTGAATGTGTTTAAAAACCCTGAAAAAATTCTTGACAGTCTATTAAGATAACGAACGGTTTTGCACATCCTGATTTCTGCTCCTTCAAATAGTGGCCCTGTGAATCTATGCTCAACGAAAGCGAATATATTGTCGAAGCCGACGCTACCCGCGTCCGTGTCCTCAGCGAAGCCCTGCCTTATCTGCAGCAGTTTCGCGGCCAAACCGTCGTGGTTAAATACGGCGGCGCAGCCATGAAAGACAGCAGCCTTAAAGCCAAAGTCATCCGTGACGTAGTGTTTCTGACCTGCGTCGGCATTCGTCCTGTAGTCGTTCACGGCGGCGGCCCTGAGATCAATACCTGGCTGACCAAGCTCGGCATCGAACCCCAGTTTAAGAACGGTCTGCGCGTCACCGATGCCCCCACAATGGACGTGGTGGAAATGGTGCTGGTGGGGCGCGTCAACAAAGAGCTGGTATCGCTAATTAATCAGGCAGGCGGCTCGGCTGTGGGACTGTGTGGCAAAGACGGCGACCTGATCAAGGCCCGTCCTCAAGGAGATGCCGGGGTTGGCTTTGTCGGAGAGGTTAACAGCATTGACGCTCGGGTGGTGAAGTCGCTAGTAGAAGCTGGCTATGTGCCCGTGATCTCCAGCGTGGCAGCAGATGAAAACGGTCAGGCTTACAACATCAACGCCGACACCGTAGCAGGTGAGCTAGCGGCGGCCCTGAATGCCGAAAAACTGGTGCTGCTAACCGATACAGCAGGCATTTTACGCGACTACAAAGATCCGGCGACGCTGATCCCCCGGCTGAATATTCAAGAGGCCCGACAGCTAATCGAAGACGGCACTGTCGCTGGCGGTATGATTCCCAAAGTTACCTGCTGCGTGCGATCGCTGGCTCAAGGTGTACGATCGGCCACGATCGCGGATGGCCGCATTCCCCACGCCCTGCTGCTGGAGATTTTTACTGACTCAGGCATGGGATCGATGATCGTAGCGTCAAAATACAGCGTCTAATGGCTAAAGACAAGCAGGTACAGCCCAAAACACTCAAAAACTTTAAAAGGGCACCCCCAGAGGTGCCCCACCGGACTTTGACTAAGAAAGCCGGAGCTGAAGAAAACATAGGCCAGGATTAAATAATAAGCAATCCTGGATTCATATAATGGGGTCTGACATAGAAACAACGGCCAGCAGGCGATCGCAGTAATCTGCTAAATCTCAGACAGTGCCGCAGCCTTTAGGTGGCCTTGAATGCTGTCTGACGCTGATGAGTTCATCATAGGCTTCTTCAACGCCCTGGCCCTCTGTCTGCAGCCCCATTCTGCTCAGGCTGAACAGTCTATCGAAAGCCAGAGGCACATAGACCTACATATTAGTCCTCCAAATAGCCTAGCTCCTGCAGGCGTCGCTGCACTTCAGGATCGTCAAATCCGGGGGCACGGGCGGTAACGGCGGCAACAGCGGCTGCCGCAGAGCGATCGCCCACAAGAGCCTGCAGACATTCCTGCAATACCTCTACGTTCTCCGGCAAAATGTCGCTAAGGTTGAGGTCTTCGCCGGGATCTTCTACTACGTCGTAGAGTTCGACTCGATCGCAGCCCGTTTTAATGAGCTTATGTCGGCCCAGCCAAACCGCTCGTCGGGGCTGATCGCAAGCGCGATCGCGTACCAGATCCGGCTGTCGTTTTTGCATCAGGTTGACCACGTTTTGCGGCGGCACCGCTTCTGAAAAAACATGCTCAGCAGTCGGGCCGCTAGAGCGTGTCAGGCTCAGAGCCGCTTCTTGGTCAGTCGCCAGCCCCGCCGCCGCCAGCGCCGTATGAAACAGACGGCGGGTAGACACCACCTGCTTCACCTGAGTGCCCTGGGATAATTGGTTGTCTGGATCACGAATAATCAGCGGCACCTGCACCAGCTCATTGTAAATAGAGAGGCTGTGGCCCATGAGCTGCTTTTCGCCTAGATGTTCACCGTGGTCGGCACAGATAATCACCAGCGTCTGATCTAGCCGCCCCGACTGCCGGAGCTGCTCAAAAAAGTGACCCAACTGCATATCCTGATGGGCAACTTCAGCGTCATACATGCCGTCTAGGGTTTTCTTTTGCTGCTGGTCTAGCGCTCCGGTCAGCGGCGCTAGCCAGCCGTAGACGTCGCTGTTAAAGCGCTGCAAAAAGTTGCGGGCGTCGCGGTCTTGTAGCACATGGGGGGCAAACTGCTCAATGTAGGCACGGGGAGGATGGTAGGGCATGTGGGTGCCCATCAGATTAACAAAGGCAAAAATCGGCTGCTGGGGCTGGATGCCCTGGCGCTCAATCAATAAGCTGGCGGTATCTTCTAGAGATTTGGCCGTGTTGCCCTTAAAGCTCAGCGCCGTCTGCCACAGCGGCACCATCAGCGGCGTAAACGACAGCGCCAGCAGCGTATCAGAGCGGGCAAAGGCATCCTGCACCCGGTTGAGAAATTTTGCCAACACCCCCTTAAAAAACTGGCGGTAGCGCCCGACTAGGCCCGGTGACTTGCCAGCCTGGTTAGGGCGTGAGGTTAGCAGGCCGCTGTAGTTTAAAAAGCTATAGAAGCCACGCCGCAGGCCGTTATTGATAACGCCGACTAGGGGATTGTTGCAAAAGCCAGCGGTGTAGTATCCCCCCCGCTGCAGGCGCTCAGCCAGGGTTTCTACCTGCTCTGACATCACCGAGTAAGACTGAAACATCTGATGCTCAGACGGGTACAACCCTGTGAACATCGAAGCATGGGAAGGCACCGTCCACTGGGCAGCGGCGATCGCATTGTTAAACACCGTCGCTCAGCAGCTAAAGCATCAAGCTGAGGCGAGGTAGGCTGATCGTAGCCGTAGCAGGATAGGCGATCGGCTCTCTGGGTATCGAGAACTAAAAATAGAATATCGGGCTGCTGGGTAGACATAGTGGGAATTTGAAGGGTCAAGAACCTGAAGCGTTAATTTAAGTATTTTTTTGGGTAAATGCGAATAGTCTGCATTTAGCCTAGCGTAGAGGCAAATAACTGTAGACTGCCCCAAGAGAGGGATACTGCCTTGAAAAAGTTTTGACAGAGCTTCAGCGCTGCTGCAGAATCTCCTCGTCGGTGGAGAAATCAATCTCGGCGCGATCGCGGTTACTGGCGAGATAGTCGTGCTGGAAAGAATCTTTTAAGCCACTGACTAAATCAAAAGTGGGCTGCCAGTTGAGGTCGGTCTTGGCCTTGTGAATAGACGTAAAGAAATGCTGCACCCGCATGGGGAAAGCTTTGCCCTTGCCAAAGTCAAACTGCTTGGGGTCGTAGTGAACAATCTGTAAGCTCTCAGGCGACCTGCCTGCAGCCTCAGCACAGGCCCGAGCCAAGCCGTCAAAGGTTACGGCCTTTTCGCCAGAAATATTATAGATTTGCCCGATCGCGTTAGCATTGCCCAGCACCGCCGCCATCGCCTGGGCTAGATCTTGCACATGGCCTAGCTGGGTCAGCGCCATGCCGTCACCAGGAATCGGCACCGGGCGATCACGGACAATGCGATCAAAAAACCAGGCTTCTAGATCGTTGTAGTTTTGCGGCCCATAGATATAGACGGGACGCACGGAGGTAAAGGGGACGCCTTGAGCTTTGAGGTAGGCTTCAGTGGCAAACTTACCTTTGTGGCGGCTGTTGGGATCTACGGCGTCGCCTTCAATGTGGGGCATCTGCTCAGACTTTTGATAGACCCCGGCGGAGCTGACGTAGACAAAGTGCTGTAGCTTGTCCTGAAAGATTTCGACTAGAGGCTGGGTGTCGCTGAGTTCGCGCCCGTTGTTGTCAAAAACGACGTCAAAATATGCGTCTGCAAGTTTGGCTTTAAGCTGCGTGATATCTTTGCGATCGCCTTGAATCTGCTCAATGCCATCCACCGGAGCGGGCTGATTGCCCCGGTTAAACAGCACGACCTCATGGCCCTGCTCTACCAATATTTGCGTCAGGTAAACCCCAATAAAGCGGGTACCGCCCATGACTAAAATCCGCATCGCCTGCTCCCAACTGCCAACCCTCCTTATCTTAAGCTGTGGCGGCTCGGTTTCTGGTGGGTCAATTTCAGAGCATCAAAGTGATACCGTGGCTGCAGGATAACTTTCAACCGCGCTGCTATGATTTCCTCTCCGCTGACCTCGGCTGTACCTCTAGACCAGATTCGCTATAGCGATCAGGGGCTGGTTCCGGCTATTGTGCAAGATTACCTGGACGGCACGGTGCTGATGCTGGCCTGGATGAACCGGGAGTCGCTGCAAAAGACGCTGGCAACGGGAAACACCTGGTTTTGGAGCCGATCGCGTCAGCAGCTCTGGCATAAGGGGGCCACCTCTGGGCATTTGCAGCAGGTGCGCGCTATCCGCTATGACTGCGACAGCGACGCGCTGCTGGTGACGGTTGAGCAGGTGGGGGATGTGGCCTGCCATACAGGAGAGCGCAGCTGCTTTCATCAGGTTGACGGTGAGATCCAGCCGCCGCCTGCTGATACGCTATCTCAGGTGTTTGCAGTAATTTGCGATCGCCGCGATCGCCCCAGAGAAGGCTCTTATACCAATAAGCTGTTTGCCGGGGGGGATAATAAGATCCTGAAAAAAATTGGCGAAGAGGCGGCAGAAGTGGTGATGGCTTGCAAAGATGACGACGCGGATGAAATCGCCGGGGAAGTGGCAGATTTGTTTTATCACACGCTAGTGGCGCTATCTCATCACAAGGTTGACCTCAAGACGGTCTACCGCAAGCTCCAAGAGCGCCGTCGCTGAAGCTTTAGCGCGGCTACAATAAAACCAACCAAACTGTCTGCAAAAGACAAAACCCATGATTGCCGTTCCGTACTACGTCAGCCCCGAAGAATATCTAGACATAGAACGTCAAAGCCTCGTTCGTCACGAATATCGATGTGGCTTGGTCTATGCGATAGCAGGGGGCAGCGATAATCATGATCGTCTCACGTTTAACTTCCTCAAGTTAATTGACAACCACTTCGGCGACCCCGCCCAATGTCGTTTCTATTCCGGCAACGTGAAAGTCAATTACCAGGATGAGTTTTATTACTATCCCGATGCTTTCGTCACCTGTGATCCCCGTGACCGAGATGACCGCTATGTTAAGCGGTACCCTGAACTAATTGCCGAAGTTCTTTCTTCCAGTACACAAACCTTCGACTTGGGTAAAAAATTTGATGATTATCGACAGCTTGAATCTCTGGAAGAATACGTTTTAATCGCTCAGGAGAGTCAATCTGTAGAGTGTCATCGCCGTACATCCACGAACATATGGGAAACAATAGCTTACAAGGCAGGGGAGCTGGTTATCCTCAAAAGTATTAACCTGAAGTTTCCAATTTCCGAGCTGTATCGCGGCTTAGACGCCCAAGACTGACCAAGCTTCTGTACTCAGCTATGCCCTTTAACTTCTACTTTAACTTCTAGGGTTCAAGCCAGGGTTTGAGCTACAAATGGGGTCAAATAGTGCGGCTGAAGACATAGACGTTGTGGATTTTGTTATTGTCTCCACATATATCATAGGAATTAACCGTGATGGAACGATCACCGCTATTTAATTGAAATCCATCTCCCCAAACTCGATTAACTGTGCCAGAAAAGATAGTATCTTGTGCATGAGAAACCTCACACCCACTTACAAAAAATACAGCACTCATAAAGGCGAAAACGGTAAGAGTTGTCTTCATCATTTAGTCCTTTAACCCTTTTGAAGGGATTCATATTTTTTTCGGAGTTGTTGCTAGCAGCTTCGAGTCGTGCGGCTAATTGTCTGGACGCTGCAGCGTGAAGTTGCTGCATTAGTCGCGAAGACTATCGTATTTGGGCGATCGCGTCAACAGTGGTAAAAGGAAGCTCATTGGGTTGGTGAAAAGTTAGGTTGCAATCTAGAGCCGAAGAAGTCAAGCACGCTGATTAGGTTGAGAAACGCAAGGAGAGTGATACTGGATTTTAAGACCCAAAGTTTTGCAAGTTCTGGAAGTATTAGCTCAAGACTATGCGTAACGCTGATGAGAGCTGGCCTAGCGCGGCTGCCCAAAGGTAGTGATATAGAGGACGGCCTCGTCGCCAGGAATGCCTAAAACTTCATTGACCTGTTCGTCAAAAAATCCGGCAATACCGCTGACTCCTAGCCCCAGCCGCATAGCCGCCAAGTTTAGCCGCTGGCCTAAGTGTCCAGCATCCATGTGCAGATAGCGATAGGCGCGATCGCCGTAGCGCCCGACCGCCTTTTTGAGGTCAGCAGTATGAAAAAGCACAGCCGCCGCATCTCGACCCAGATCTTGACCCAGACACAAGTAGTGCAGATCTCGCCGAAAGTTTTTGAAGCGTACCTGCCGTAGTTCTTCAGCCTGGGGTGCGTAGTAGTAGCAGCCTTCATCTAAGCCAACGACGGATGAAACCGCGACGAAGGTTTCAATCAGGCTCAGGTCAAAATAGTCGGGCTGGCGGTCTAAGCCTTGCTCAGCATAGTCTTTGGGCTGATAGGCAAAGTGCAGCAGTGACTTTAAGTCTTCAAACTTTAAGTCAAGGCCGCTGTAGCGACGAGTCGATCGACGGCGCAAAATCGTCTGCTCTAGCTGCTGCAGCGACTCTCCCCAGCTAATCGAACTGGTTAAGGTAGACGCCTTCAAGCAAAACGGAAAGTTGTATTTATCAGACGTGGTTTTTTCCTGAGCAGGGGGTGATTTTTGGCGGTAAAAGTTGGTATCCTCAGTCTCTGGAATTTGGGTGGCTGTGTGTAAGTAGCTCAATAGCTCACCGTCGGCGAGCCGGGGATAGTCGCTGGCAACGCCCGAGGGCAGGGCTGTACAGCCAGATGGCAGATTTTGCTCGACCTGTAGTAAATCAGCCAGCGCCACCACCGCGATCGCGTTTTCTTCATTAGCGTCTAGGTAGAGTAGCTGGTTGACAGACTCGTCAGCAAATCCGCCAATCAGGTGAGGCCGATAATCCGCCAGCGCTCCGGCCAGTTCTAGGTTGCCTAAGAGGTGCCCTGTGTCTAGAAAAACGCGGCGGTAGGCTCGGTCTTCATAGCGCCAGGCGGAGCGAAAAAACACGGCGGTGATGACTAAAGCCAAGTGTGTTTGCTCTAGAGCCGGATGCCAGAAGCAGGCTTTTTGCAAAGTCTGCCAAACGTGCTCATCCCAAAAGCGCATCAGTCCGTGCGATCGCACCTGATAGTTATAGAGTCCGGCAGGCAGCAGCGAAGTGCCCCGCGAGATTAAATAGATCTCAGCCGGGTAAAGCCCTCCTGCAGATGGCGCAGCTCTCAGATAAAACGGCTCACCCCCCATGCCGGAAACCCGCGCCGTCAGTCCATAGGTGTTAATCAGCAGGCGAGATAACCGGGCTAGTAGCTGCTTGTCTCTTGCTACGGCTTCAGTCGTTATCTCGGCTAGATAGGGCTGGAGGTCAATGAGAGTGCCCAGTGGATATTGCTTGTAAGAGCTAGGCTGAGCGGCCCAGTCGAGAGATTTAGCTCTGGCGGCAAGGGTTTCGGGACTATACTTCGTCCGTTCGTGATAGTGCTGGGCAAATGAAAGCGGTGAGTGAGACATAGAGAATCGGCAGGCAAGCGAGCGTAACCTCCTCAATCTTGACATGGAACTTTGCCAGTATTAAACCCCTCAAAATGCTGAAAAGAATATTAAGCGCTGTCGTTTGAATTTCTCTGCCTGCGCTTTGGGTACTCCCTGGCGATCGCCCCGCGATTCTGCCAGATGGCTGTCATTACAGCTCTAACTTCTGAGCCTGCTGATTACATCATGTGAGGGAGAGAGAAGGACTTTACATACCGTTACAATAAAGACAATAGACGTTTAGAGCTAAGAAAGTTAACGCAGCATGGCTAATAACAACTACCTGATTGCGGTTTTATCCAATCGCATCGAAGCAGAGAAAGCCTACTCTGCCCTTGAGCAAGAGCAAGTCCCAATGAGTCAGGTTTCACTCCTGGGTCGAGGGTTTCAAAGTGCCGATGAGTTTGGCCTAATCAATCCCGACGACGAAGCTGACAAGCAGTCTGACCTGTTGGCTATCTGGGTGATCCCTTTTGGCTTTTTAGCGGGTTTTGCCTTCAGCGTTTTGTCAGGTTTACAGACCTTTGCCTGGGCAGGCGAAATTGGCAATCACCTGATTGGGGGCCTGTTAGGGGCTGCTGCTGGGGCGCTAGGAGCTTTTGTCGTCGGTCGCATCACGGGCTGGACGGTTGGCAGCGGCGATGCGATCGCCTACCGCAACCGTCTCAACGCTGGCAAATACTTGATCATTGCTCAGGGTACAGACGAGCTGATGCGAAGAGCTACCAGAGTTTTGCGTCAGTTTGAGCCGGAAAATATCCAGGGCTATACGGAGCCTGCTTAGCACTAGGGAATTTATCCTGTCTTCTTTAAAGACGACTTAGAGACTCTGACTTCCCCAAACTGCAAGACATCGGCACTGAGATTCTGACGGCAGTAGCAGGAGACGCTCTAAGTTGAGTATGCTAATGCGTAGGCCAGAGCGCCACTAACCGCCCACGCCAGTGTAAGGGAGTCTGATAAGGCAGATGTCAATAGAAAAGCTGCTGTTGTTCAAGAGCTTGCTGTTTCTATATTTGTGGCTGCCCAGCTTGGCGGCTGAGGCAGCTGAGCCAGTCAGACAGGCTCAGTCTCCACTGGCTCAACCGGCTCAGCCCTTGATAGCTCAGTCGGTGACCAGCCAAGAGCGTCAGGAGCTAGAGAGACTACAGCGCGAAGCAAACTTGGCCTTCAGCCGAGCGACAACGCTGTTTGTGGTGCTGTTGGGGGCTTTGGTACTGCTGGTTGGTGTTGGCGTGGCTATGCTGTGGTTTCTGCGGCAGTCTGTAGTGCGCGAAGTGGCAGCGGCTGTGCGGACGCAGCTGAATGAGATGACTGATTTAGAAAATCAGATTCGCTCAGCTACCAAAGAACTCGACCAGATTTTGCATGAGGCAGAAACGCTAGCTGACGAGCTAGCCGATCGCTCAGAGGGGTTTACCCAAGAGGCAACAAGTCAAAAGCAGGCGATCGCCAAACTGGTAGACGACCTAGCCCACTTCAAGCAAACAGCTTTAGCCGACTGGCAAACTCAGCTCACCCGTCTGCGGCAGAGCTTAGAGACAGGCCAGTCTCAGTTCAGCCAATCTGTGGGTTTACTCCAGCAGCAGGCCAGTCAGCAGCTCAGCGAGTTTGAAACTCAGCTTCAGACGCGGCAGTCTGCTGTAGAGCAGACGCTCACAGCGGCTCAGTCAGACTTTAGCCAGCAGCTAGAATCGCTCAAAACCGATAGCCAGCAGCAGCAGACTAAGCTAGCAGAAACGCTAGACCAGCAAAAATCTGGCTTTACCGAAGGGCTAACGGCTCTACTCAATGAGGCTAGCGCCACCCGCGACCAGGCTTTGACCGAACTGCGGCAGCTCCAGGCCAATTTTCCTCAGCAGCTGACAGCTCTCAATAGCGAAGCCCAGCAGCAGCTTCACCAGCAGCGCGATCGCCTGCTAGAGGGACTGGCCCAGCAGTCAAAAGACATCAGCGCTCAGCTCTCAGAGCTGCAGGCCAGCACCTACGGCCACAAAGAACTGGCTCTGCAAAACATAGAACGGGCAGTTCAAGACTTTGCCACTCAGTTTGCTCAGACCCGGCAGGCTGTAGAAACGCAAAAAGAGCGATCGCTAAACGATTTGCGGCAGTCTAACAAAACCTTTTCAGAGCAGTTCAGCGGTCTCAAAGCAGAGGTCGAAGATCGTAAATCAGCTCTGCTACAGGACTTAGCGCAGCAGTCAGAGCTGGTGGCCGCTAAAATCGGCAACCTACAGCGAGAAACAGAAGCCCGCCAGCAGCAGTCTTTTACTCAGCTAGAGCAGGCTGGGGCTGAATTTGCCCACCAGCTAGCGGCTCTACAGGCAGACTTAGGCACGCAAAAGAACCATTCTTACGCAGAGCTAGAACAGTCAGCCCAGGCATTTCAGCAGCAGCTCCAGAGCTTAGGCACTGGCCTGCAAGAGGAGCGCACTCAGGTCTTAGACTCTCTACAGCAGACAGCGACGGAGTTTGTCAATCAGCTAGCCGAGATGCGCTCGGTTGTTTTGAACGCCGCGATCGCGTTCTAGGTGGTTTAGAATCCTTCGACACTCGTCTCAGCGAACAGGTCAATATCCTAGAAGCAGAAGCTGTGCAGAAACAGCAGGCGGCTGCAGAGCGCCTAGAGCAGGTAAAGGCTGACTTTATTAGCCAAATTGCCCAGCTACAGGACAGCCTCAGCCAGCAGCAGCAGACCGCATTCAGTGAGCTAACGACGCTAAAGACCGAGCTGCGCGATCGCCTCAGCGCCCTCCAAAGTGAGGCACAGTCTGAAAAAGCTCAGATTATGCAGCAGCTAGGCGCAATCACGCCCCAGTTTATGGCCGACTCGTTTGCTGCCGAAATTCGCCAAACTACCCAAACCCTTTCCGAGCAGGTTGAGCGCCTGCAGGCCAATCGCCCCGAACTTTTTCTCACCGCTGACGATCGCATCGAAAAAGCAAACTTGCTAAAGTCTCAGGCCCGCTACGCCGAGGCCGTGGCCGAGTATGACAGTGCCCTAGAGATTCAGCCCAACAACGCCGATATCTGGCAAAACCGGGCTGAGGCTCTAAGTGAGCTAGAGCGCTATGATGAAGCACTGGCGTCGTTGCAGAAGGTGCTAGAACTGCAGCCCGAAGCCGTCGATCCCTGGCACCAGCAGGGTCTAGTCTTACGAGAACTGAAGCGTTACGACGAGGCTTTAGCCGCCTTCGATCGCTTTATTGAGCAGCGCCCTGAAGACGCCAAAGCCTGGTTTAACAAAGGGATGGTGCTGAGCCGTCTGAGACAGCGCGAAGCAGCGATCGCGGCTTTTGATCGAGCACTAGAGATTAACGCTGAGTACCACGAAGCCTGGGTGAATCGGGGGGTGGCCTACGGCATCTTGCAGCAGCACGAAGAGGCGTTTCAGTCTTTTGACAAAGCGGTTGCCAGTCAGCCCAACGATGCAGTTGCCTGGCTCAATCGCGGCCTTGCCCTGAGCGAACTAGAAAAATTTGAGGAAGCGCTAACGTCTTTTGACCGCGCCACCCGGTTTAACCCAAACTCTCCCAAAGCGTGGGACAACCGAGGCTACGTGCTGATGAAGCTAGGCCGAGACAGCGAGGCCATTCGCAGCTTTGACAAAGCCTTAGAAACCGATGCTAATTACGACAAAGCGCTTTACAACAAAGCCATCTGCTATGCTATGCAGCGAGAAGTAGACATGGCTCTAGAGCACCTACAGCAGTCAATTCGGCTAGAACCCTCTTACCGAGAAGAGGCCAAAGTAGAGCCAGCTTTTGATACGCTCTGGGAAGATGACTGGTTTAAAGATTTGGTACGACGCTAGGCGATCGCGCCCCTACTGGCAGCTAAATTCTAAAAATCATCTGACTTAAGGTAGAAATAGCAAAGTAGGATACAAACCTGCGATGCAATTTTATCAATTCTATTCTATGAGCCAGTCTTCAGCATTGAACCCCTCAGCGCTGGGAGTGTAAGCCCAAGTCATAGCTAAAACGCTATAGAAATAGCTCATTTCTGTAGCGGGTTGTCTACTGACTAACCAATTTTTCTAAGTGTTACTTGACACCTAGATTATCCATCTATTTCAGAAATCCGATAGGAGTCCCCTGTACATGACTTATCGAAAAACCTCACTGCGGTTATCCCGACGTCAAGTGGTTCGCGGACTATTAGCCACCACCGCTTTCGGTATAACTGCTAAATTGGGCACGGGCTGCACGGCTGCTGAAAGCGATAGCGCTGCTAGCGGCAGTGCCACAGGTAGCGGTGCTGAAAATGTAGTAGTGGGCTTCATCTACGTAGGCCCCAAAGATGACTTTGGCTACAACCAGGCCCATGCTGAGGGTGCAGCCGCAATGGGTGCTATTGAAGGCATCCAGATTATCGAAGAAGCCAACGTGCCTGAAACAACGGCGGTGGCTGAAACAATGCGCAATATGATTGAAATTGATGGGGCCAAAGTGCTGTTCCCGACCTCGTTCGGCTATTTCGATCCCTACATTCTAGAAATGGCCGAGGAGTTTCCTGACGTCCAGTTCTTTCACGCTGGCGGGATGTATCAAGACGGTATGCCTGACAATGTTGGCAGCTACTTTGGCTACATTGACGAAGCTGAGTATGTAGCAGGCGTGGTTGCCGGACATATGTCTCAGTCGGGCAAGCTGGGCTTTGTGGCAGCTAAGCCTATTCCTCAGGTGCTCCGCAATATTAACAGCTATACCTTAGGGGCTAAGTCAGTCAACCCAGACATCATCACCAAAGTGATTTTTACTGGAGACTGGGCCATGCCCGTCAAGGAAGCAGAAGCCACCAACAGCATGGCAGATCAGGGTATTGACGTAGTAACCTGCCATGTAGACAGCCCTAAAGTAGTGATGGAAACGGCTGAAAAACGTGGCATTTACTGCACTGGCTACCACGCCAACCAGGCGAGTTTAGCCCCTAAAGGCTATTTGACGGGGGCAGAATGGGACTGGTCTAGCGTTTATACCCAGCTAGGGGAACAGTTTTTGGCGGGTAAAACCCTGATGTCTGGCGATATCGACCACATTCTCAGGGGGGGACTAGCCGATAATTTCTGCAAGGTTTCTGACTATGGCCCAGCCGTCACTGAGCAGGCAAAAACCGACGCTGATGCGGCTAAAGCAGGGCTAATGAGCAATGAGCTAGTCATCTACAAAGGCCCAATTGAGACCAATGCGGGCAGGGTTGTGCTGGCGGCAGATAAAGAACTGAAGCAGCAAGACTTGGAGCTGGAGAAAATGGACTACCTGATTGAAGGGGTCGATGGCTCAGTAGGAGGATAAGTAGTGTTGGTCAATCAACCCTGGCGCCGAGCTTTAGAAACTATCTGTTTGCCGATCGCGGCTTTGCTGGTAGCCCTAGTCATTTTTGGCCTCTTTTGTGCCCTGGCCGGGGCCAATCCCTTCGGTGTTTATCAGTCTATTTATAAGGCTGCTTTTGGCAGCTGGAGCGCGTGGCAAAATACCCTGATTCGGGCGGCACCGCTGATGCTGACGGCGCTGTGTACGGCTTTACCAGCCCGTTTGGGGCTGGTGATTATTGGCAACGAGGGAGCGCTGGTAATTGGGGGGCTGGCCTCAGTTTTGATCGGTCTTAACCTTGGCACTGCCCTGCCTGCGCCAGTTGTGCAAATTGGCATGGCTCTGGGTGGTATTCTGGGCGGCGGCCTGTGGATTATGGCAGTGGGTGCTCTGCGCCACTAT
This sequence comes from Leptolyngbyaceae cyanobacterium RM1_1_2, assembly GCA_012032345.1. GTDB lineage: Bacteria > Cyanobacteriota > Cyanobacteriia > Phormidesmidales > Phormidesmidaceae > Sphaerothrix. The sequence goes on along the minus strand of JAAUQI010000016.1, from coordinate 64,904 downwards.
CGCGGTGTTAATGAAACTATCAGCAGCCTGCTGATGAACTACATTGCGATCGCCATTTTGAACCATTTAGTTGAAGGCCCCCTGCGCGATCCTGACTTTGTCACCAAGCCTTCGTCTGCCGAGCTAGCAGAAACGCTCTGGCTGGGCAATTTACCGGCCACCCGGATTCACTTGGGCCTGCTCTATGGCCTGATTGCCTGCGTTATTGCCTATATCCTGATTCAGCGGACAACCTTTGGCTTTGCCGCTCGAACAGCAGGGGGCAATATTCGAGCCGCCCGGATTGCCGGTTTGCCCGTGGGCAAATTAACGCTGGCAATTTGTTTTCTTGGCGGGTCAGCGGCTGGCTTAGCAGGCATGGTGGAGGTAGCTGCTGTGCAAAAGCGGGTGAATGAATCCCTGGTCTCAAACTATGGCTATGCGGGGATTCTGGTCGCTTTTGTGTCGCGTCACAATCCGCTGGCGACGATTTTGGTAGCTGTGCTTCTGGGGGGCATTTTAGCCAGCGGCGGCATTTTGCACGATCGCATAATTTACCCGATGCCACCGTTTTGGTTTTTCAGGGCATTGTGTTTCTCTGCGTGCTCTTTAGCGATTCCCTTTACAGCCGGATTCCGTTTTTTCAGCAGCATCGGGTGGTCAACGAGCGGTCAGTAGCGCCTGTAGCAACTGGCGTATAAATGACCTGTAGATAACAATAGACACTCAAGGCAGCAAAACTATGGCAGCCGAAGCATTGGGATGGTGGGGCGTACCGCTGGGAATTTTAGCCGGTACTTTGCGCGGCAGCGCCCCGTTTCTGTTTGTCAGTCTGGGCGAATGCCTAACTGAAAAAAGCGGCAAGATTAACTTAGGGCTAGAAGGGACGCTGCTGATGGGGGCCATGAGCGCCTATGGCGTTTCTTACCTAACTCAGGATATTGTTGGCCCAGGCTTATCGCCGTGGCTAGGCGTAGTGGCGGCGGGGTTCTCCGGCATGGTGCTGGGGGCTATTCACGGCTGGTTGGCCCAGCAGCCCCGGGTCAACGACGTGGCTGTAGGTATTGCTATGATTATCTTTGGCAGCGGACTAGCCTTCTTTTTGGGCAAGCCTTTTATTCAGCCTCAGGCTCCTCAACTGGTCACCTTAAATGTCGGCGGCTGGAGCAGTGTGCCTCAGATCGAGTCAGCCCTGAAGCTGAGTCCTTTGTTTTTGATCGGTCTGGCGATCGCGCCTCTACTGCAGTGGTTCTTTCGCTCTACTCGCTGGGGGCTGTATGTGCGGGCCGTAGGCGACAGTCCAGAGGCGGCAAAAGCCATGGGCATCTCGATCTTTCAGGTACGGATGCTCAGCATTATGGCGGGTAGCTTTTTAGCGGGCATTGGTGGGGCCTGCCTCTCGCTCTACTATCCCGGCGTCTGGACTGAGCGCATCTCCAGCGGTCAGGGTTTGATGGCAGTAGCGCTGGTCATTTTTGCTCACTGGAACCCGGTACAGTGTCTTTGGGCTTCGCTGCTGTTTGGTGGCGCTCAGGCCATTGGTCCCGCTTTTCAGTCGGTAGGCATTGACACCTACTACTACCTGTTTAACGCAGCCCCCTACATTCTGACGCTGCTGATTATGATTATTACCTGCTCCCCCAAGCGCACCCTAATCGGCGCACCCGGCGCTCTAGGGCAGGAAGATTAAGATGCAGGTGAGGGTTTGTTTCTGTAGCTTGCGCCGTGCTTAATGGTCGCACCCTAAAGGCTGGGGCGCAGCCTGAGCTAGGTTGGCGGCAAAGCCATCAGGTAGCTGAACGCTGCTAAATCCGGCGTCTATACTTCCCTGCATGGCCTGGTTGCCGTAGCCAGTGGGCTGCATGTGCGCTCGGATAATCACGGTTTGATCAGGCTGCACAGCCACAGATCCCCCGGCTCGACGAAAGGGCTGCTCATCAACGTGGCTGTGGGCTAAAATCCTGCGAAAAATCAGATCCCCCTCTGCGCTAATCACTTCCCACCAGTTAGCATAGCGATCGCAGCCTGTATCAGGACTTTGAACAGTAACCGCAAAGGTGTAAGCACCCGGTTCTCCAGCGGTAGCTTCGACAGCAGTGACGGTGGCAAAGTTTCCGCCTGTCTGGGTTTCCGCCTGGACTACTGTTTGGGCCGAGGCGGTAACGGCTGATGAAGCTAAATTAGACGGCTGAGTCTGGCAGCTAACTAAACAGAGCGCGATCGCACTTCTTGAAACCCAACGCAGTAAAGTCATTGCCAGCAGGTTTTGCTAAAAACTCTACCTAATATTACCAACATCCTCAATCGCCTCGGCTTCGTGGAACACTCTAGGTGACAGCCCCAAGTCTAACGATCGAGGGACTGAGAGTAATCCTTTTGAGTGATGAGAGTTTCTGTAAATTTTTTCAAGGTAGTAAAAACCTGAGTTCGTCCACCAAAGCTGCCACTAGCCAGCGCGTCAGCGCCCGCACAGCGGCTCTAAAGGAGTGCCCGAGCTGAGTAGACACTGAATACTATCCTTATGAAACACGCTGAATTTCTCAATACAACCCAGGCTGTGAGCCAGTTTGACTCTACAGAAGCGGTTGAAAGCTTTGTCCAGTCTGTCTTTGAGGTACTGGCAAACCGCATCTACGGTAACGAGGCCAAGGATCTAGCCTCGCAGCTTCCTGAAGAGATTGCCCAATACCTGCGTGGGCATGAGGGCGAAAACGGCACCTATATGGATTTGCAAACTTTTTATAGCAGGATTGCAGAGCGCTCTCAGCTTGACGTAGCAGAGATTCCACAGAAAGTACGTGGTCTTTTTGCCGTGATTCAAAAGGCTGTCACGCCGGGGCAGTTTGATCACCTCAAGGTCAATCTCTCAGACGAGTATGCTGAGCTTTTCGCCCCCCCAAGCCGTCAGCACTTAGAGTAAAAAGCAAAATCCAGAATCCACATTTATCGGTAGGGTGGGCACCGCCAGCCCTGTCAAGGTGCTAAATCTGAGCTAGGAATAACGGGGAAAGCACAATCTTTCGTTCTGAATCTTTAGATCAAGCATGATGTGGGCATTGCCCAAGCATGATGTGGGCATTGCCCAAGCATGATGTGGGCATTGCCCACCCTACTGATGACCGCTACTTCCCTACACTCCAGCTAGGCTTTAGCTGAAAGCCCCAACAATATAGTCTTGCAGAGATAGCTGGGGTTTTTGAGCGGAGTGATTTATAGATGAACGACAGCTTACCAGCGCCACGTCAAAACGGCAGGGATACTCTGCTAAATCAGGAGACTGGGCCAGAAAAAGTCTAGCACTCTGCCAGAGCTTGTCCTGTTTAGCGGCAGTAATCGACAACAGACCGTTTTGATCCCAGCTGCCTCGGCTGCGAGTTTTGACCTCGACAAAGCTAAGCTGCTGGCTTTCTGGACTGGTGTTTGCGCCTTGATAGGCAATTAGATCAAGCTCGCCCCAGCGACAGCGCCAGCGACGGTGGAGAATCTGCCAGCCTTGCTGAATCAGCCAGTCGGCCACTAGCTGCTCTCCTAGCTGACCTAGCTCAGCCCGTGAAAAAGAATGGCTCACTGCGGCATGATTCCTACATCTATGGGTGGACTCAGAATAGACAGCCTCAAGCGATAGGTAACACTCCAAATCAGCTTGCCAGCGCCAGAATATTGCTTGAATATTGAGCCTTTGTCTACCCTTCTGTGTCTTCAAAGCTAGCGTAAAACTCGCCCACCCAGGGCAGCTGGGCTAAGTCAGCAAAAGTGACGCAGCGCTGTTTTTCGAGTTCCTGAATGCGCTGTTTTTCGGCATAGATTTGCTTTTGATAATAGGCATGTTGCTCAGGCGTGAGGGTGCAGTCTTGCTCTGACCACAGGTTGAGAAAATATCGATAGCGCTTTTCACACATGTTTTTTTCCATGCAGGCGATCGCAGCTCGAACCACCAGCGGCCCCCGCAGCGCATCCCGTTGGGTTTTTTCGTCTAGCTGTAGGAGATGATAGACCTGACCTAGCAGCGGATCTTCAGCACAGCGATCGCGGAGCTGACGTAAATTAGATATCTGCTGGGGCAAAGCGGCGGCGGCAGGCTGAAATACCAGCTCTGGTGCCACCGACCCCAGGCACCAAGCTTTAATCTGTCGCCACAGAGCGCGGTGATGGGAAAAACTAAATTGCAGATCGCGCTCGTCTAGAGCCTCTACAATAGCTTGACGACAGTCGCTGCTGTGAATAAAGACTCGCAGCAGCGCTGCCTCAGCCTGCTCTAGAGCATTAGTACTCCAGGGCTTGGCGACGTGGATCTCAGATTTGGGCTGCTGGGGCGATCGCCGCTGACGGCGCACCTGAGCCAGCAAATTCTCAGCCAGCAGCGGCACCAGGCGAGAGTCACCCTGGCTAAAGATTTCGGCACAGTGGCGGATATAGTGAGTGCGGGTGTCGGCATTGGCGATCTCGCCCAGCAGTAAAACAACCGACTGGGTAGCCTGCTGAAACTGGTCGGCCTGCCGCAGATTAGTATCTTTGAGGAGCTGCTGAATCTGCCAGTCTAGCCACAGAGGTGCGGCGTCAATCAGGGCCTGATAGTCGGCTGCTGTATTGCTTTTGAGATAGTCATCAGCATCTTTGCCCTCTGGAATAGTCAGCACCCGCAGCTGTAGTTCGCCCCGGTGAGCCATGTCAGCCGCTTCACCAATAGCGCGTTCGGCGGCCTTGACCCCGGCTGCATCGGCGTCAAAGTTCAGCACTATCTGCTTAGACTCGGTGTAGCGCAGCAGCAGCCTCACCTGAACCACGTTGAGGGCAGTGCCCAAAGAGGCGACCGCATTGGCAATCCCCGCCGCGTGCAGAGCGATCACGTCAAAATAGCCCTCTACCAAAACGGCACAGTCTGCTTTGGCGATCGCGGCTTTAGCCTGACTCAGCCCGTAGAGCACTTTGCCTTTATCAAACAGCTCCGTTTCAGGCGAGTTGAGATATTTGGGCTGTTCGTCGCCCAGGGATCGCCCACCAAAACCAATCACCCGGCCCTGAGCGTCTTGAATTGGGATCATCAGGCGATCGCGGAAGCGGTCATAGTAGCCACTGCCTTTTTGACGCGGCACGATCAATCCCGCTTTTTCGACTAGCTCCACCGGATAGCGCTTTTGCTCAACCAGGTAGCCATAAAGAGTTTGCCAGCCTCCTGGGGCGTAGCCTAGCTGAAACTGCTGAATGGTGCCTTCCTCTAGCCGCCGCTGAGTTTGTAAGTACCTGAGGGCCGCCTCTCCATCTGGGTGGTGCAGCGTGTGCTGATAAAATTTAGCCGCGATCGCGGCAATTTCAAAGAGCTGTTCTCGCAGCGACAGCTGCTGCTGTAGGGCCTGTCGTTTGGCAGGTTCTAGGGTTTTGACGGCAACCTGGTAGCGTCGGGCCAGATCCAGCACCACATCGGCAAACGGGCGCTGATTTAGCTCCATCAAAAACTTAAAAGCATTGCCCCCTGCGCCGCAGCTAAAGCAGTAATAAAACTGCTTGCTAGGGCTAACGCTAAAGCTAGGTGACTTATCGTCGTGAAACGGGCATAGGCCCACAAAGTCCTTGCCCTGCTTTTTCAGCACCACCTGTTCCGACACAATATCAACAATGTCGGCGCGTTCCCGAACCGCTTCAACGGTGTCTGGGTGCAGACGGGGAATATCCATAAGGGCGATTGGGCAGTTTGCTAAAGTGCTATGGATAGCAGCTCTACCGCTATCTATAGCGGGTTCTACCGCTGCATTTTTGAATTAGACGCTAGATTTAGTATTCTAAGGCAGCTTGACCCACAGCGGCAGAAATTTGTAGATAAATTTAGCAGCGCCCAGAAACATCTAGAAGCGTCCAGATATCTCAAATTCTAGTGCAAATGCACTAGCCTGCAGCACCTACTCGTTTTTTTGCTGATCTGCCTGATCGCGCCCTGGCAGGCTTTCAATCGCGCTTAAAACTGCTGCTTGAGCAGCGAGAATGTCCTGTTCTTCGCCGCCCAGGTAAAGCCTGCCGAAGCTGCCCAGTGCGTTGATCGAAAGAATATTGATCAAGGCGGCTTTCTCGGCTTCGTTGGCCGCTAGGGCAGCGTAGGCAGCTGGCTCAACTTCAAACACATAGAGGGTTTGTCCGGCTACAATCATGTTGCCGCGACGGCTGCGGTTGATCAGCTGAACATGATGGGGATCCAAGTTGCGAATCACCTGGCTCGACACAATTCGCGGCTTGAGACAGTCAATGCGGCGGACATCTAGGGCCTCTAAGATGGCGCGGCTAGCGGCGTGGACTTCGCCCTGCTTGCCAGAGTGAATTTCGAGCAGGCCGTAGAGGCGCTCAACCATTAAAATTCCTGGACGCACAACGGCTGACTTCAGCGCTACATCGGTAATTCGGTTGATATCAATACCGGGAGAAATTTCAATCCACAGGGAAGCGTCACCCGGTAAGGGCAAAAATCCAACGGCGACAGTACCCATATAGGCGGCGTGCTGCGGCTGCAGGTTGTCAATGTATACGTAGCTGCGAAGTTCAACGCCCAAGATTGCCAGCCTAATGCACAAACAGGCTCAAGTATACGGTTAAAGCGGGTAGAGCGCTCAGAAGATTTTGCTGATGGGGCAGGTTTAGTCGGCGATCGCGCTCACCAGCTGTAGTATTTTTTCAAACTGAAAATCATGAATGAGCTGCTTGAGTCCGGTCTGCAAAATGGCCTGATCAGCCGGAATTTGCTCACTGAGCTGGGCGATCCCCACGTCATCACACAGCTCAGCTGCCCGTCTTACCTGAGCTGTCCACTCAGCGGACATAGCCTGAAAACTTTTGGCCGTCAGCTTCAAAATCGGTTTTTCTAGCAGCGAGCTGGCGTGGTCGTCCACAATCAGGATTTGACTCTCTGGCTGCCCAAGCTCTAGCCCAACCCCGGTAGGCTGTGCAGCCTGAGCCGCTGCCGTCTCGACTTGAGCGGGCAGATAAAGTCGAAAGCAGCTACCGCGTCCCAGCGTACTTTCGACCGTCAGATTACCGCCCATGATTTCAGCGAAGTGGCGGCTGATAGCCAGCCCTAGCCCGCTGCCGTTGGTGAAGTCTTGGCCCAGGCTGACCTGCTCAAAAGCGGTAAAAATACTCTCTAGATCCTCGGTGGCAATGCCAATGCCTGTATCTGTGACTTCAAAGCAGAGGTGAATTTTAGCATCTGGTGACTGGCTCGCAGCAGGTGGCGGTGATTCTGGCTGACTCAGGGCTGAGACGCTTAAAGAAACACTGCCTTGAGGCGTGAACTTGATAGCGTTGCTAACGAGGTTGAGCAGAATCTGCCTCAGCTTATGCACATCGGCTTTAATGTATCTCACATGGGCCGCTAGCGAGGTGTTAAACGTCAGCTCTTTAGCTTCAGCCTGACGGTTTAGCATGGCCCTGACCTCTTGAATCAGGACTGCAAGGTCGCAGCTTTTCTCCCGCAGTGAAACGTGACCTGCCTCAATCTTGGAGAGTTCAAGCACGCTGTTAATTAGCTCCAGCAGGTGGCCACCGCTGCGATTGATGATGTCTACCTGCTCTCGCAGGGGATTGGGCAGATGGCGATCGCGCTTGATCACCTGAGTCAGCCCCAAAATAACGTTGAGCGGCGTCCTCAGCTCGTGGCTCATGTTAGCCAAAAAGAGGCTCTTGGCTCGATTGGCCTGATTGGCGAACTCTGCCGTTTGTTTGAGCTGTATGGCCTGCTGCTGTACCTGGGCCAAAAGCTCAGCCTGCTGCACCGCTACGCCCAGCTGGTTGCTGATTTGCGCCACAACATTCATGTCTGATGGCTGCCACTGGCGCGGGTGGCGGTTTTGGTAGATCATGAGTTGGCCCCAGAGCTGCTGACCCTGCCAGATCGGCGATGATATGTAAGCCTGCGCCTGAATCTGCTGCAAAAATTTCGGCTGGCTGGCTGGTAACTGCGCCTGGGCAACATCTGCACCATAGCCACAGACCTGCTCAGGACGGTCGTTTTCGGGCTGCGCGGCTAAAGACTGGGCACCAGCAGCAGTCTGCTGAGAATGCACTACCGTCACTGCGTCAGCAGAGAATAGGGATCGGAGGTTCTCGTCCCCAGAGAACATTTCTGGCAGCACTGGGATCAATCCGGGCTGCGACGACTCAGCCACAAACCTGCCGCTGCCCTCTGGGTCTAGCCGATAGATCACCACGCGATCGCAGTGCAGCACCTGACGCAGCTCCTCTACGGTGGTAGCAAAAATTTGGCCTAGATCGAGGGTTCGCCGCATGTGCTGAATCAGCCTGGTCATGGACTGTTCGCGCTCTAAGCCCTGACGCAAATCGCGCTCAGTCTGCTTGCGCAGCGTGATATCTTCAAATAGATAAAAATAGCCATAGTAGGTCGAGTCGCTGCGGACTCGACCATGGATGCGTCGTAGAATCCGACCATCTGTCAGCGACAGTTCATCTTCAATGATCTTAGAAGTTGGATGAGGAGCCGCGATCGCCAATGGCTTCTCTAGATCAGTAGATTCGAGACACCGCAGCAGCAGCTCTTTATAGCTCAGCCGGCCAATCTGAACATCTGCTTCCAGCGATTCTATCTGCCAAACTTTGAAAAACTGGTGGTTGACAGCTAAAATCTCGTTAGTGTCAGAATTAATCACCAGCAGCCCCACGGGTAACGCATTATTCAGCGAAGCCAGCAGCGCTTCACGCTGGCTGAGTTCGGCTTCTGTTTGCTTTTGATGGGTGATATTGCGCACCATCACCAGCACCCGGTTACTCTCTAGAGAAACAACGCGAATTTCTTCATTTTCGATCTGGCCCTCGACCTTAAGCTGCTGCTCATAAACCTGCATCTGACCGGTGTTGGTAGCCTGATGAATAGCCTGCATTCGCTGCTTTGACAAGTCGGGCGGTAAGACTTGATGGACATTAGAGCGTGGATCTTGAGACAAAGCGCCCCCCCAAGGCGCTACCTTTTGGCCCGGAATGTGGTCTAGGTACTTGCCTTCAGCATCGGTGTAGATCAGTAAATCAGGAATGGTTTGCAGAATGGCTCGGTTGGTCGCTTCGCTGGTCTGCAGGGCGGCTTCTGCCTGCTTGCGATCGCTAATGTCTTGCACAATGGCCAGATCGGCAAAGGCTTGCCCAGCTTCATTGCGGATTAGAGACAGCGTGACGCTGGTCCAGATCAAGCGGCCATCTTTGTGCCGGTAGCGTTTCTCAAAGGTGATAGAAGGCAGCTCCTCACGATACAGCCGTCGGATATCGATAGCATTGGCGGCCATATCTTCGGTGTCAGAAACGTCTTCGTAGGTAAGCTGACACAGCTCTGCTTCGCTATAGCCGATTAGCTCACAGAAGCTTTGATTGGCCCGGATGAAGCGCTTTGATTCCAAATCAGCCTGATTGATCCCCACCGTTGCCTGCTCAAACAAAGCCCGAAATCGGGCCTCGCTGTGTCTGAGCGAGTCTTCTGCCTGTTGCAGCGGCGTGACATTGCGATTGACCACCAGCACAGAAACAACCTGGCCGTTGATTAGCTCTGGGACGAGTCTGGCATACCAGTAACTGCTGTCGGGTTTGCCCGGATAGACAAAGCTAAGGAATTGTTCTTGCCGAGTCAGAAATACCTGTTCAAGCGTTGTCTCCCAGCGCTCAACGATGTCTTCTGCAAACCCCAGTTCTCGATTGGTTTTGCCGATAAAGTTTTGCGGCACCATGCCCGTAACGGCTTGAATCGGCGGATTAACGTAGAGATAGCGATACTGGCGATCGAAGCGAGAGACAATATCGGGAGAATTTTCTACCAAAGCCCGAAATTCTTGTTCACGGCGGTGTAGCTTTTCAACGGCTTGCTGGCGCTCGTGAATATCTTCGTGAGAGCCTACCATCAGCAGCGGCTGGCCTACAGCATTCCACTTAGCCTGTCCTCGCGCCCGAATCCAGCGGTAGCGACCATTTTTGCAGCGCAGCCTGTATTTGAGGTCGTACTGGGGGATCTGACGGTCGAGATAAGCTTTAAGGACGTTCAGGGTGCGATCGCGGTCGGCTGGGTGTAAAAGCTGGCACCAGGTTTCATAATCACCGCCTAGCTCAGCGGGCTGATAGCCCAGCATTGTTTTGGTTCGAGCCGATAGCGAGTGGCTGTTGGTCAGCGGATTCCACTCAAAGACCCCCGCCCCCAGTCCAGCTAAAAGGAGCTGCCACCGTTCCTGCTGTTCGCTGAGCTGCTGCTGCTGCTGGCGCTGCAGGTGAGTTTGCATCTTTGCCAAAATCTCTGCGGCTAGCAGCGGCTGGGCCAAGTAGTCACAGCCCCCAACTGCAAATACGCGGGGGCGATCGAGATCGCCTGCTGGGGTATCTACAAATAGAACCGGAGTGTCGGCTCTCTCAGGAGCCGCTTTGATCTGCTGACAAAGCTGATAGCCCTCCCCATCGTCAAGCTGTGAGCCGACGAGAATGAGCTGTGGCGGCGGCGACTGAAGCTGCTGCAAGGCTGATCTTGCTGTTTGGACGGTGTCAACCGGGTAGCCCGCATGGGACAGCACCTGGTTTAGAAAACTGGCATCAGGCAGATGACTTACGACCGTGAGAATACGGGGTAGGGAGGTCATATAAGATGTCTTTTGTGAGCGTAGGTGCCTGAAATCTGGGAGTAAATACTACCTAAATAACTCAGTTGAGGCCAAAACCAATCCGCTGAAACGCTTGTTTATTTAGGCAAAACGGCTTTCTTGGTGAATCTTGTAGATCTCGTGGAGCTTGGTGATGGCCAAACCCAGTTTACGTTCCCTTAGCATTGCCGTTTATTTCTTCGTGATATTTAGGTGTCAACCGCAAATTCCTTAAGCCATTTAGACTGACTGACGAAAAATAATCCAATCCTGGCTGACACAGGCATAGACTCCCCCCGGCAAAGGATCGCTCTGAGTGCGGTTGGGAGCCTTGAGCAGCCTGATCAGTTTCTCAATCTGGCGAAAATTAGGCTGGCTGGGCATAATCTGCTGCAGGAGATGGCGGAGCGCGCGGCGCTGTAGAGCAATGGGGCTAGCCCGCAGGGTGGGACGATGAATGCGCCAGTCAGGGGGCCGGGAGACAGCGGCGATCGCCTGCTGGTAGAGTTCTTGGGCGATCGCCTCCAGGCAAGCACCCTCAGCCGCTAAAATCTCAGCGGTTTGGGCCAGGGTTTGCTCCGTGCGCGGGTTAAAGTGCTGCTTGAGATAGGGCAAGACTTTTAGGCGCAGGCGGTTGCGAGCGTAAGCCAGGTTCTCGTTGGTGGCGTCGGCCCAAACCTGAATCTGCTGAGCCTGGCAAAACTCCCCCGTTTCTGAACGAGTAACGTCGAGCAGGGGACGAATCAGATTAATCTCCGGCGTCAGGGGCCGCTGCCAGGTGAGGCTGTGCAAACCCTCCAAGCCACTGCCGCGCACCAGGTTATAGAGCACGGTTTCGGCGCGATCGCTGGCGCTATGCCCAGTGACGACAGAGCTGCACGGCTGCCTCTCGGCGATCGCTATGAGGGTCTGATAGCGCCACTGCCGCGCTCCATTTTCACCTTTGGGCGGTACGGCGGCCTGCTTTACTACCAGCGGCACCTGCCAGCGCTCAGCCACCTGGGTGACAAACTCAGCATTGCCCGCGTCAGCCTCCCAGCCATGATCGCAGTAGGCGGCTGTGAGCGACCAGCCCCACTTGGGCTGTAGATCCAGCAGCAGGCGCAGCAGACAGAGGGAATCTTGTCCGCCTGAAACTGCTACCAGCAGAGAGCTACTGGCAGGCAGTAACTGCCGCGATCGCAGGGTTTGGTGCAGGCGGGCATGAAGCGGAGTCCAGTCAGACATGACATTACCAAAAATCTAGCGGCGGTCGGAACGATTTGGTCTAATATGTGGGTGCTGTAGGGGGTAACTTTTGCTAACTGCGATCCCATGACTTCAGACTCTTTACCGACGCCCATCACCCAATTGTCTCCTAATTCTGGAGAGGTCAGCCCAGGCTCCCAGGTGCGCTTCAAAAGTGAAGGGGGACGTTTACTACTGCTGCTGCCGCCCGCTGCCGATACTCACTCGGCAGATAGCCCCGCAGACGGGCCAGCAGATTGGCCCCTGAATTGGCCGGAGCTGTGGCTGCAAATTAAGCAGCGCTTAAACGGCGGCGATCGCTTCTGGCAGCCTCAGACGGCGGTGCATCTCGTCGCCCGCGATCGCCTCTTAGACGTTCGTCAGCTCCAGGCAATTGAAGCAGCCCTAGCAGAGCAGCAGCTCACGCTCAGGCGAGTTTACACCAGTCGGCGACAGACAGCAGTTGCCGCCGCCACAGCTGGCTACTCGATCGAGCAACAGACCAGCCTAGCCCATTTGACCCCAGTGGCTACCGAGGCTGAGCAGGCCCTAGAGGAGCCGCTATATTTACAAAACACCGTCCGCTCTGGCACAGAGGTGCGTCACCCCGGCACGATTGTGGTTCTAGGCGATACCAACCCCGGCAGTAGGCTGGTGGCAGCGGGCGACATTTTTGTCTGGGGGCGGCTGCGCGGCGTGGCCCACGCTGGCTCAGCAGGCAACCCCCACTGCCGCATCATGGCCCTGCACCTAGAGCCAACCCAGCTTCGCATCGCCGATAAGGTGGCCCTGCCGCCTGCTAACCCTCCGGTTCGCTATCAGCCTGAAGTAGCCTATATTGGAGCGAGCGGGATTCACATTGCAACTGCGGCTGACTTTGCTCGAACCTATCTGAGCCATCCCTCCCGCTAGTGGGCGTTTACTGTTTGTCAGCTTTTTTATTTTCGTTGCGATAGTTATATGACGCGCATTATCGTTGTAACCTCAGGCAAAGGCGGTGTCGGCAAGACCACCTGTACCGCAAATTTGGGCATGGCCCTGGCTAAAAGCGATCGCCGGGTGGTTGTGATTGACGCTGATTTTGGCCTGCGCAACTTAGATCTGCTCCTAGGCTTAGAAAATCGAATTGTCTACACCGCTTTGGATGTTTTAGCTAAGCAGTGTCGCCTCGATCAGGCTTTGGTCAAAGACAAACGACAGCCAACCCTGGCGCTGCTGCCTGCGGCTCAAAATCGCTCCAAAGAATCGATCACGCCGGAGCAGATGAGCATTCTAGTCGATGCGCTCAAGCCTCACTACGACTACATTTTGATTGACTGCCCCGCCGGAATTGAAATGGGCTTTAGAAATGCGATCGCAACGGCTAATGAAGCAATCGTGGTGACTACACCTGAGATTTCGGCAGTGCGAGACGCCGATCGCGTCATTGGCCTTTTAGAAGCCAACGACGTCAAACGCCTGCACCTGATTGTCAACCGCCTCAAACCCGCAATGGTACAGGCCGATATGATGATGTCAGTCCAAGATGTGCAAGACATCCTGGCAATTCCGCTGCTGGGAGTCATCCCTGATGACGAGCGCGTGATTGTTTCAACCAACCGAGGGGAACCGCTGGTCTTAGAGCCAAAACTGTCGCTAGCGGGGCTGGCATTTGCTAACATTGCTCAGCGGCTGCGGGGAGACAAAGTCCCCTTTCTCGATCTCAGCGCTCCCCACGACGATTTGTTCTCTCGGCTGCGTCGGATGTTTCGCAGCTAGTGTGTGTTAGCCCTGCTAGCCTTTTTTGTTTCCCTTAAGCGCACCTGTGTAGTTGGCAATGTCCATTCTCAGCGAACTTCTAGAACGTCTGTTTCCAAAAACCGCCTCCGAAAGCAGCCGCTCCGAAGTGAAGCGCCGCCTACAGTTTGTTTTGGCTCATGACCGCACAGATTTAAGTCCGGAGATGGTTGAAAAAATGCAGCAGGAAATTATTGAAGTGGTTTCTCGCTACGTTGAAATTGACCCAGAGGGACTAGAGTTTTCTCTAGAAACCGATCAGCGAGTCACGGCTCTGATTGCCAGTCTCCCGATCCGGCGGGTAAAAAATGAACCCTGATTGTCAATACCTGTTGTGAACACTGCCGATTCTACAGATAACTCGCTAGCGGCAATAGCCCAGTCGCTAGGGCTAGAGCATATGCAGCGACATATTTTTCTCTGCGCTGACCAGAGCGTACCTAAGTGCTGCGACAAAGCCGCTAGCCTAGAATCCTGGAGCTATCTAAAACAAAGGCTCAAAGCGCTAAAACTGGATGTGCCTCTGCGCGATCGCCCCGCCTGTGTCTTTCGGACTAAGGCCAACTGCCTGCGGGTTTGTCAGCACGGACCCATTATGGTGATTTACCCAGAGGGCGTATGGTACCACAGCGTCACGCCTGCCGTAATTGAGCGCATTATTCAAGAGCATTTGCTGGCAAATCAGGTAGTTCAAGAGTATGCTTTCGTTGAGCACCCCTTACCTGGCGATCAGGTCAATCTGGTCACTGAGCTGTCTGATTTGGCTGACACTTAGCCTAGGGATGCAACTGCCTGAACACCTGCTGGCGCTGGGTTTGTCGGCTCTTTAAAGAATTTTGAGCGGTTGTACTTAATCAAAATTGCTGATATCAGCACTATTTAAATACTCAGAATGTCTAAGATCTAGGTAATTCTGGGAATAACTATCCATATCAACTAATTTAACTTCAGGCAACCGTATATCTCGATTTAGCATATCTTGGTCTAGAAATGTAAACCCCCCGACCCCTGTCATACAGTGCTTTGCCCTTCTAGATAACGAGTTTACAAAATAGTCAACCTCATCCATACCCCTAAATCGCATGAAGGAAGCTAGCTCCACAGACCAAAAGCAATTATTACTCATTGATGATGACCCCAACCTAATTTTGTTGGTCAAAGACTATCTTGAGTTTCGAGGTTTCAAGGTGGTGACGGCTGACAATGGTCGAGAAGCCTTAGATGTGCTGGAGCATCAGTCGCCCGATATGATTATCTGCGATGTGATGATGCCTGAGATGGACGGCTATGCCTTTGTTCAAAACGTTCGAGAAAATCAGCAAACCAGCTGGATACCCATTCTGTTTCTCTCTGCCAAGGGACAAAGCCAGGATCGAGTCAAAGGTCTGAACACGGGCGCAGATGTCTACATGGTCAAGCCTTTTGAGCCAGAAGAGCTGGTAGCCCAGGTAGAGTCTTCGCTCAAGCAGGCAGCCCGACTCTCGCAGCGGCAGGGGCCAGGGGGAGACAATGCACCGATTATTCAGGTGCCTTTTGATGTAGAGCTGACCCCGACTGAACTTAAAGTGGTGCAGTTTGTGGCTCGTGGCATGGCGAACCGACAGATTGCCGATGAGCTAAAGGTAAGCCAGCGCACAATTGAAAGCCACGTCAGCAACATGCTGGGCAAAACGGGACTGCACAACCGGACTGAATTAGCCCGCTGGGCCTTGGAAAATCGCAAGGTTTAGCCCCAAGTTTGCTAGACTGGGTAACTGGGCAGGCTGGTGTAGCTCAGTTGGTAGAGCAGCTGATTTGTAATCAGCCGGTCGCAAGTTCGAGTCTTGTCACCAGCTTTTGAGGAGAGCGGCTAAAAATCTTTACTGAAGAGGTTTTTGGCCGCTCTTTTTTGGGCCAGACGATGGATTTTGTAAGTCATCACTACAGTAAAACCAACCAAACTGTCTGCAAAAGACAAAACCCATGATTGCCGTGGAGAGTCAAAATGTAGCACGTCGTCGCCGCACATCCACAAGCGTGTGGGAAACGATAGCTTACGAGAGTGATATGGTTATCCTCAAAATTATTGACCTGAGGTTTCCGATTTCCGAGCTGTATCGTGGTTTAGACACCTTAGTGACAGAGAATAACAGATAAAAGCGCCAAGGTAACTGATCTGCGCTAAAGTCCCGGAATCTCTGAGAGATCGCTTTTTAGCTCTTCAACTGAAAATCGGGTCATTTCGCGCCATTCCGCCAGCGTAAATTCGTAACCCAAGGCACTGGCTTTCTCTACAAAAGCCTCTGGGGTAGGGGCGGTGCTGAGATCCTGGCGTAGGGCAGGGTCATTTTGCGCAGCTCTAAACAAACGGGCAACAGCTTCCTTTGCCATGTTTAACTCCTAAAATTTTTAGTTCGTAGTTAGCACTTCAGTGCTAAGACAGAGCTAAAGCACCGACTACCAGCCCTATCTTTAGTTCGTAGTTAGCACTTCAGTGCTAAAGCAGCGCTAAAGCACTGACTACCAACTTTACCTCTATAGTGCGTTTTGCAACGAAACTAAAGATATCTACCCAACTGTCAGCTCAGGCGCAATACTAGACTGGCGGCTAGTGCCGTCGCTTTATAGACACCGCTATAACAACAGCAGGGGGAAGCTCAATTTCGCTGGTCTATGAAAAACATTCCCAAGATTTTGGTCGGCTTCTATCTGCGGCGCAATCCCAACCGCCTGCGGCTGACGCAGTTCAATTTTTTATATCGCTTTGCCTGGCTGCAAAGCCTGCTAGAAGAGCTGCGCCCGGAGCTGTTTCCAGCCAAAAAGACGGAAGCTGTTGAGGAAGTTGTTGAGGCTGCTGAGCCACCTGACAATGAAATTTTGCACCTGCTGGATGAGACCGTGCGCGGACGCAAGGGCACCTATCATGTGGTGCAGTGGCTAGGGCAGCGCGGCATGGGGCATTTGTTTGCGGCCACTCAGCTTAGCTCCAAAGAAACTGTGATTGTCAAAGAGTATTTGCTGCCGTCTCGCTTATTTAGCGATGAAGAAGCCCAGCATCGTCAAAAAGCCTTTGTCAACCTGGCAGGAATCAATCTGGCAGATGGCCGTGAACAAGACTTTCGGCTAATTACCCCCATCGATGCGATCGCTGATAGCCGCAGCGTCAACCGCTGTTATTTAGTCACTGATGAGCGCGATCGCAGCCCTACCCTACGGCAGTTTTTGGCTGAGAGCTTCGCTGTGCCGCCGGAGCAGGTACGCATCTTACTAAACCAGATTTTGCAGAGTCTCGAATTTTTGCATCAGCAAAAGTTTGTGCTGCCCTCAGGCCGGATTCAAACCGGGCTGGTGCATGGCAATTTGAGCCTTGAGACGCTGCTCTGGGTAAAGTACGGCGACCAGCCCTTTGTCTATCTGTGCGATTTAGCGCTGTGGGAGCGACTGTTTGATCCGCCGATGCTGGAGGCTCAGCCCAAAACGGTGGCTCAAGATCTGGCCTCGGTAGGGCTAGTCGGCTTGCAGTTGCTCACAGGCAATCCCCGTGGCCTAGACCCTCAAGCCGACGAAAGCTGGCCCGGAGCTGATGCTCTGCTAGAAAACTTTTTGCGGCGGCTGCTGGCACTGGCGCCCCCGTTTGAAACCGCTGAACAGGCTCGTCAAGAACTGCTGCTGCTGCCGCCCTCTAGTTTGCCGCCGCCCCTGGCTAAATCTGCAGAGGCCGAACTAGAAGCTGAAAGACGCAAGCGATCGCGCTGGTGGCTCTGGATCATAGGTCTATCCGCGATCGCTGCCCTAGGTACAATTGTCTGGGTTTTGTGGCCGCGATCGCCTGTGCTCAGCGAAGAAGAAGATACCAGTCTCTGCTGCCTCAACGAAGTCAGCGCGGTACCGGAGGGCACCTTTGCTTATACAGCGGTGCAGGACGGTACCTGGAGCGGCATTCTGCGCCAAAATCAGCAGGCCCAGCCCCGTCAGCCCACGCTCAGTTTGCAGCTAGCAGAGTCGTACCCTAATCTGCAGCTGGTTTATCGCCCTTCGGCGTCAATTGCTGAGGCGATCGCCGCTGTCGAAAACCGTCAGGTCAGCTTTGCGATTGTGCCACTGGTGCAAGATTTACCCGTTGGGGTCGGGGCGCAAAAGATTGCCTATGATGGCTTAGCGGTTTTTGTCGCATTTTCCTATGCAGAACGCAATCAGAGCCTGCCTCGTGCTTTAGACGGCGATCTGACTTTAGACGAGGTGCAACAGCTTTTTTTGGGTCAGCTTTATAGCTGGCAAGAAGTGGGCGGGGCCGACTTGCCAGTGCGACTCTATGTGCCGCAAAACCCAGAAGCACTGGAGCTGTTTGCCCAGCAGGTCTTAAAACTAAGTTGGAAAAATGCCCCCCGCGATAAGATAACTCAGCTTCCCACGTTAGAAATGCTGAGAAACATCATTCGAGATTTTGAAGGCAGCGCCGTTGGCAGCGTTGGCTTTAGTTCGATAAGTCAAACCTTTGGTCAGTGCTCTGTCTACCCGCTGGCGCTCCAGACTGAGGGTCAGGCCGCTGTGCAGCCCCTGGTATTGCGTAATGGGCAGGCCGTAACGCCTCGCACTGATCTCTGCGATCGCAAAGGCAACTACTACCCCGACTTAGACGCTTTCCGCAGCGGCGACTATCCCCTAGCCTATCCGGTGGCAGTGGTGTATCTACAGGACAACAGCGTACCAGCCATCGGTGAAAAATTTGCTGAAATGCTCAAAACCAACGAAGGCCAGCGCCTGCTGGCTGAGGTAGGGCTTGTGCCCCTAGTAGAACCCAGTGAGCTGGTGCAGTAAAGCTAAAAAAACTCCTCAGCTAGAGGAGTTTTGCACTCTGCAACTTCAGGCTCAAGCCTAGAAAAGCTCTGTAGATTTTGCTTTGTTCCTGATAAGACGATCAGGCAACGTCAGACTTTTTGACTAAGTGAGCCTCTAAGAACCAGAGACGCTTATCAACTGTGCGCGAAATCTCAGTGTAGAGATCGGCAGTGTCGGCATCGCCTAGGTTATCAGCTGAGGCGATCGCTTCCCGCACATGCTGGGCATAGGCAGCATAGCGCTCAGCTAGAGCCGTCACATGCTCTTCGCCCGCGATCGCATCCACCGGATACTCTGGCAAATTGAGCCGCTAGCGGCCATCCGAGCCGTGCCCATTGCCGTGCCGCCTAAGGCAGTGACACGCTCGGCAACCATATCAACATACTCTTCTAGCTCACCTGCCATTTCATCAAACAGCTCGTGTAGCTGGTAAAAATCCATGCCCTTAACGTTCCAGTGGGCCTGTTTGGTTTGGGTTTTGAGATCTAAACTGGCTGCTAGTGACTGATTGAGAACGTCAACGACCTGAGTGCGGGTGTCGATGGGTAAATCAATCCGAGTTGGATAAAAGCGACGAGAGGTTTTAGATTCGCGGGTTGGGGTCGCAACCATAAGCGTTCTCCTATAGATAACTATCTCCAACAATATCGAATAGCCGTAAAGCTGTGCCGACTCGTTGATCAAAGCCGACTACCGCTTCATGGCTAACCCTCTAAATCATAATCGTTATGAGTTCGTTTCGTCAAATATTAGCAAGGACTCAAAGCCTATGGTTAGCTTTTTTTAGCTAGGTTTGAGGTTTGGCACTTTTCACAAACTCACTCAAATTTGTAGCCTTTAGACTTTTGCAACGTCTGCCTGTAGCTGAAGGTTGCAAATTTTATCTATTGGAGATAGGAGCTTTTCTCTAAGATTCAGGACTAAACTGACATTTGAGCACTGCTGAGCGGATCGCTCTTGCTTTTCAACAAAACACTGGCTAGCAGGAAGCTGGCGACTTTAGCGTTACTCCTAAAGGATTCTATGCGTTAGTGGAGGTATGTTGTGGCGCTTTTATTTTCTGTGGGATCTGCTGCAAGATTGCTGCCAGACTTGGGGTTAGATTCTCTCACTTTAGCTATTTTGGCCCAGCCAATTCAAGATCCGGTCACAATTTTTTTAGTGATTGTCGGTATTATGCTGGTTGCACCGCTGATCTTTGAGCGGCTGCGGCTGCCGGGAATTGTGGGTCTGATTTTAGCAGGGGTTGTGGTTGGGCCATACGGTCTGAACCTGCTAGAGCGAGATGAAACGATTGTGCTTCTCGGTACGGTAGGCTTGCTATTTTTAATGTTTTTGGGGGGATTAGAAACCAGCCTGGATGACCTGAAACGCAATGCTAAAGCAGCGGCTGGTTTTGGGTTTGCCACTTTTCTAATCCCAATGGCGATCGGCACCGGGGCGATGCTGCTAGCCGGATACGGGCTGTTGGCGGCTATTTTAGTGGCCTCCTGTCTGGCTTCTCATACGCTGGTATCGCTGCCCGTATTGAGCAAGCTGGGTCTGATGCGTCTGCCTGCGGTGACTGCAACCCTGGGTGGCACGCTGATTACTAATGTTTTGGCCCTGCTGGTGCTGGCGGTGGTGGTGAAGGCCCAAGAGGGAGACCTAACCTTAAACTTCTGGCTGTTTCTGATTCCGTCGCTGATAGTTTTTACATTCACGACCCTGTGGGGAGTACCCCGCTTGGGACGGTGGTTTTTCCGCAAGTTCGGCCACGATGAGGGCGCGGAATTTGTCTTTGTCTTGGCGGCGCTGTTTGTGGTTTCTTACATTGCGGGTTTGATTGAAATCGAGCCAATTGTAGGGGCTTTCTTAGTTGGCGTTGCCATTACCCAGCAGATTCCGACGCTGAGTCCGCTGATGAACCGGATTCAGTTTATTGGCAATACTCTGTTTGTGCCTTTTTTCTTAATTTCAGTAGGAATGCTGGTAGATCCGCTGATTCTCTTTCGTGAGCCGAAGTCTCTGCTGGTCGCCTCAATCATCATTGTGGCAGAGCTGCTGAGCAAGTTTTTGGCAGCTTGGGGGGCAGGAAAAGTCTTTGGGTGGCCGTTTGCCAGCAGCATGACTGTGTTTGGTCTGTCGGTAGCTCAGGCGGCGTCAACCCTGGCGGCGATTACAGTGGCCTTTAATCTCAAGATTGTGGATGAGGCTACCGTCAACAGCACTATCGCTATGATTTTGGTGAGCTGTGTGGTGTCGCCGTGGATTACGGAGCGCTGGGGCGCTCAGGTACAGCCTGTCGCTCCTAAAACCACTAATAAGGATCAGGCGTCGCTGGAGTGGGGCCAGCGGATTTTGGTACCTGTGGCTAACCCCAGCACTGAAGATAACTTGCTCAACCTGGCAATTTTGCTCTCAAAACGGCTAGACGGCACGCTGCTGCCGCTGCATGTTTTGTCCGATCGCTATGGCGCTATTTCGGCGGCTGAGCAGCTCAAGCAGCAGCAGCTTTTGGCGACGGCTGAGAACCTGGCCCACAGTGCTGTGGTTAAGGTTGAAACGATTGGGCGGGTAGACGACAGCATCGATCGCGGCGTGATTCGCACGGCGGCTGAACGGCAGGCAAGTCTGATTGTCTGCGGCTGGAAGGGCTATTCGACCTACCGCGATAGTCTGTTTGGCGATGTGATTGACAACATCGTGAATCAGGCCACAACGCCCGTTTTAATTGCCCGCTTTCCTCAACCGATTGAGAATGTGCAGCGGATTCTGCTGGCGGTTCCGGCTATTCGTACCCTACCCACGGCGAATGTGCTAGCAATTGTGGTGGCTCAGCAGCTAGCGGAAGAACTCAAGGCACCGCTAGCAGTGCTGCTGGTGTGGCGAGGGCCTAAGTCGCGTCAGGCTGAGCTGAGCTGGCGCGATCGCCTGCCTGAGTCAGCCCAAGTTGAAGAGGTGCAGGGCAATTTTGTTCGTCGGGTTTCGGAGGGCTTTGCTGCGGATGATTTACTGATCTTGCCAGCGCGACGGCAACAGCGACAGGGCAAGTGGGTAATGCAGCGAGAACCCGAGCGATCGCCCATAAGCACTGGGAGTCGTCAATGATTGTGGTCTACACGCCTGTGGCCGGAGCGCTCTATGAACATAAACCTGATCAGGCTGAGTCAGCAACCTCTATGCCCTCTAGCCTTTCTGAGCAAAAGCCGCTGCCGCTCTAAGCGGCTATCGGTAGGGCGCTCTCAACGGCAGGCTGAGTAAAAATCGCGCTTTATAACTTAGAGGACGTTGGTAGAAATTTTTGGATTCAAGCTACCTGCCTGAGGAATTGTCTGATGACTACTGTGCTAAACCTGACACCGCTGACCCGAGAGCAGTTTTATCAGCTGTGTGTGGCGATGCCTGCTACGCTGCTGGGTGAGTCTGTGCTGCTTGGGTTTAGCTTAGAGATAGATTAAGGTTTTGGTGTTTGGGCGATCGCTCAGGGGCATCTAGAACCCTACGAAGTTTTGACTTTCATGGTTTCGGCGGCTTCTGACCCGAACAATCTTGTCCGTTGCCACAGTAACAGGTAGTCGAAGCCATGATGACTGTCTAAAGCTGTAGGATCAAATCTACCAGGCATAGTAGGTGACCTCATCAGTGAGCAGCAAACGTGATGGTGCAGCAATTTCGCAATCTATCAGTTTTCAAGAGTTTTTGGACTGGAAACCAGAAACTGGGCGATACGAGCTGCACAATGGAGCCGTTGCTGAAATGCAGCCAACTGGCCCTCATGAACAAGTCGTTGGCTTGCTGAACCGCAAGCTTAATGTCCTGATCGACCAGGAAAACTTAAATGTCTTCATTCCCAATACCGCTTTGGTGCGGCCACTGGGTACTGAGACTGGCTATAAGCCAGACATTTTAATGATTGACAGAGCAGCTTTAGCTCAAGAACCGCCTTGGGAACGAGAGTCTGTCATCACCCTCGGCAGTTCTGTCAGACTCGTCGTAGAAGTCACCTCTACTAATTGGCCCGATGATTATGCCCGCAAGTTTGAAGACTATGAAGCAATGGGTATCGCCGAGTATTGGATTTTGGACTACCGAGGACTAGGCGGACGTCGCTATATCGGCAGCCCTAAACATCAGCACTCGCCGACTGGCTGCGCTCACCGAGCTGCCCGTAACTCAGAAAATAGAGGCTTACAACAAAGTGGTGCAATAGGTATTACGACCTTGGGCTTTAGCCTGATAAAGAGCTTGGTCAGCAACGGTGATGAGCTGTTCTACCGATGTCTCTCTTGAAGGGGTGACGGTGGCGATGCCGAAGCTTAAGGTGACAAAGTCACTGACGGAGGACGTAGCATGGGCAATTCTTAACTGGGCGATCGCCTGCTGCACTTGGCCAACAATATGTACAGCGCCTGCCAGAGGAGTTTTGGGTAAAACAATGCAAAACTCTTCGCCACCGTAGCGGGCAACTAGATCGGCAGGTCGATTAATCAGAGTACGAATAGTTTGAGCAATTTGCTGTAGACAGACATCGCCAGCGGGATGGCCATACTGGTCGTTGTAGTCTTTAAAGTAGTCAATATCACAAAAAATCAGAGATAAGGACGATTGCTCCCGGCGTAAACGCTGCCATTCATGACTGAGATACTCATTTAGCCGCCGCCGATTGGCAACCTGCGTCAGCGCGTCTACGGTGGCTAAATGATGTAGGGCTTGGTGTTCTTCTTGTTTGCGCTGTCTGACTTGCTTTTGCAAGCGCGATCGCTCCACTCGTCCAACCGTGCGTCGCAGCAAGTCAGAGGGATCAATTGGCTTGCTGATAAAATCGTCAGCCCCCGCAGCAAACGCAGACTCGATTGCTGTTTGACTGGCATCAGGCGTCATCACAACGATGGGCAAATCAGCCCAGTTAGGAGCGTGACGCACTACCTGGCACAAATCCAAACCGCTGAAGGTTGACATTTGAGCATTCAACAAAAGCAGATCAGGGGCCGTCGCTGTCAGCACGTGCCAGAAATCGTAGGGATTGCCCAACGCAATCACCTGAAAGTTGTGGCTGCTCAAAAAAATACTGATGTTGCTAAGCATCAGCGGGTCAGAATCAACAATGATCACTTTGCTGCTGGTGGCCTGCCTTTGATAAAGGGTTTTCATCACCTCTTCAAAAACTTGAGCAGGCGGCACAGGCTTTGAGAGGAAACTCTGGCTACCCAATCGGGCACTCACGACCCGGTCGGCTAGGCGATCGCGGATAGTCATTGTCAACACCGGAATTTCAGAGAACTGCTCTTGTAGCTCCTGCAGCAGTTCTAGGCCGTTTTCGTTGGTATCAGAGAAAATCAGGTCTAGCACAATTACATCGGGTGCAGACTGTAGAATTTTCTGTCGAGCGCTGCCTAAATCGTGAGCTACTTCGAGATTAAGTCCCCAGGCGATCGCGTCTTGCTTCATCGTCTCTGTCAGCACAATGTCGTCATCAATCAGCAAAACCGAGGGCATCTGAGTTTGCACCAGCGCTTTTGAGGAGGCCGTTGCGGGCGGATACGTGAGTGCTTGTCTGAGGGCCGCTAGCTGGGCGGCCAAATCTTGAATGAGTGATTGACCAGAGCGATTCGGGTCGCTTAGAATCCGTTCAATGTTGCGAGCAATCTCTGAGGCTACAGGATAGCCAAAAATTCCTAATCCTCCCGCTAGTTTGTGCGCTTCTTGCTCCCCCATCCGTTTGATATCGGCCTGGGTGCCTCTCTCCAGCAGGGTGCGATAAACCTGCTCCAAATTCACTACCTGCTCTTGGAAAGAACCCCGAAATTTTTCTAAAACCTGGCTGAGTTCTAAAGAAGGCGTCAGGCTTGGTTGTGACATAGACCAAACCGTAGGCGACGGAGCCAGAGACGAATGCAGCCGATACCCAGAGCCATAGACTGTTTCGATTAGGCTGATTCCGGCTAGCTGCTTGAAATTGTGGCGGAGACGGCGAATGAGCTGAGCAATAGAACGAGAGCCGAGCTGATTTTCTGCATCATCAAACTGCTGGATGAGTTGCTCTCGACTAAAAGCCTGCCGGGGATGTTGCAAAAACAGCGCCATCAGCCTGAGTTCTTGAGGCGTTAGTTGCATAACAAATTGCTCATATCTGAGCGTCGCCATCTCCAGATTGAGTGAGATATCCCCGTAGCTCAAAACCTTAGACGGCGCGGTTAGCAGGCGACTGCGGTGCAGCAGCGCTCGCAGCCGGACTATGAGTTCTGCTAGATTGTAAGGCTGAGCAATATAGTCATCAGCTCCGGCTTCGAGTCCGGCGGTGACTTCTGCACTCGAATTTCCGGCTGTAATTAATAAGATAGGCTTTTGATAACCATAGCTGCGAAGCTGCTGACAAAAGGCAATGCTGTCAAAGTTAGCAACTAGCAGCGTCATCAAAATCAGATCATAGTCAGCAGCCATGACTGATTCGACATCAATTTGCTCAGCCCTGCTGACAATGCTAACTTCATACAGCTGAGCGGTCAAAGCTTCTGCGAGCAGACTAGCGGTTAAGCCATCGTTTTCTACCAACAGAATTTTCACAATCTAAAAATGGAGCTAAGCGGACTCGAACCGCTGACCCCCTCAATGCCATTGAGGTGCTCTACCAGCTGAGCTATAGCCCCGTAGCGCAAATTGCGTCTACCATCATCGCTTGTCAATCAGGAGCACGTCAAGCTTTGAGTTAATTTTGTTTTGAGCTGGCGGCGCGATCGCCCACAATTCACGCTAGAGTCAGTGAAAACCAATTATCCAGAACGCGGCGCTGCGCTGATATGACCTCGACTCCTTCTGATGATTCTAATCTACAGGCGACAGCTGGCAATCCTGAGACCAGCCAGGCTGCTCTGCTACAGCAGCTGCGGCGCAAGCAGGGAACCTGGGTAGCCTGGGGTCAAGCCTGCCAGTCTTTGCAAAAGGCTGGGCTAAGTCCTCAGAAGATCTTCGAGGAAACCGGTTTTGAGCCAGTTCAGCAAAATCAGATTACAGTCGCAGCCCAGGTTTATGCTTCGATGTCAGCAGCAGGAGCCTCAGAACAGGCCCAGGCGCATTTTCAGCAGCGCGGCAGCGATTTGCTCTATGAGCTGAGAATTTTATCGCAGAGCGATCGCGCTCAGGCGGCTGAGCTGATCGTGCAGAACGGCTTAGAAATTGATCAGGTAAAAGAAGTCGCCAAGGCGCTGCGAGAATTTTCTTACTCTGAGCAGCCGCCTGAAGGCTTTAGCAAGCACCCTGGTGACGCTGTCGCCTACCACTACTGGCGGCTGGCCAGACAGCAAAGAGACCTGCCTGTGCGATCGCGCCTGATTGCTCAGGGCCTGCGCTTTGCCCACAGCGCTAGCGCTCGTCAGCAGATTGAAAAGCTGCTGCTAGACTTTACGGTGGTCAAAGATAAACCAGCTCCCAAACTGCCTGTCTATCGGCTAGAAACCGAAACTGAGCTACCCCGGCTGATCCCGGTTGCCGGTGAATGGCCGCTCTCGATAGCTGACTTCAAAGCGGTGCCCTTGGCGCTGACAGAAGAACCCTTTGGCCTAGTTAAATTTTCGGGTACGGGAGCCTGGGTTGCTGTTCCGGGCTGGCAGGTGATTTTGCAGGCTGAAGATCCAGTCGGGATTTTAGTTCAGTCTAAGTACCTGCCGGCAGCGCCGACTCAGAGCCTGTCAGAGACACTGCTAGTGGTAATTGATCGGGCACAGCGAGACTGGCGCAGCGATAGCTACTTTGCTGTAGAGCAGGGCGATCGCCTGGATTTGCAGTGGTCTGAGCAAGAGCCTGACATTCAGCTGCTAGGGCGGGTAATTTTGGTGATTCGGCCTAAGCGAATTTTAGACGAAGGCTATACCCGAGAACTTTGGCAAATTGACGAGTAGGAGACTGCTACCATGCCCCTAGAGCGCCGACTATCGCGCAGTATTTTTAACCCTTCTGAAGTGGTCGAACTCAGGCAGGTTTGCTTCACCCCCGGTCGCCTGTTTGAACCCGGCAAATACATTGTGGGCGACCTGCCGGATATTGCTTTTGAGATGGGGCTAGTCGAGCGGCTACCCCCCGTGCGTGGTAAAAGTGAGGAGATTGCAGAGGCGGGAGAAGCGCCAGAATAGCGGGTGAATAAGTCGCTACTATAGAAATAAGAAAACCCCACATTTTGGATGATTCTGCATGGTAGGCACTCAAACTTCAGCTCGAGAACTGTTTCGCTCTGCTTACGAAAATCGCTACACCTGGGACAAAACCTTTCCCGGCTATCAGGCTGACGTGACTTACGAGACTGGCGACAAAACCTTTACGGGCAAAGCGACGGTCAGCGCTGACTTCAAAGCCGAAGTCAGCGATGTTGACGACGAGGAGGCCCAAAAAGCAATCCACCAACAGCTTTGGGAGATTGCCATTCATCGGGTTCGTCGTGGCTTTGAAGACACTCACGGCAGCAACACCTTTGCCTATGGCAAAACCCTGGACGATGGCGCTGTAGAGATTCTCATGGGCGGCAAGTCTGAGGGCGATCGCTATCAGCTACGCGACAATGAAGTGTCGATGGTGCATCGAAACATGCACGGCGTTGTCATCACCATCTACACGCATAGCAGCCACGATACGGGCGCAGGCTATCTCTCCCACCGCTATGACTCGGTTTACCACGACCCTAAAACCGGTGAGCAAAAGGGCGGCAAGAGCGTATTAGAAGACGATTACGAAAAGGTAGGTGATTACTTCATCCTGTCTCGCCGCCACATCACAACTGAAACCGAGCAAGGCGCAGCTGAGCAGACGTTTGCTTTCTCTAATATTCAGCTACTGCCGTCTGCCTAAAGCGCTCAGTAGAAGCAATGGGGAGTCGAGCTGGCTCCCCAAATCTTGAATAGGGTCAATCTGGAATCGAGTAAGTCTAGAAAACAAGACTTACTCGGCGATCGCTAACGTTTTGCTTTACGTCTGGCTCTGTGATCACATCTGCCAGCGTCGATATTTGGGCATCGGAGTTCTGAGCCAAAACGCTGAGTTCGCCATTGGACTCTAAAATGACGACGGCTACCTGTTTCAGGCTGTGATAGCCAGACTCTCGAATAGCAGAGAGAATCTCGTGATGGTTGACGCGTTCGAGACGCATATTCTTTTGCAGAAATTCTCCCTGCCAGAAGACGATTCTGGGCTGGGCGTGTAAGACGTCGGTGATGGGTGACCACACTACGCTCAGCTTAGTGGCAATAAACTGTAGCCCTAGCAGCATGACAATCCCTACCAGGCCATCTAAGACTGTCACATCTTTGAGCAAAATTGAGGAGCCGACCATCGATCCCATTGCGACTGTCACTATCCAGTCAAAGTTATTCATCTTGGACGTAGAGCGCTTACCAGATGTCCGAATGAAAAACACCACGGCTATGTAAACAGCGATGCTGCTGATAACAATGCGAAAAATTTCGGCCCAGTTTTCAAAAAATATCATTGTCAGCGCTCCAATTTCTACCTAGACACCTTAAAGAAATCAGGGCAGTTCAACGTGCCCCCGCAGACAGAGATGTTAAAGGCGATCGCAAACTTAGGACTGGTATGGCGAAAGGCAGAAGGATGAAGGCAGAAGGCAGAAGGCAGAAGGATAAATAGGATGCTGGTCACGTAAAGATTCAGCGATCTGAGTTGTCCTAACCAAACTGCGGCTTGCTATACATCTTCAGAGGCAAGAAAATAACTTAAATCGATGGGAAGCTATTCGAGTAGCGTTTAATTTTGACTAGAGATGCCAAAGCTGACAGTTTACGGTACGCCCGTAAGTACTTACGTTCGGACAGTCCGTCTGCTGCTGGAAACAGCAGGAATAGATTATGACCTAGAGAGCGTCGGTATCTTCAACGGCGAAAACGAAACGGACGACTATCTAGCCAAAAATCCCTTTGGCAAGGTGCCGACGCTCGGTATTGACGACGAGCTACTTTACGAAACGGCGGCGATCGCGCCCTACTTAGATGCCGTTTTCGCCAGCACCCAGTTTACGCCTGCTGCACCCTTAGCTCAAGCCCGAATGCGTCAGGTGATGTCAATTGTAGACAGCTATCTCTACACGCCAGTGATTGGCTCGATTGTAATTCAGCGCCTGATTGTGCCAAGCCAGGGCGGCAAAACCGATGAGGCTAAAGTGAAGGCCGCAGTTGAGCCGGCTAAAAAGCAATTAACGCCATCGAAGCACTAACGGCAGGCAACCCTGATCTGCTAGGCGATCGCCTCAGCATTGCTGACTTTTACCTGATTCCAATCTTTGTGTATTTGTCTAAGACTCCTGAGTTTGACCCCGTCATGGCCCAGGCTCCTAAGCTCAAAGCCTGGTGGTCAGCGGTCAAAGAACTCCCCAGCGTCAAAAAGGTTTGCGGCTAAGGCTGATTTAGAGGCGATCGCTAACGGTTCATTCCCTTAAAGCGCTCTTTGGCTTCGGCAAAGGCTGTCTGCATAGCCGCCTGAATTTTTTCGGGATTGGGCTTTTTACCCCCCATCAGGTCACCAAAATAAACGCAGGCTCCTTCCCCTAGCGCCCAAGTATAAGCCGCCGCCCACGAAGCGGCGATGACGCTGCCAAAGCCAGGAATAAACTTAATCAGCTCCCGCCCAATTGCCTGGGCCGCAAAGCCCCCTGCGATCGCGCTGGCGACGCCCCCAGCCTGAGACGGCGTCAGCGTCTGCCCGTAGAGCTGCCCCAAAACCCCCACCATAGAAACCTGCAGCGCCGTCAGCACGGGCATGGTGGCAAAGGGCAGCGGCACTGCTGCCAGGGTGGCTGAGGCAATACAAAACGCCAAAATATAGCGACGCCCCACGTCTCGGTAGAGGTTGCCAATTTGCTCTCCGGCTTTTTCTCGGTCGAGTAGCTGATAAATCGCCTGAGCTTCGGCGGCAGGCAGCAGCTCGGCTAGGGCATCTCGAAAAGCTTCTAGCCCATAAAAAACCGGGTTGTAGGCGTCTTCTTCAAGGGTGAAATCAACCATGACAGCGCCATCGCAGAAGTCAGCAAAGTTGGCCTGCAACGTGGCAAAGGCCCGCTCTAGATCGGCGTAGTCGGGGGGGTAAACAGGATGATCGGCTACCTGGGGGGGATAAATCTCGTGCAGGCAGGTGACCGTCAGCAAACAGGGAATTTCGGGGTAGCGCTGCCGGAGCTGCTGCGCTACCTGCCGCAGCGTGTCGTGGCAAAGTCGTTGATCTTGACTGTCAGCAGCAGAATTTTGGCATTGGGGGTTTGCTGCTGCAGATCGGCGGTGAGTTCTTGAATGATGCTCTGCGTATCCTGGTTGACGTCGCCCAAGCCGACGGTATCAGTAAAAATTAGCAGCGGCAGCTCGGCTGAAGGGTAGGCGTAGCGCTCGGTATGCTGCGTATGGGGGCGAAACCCCTGGCCGATGATGTCAGTAGAAACCCCTGTTAGCCCTCGCACAATCGAGCTTTTGCCAGCCTGGGGCTTGCCAATCAGCAGCGCTTCTGTGGTGGGCAATTTGGCCCGCACCGCTGCTAAAATCTCGGCTACCTCAGCGTCGCTGACGTTGAACCACTGGGTCACCGTTTGGCTGAGCTGATCTACGGGCAGCAGTTTTTTGAGCTGGTAGGTGGTGGTTTGCCAGACGTCTGACAGGCGATCGCCCCAAACCTGCCACACAGGTGCATCGGCTTTTTCTGGCTTTATTTCTTTTTGTTCTGAAGACGGTTGAGAATCGGCTTGGTCTGACTGGCTCATCTTTTTCCAACAGCTAGAGAGCTACTCAAAATCCTAGCGGGGATTGCAGCAGTCGTTCAACGACCTAAAGTTCTATCAAACTGTGAAGATTTTGCTGATTGAACGTAATGCTTGCTACAGTACATCTGCATGATTGCGATCGAGAGTCTCACCCATGGACACCCCCCCTGCCAAAGCCACTGTTACTAAAGAAAACATTGTTGATTGCCTGCTGCTTTACCGCCGCGAGTTTGAGTCTTTAGGCGTCAAGAAGCTGGGTCTGTTTGGCTCTTATGTTGAAAATAAGCACTGCCCCAATGGGGATGTTGACGTCCTGGTAGAGTTTGATCCAGAGGCCAAAACGTTTGACAACTTCATTCGGCTGTCGCTGCTGCTAGATGAAATTTTGCTGTGCCAGGTTGAGCTGGTTACAGCCAAGTCTCTCAGCCCTCACATCGCCCCTCGCATCCTTCCCAAAGTTGAATATGTCATTTCAGACTAGCGACTATCTGCGCCACATTTTAGATGAAACGGCCTACCTGATTGCCAGCAGCCCTAATCTAGAAAAAGCCAGCTTCAGGCAGGACGCCACCCTGCGCCGCGCCTTTGTCCGCAGCATCAAGGTGATTGGGGAAGCCACTCAGCGCCTGCCCAGAGACTACCGCAAAGCCCATCCGCAGGTAGACTGGCGATCGCTGACGGGTCTTAGCGATCGCCTGCTGCACGCCTACTTCGGCGTAGACTACGACCTAGTCTGGGACGTAGTCATCAACAAAGTACCGCTCTGGCAAGAACAAATTAGCGAACTGCTGACGAAAGAAGACGCCGAGTAGAGATGCGATCGCCTCAATATCTTGACTGGCGCGCGGCGTGATCCGGCAGACTCGGCTCATTGCTCAGCGTGGCGACGGCGAAGACGCTGGCGAATGGCGTCAACTTCTGAGGAGGCATCTAGTAGTTCACCGCGTTCAGCTTCACTCGCACCCAGCCAAATTTCGCTGAGAAGTTCTTCAAAGCGGCCCTGATAAATCTGCTCACGCTCGGCCAGTGCTTGCAGTCCTGCTAAAAGAATTTCATTGAGAGAAGTATATTTGCCACTGGCAATTTAGCGATCGGCGAACTGCTGTAGCTCAGGTGGAAGTGAAAGAGCCATTGCTTTAATAGAACGGGCATATCAGGTGACTACCAGTTTAGCTTATTGGTTGAATTTGCCTGAATAAGCCGCTACCGCTACTGGTGACGGTGAGTGAGCCTACGAAAACACAGACTGTCGGGTAAAACAGACGGAGCAGAGCGTGCTAGATATTTCGGAAGAGTCCGCAAAAACTATCAGCTCTGGAAACGCGATCGCTCCCATTCCAGTTTGGAATTCAAGAAAATCAACTCGATCGCCATATTGGCGATCTAAGTCTGACTATTTTGACAAGATCAAGTGTTGTTTGTTGACAATGTCAGGGTTGAGCCTTACTTTTGGAGTATCTACAAACTCCGATGGACAAGGAAATGATATGGCCATCAGTATTCTCGACACTATCGATTTGCGACAGCTAGGAGAACTTCTGCAGCAGGCTCGTAAGAAAATTGGTATGACTCAGGCTGAGGCTGCTGGGGTTATAGATGCTGCACGCACGACTCTCGTTGCTATTGAAAAAGGAGAGCGGCGGCTCAAACCAAATGAATTAATCAAGTTGGCTCGTGCTTACGGGCGAGCTGTCAGTGATTTTGTTCGCTCTAGCCCCGTCACCGAACCTTTTGAGGTTCAGTTTCGAGCCGCTTATCAGCGCGATCGCCAAGAAGAAGTTATCATTCATCCTATTATTCAGCGTTTTGAGGAGCTGTGTCGTAACTATCTGGAGCTTGAGAAAATAATGGATGCTCCAATTCCTCGTAATTATTCCCAAGAATATGACATGGCAGACATGCCCATAGAAGCTGCGGCGGAGAGTATTGCGACCTGTGAGCGTCAGCGGCTAGGGCTAGGTGATGGCCCTATTTTGAGGCTGCGGGACATCCTGGAGCAAAGCGTAGGAATTCGGGTGTTCTACTTGAATATGCCAGCAAAATATTCAGAGATTTACAGCTACGATGAGCAGTTTGGTGGCTGCATGGCAATAAATCTAGGTCACTACGAAGAACGCCGTCGCTGGTCTATGGCTCATGGTTATCTTCATTTTCTGGCTCATAGAAGAAAGCCAGTCGTTGATTTTGAGGGACAGTACAAAAGAATTCCAGAGAGCGAAAGATTAGCCGAAGCTTTCCCAAAATATTTTTTAATGCCCACAAGCAGCTTGCTGAGTCGATTTAACGATATGTATCGAACTCATAGCAAGTTCACTCCAACTAATCTGTTTACGCTTGCTCACTATTATGGAGTATCTATAGAGGCCCTTATTTATCGATTGGAAGACATGAAACTCCTGCCGTCGGGCACCTGGGATCGTCTACGAGATCGAGGATTAAAAGTCAAGAAGGTACAGCAGGAACTGGCGTTAGAAGCAATCGATCAGCGCGCTGATACCTTCCCCATCCATTATCAGCACCTTGCCATTGAAGCTCTAGATCAAGGGCTTATCACCGAAGGACGCTTTGCAGATTTTCTCGGGGTTGACCGCTTAGAAGCTCGACGCATAGCAGAAACATTACGCGAACATTCAAGCGGGATGATAGCAGCAACTGCTCATTTAGATTTGCGTCAGGCATAACGTATCGGGAGAAGCAATGGAAATAAGACACTCCCATGTAGTTCTTGACGCTTGTTGTGTGTTGAACTTTTGTGCTTCAGGGCATCTGATTGATATTTTGAAGTCTATTCCAGCTCAGGCTGTAGTCAGTGAGGTGGTTAGAGAAAGAGAACTAATCACCCTGCAGCGCCTGAAACAAGAGAACGAAAAAGACGCAGTTCAGTTTGAGACAGCCATCCAAAAAGGTTGCTCTTAATAGTAGATCTTGCCTCGGAAACTGAGGAAGAAACGTTTGTAAACTATGTTTTTGAACTAGGTGACGATGGCGAATCTGCAACGGGCGCGATCGCAGTTCATCGAAAATGGGCCATAGCTACCGATGACAAGCGGGCAACCTCATTCTTTAAAGCAGAAGCACCTGATTTGCAAATCCTATCAACTTTAGAAATAGTCAAGAACTGGTCAGAGGCGGCCAAACTTTCTTTAGCTAATTTAAAGTCTGTGCTTGCTGCTATACGGAGTAAAGGACGGTATATGCCCCACAGAAACCATCCTTTACTGAGCTGGTGGGAAGAGATGATGCAGTAAGCTTGGCTCATCCAATGCCGTGCAATTACACCTCTTTTGTCAAACCGGGTTAAAACCTTGATTTCTCATCGGCTATATTAACACGCACTCGTTAGATTCTCCAAGACTGATAAAAGGATGTTTTAGGAGAATATACCCTTTTCTGCCAAACGGTATTAGGTAGAGAATTCTTCAGGTTCGGCGATCGCGGCGGCATAAAGGGTCTGTGAAGTAGTCAAGAACCAGATATAGCAAGATTGACAAAATTATCTGCCGCCGCTTATCTTGGTTGATAGCTGGCGCAAGCTATCACTCTAGACATACGCCTTGACCCATTTCCGTACTTGGTTATAAATCTGCATCTTTTGACTTCTTAAATTCAAAGTGGTTGAAAGAGCTACCCTCAATGTGTGAATTTTCATGTCCAATCATCCATTCCTCCTAAGGAGTTCATCATGCTGCTCAATCTTTCCAAATCCATAGATCGCCGTGCCGTTACCCTCTCTGCTGTTGCTCTACCGCTTGTTTTATCGATAGCTTCAGAGGCGATCGCCAGCAAAGCCAACTTCCGTATTGTTAACGACACTAGCCAAACCATTCGCGAACTATATATTTCTGATTCGAGCCGCGATAGCTGGGGTAACGATATCCTCGGACGTGATGTGTTACCCAGCGGTTCGAGTGTTGGAATCGACTTCGCTGATACCTCTAACAGAGTGTGTCTCTACGATATCCGCGTTATCCCCACAAGTGGCCGAGCCTTTGAAGATTATCGCATCAACGTTTGTACTAGCGATAACTATACCCTTATCGATCAATAGGCTGAAAACCGTGTATTTAGATCTCTGAGTTCTCTGAACTCAGAGATCTTTGTATAAGTATAGTGTTGAAAAACCAGCCTTTCAAAGATGATTTAAGAGCCGCTCCGTCCTCGCACAAACTGCAGCGTCACTTCTGCAACGCGCTGGCCGTAGGCTGAGGCCATATTGCGATCGCCTTGAGGGGGCGCATTGGGTGGATCAACCTGAAAGCTTGTCGCCATAGCACCCACAAAAGATCCTACCCGGTTCATTACCTCTGGCCCCGGCCCCTCAAGGCTGTTCATTGAGTCAGGGTGAGAAGCCGCCGGGAGCATTGCCGTGCCCACATAGATCATGCCGTGCTGCATGGCATTAATCATCAGCCCTACCAGCGTGTTGAGCTTATCGCCGGAAAAAGAGCTGGAGTTGGTAAAGGCTCCGGCAACTTTATCTTTCCAGGCTAGAGAAAACCACTTTTTGGCCGCCGCTTCGACAAACTGCTTCATCGCCGCAGACATGCTGCCTATGTAGGTAGGGCTGCCAAAGATCATGGCGTCGGCGCTGTCGAGATCGTCTAAACGGGCGATCGCCTCTTCTGCCGTAATCAGCTCAGCCTCAATGCCCTCAACGCTGGCCGCGCCTTGATAAACAGCCTCGGCCTGAATTTTAGTGTGGCCGTAACCGCTGTGATAGATCACAAATAGCTTACTGGGCATAAAAACTCCTCGTTTGCAGTGAAGTGAAAGTCAGACGTTTAGCTAAAAGTTTGAACTTTGCCAAAGCAGACTACAGCTTATTATGGCTACCGTCGCAGAAGGGTGGCTTTTGCGTAGCTTTGCACTGGCAGAGGGCGATCTGCTGCTTTTCTTCTATCGTGAACTTCATCGGTTTGAAGCCTGTATCCTGGTGGGCACCATCGCAAAAGGGCTGCTTAGCGGAGTTGCCGCAGGTACACCACCAGTAGCTGCCGGGTTCAAGTTCTTGGATGGCGGGCTTGGTATCTGCAACGCGAGCTTCGTTCATGGGTGTTTCTTGAGTAAGTGGGGTAAATCAGGCGTTGCCAAACTGGGGGTCTGGCACCAAAATCGAGGCATTAGGCGGCCATGTCAAACAGCAGCACTTCGGCGTCATCAGACTGGCCTTCCAGGGTAATCAGCTCGACCTCAGCGATCGCGGCTCCGTCTCCTGCCGTGAGCGCCTGTCTGTTTAGCGTCACTGCGCCTCGGGCGACATGTACCCAAGCAGCGCGATCGCCCGTGAAAGTATGGCTGACAGTTTCGGCGGCTTTGAGCGAGGCCGCATAGAGACTGATGTCTTGGTGAATCGTGACCGATCCGTCTTGGCCCTGGCGCGAACCGACTAGGCGAAGCTGACCGCGCAGCTCAGCCGGATCAAAGTGAATCTGCTCATAGCCAGGTTCAATACCCTTGACTTCAGGCAAAATCCAGATTTGCAAGAAATGAACCGGGTCTGTGCCAGAGTGGTTGAACTCGCTGTGCAAAATACCCGTCCCTGCTGACATTCGCTGCACGTCTCCGGGACGGATTATAGACCCGTTGCCAAGGTTGTCCTTGTGTTCTAGCGCTCCCTCTAAAACGTAAGTCACAATCTCCATATCGCGGTGGCCGTGGGTGCCAAAGCCGCGCTCGGGCTGTACTTTATCTTCGTTAATCACGCGCAGAGCTGCAAAGCCCATGTGGGCCGGGTCGGAGTAGTTCCCAAAGGAGAAAGTATGGCGGCTATCGAGCCAGCCAAAATTGGCTACACCGCGATCGCCTGCTGAACGAATTTTGATCATGGTCTTACCTCCGGGTTGAGGAATGTGTAGTCCCGTCGAAGACACGTTTATTATGAATTGAATCTTATAAAATAACAATAACCAATTTAGGAAACTGATTGTCGCTTATTTTTCTACAATTGTTTTGGCAGCTACCAGGCTAAGTCAACAAAAGCCAATGGATAAATTTGAGAGCCTGCGAGCGTTTGTACAGGTTGTAGAGGCGGGCGGTTTTGCGGCAGCAGCCCGTCATCTGGGGCGATCGCGCTCAGCGGTGAATAAGCTGGTGATGCACCTCGAAGACGATCTCAAGGTGCAGCTTTTACACCGCACCACCCGCAAGGTCACGCCGACGGCAACCGGGCTAGCCTTCTATCAACGTGGTCTGGCTATTCTGGCCGATTTGAAAGAAGCAGAGCTAGCGGTTTCGCAAATGCAGCGAGAACCTAAAGGACGGTTGCGAATTAATGCGCCGATGTCTTTTGGGACGCTGCACCTGGCACCCGCGCTGACAGATTTTTTATTACAGTATCCCGATTTGCACATAGAACTGACGCTGAGCGATCGCTTTATTGACCCGATCGAAGAAGGCTTTGATGTCACCCTCCGCATTGCTCAACCGCCTGAATCGGCCAGCCTGATTGTTCATGAGCTCATGGTTGCCGATCGCGTGGTTTGTGCCTCTCCTGAGTATTTGAAACAGTACGGCGTTCCTCAAACACCCGCTGATTTGAAGCATCACTCCTGTCTGCACTACGGCCACTTTGCTACGAGCAGCCAGTGGACACTAACTAGCACAGCCGGGAATCACACTGTCACCGTCAACGGCGTCCTCTGCTCCAATAATGGCGAAGTTTTACGAACGGCGGCGCTGCAGGGGTTAGGCATAGCCCTGCTGCCTACTTTCATTGTTGGCAGTGACCTGCTACAGGGAACGCTGTGCCAGATCTTAGCTGATTACCCGCCGCCGGAAATTTCGGCCTATGTGCTATATCCGGTAAATCGCCATCTCTCAGCCAAGGTGCAGCTCCTGACTGAGTTTTTGCAAGCTCGACTCGGCGATCGCCCTGCCTAATACGCTGCTGCGCTATTCTAAAGATTGGCCCATAGCCGCAGTCGCAATGATTCAGGTTGCTCAAGCCAGCCAGCTCACACTCTACGATGTTGAAATCAGCGGCACTATGGGTTTTTCAACCGCGACGCTGCTGATTTCTTGTCCTGACCAGCAGGGACTCGTCGCCAAAATTGCCAGCTTTATCTACACCAACGGCGGCAACATTATCCACGCTGACCAGCACCGTGACGAAGCAGCGGGGCTGTTTCTTTCACGGATTGAATGGCAGCTAGAGGGGTTTGCTCTGCCCCCCAGTCAGATTGAAACAGCCTTCAGCGCGATCGCTCAGCCGCTAGGGGCAAGCTGGCAGCTTCGCTTTTCAGAGACTATGCCGCGAATTGCCATTTGGGTAAGTCGGCAAAATCACTGTCTGCTCGATCTGCTATGGCGACATCAGGCCGGAGAACTTTTGTGCAAAATTCCTTTGATTATTAGTAATCATCCAGATCTAGAGGCGATCGCAGACCAGTTTGGCATTGATTATCATCACCTCCCCACCCGCAAAAACACCCGGCAGGCTCACGAAGCCAAACAACTGGCACTGCTGCAAAAATACAAGATTGACTTAGTCGTGCTGGCAAAGTACATGCAAATTCTTAGCCCAGACTTTGTGCGCCAGTTTTCCCAGGTGATCAACATTCATCACTCCTTTTTGCCTGCCTTTGTTGGGGCTAATCCCTACCACCGGGCTTACGAACGCGGCGTCAAAATTATTGGGGCCACGGCTCACTACGTCACCTCTGACTTAGACGCTGGCCCCATTATTGAGCAAGATGTCGTGCAGATTAGTCACCGCGACCAGGTTAGCGACCTGATTCGCAAAGGCAAGGATCTAGAGCGGATGGTGCTGGCTAGAGCGGTGCGCCTACATTTGCAAAACCGGATTCTGGTCTACGGCAATCGCACTGTTGTTTTTGCCTAAATTCGGGCCTAAATTCGAGTCTAAAGCTGGGCGTCAAGGCTTAAATGTACAGTTATTGGCTTAAGCTGAAAAAGTTTATATCAAAATTTTGGCTAAGCTCTTATGAATTTGAGTCACCTACCCGGCGGTGAGCGCTACCTGTATCAGCTACTGAGCCAGATTACCCAAGGGGCGCTCAGGGTTACCAATCCCGAAGGTCAGGTATTTAGCTTTGGTGAGGCTAGCTCCTCACCTGGCCTGCACCTGATTGTCCGCGATCGCCGCACCTACGATCGCCTGATTAGCTTTGGGGCGCTGGGCTTTTGCGAAGCCTACATGGACGGCTGGTGGGACGAAGAAAACAATCAGGTGGCCGAGTTCATTAGCCTGCTCTACCGCAATAAGGTTTACTCCAAGGCTAGCGAGCATGTGACGCTGCCGCTAATTTTCAAAGTCATTAGCCAGCGACTCCAAACGCTGCCGACCTCTATTCAAAACAGCCGCAAAAATGTTCAGCATCACTACGACCTCGGCAACGATTTTTATCAGTGTTTTCTAGACCCGACACTGACCTACTCCTGTGGCTATCAGCTTCAGGCCACAGACTCCCTGGAAACTATGCAGTTGCAAAAATACGAGCTGATTTGTCAAAAGCTGGGGCTAAAGCCGGGTGAGTCTTTGGTGGATATTGGTTGCGGCTGGGGCGGTATGCTGCTGTATGCGGCCAAGCACTACGGCGTCACCGGCACCGGGCTTACGCTGAGCGCTGAGCAGGCGAAGCTAGCCCAAACCAGAATTGAGCAAAGCGGTCTCAGCGATCGCCTGAAGATTTTGGTCACCGACTACCGGGAAATTGAAGGCCAGTATGACAAATTTGTCAGTATTGGCATGTTTGAGCATGTGGGCAAAGGCAGCTTTGCCACTTTATGGAGCAGGCCAAAAAGCTGCTAAAGCCTGAGGGTGTGGGCCTGCTCCACACGATTGGCACCGAGAGTTCTGAGCGCATTGGCCCCTGGGTAGACAAGTATATTTTTCCAGGAGGATATGCGCCGCAGCTACACGAGCTAACCAAAGAAATGTTCACAGCCAAGCTATCGGTGGCCCACTGCCAAAACCTCAAACCCCACTACGGCGAAACGCTGAAAAAATGGGCTGAAAACTTTACTCAAAACCGCGATCGCGTTGCCGCCCTCTCGACAGCTTACGACGAGCGATTTTTACGCATGTGGTACCTTTACCTGCAGTCATTTGAAGCAGCTTTTAGAGAGGGGAGTCTACATGTCTACCAGCTCCTGTTCTATAAAAACAAGCGGAGCATTCCCCTGGCTCTAAACTTTGCTCTCACTCATGAGCAGCCCGTTGCCAATTGAGACGGTGGGAAAGTTCTATGCGTCATCCGCTTCTATGCCCTGCGCTAGCCTATAGAGCGATTGCACTTCACCCTCAAGTCAGAAGCCCCAGACGTAGAACAGTTGCAATTCGATGATGTCCATACCTTGAGCGCGTATTCCTTTTCAAACAATCTCTAAAGCCTTTATTCACCAGATTCTTCTAGAATACGCACGCCTACAACGCTGGCAAAAAAGCCGTAAAGCTCACCTTCTAGCTCAACCTGAGTGCCAATCTTAACTTTGTTATTGCCGAGTACAGGGCCAGTTTCGGTGATTTGCGCATCTCCAACCAGAGTAATCAGCATATCGATGGTGTAATTTAATTC
This sequence comes from Leptolyngbyaceae cyanobacterium RM1_1_2, assembly GCA_012032345.1. GTDB lineage: Bacteria > Cyanobacteriota > Cyanobacteriia > Phormidesmidales > Phormidesmidaceae > Sphaerothrix. Next base: position 25,242 of record JAAUQI010000016.1, on the reverse strand, counting down.
GGGGCGAGGGTCAGGAAACGACTCAACAGAGCCATCTGGTTGAGGAACAGCAGTACTTCGAGGCAGTCGCTCTACTTTTTTGATGCCGACCGCACCGTAGGGCTGATTGCGAATGATAATGTTTGTTTCCTCGGCAGTTGATAACGTTTCAAATAGCCGATCTGGGTCAGAAGCGGTTAGTCCCCGAACCATAACGTCTACTTCTACAGGCTTGGTTTCAACCCCCACCTGCGCCACAGAACCCGAAGTGCCTGGAAAAAAGAAAACGCCCACAATCACCATCAGGATGATCAAAGCAGCTCCAATATCTAGCAGACTAACTTTGCCAAACAAGCGACCCTTTGAATCCAAAATAGCCATAGTGAGAACGCTCCTCCCGGTTTATCCGGGAAAGTTAGGATCAATGTCGAAGAAAATATCCAGCAGTTAGTATTTAAGCATAGGGCTTAGCAACTTAACCGGATAGATTTCCGTCGTTTTAACTAACGGGTATCAAATTTGACGCTCGCCTACCCAATTACTCACTGGTGCCGCAATCATCATGCAACGGACTGTCTTAGCCAAAATCAAAAAAAACACAGGACGCCGCTGGCTATATGGCTTGATAGCGTCCCTAACGGCTCTTGGTATCACAATCGCCACCCCAAAAGCGAGTCAGGCAGGAATTTTTGACCTGATTCTCAACGGCATTCAGTATGTGCAGCTTGCCAACATGTCTGATCGCCAAGAAGCCAATCTGGGTCGGCAAATTGACTCACAGCTAAAGCGTCAGGGGCTACAGGTTTACTCAGATGACTCAGCTATCGATAACTACATCGATGACATTGGCGCTCGTTTAGTCCCCAATAGCGATCGCCCCAACATTGCCTACAACTTTCAAGTGGTCAAAGACGACAGTATCAATGCCTTTGCCACAATGGGGGGCCAGGTTTACCTTCAAGAAGGGCTGATTGAAGCAGCCGACAACGAAGCTGAGCTAGCTGGTGTCATTGCTCACGAAATGGGACATATTGCTGGGCGACACTCGATTGAGCAGATGAAGCAGGTTGCCATTCAGCGAGGGGTTCTAGGCGCGCTTGGAGCCGATCAGGAACTGCTAGTCAATATTGGTGTCGATCTAGCCCTCAACCTGCCTAACAGCCGAGGGGATGAGCGCGATGCCGATCGCCGAGGTTTTGACACAATGGGACGGGCCGGTTATGACCAAAGAGGTCTGCGCGACTTCATGCAAAAGCTGGCACAGAGTGGTTCGCCACCGGAGTTTCTCAGTTCTCACCCCAACCCTGCAAATCGTGTCGGTTACCTGAACGAATGGATCAGCACAGAAGCCACCCCTACTGCGACCGCTGGTATGGATAACACAGCCTACCAGTCTCAGGTAAATCGACTGCTGTAGCGGTAGCCGTGCTGAAACAATCCGTACTTACAGAGCCTCTCTAGCTGGCACAGCAAATTAGAAATTGTGGACATAGGTGCGATAGACCTCAATACCCCAGAAAGCCAGATCTTCGTCATTGAGTAGCTGAGCTGAAATCTCAGGGTTCAGCTTTCTAAAGGCAACCGATAGCATCGGGCTGTCTCCCCCGGTGAGCACAGCTTGACCTTTGGGATATCGCTGCCACCAGTCGGTGAGAAAATCTTGAATGCCTGCTAGCTGAGTATAGAAAACGCCGCTGCGCATGGCTTCAGCCGTATCAAAGGCCCAGCGCTGCGGTGGCAAGACTTCCCAGCGATCAATATCGGGCAAAGCCGCAGTTCCGGCTGCTAATGCTTGCATCTGCAGTTTTAGCCCTGGTAAAATTGCACCGCCTAAAAACCGATGCTGGTCGCCTGCAGAAAAGGTCAAAGCCGTTCCGGCATCAATTACCAAAGCAGGCCAGCCGTACTTTTTCCCTGCTCCAATTAGAGCTAAGATGCGGTCAATTCCTAGCGTTGCATACAGGTTCTTAAGCCAGAAGCGATCGCGCTCTACCCGCTGTAGACCTGCATAGCCCTGCCAAAGGTCTAGCTGAGCGGGCACCACGGAGGCCGACCAAAGCTCAATGGGCTGAGCGATTTGGCGATCGAGATCGGGCACCGGAGCGAACGTAATCTGACGCCAAGCTGTAGAACTGAAATAGTTACGAATCAGCGTTGCTACATCGTGTGCATTGAGATGTCGCGTATGCCAGGTAGCCTGCAAATGGGCGTCTTCAAATATGGCCCAGTGCAGGCGCGTATTGCCAATTATCAGCGCTAACCAGGCACTCGAATCAGCCATGCAATGCGCCTTTCCTTCATCGGCTTGGGGTTCGCCAGCTTTGGCGTTTATGCCAGCATAACACCCTTTAAAAACTAGCGACCACACTGCTGTATCTGCTGCTGCAGTCTCCGCCGCAAACCCGCCGTCATACCTGTAACGGCATCCTGATACAGGCGCTCAAATTCTCGCTGGAAGTGAGCGGCCACCCTCACATTACGAATGACTAACAGGTTTTCGTCGTTAGTTTGATTGGCGGCTTTACTCCAGTTTTGGGAGCCAACAATGACGGTGTTGCTATCTAGCAAAGCAAACTTGTGGTGGAGTTTATCTCCCTGCGGCAGAGCAGACAAAGCGGGAGCACCGACCGTTAAAATTGGCGATCGCCAAGGTTGATTATTGGCTTCATACTGGCAGCGATGGTCAGGGATAGCAACGCCCAGCATATCTAGTGCCTCGCTATAGCTGCGATACAGAAATTCTGGGTCAATTAGCGATCGCACCTTGACCCCCGCTGCTGACTTCTGTGCTAGCTGATTCACAATTTTTTGATCAGAAAACACAAACAGAGCCATGTCTATGCTCTGCGCCGCCCCGTCTAGGGTTTTGCCAATTAGCCCGTTGACGCTGGCGGCCCAGCTTTGACTTTGAGAAGTGGGCGAAAACTGCACTGTCACAGCCGAACCGGAGACAGCAACCTGCCTTGCGGCCCGGTAAGGTTTTTGCAGCCCAAACAGGCTGTCTGGTTGACCCTGCAGGCCGTCGCCCCACATCAGCTCAAACTCATCGGTAAACTGCTGGGCGAGTTCTGGATTCTGAATGCGCAGTAAAGCGTTGGCATTGCCGCGTGTCTCTGGCGCTAGCATATCTCCATGAATGCCGCTGACAGTCCAGTTGGCTGATCCGGCTAGCACTGTATGGTTGTCAACCACCGCGATCTTATGATGCATTAAACCGCTGCCTTTGGAGCCGTCTGCTGTATCGTCTAAGACCGGAATGTTCGCTTTTTGTAAAATTGTGTAGGCATCTCGCTGGTCAATCTCAGCGGGGGCAATGCGGCCATCGCCGTTAATATCGATCAGCGCTACTGACTCACTGACTTTGTAGCGATCGCGCTCTGCCAGCCCCGTCAAATTTTTGGCGTAAAAAGGCTTGCTGTATTTGTTTTCAAAAATGACCCGCACCCGCACGCCGCTTTGAGCGCGATCGCTCAGAGCCTGAGCAATATTCGGTAAATTTAGTTCATGAACAGCGATATCAATAGAGGTTTTTGCCTGCGCTAGCGTATCGATAATTTCTTGCTCTAAGTCATCACCGTATCGTTTGATCTGACGATACGGATCGGTGTAGACACTAGCTTGTGAGTGATTAAAGTAGACTTGAATATAAGGATCTTGCGGCAGCGATGAGAGCAGCGGCAGCTTGGCTGAGCCAGAACGCCAGGTATTGACGCCTAAAAAACACAGCAGGCCCAGCCCAAAAAAGATAAGCCACCGTAACCCAGAAGACTTGAAGCGATGCACCATTAAAGCTAGAAAAACGTCTCCCCTAGTCAACCCAGAGGAAGGTTTTAGCTAACACCGATGTCGATACATCGGCACAGGTGTTGATAGTTTCTCAATCAGGACTGAGCCGAAGAATTTAGTGACCTTTTAGAGCAGACCCCAGTTAACATGCAAATTTTTCAAAAAGCCAATGGCTGGCTTACAGCTCACTGGGTTGCTCCAGCCTATAGCGGTTGGGTACTGCTGGGGCTGACCCTATTTTTCTTCGGGGCGGCGACAAACACGCTGGCGGGCTGGCTTTATGTTATCAGCGGCGTGATGCTGGCTTTGCTGGCGATCGCTGCTGTTTTACCGCCTCGACTTTTGCAGGGACTACAGGTTCAGCGTCAGCCCCTGCGCCCGGTCAGCGTCGGCGATCGCCTCAGAATAGACCTGCGCCTGACCAACAACACAGCTCAGTCAAAAGGAATGCTACAAATTTGCGATCCCCTGCCGATGGCTTTGGGCGGCTCTCAAACCCAGGCGATCGCTCTGCTTAAACCCCGCGATACCTACCACTGGCGGTTTGATTGTCTGGCGCAGCGGCGAGGTCTTTACAACTGGCAGGCAGTACAGCTACGGACAGCAGCTCCCTTTGGCCTGTTTTGGTGCTACCGCGACCGCCTTGCCAAGGCTAACGCAGTCGTTTACCCAACCGTACTGCCCTTATCCCAATGTCTGCTAATTGATCAGCAGCTTGGACAAGCTCAACAGCGCTGGGTAGGCGATCGCCGCTATCAGAGCGCTACCGAAGGGATCACGCGAGCTTTGCGTCCTTACCGCTGGGGCGACCCGATTCGATTAATTCACTGGCGCACCAGTGCTCGCTATGGTGAACTGCGGGTGCGGGAGCTAGAGCACTTTACCAGCGCTCAGGCCATTACCATTTGTCTAGACAGTGCTTCGTCCTGGCAGGCTGAGCACTTTGAGCAGGCCGTGACTGCCGCCGCCTCGCTTTACGGCTACGGGCTGCAGCGAGGGGCTGCTGTTGCAGTTTGGACAGCCAGAACAGGTATTTTGCACCAAGAAACAGCTATTCTGACCGCGCTGGCTGCCGTTGAAATAGCTGAACCAACCGTTCACACCTTGCCCAAACACGCTCTAATCTGGCTAAGCGAGACGGCGATCGCTCAGCCTTTGCCTTTAGGCAGCTATCGAATAGGCTGGCAGTCCCCTGAAGCTGACCAGTTTGCAGGTAGTCAAAATCACGCCTATCCACTGCTGCAGATAGATCCCGCTTTACCGCTAGCACCACAGCTCCAGACTGGCGTCAACTTCTCTCGCTAGCTATGGCTATTCAAAAGCATGAACTCAAAATACAGAAAACAGGTGTGCAGTAAACCACACACCCGTGCCTACTCTAGCTACAGCAAAGCTTCTTAGTCAGGCTATTTGCTGCATCTCATCTTCTAGCTGCCGTACCAAGACTTCATTGCCCTTGGCACGAGCCACTTCTAAGCGATGCAGAACATTGCGGCGAATATTTTCCTGATGTACGAGAGTTGCTTCTCTAAACAACTCTCGTCGGGCCTCAGCCATCGGATTTGCCCGCCGCGAAAGCACTCCTAGCTTAGCGAAAATGGATTCTGTCGGAGTAGCAGCCAGCTCAATTTGGCCCTTAGAACCGGTTTGGTAGGCAACGCCTCTGTAGCTGAGCGTGGCCACTGGCTGGGGAATAGGAACATGCCGGACATAGCTGTACCGTAGAGGACGGCCCCGGTACTGGCAGAGAATATCGCTTTCAGTCACTTCCAAAGCAGGAGGGTTGTAATCGTACTCGACGCCGCGATAACACAGTTTCATAAATTTGTCTCCAGAGATGTTAGCTCTCAATTTTTAAGATTGAGATGCGTTCCTTCGGGCTAACTCCCTACTTCCGTCTTCCTGTAGTCTCCGCAGGCACAGCTTGAGAATTGGGAAGATGAACGGTAAATTGTATTTCTGTATTCAATTATACTGTTTATTCATTTTGTCAGCAAGTCATGTGTTTTGGTTTTGATTGTTCTATCAGCCTCGCGTATCAACACTCCCACTGCTGCTCCCCCTCTGCAAGCTGGAATTTTCACAAAAATTATTTTATTGTAGTCGTACCCTTATCGGGCCAAATTTGAGGTGGATTTGGCTTTGCAGGGCGATCGCTAAACAAGATCGTTTATTCTAGAGAGATAGTTTACGTAACTTAATCCTTTAGCCGATCAGCTTGCCGCTTCATGAACTGTATTATTCATCGCCGGGCGCAGTTTTCTGCCAGTCATCGATACTGGCTACCCGAGCTGAGCGAAGCAGAAAACCAGCAGCAGTTTGGCCTATGTGCCAAAGCACCAGGGCATGGTCATAACTATGTTCTCTATGTTTCCATGTCAGGGGAGCTAGACGAATACGGTATGGTGCTCAACCTCTCTGACGTCAAGCAGGTCATTAAGCAAGAAGTAACCAGCCAGCTTGATTTTTCCTACCTCAACGATGCCTGGCCAGAGTTTCAAGAAACCCTCCCCACCACAGAAAATATTGCCCGCCTGATCTGGCATCGATTAGCACCCTACTTACCCATTACAAACATTCAGCTATTTGAACACCCAGAACTTTGGGCTGATTACCGAGGAAATCATATGGAAGCCTATCTTACCCTTAGTACCCACTTCAGCGCTGCTCATCGCCTGGCACACCCCCGGCTGAGCTACGAGGAAAATTGCCAAATTTACGGCAAGTGCGCCCGCCCTCATGGTCATGGACACAACTACCACTTAGAAGTGACCGTTAGGGGCGAGATCGATCCTCGTACCGGTATGATTGCCGATCTAACTCAGCTACAGAACCTGATTGATGAGTACGTGGTAGAGCCTTTTGACCATACTTTTCTCAACAAAGACATTCCTTACTTTGCTGAGGTTGTGCCAACGGCTGAAAATATTGCCGTACATATCCGCAGCCTGCTGCAGGCTCCTATACTCGAAACGGGCGCAGCACTGCACAAAATCAAGCTAATCGAGAGTCCTAATAATTCTGCAGAGGTTTACTGCGATAAGCCTGAAACGCTGACGAGCAGATTAGTTCAAGGTCAGCCGAAGCTTGCAACGGTCTAGTCTGTGGTGATTAGGCTCCAGGTATAGCAAGCAACTTCGGCCTGGGGCTTTCAGCTATTTAGGAAAATCTATTTGGAAACCGTGATCAGGCGCTTGCGCAAGGACTCGGCTCTGCGCTTGGCGGTTTGGTTGCCAGGATCGTGTTTGAGGGCAGCTTCGTAGGCTTCAAACGCCTGAGTTACAAGCTGTTTGCGCTCGTAGCTATGCCCTAAATTGTTTAGCGCTGTGACGTAGTTCGGGGAAATTTTGAGGGCTTCTTTGTAGTTGCGAATAGCTAGGTCAAACTGATCCTGAGCAAAATAGGCAAATCCCAGGGCGTTATAGACAATCGCAGCGTTCTCTAAGTCTTCGTCCGCTAGATTCTTCAGTCCTTGCTTCAGATAGAGTGAGGCTTGGGTGTAAAGTTTTTTGTCCAGTAGCAGGCTGCCAAGCTCATAGTATTCTTGAGCAGTTCCTTTTTCCTTGGTCAGCTTGTTTTGCAGACGAGACAGGGTAGTTTCGATGCGACGTGTTCGTAGTACTTGGCGCACCACAAAAAAGGCAGCAACCCCCAGCAGCACAAGCAAAATTGATAAGTAAGTTGTTAAATAGTTGCTGTTCTCTAGGCCAGCCATATTTCCTTAAAGCGCGGTTTGCATTACTGGAACTATCTTGACACGAGATCGCCTGCTAGGTTCACGGTAGGATCCTCAGACACATTGAATCTTGAAGACGAACCGTTTGAGGCAGTTTCCAATAGCTAATTCTCTCGTCTAGCCAGCCTTCTCGACACCAGCGATCAATAGCTGAGTTCACCAGCCGCCTCAGTTCGTTAAACTGCGTTCCTTTGGGCATGACAGCCGCCAAAGGCTCAGCCGAAATCGCGGCAGATAAGAGGCGGTATTCGGGCTGATCTTGTGTCCAACCTGCCAGGACAGATACGTCTCCGGCAAAGGCGATCGCCTGCTCTTGCTGCAGCAGCTGCGAGGCTTGTGGGTATGAATCAGCGGCTACTAGCTGGGCCGTTGGCACAATATATCGCAGGGCGCTGATGGCATTAGAGCCGTTTAGAACCGCGATCGCCTGGTACTGCAAATCTTCTATCTGTTGAATTTCAGGACGACGGGTGACAAAGCCGATACCGTCAAGGTAGTAAGGAGCGCTAAAGCTTACAACCCGCGATCGCGCCTCGGTGATAGTTACCGCCGCTATTGCCAGATCTACCTGTCCGTCCAGCACTGCAGGTAGGCGCTCTAGATTGGTCAACGGCTCTAAGACCACCGCTTCCGGGTCGCCAAAGATTTCCTCCGCCAGACGGCGGGCAAGCTCAGCCTCGAAGCCTGTGATCTCTCCACCAGCGTCTCGAAACCCCAGCGGTGGGCGATTGTCTTTGACACCAACAATTAGATAGCCTCGGGCCTGAATCTCGCTGAGTTCAGCAGCAAAAGCGGCAGTGCCCGTGAGGACTGCCGCTGCTACACCAAAGCTGAAAACTGCCCTGAACATATCTAGACCTATCCGTTGAGCTTGAAGCCCTATATCCGCATAGACCGTCAAAATGCCATCGGGACGGGTACGCGGTGTGGCTTCAATTTGTGACTCATTTATGCCCCACTTATGACCTACTGGCTAGCTCAACTACTTTGCTAAAGCTGCTGGGGTCTAAAACTGCCATCTGCGCCAGCATTTTACGGTTAATTTGAATATTAGCCCGTTTTAGCTGTCCGATGAGCTGGCTATAGCTAATACCGTTTTGCCGAGCAGCGGCGTTGATGCGAGTAATCCACAGACGGCGAAAATCACGCTTGCGGTTACGGCGATCGCGGTAGGCATAGCGCAGCGACTTCATGACCTGCTGGTTGGCGGTACGAAACAGCTTAGAATGAGCGCCTCGAAAGCCCTTGGCTAGCTTTAGTATCTTTTTGCGGCGTTTACGAGCTACGTTGCCGCGTTTAACACGTGCCATTTCTTAACTTTCCTTAACAGGTTCAACAGTCAACGGTCACCTTGCTCTCTGAAGCCTTGCAGGCTTTATAGGTCTGAACGGCATTCTGCACCAAACATCTCTTCTTCAGACCCGCTAGAGCTGTCTCCAGACAAAAATGTTTTGCTGCTATAGATAGGGCAGCATGGTCTCGACGTTTTCTGCATCTGACTCATGCACAACTGTTTTCTGAGATAGCCGAGTTTTGCGAGCAGTTGACTTATGCTCTAGCATATGATTTTTGAAGGCTTTGCGGCGCATAATTTTTCCGCTTCCGCTACGGCGAAAGCGCTTGGCCGCTGCTCGGCGAGTTTTTAGCTTTGGCATGATCTGTTTGATTTAGACACAGTCTTAAATCATACTACTTGAAAACGCATCTGTATAGGTGCAAGAAATGCTCGGGAGGATACCTGAGTCAGACCTGTCTTGTTAGAGAGTCAGCGGCTAACAGAATCTACAGCAGGCACTTGTCAACGTAGAATCAAAAAGAACCCTTAGAAATTATCACTATGCCTCCTCGCTGGCCTCGTAAACCCGACCGAGCGAACGATCCGGCCTATCGCAAACTAGAAGATCGAATAAACTTCGCGGTGCATGTGGCTGCTTTCGCTGCTGTCAATTCGGGACTCTGGTTTTTCCATCAGGTTAATCCGCTGTGGGTACCCTGGGTACTGTGGGTAACCGTGATTTGGGGAGGGGGTTTGCTGGCACATGCTGCCTACATTTTCAGCATAGCCGACTACTCTGATCCGGTTGCTTAGGGTTTGCCTCCTAGGGACACTCCTCCTCTATCAAAATCCCTCTCTCAGGGGAGCTAAAGTCTTTAGATGCTCTTTAAAATACACGCGTAGATTAACCGAGGTCAGGCATGACTTATTCCAATACATCAGCGGCAATTGAAGCGCTAGCGGCAGAAATTGGAGAGCAGGTTTATCTAGACATTGCCAAGTGGCACCTTTATCTGGGAGACGCCAAGCTGCACACGCCTCTGGCCGAAAAGTTTTATCCCATGCTGAAAGATAATCAGCTAGAAGAGAAGAAAGTCCTTGATATTTTACGCAGCACTCCTATAAAGCTGGGGGGCGGGCGTCACGAAGTTGCCCTGATTGATCTGCTACCCATGCAGTGTCAGGTCAGTCTGATGGATTTATTAGAAGACTACCAGCGTAAGCTTTAGGTCTCTCTGGCAGCAGCTTCTAGCAGCTAGAGAGTACTGACTTGTCTCAACCCGCTCGGGCAGAATCCGAGCGGGTACTGCATCCATAAAAAATCTGTCATCATTTTTAGCCTGAACAAAAAAATCCCCGGAAAAGCTACACTGAGATGAGAGTAGGTGTTGCAAATCTTAATTTATTCAGGCAGAGGGAGCGAAGTAAGAATGACTGGATTTATCCGTGGGCTTTTTGGTGGCTCTAAGAAAGACAAAGAGGTAGCTCCTAAGCCTCCTAAGCAAGAAAAAGCTTTTTTCTTGAGTGAAGACGACGCTAAGTCATTTGGCGACATTGACTACATGCGCACGGCCAAAACTGTTAGGCGTACCTACGCAAAGAAAAAGGGCGTCGCAGAAGAGCTCGAGAAAGTTCGGCAGATCTCGTCTTTGGGAAGTACCGATGTGAACAAAAATGGGCAACCAGCGACGGACTTTTCTCAGGCAGGCCAGTCTCAAGGAATGGCAGATACAGCAGGTCAAACATTTCAGCGGCAGCGGCGTCAGCCTGACAGCAGTATGGATACCTTCCGCAACATGGCCCGCGATTTAAAGAAGTGAGCCTGAACCCATGTGGGGCTGAGGTTTGTCTCATTAGGCTCTGGTCTAAAAATTGGATTAGGAGACTTTAGTTTGCAGTGGCTCGCTGCGCTTGCAAAAGCAGCAGTTGTCCCTGCCAGGTGGCTGTCTGATTGAGGAGCTGTTGGCTAAAGGCGGCACGTACTACCTCAAAATCCTCTGACGTGAGTGAGCGTTTGAGATGATCACCATAGCTTGGTTTCCCAGATTTTGAGAGTTGGAACCAGCGCTCTAGTATTTGAGGTGAGACGTATAGCTCAATTTTGGTTGAGATCGTCTTTACAGATCCGCTCAATCCAGCTATCTCGCAGTTTTGCAAGAGTTCTGCCCCAGACTGCTCTAGGCTGAACTGGTGGCTGTAGATGTCTGCTTCAGCCGTAGCTAGGGCTTGATAAACTCTGGGATCTACAGTGTCAGGCGAGAGCAACTGATAAAGAGCCTGTCCAGCTTGGGGTAGGTTTTCTATTAGAACCAGGCAGCCACCAGCCGCTAGCCGCTGTGATATCTGCTGAAAGAATTTTCGGCGATCGCCCACAGCGGCTAGAACATTACGCCCAATTATGCGATCAAACTCTATAGCTTCATCAGCGATCGCGGCCAGCGGATCTGATGCCTGAGCCTGCAAAATCACCGGACGGTTCAGGGCTGCTAGAGCCTGTACCTGCTCTAGCAGCGCCTGCTGGTCGGTTAAGCGATAGACCAGAGCATAAACGCCACCTTCAGGCACCCGGCGTAGGGCTTCCCAGGTCAGCAGACCACTAGCCGCATTGAGATCCAAAATCAGATGATGGCGCTGGGGCTGGGCTAGCTCAAACAGGCGATCGCGGATCTGAGCTAGCCGCTCTCCGGCCTGGGCCAAACTGCGCTGCAGCCAGCGATCGCGCTGGGTATCCGGGGCGCTATAGGTCAGCATCTCTGGCAGCTCACTACCTGTAAAGGTCGCTAGCTGGGCCTCCCGCTGTCGTGCCACCTGGGTTTGAATTGTGCCTTCGTACCCCTGACTAGAGGGTTGATAAAACACCTGACCTTGTAAGCTGCTGGGCAAATACTGCTGAGCCACCCAGTGATCGCGGTAGGCGTGGGGATAAAGATAGCCCTGACCGTGGCCAAACCCTTTTTGATCGCGGCTGGCATCTCGCATGGGGTTAGGAATATCGGGCTGCTGGGCCTGCTCCACCGTAGCTAAAGCGTCAAAAAAGCCCATAGTGCTATTAGATTTGGGGGCCGTTGCCAGATACAGGGTTGCCTGCGCCAGCGGATAGCGACCTTCTGGCATGCCGATACGGTCAAAAGCAGCCGCGCAGCTAGTCACCACCGCGATCGCAGTTGGATCTGCTAGTCCCACATCTTCACTGGCAAGAATCAGCAGGCGGCGAAAAATGTAGCGTGGGTCTTCGCCGGCATAGACCATCTGGGCCAGCCAGTAGAGCGCCGCGTCAGCATCTGAACCCCGAATGCTTTTAATCAGGGCGCTGATGGTATCAAAGTGGACGTCGCCTTCTTTATCGTAGAGAACGGCCCGCTGCTGAATTGAGTCTTCGGCTACGGCCAGCGTCACCTGAACTGTGCCGTTTTCATCGGGTGGGGTGGTCTCGACCGCTAGTTCCAGAGCGTTAAGCAGGGTGCGGGCGTCGCCGTTGGCAATATTGACCAGATGATCTAAGGCGGCTGTCTTCAGCTCAATTTGTCTGCTGCCGTAGCCGCGATCGCAATCCCTGAGCGCCTGAGCCATAACCTGCTTCAGATCAGCCGCTGTTAACGGTTTAAGCTGAAACAGCCGCGACCGACTAACCAGTGCTTTGTTGACTTCAAAGAAAGGATTTTCAGTTGTTGCTCCGATTAAAACAACCGTGCCATTTTCAACCCAGGGCAGCAGAGCGTCTTGCTGAGCCTTGTTGAAGCGGTGTACCTCATCGACAAACAAAATTGTTCGCTGGCTGTACCGTCCGCGTTTTTCTTGGGCGATGGCGATCGCTTCACGGATCTCTTTGACCCCCGACAGCACGGCATTAATAGCAATAAAATGGGCTTTGGTAGTGTTGGCAATCACCCTGGCCAGCGTAGTTTTGCCGGTTCCGGGTGGCCCATAAAAAATCAGCGATGACAGCTGATCTGCCTGGACTGCCCGCCGCAGCAAACGTCCTGGCCCGATGATGCCATCTTGACCGACAAATTCAGCCAGCGATCGCGGACGCATTCGGGCGGCAAGGGGGGCTTCTCGTTCTATGAGCTGCTGGCGATGCTGGTCAAACAGATCCATAAGATTATCAGGAGCATTAGGCTCTTAGAGCATTCACTCTCACTATAATCATGATCAAAAGCTGCCTGATTTCAGGCAGCAGCCAAAACGAAAACTTTCGCTAAGCTAGCAACAAGACTCAAATTTTGACCTGGATCTATGGGCAAGCGCAAGAAAAGCAACCTCAAGTGGATCAAAGAAACCCTTGAGCTAGACCAGGATCATCGCTGGCAGGCCCCAGAGGGCTACAAAATTTTTGTGGCCGGACGCGGAGCTGTGCGCTTTGACGTGCCGCAGAGCTGGCATTTTGAAGTAGAAGAGAATTCATTTTGGTTTGCAGACAAAAAGCCGCCAGATGATGACTGCCGCCTAGAGGTCTCTTTCAACCACGTACCGACCGAGCAGCTACAGGATTTTCCCCTAGCAGGTATTCTTAAAAAAATTGCCCGCGAAGATAAGCGAGACGTGATTGAAACTGGCGATGTGGTCAAGCTCAAGCGCCAGACAGCGCGAATCGTCTGGACACAGCTTAAGTTCATCGATCATCAGGCCGACCCCCGTGAAGCCTATTCACGCATTGGTATCGGTCTGGGGTCAGGAGTCCAGTGCTTGCTGACGTTTGAATACTGGGCCGATCAGGCTGAGGCCCAGATTCCAATTTGGAATACCGTGATGAATTCGCTCACCCTGGGGCTATACATCCGCGATCCGCGCACGGGCCTAGCGTTTCCAGACTAGATTTGATGGGTTAAGCCAGCGCAGACTGACCAAAGTCAGGCGGCACGTCTTGCCACCGACCTGGCCCGACCGCCCTGATAGCCTCTTTTAGAGAAACGTCGCCTGTATAAAGCGCTCGGCCCACAATCATACCCGTCACGCCGACAGGAACCAGACTCAGCAGGCTAAGGACATCACTGAGAGAACCAATGCCGCCAGAGGCAATCACCGGAATATCAACTGCCTGGGCCATCTGCCGCAGCGCCGATAGATTAGGCCCTTTCAAGGTACCGTCACGCTGAATGTCAGTATAGATAATCTCGGCGGCACCCAAGGCCGCTACCTGTTGGGCCAGAGCGATCGCGTCTACTGCTGAGGTTTCTAGCCAGCCTTTGGTGGCGACTTTGCCCTCTCTGGCGTCAATGCCGACAATCACCTGTCCCGGAAATTCGGCGCTAAGCTGCCCGACTAAGTCCGGGTTTTCGATCGCCGCCGTGCCTAAAATTCCGTAGCGCACTCCCCAGCTAAATAGCTCAGTCACTCGCTGATAGGTGCGCAGTCCCCCCCGACCTCAACTGGGATGCTCACAGCCTGAACAATTTTTCTAATGGCGTCCCAGTTTTCTGGCTTACCTGCTTTGGCTCCGTCTAAATCCACTAGGTGCAGCCGTGTGGCCCCCTGATCGACCCACTGCTGCGCGATCGCTACTGGATCTTGGCTAAATATTTGAGGCTGCTCATAGTCTCCCTGATAGAGGCGGACACAGCGGCCCCCTAATAGGTCAATCGCGGGAATAACATTCATAGTGGCGGTTCAAATCGGCAGAGTCTATTGTACTGCCTGAGTACGCCTGAGTACTGCCTGAGTATCACTAGATACAATCCGGCCAGCGATCGCGTGAACTTTGAGGAGACATTTCACAAACAGCTAGCGATTTTTCCAGTCAGGATCGAGCCGATTGAGCAGGCGCATAATCTGCGGTCGATCCTCGGCGGCGGCAGCGGACTCGACATAGGCCGCTAAATCGCGGCAGGCGGCTGTGAACTGTCCCGTCTCGTAGTAAAGCAAACCGCGATCGCGGCGCTGGTAAATCGCATCTGGAAACAGTAGCAGAATCCGCTCCGTTGCCGATAGCGCCTTTTCAAGCTGCTGGCAGCTGACGTAAATCATTTTCAGATTGGTTAGCATTCTAGCCAGAAATGCCCGAGCTGAAACCGGTTGCAAAAACTCGTCCTGTAAAGCTACGGGCTGGCCGTAAATCTGCTGTAGTCTGGCCTCACAGTCTTCTGGGAAAAGTATCTCTCCCTGATGAAAAGCATCCACAAACACACTCATCTCAGCGATCGCCGGACGAATTAAAAAATGCCCCGGCATCCCCACCCCGACCATAGGAAAATTAAGGCGCTTAGCAATTTCTAAATAAACCAGCGCCAGCGTAATCGGAATGCCTGTACGGCGATCGATAACGTCGTTAAGAAAGCTATTTTGCGGACTGTAATAGTCCTGCTGGTTGCCCCTAAAGCCTAGATCTGCAAACAGATACTGGCTAATGGCCTGAATGATTTTGAGTGGATAAGACTCAGCAGGCAGGCGATCGCTGGCCTCAGCCGCTAGAGCATCGAGGGCGCTGAGGTATGCTTCCACGTCTAAGGCCGGGTATTCTTCCTGAGCAATGTAGAGGGCTGCCGCCGCCAGATCGATCTGCGCATTGGGCTGCTGAATCTCCTGATAGAACCGCTGTCGCGCCGTTAAAAAATTCATGCTAATAGTCTTGCCCAGAGCCATACTTCAGCGCCTCTAGCCAGCGATGGTAGCCATAGCGCTGCTGAGGCGAGAGCCTTTCGGCCCAGGGTTTAGCTAACTGACCCCAAGGATGGAGGGCGCTATAAGCAGCCAGATTAGCATAGTGCCCCATCCAGCCAATTAAGCTCTCTAGACCCACTTGAGGAACAATTTTAGCTACCAGCAGCGGATGAGCAACTGAGGTTTTGAGCAGGGTTTGCGCTAGGGCTGGAAACTGAACTACGTCTTGTAAAAAAGGTTTGAGGACGGGATCTCCTAGCTGAGCCATATCTTGAAAAATGGCTGCTAGCACTTCGTTAATACGGTTTTCTGGCAGAGTTTGCTCGACGCCAACGCTCATTGACTTTTGAAACAGCCAGGTGACGGACAAGTTGGGCTGGTAGGGCTGCAATTTTCCCAGGTCTGCGGCTGTCAGCAAGTCCTGAGTTAACGCTTCATCGATCCCCTGGGCTAGCCGTTTTAAGTGACGAATCATGGCCCCAAACCCCCCAAAGCTCAGAGGAGACTGGCTGCCGCTGCTGTCACCTGCAGCTAGCATTCGGTTCCAGCTAAAGCGCAGGGGGCTGTCTTTGTAGCAGGGAAAAAAGCCAAAGAGTGCTCGCTTGAATTTGAGCTGCTCTAGGCTCACCTGCTGATATGTCGGCAGCAGGGTGAGATACTCCTCAAACAGAGTCTCTAAATCAGGCCGACTCGGGTGCGCGTCTAGATAAGTAAACAGGTAGGTGGTGCGCCCGTCTTTGGCCGGAAACGCCTCCCAAAAATACTGGCACTGGTTGCGAATGGGGGTGAATGAGGCCATTAGATCGCCCGTTTTGTTTTCCTCAAAGCCCTCAGCGCAGCTGCCAACGACCAGGCAAACCGCATCAGGCTTCTGTCCGGCTCGGGCCTGCTGAGCAATGGGCGAAAAGTGACCCATGACGTCAATAAGCAGCCTGGTTTTGAAACTGTCTCCGGCCTGCACCGCGACGCCGTTAGGATGAACGATAGCAAATTCAAAAGCGGTTTGCTCGAACAGCCCTCCACCTGCCGTCAGAAACTTTTGCTTTAGGGTTTCCAGCAGCCTAACAGGATAGACCCCCACGTTGAGTACATCGGTGACCCAGTGATTGGCTCCGCCTAAAAAGCTAATGCGGGCCGGGTTGTACTCGGTGGCGATCGCGGCCTCTAGTTCTGACTGGCTCAGCAAGCCCAGCTCAACCAGCACCGATAGCTCATGGCGAGAAATATTCCACTCTTGCTCTCGTCCCCGCAGCGGCCCTTTTTCCAGCAGGGCCACTCGCCAACCCCGCTGGGCTAGCGCCGCCCCCAGCAAAACTCCCAGCGTCCCGCCGCAGATAACAACGTCCCAGTCCAGCTCTGTGAGGACTTCGGCCCTTATTTCAACTACGTTTGGTGCTGGAACAGTCTCTGCCTTCAGCGACTGCCATCGCTGATCGGCTTTTCTCAGCCCACCCAGCATGTCACCTGGAAGCTGGCTTAATACTTGCTCAGTTAGCGTCATGGAGTGCAGGGGGTGTTTTCTCTAATCTAACGGGCGGTTTGCCCTACGACCACCTGCTACCAGGCCCAGGTATCGCGCCACTTGACAGTACCTGACTCAACTAGCACCCAGCGTCGCGCCACCAGATTTTCTCGCAGCGGTGAGGTGCCTTCGCGCAGCATCACGTATTTGTAGGTAATTAGCCTGCCTGCACTTTGATTAAAAGGAATTTCGCCAAACCACGTATTTTGGTTGATGTACTCCAGCCAGTAGGCTTTACCAATATCCCAGTGCCCTAGCTCAGGGCAGTCGCCAATCACAGCAATGACTTCTCCCGGCTGAGTATCAACCCCGTTGAGCTGCACCCGCACGATGGTTTGCCCTTTGACCCGTTCACCAACGTGGCTCAGCACGATCACTTCGTGGGTGCTTAGCTCCAATTCCGCAATGTTGCCGTCTTTGACCTCAAATTTTTTCTGAGTCAGGATGCAGGTGTGTTCTCCATCTGGGAAGTCAGCGTTGACCGCGTCTAGGGTAGTAGCCTCACCGCGATTCATGGCTACAAAGCAGCGAGAGTCCCGGTACTGGCGAGTGTAGCAGTAGACATCAGGGGTCACGAGCTGTGGCCAGTGTCTGCCTAGGGCCACGGCAGGGTTGAGACGTCGCAGCCCTGAAAGCCGCCGAACATACTGATATAAATCGGTTTTGGTATCCCAGCTTGCCATCATGGGCCGGTTATAGGGATCGTTGCCGCTAGCTGTGTCGTCGTGCAGATACTGCTCAGTACCGTAGTAAAGGCAGGGAATACCCCGTGAGGTCATGATGAGGGCGATCGCCACCTGCAGCATCTCAGGGTCGGGGTTGAGCGACTGAAATCGGGGCATGTCGTGATTATCAATGAAGGTAATCAGCTCCGTCGCGCCGCAGTAGCGGTAGTCTAAGTCAAAAATATCTTGAACTAGCTGAAACCCTTCTTCTGCCCCTTGGCCTAGAACGCCTCGAATCGTGACACACAGGCCAAAATCCAGCACCGTCATGCCAGAGTTGTTGGCAAATTCTACCGAGCGCTCATCTTCGGGATGGTTGTAGATCCACTCGCCAAAAACAAACACATCCGGTCGGTGAGTCAGAATATCAGCATTAAACTCCTGCCAAAACCAAATCGGCATGTGCTTGACTGTGTCAACCCGTAGGGCGTCAACGCCGCGATCGAGCCATTGCTTAACGGCGGACTTGATGTAGTTGCGGTAGTCGGCATTATTTTCGTTAAAAGTGGCAAGCCCCGCCATCTCGCAGTTTTGAACCTGCCAGTCGTCTTCCCAGTCAACCACTTCGCCGTAATGGTGATACCAGTGGTCGGCGTCGTTGTCGAAGTCAACAATTTTGACTCCGTCGTCATACAGTTCCCCTTTGACACCTTCAATGTCGGGGCTGCTGTGGTTGCATACAACATCCAGTACCAGCTTCATATCGCGCTGGTGGAGTTCTTGAATCAGGCGATCGAATACGGTATCGCAGCTAGCCTGGGTTTCGTTGAGAGAGGGATTTTCATCTTTGCCGATAAAGCGAGGATTGAGCCGCTTGAAGTCTTTAGTCCAGTAGCCGTGAATGGCAGCGCTGGTGATAAACAGTCCCTCTACTTGCTCAAATAAAGGCGTCAGCCAAACTGCCGTAACGCCCATATTTTTCAAGTAGTCAAGCTTGTCGATGATGCCCTGTAAGTCACCGCCCCAGTACTTGCCCCACTCGGTACGGGTGGGGTCGTAGAGTTCAGAGTTTGGACCTTCGTTGTTATCAGGGTCACCATCATGAAAGCGATCGACGACTATGAAGTAAATGGTCTCTTGACGAAACTCAATATCTCGGGTGTAAAGAAATTCAAGGTCGATATCTTCTTCGTGTCTTTCAACCTTTTCTAGCTCAGCTTCAGATTCAGGAGATGTGTAAGCGGGCGTTTGAACCATAGGACTTCTATCAAACCGCTAAAAGTTTTTGTGCGCTCTGGTGTGCAGCCTGTGACAGTTTTCTAGGGTTTATGCATTTTAGGGAGTCTGTAAAGGTAAGAAATGTAGCGCCAGGTGGAGATTTGTTTCAGTATAGTTAATTCAAGCCGCAAGCACAGTTTCTGGACAAAAAATTCCAGGCTCAAGATCTTGAGCCTGGAATTTGAGTAGAAAAATTTTGAGAGTGAAGCACTGACGAGCTGACCGCTAGTGGGCGTGATGATGCCCATGCCCATGACTATGCTCGTGCCCATGCCTATGGAGTTTCCGCGCCTGAACCTCTGCCAGAGCCGGACTCACAGCTACTGCCTGCTCATTGAGCAGCGCCGATATCTGCGGGCTGGCCCAGTCAGCCGACATTTTCAAGAATCGGGGATCGTCGTTGACGCAGGGCATCTGGACGTAGGTGACATCAGGCCGCTGCTTACGCAGGCTACCGATAATGTGATCAACATCTAGAAGCGTTTCGTGATTTTCGGTAGCAAAGCCAATAGGCATGAAGACAATGGCTGTAGCCCCCAAGTCCATCAGGTTTTTAGCAGCTAGGGTAGCGTTGGGCTGAGTCCACTTAATTAACGGTGTATCGTGATTGAGCCAGCCTACTGAAATCAGCGGATAGCGATGAATCAGTCGCTCTCGTACCAGTTCATACATCAGCTCGCTTTCGCGGATACCGGAAGTGAATCCTTTGGCCTCATGAGGGCAGCCGTGATTCATCAGCACGATACCTGTCTGAGACGGTAAGTGGGCGACGGCTAGATCTTTTTGGATTTTGTCGGCAACGATGTCGGCTAATAGCTCAATGTAGGCTGGTTCGTTGTAAAAAGAGGGAATATAGCGAGTGCCTTTAAGCCAGTGTTCGTTGCTGTCGGCTAGCTTTACTAAGGCATCGTTAACCTGCTCTACAGCAATACCGCTGGTGAAGATAGAATCTACCACCAACAGGGGATAAATCAGCAGCTTGTCAAAACCTTCTGCTTTGACCTGAGCCAGAATTTGATCGGGCAGGTAGGGCGCGCAAAAGTTAAAAGCTTTAAAGACCTTGATCTGGTCGCCCCACTGCGCTTTAAGAACGTCTTCAATGCCCTGACGCTGTTGCTCAAAAATGGCGTTGTGAGGAGAGATAAAATTGCCGTGCTGGTGGCTCCACTCGTGCAGATCAAACATTGCTAGCAGCTTGGCCAGCGGTGGATAAATCCAGGTGGGGACTGGGGCAAATTTTGCCGTGAGCAAGTTTAAGGCTTGCTCGTTGTAGTTGGCGAAGTCTTCGTAACTCTCGACTTCACCGTAACCCATCAGCAGCACCGCAACGCGATCGCCACCCTGAGTTGTTTTTACATCCTGACGTTCCAGCCTTTCAGGCGTGGCAACCATACGATTGGCCTCGATACTCTATAGGTCAGCCCGATATCCCCCCTAGGGGTATACAGGCTTCTTCTATTTTAATGAAGATTTGGCAGATGAGCCAGCCTAACCGTTCAAATTGCCCGAAAAAATCACTCCTTAGGCTTAATAAAGCGATCGCCATATTCCTTTTACAACCTCATTTTATGACCACAGCCGCCGTCGCTCTGGCCCCTTCAATGTTTTATCAGCATCTCGCAACAGAGTAGGAATATCCAGATTTTCAGGGCAGCGGGGTAAGCAGTCGCCGCAGTCTGTACAGCGGTTGGCCTTGCGCCCCGGAAACCAGTGCCCCGCATTTTCAAACATCTGGTAGCGATACTGGCCGAACTGGGTCATGTCGTAGGCGATCGCTAAGTTCCGCAGCCGCAGTACTTCAGGAATGTTAATGGCTTCCGGGCAGGGGAGGCAATCATAGCACTGGGCGCAGCGATCGCGGCCTAGAACCGCTAGCTGCTGCTCTAGTCGGGCGATCGCAGCAGTTTCCTCGGCGGTTAAAGCCTCGTTGTCATCAGCCACCGTTAGCGGCCAGTCTAGCTCAGTAGGGCTGGCCGGCCCTAGGCTCAGAGTCGTAATGCGGCGATCGCTCAGCAGCCAGCGGTAGGTGAGGGCTAAGGGCGAGAACGGCTGGCACAGGTCTGTCAGGCGAGGGGGTGGCGTGTAGAGCAGTCCCCCTTTATCGGCAGGGGAGATAATGAAAATGCCCATATCTTGCTGGTGGGCTAGGGCAACAGCCGCCGCATGACGCTGGAAAAAATAGTAGTAGTGCAGGTTGACAAACTCAAAATATCCGGTCTGAATCGCCGCCAGAATGAGATCTTGGGAACCGTGGGTCGAAAAACCCAGATGCCGAACGCGCCCGTCTGCTAGGGCTTTCTGAACTGCCTGTAGGCTACCAGAACAAAACCAGTCTAGATGCTCTGGCGTATTGATGCCGTGAATGGCTAGACAGTCAATATAGTCAGTTTGCAGCCGCTCTAAAGAGCGATCGATCTGCCGGGACATATCGCCTGCCGGGGGCATTGGCGGGATTTTGGTGGTTAGGTAAAGCTGCGATCGCAGCCCTAGAGTGCCAGATTTTAGCAGCCGACCCAGATACTCTTCGCTTTCACCGTAGCCTTGGGCCGTCTCTAGGTGGTTGATACCTCGGGCAACAGCGGCGCTCACCGTTTGCCTAAAAACTTGCTCAGACTCTAGCGCCCGCATGGTGCCTAGAGAAAAAATTGAAAGCGGCAGGTCGGTTTTACCAAAGCGGCGATAGCGCATCAAGAATCGCTGCTGATCGAGCGCCCCCGCTGGGAGAAGTCAGACGGATTGAGCTTAGAAATAAAGTCGTGAAACTCTTGTTTCTCGGCTTCGTCAGCATCGCGGTCAACGGGAATTGAAGCATCTGCCACGACTTCTTCCATCACCCAGATGGGGGAGTCAGTCCTCAGGGCAATAGCGATCGCATCGCTGGGTCTAGCGTCAATCTCCTTCTTCTCTTCTCCCTTGGTCACCTTCAACACCGCGTAGAAGGTGTTATCGCGTAGGGCATAAATCACCACTTTCTCCAGCGCCATGTCCCACTCATCAATCAGGTTCACAAACAGGTCGTGGGTTAGGGGTCGGGGCGGCACCTGATTTTCCAAGGCATTGATAATTGACCTTGCCTGGTCAGGTGCAATGTAGATAGGCAGGGCACGCCTTTCTGATGCATCTCTGAGCAACACAATCGGACTGCGGGAAGCTGCATCAAGGGCAATTCCAGCAACTTTCATCTCAATCATGGGATTAGCCTCTAGACTCCGAAGCAAGGAAGGTGAGCTTTTGGTTACTCAGTGGACTAGATTCATATCTTAAGCCAGGATTTATGGACTATCCGTGGCCGGTGAAAATACTCTAAAAAATTAAAATTTCACATTTAATCTCTAAATCATCTAGCCTCGATTAAGGAGCTATGCCAATATGATGAAAGGTGAAGAATGCCCTATCTGAGCTACGGACGTATGCTCTGAAGCCAACCGTCCTTTCTCTCAGTCTGAGCCTTCTTAATATTTTCCAGTATGCCCCGAACTCTTTCAAGATGGGCGTAATTGCTGGGGTAATTTAGCGCTTCTCACTAAAAACTTGTGTTTACTGGCCTGATTCAAACGCTGGGAGTTTTATCCTACACCCGGTCAGAGTTGAAAATTACCTGCACGGGGTCGGGCAGCGATCGCCTGCTACAGACGCTTGAGTATGGCGATAGCGTCTCGGTAGACGGCGTTTGCCTGACGGTTGAGGCTGTTTTGCCCCAGGGGTTTACGGCTTCGGCCTCGCCCGAGACGCTAAGTCGTTCAATTCTCGGCAAACGGGGTGAAGGGGCCGTGGTTAATCTAGAAGCTTCGCTGCGGGTGGGCAGCAAAATTGGCGGTCACTTTGTCACCGGGCACGTAGACGGCAGCGGCCAGCTAGAAAAATCAGCTCAGGTGACTAATGCCTGGGAAATGAGCTTTACCTTGAAAGACCCCAGGGTGGCTCGCTATATCGTGCCTAAGGGCAGCATTGCTGTCAACGGCGTCAGTCTGACGGTGGCTGACTGCAGCGCCTCTGGAGACTGGTTTACGGTAGCGGTGATCCCCGTGACCTATGCTGAAACCAATCTGCAGTATCTGCAGCCGGGTGAGTGGGTCAACCTAGAAGGGGATGTTTTGGGCAAATACGTAGAGAAGTTTGCATTTCTCGGGCAGCGGGGCGATCGCAGCCTTTTAGAAGACGCTGAGCCAGCTCAGATTTCAGGCATTACTGCCGATTTCTTAGCTGAACACGGCTACCTCTAGCAGCGAGTAGGCTGACTCGTCCGTGACTAGGGGCAAAGCAGCGTTTCGCGGGTTTCACGCCCGGTGACCGGGTTGGTACCTGTCGCTGTTTCACACAGAATATCGTTGGTTTGGGGGTCTAAAAGCACATCTGTAAAGTCTACCCCTGTAATAATGGCTCCGCGAAAATCTGTATCAAAAGCGTAAGCACCCTCCAGATTGGCGTTGGTGAGATTGGCACGGTTCAGGCGAGCACCGTCTAGGGTGGCAAATCTCAAGTCTGCGTTTTCCAGGTTGGCTCGAACCAGGGTGGTATCGAATAGGCGAACGCCTTGCAGGTTGACGCCGCTGAGATTGGCATCGGCCAGATCGGTGCGGGTATAGTCGTTGCCGCGCAGATCCTGACCTGAAAAGTCTTGCATCCGTAAATTTTGGCGATCGAAACTTTCAGCGCCTACTGTGGGCACTGAGCTTGTCCAAGCGATCGCCAGCAGCAGCAGCAGTAGCAGTAATCGCATCATTTTTGAGAGCAGTGGTGACCCTAGCATGGTTCTAATGCCTCGAATTCTCCCTACAAAACCAGTTACTCTGATCCTACTCGGAACCCGGCACGCTTAAACAAAAAGGCTCCCGCCCTAAGACGGAAGCCTCTGATGCCTAACTAGGCTTCTCAGCCAGTCAGCTTAACCCTAGTCAAGATCGGGCATTGACAGTACCGGCTCAGCAATGCGATCGAGTCCTTTCTCGAAGCCAGCTTCAGCAGCCCGGGCGCGGCCCGCGTGCCAGAGGTGACCAATCAAGAAGAAGAAACCTAACACAAAATGAGAGGTTGACAGCCACTGACGGGGGTTCACAAAGTTAACAGAGTTAATCTCGGTGATGATACCGCCCACAGAGTTGATAGATGCGTTGGGCGCATGAGTCATATACTCAGCGGCGCGACGAATCTGCCAGGGCTGAATGTCATTCTGCAACTTTTCAAGATCCAGACCGTTGGGGCCACGTAGCGGCTCCAGCCAAGGGCCTTGGAAGTCCCAGAAACGCATGGTTTCCCCCCCAAAGATGATCTCACCTGTCGGAGAGCGCATCAGATACTTACCCAAACCTGTAGGGCCTTGGGCAGCACCAATGTTAGCTCCTAAGCGCAGGTCACGCACCAGGAAGGTCATGGCTTGAGCCTGAGAAGATTCGGCATTGGTAGGGCCGTAAAACTCACTGGGATAGGCAGTGTTGTTAAACCAGACGTAGCAGGAAGCAATAAAGCCCATCAGGGAGAGGGCACCTAAGCTGTAGGAGAGATAAGCCTCACCAGACCAGATAAAGGCACGGCGTGCCCAGCCAAAAGGCTTGGTCAGGATGTGCCAAATACCACCAGCGATACAGATTAGACCTACCCAAACGTGACCCCCAATGATGTCTTCCATGTTATCGACACCAATGATCCAGCCTTCGCCGCCAAAAGGAGACGTCAGCAGATAGCCAAAAATGGTGGCGGGGTTGAGGGTTGGATTGGTAATAACACGGACATCACCCCCACCGGGTGCCCAGGTGTCATAGACACCGCCTAAGAAACAAGCCTTGATCACCAGTAGGAAGGCACCACAGCCCAGAAGGATGAGGTGAATACCGATGATGGTAGTCATCTTGTTTTTGTCCTTCCAGTCATAACCAAAGAAGGAAGAATACTCTTCTAAAGTCTCAGGGCCGCGTACGGCGTGGTAGATACCACCCAAGCCTAGAACGGCAGAAGAAATCAGGTGCAAAACACCGACTACAAAGTAGGGGAAAGTATCTATGACTTCTCCACCTGCACCTACTCCCCAGCCCAGCGTTGCCAGGTGGGGGAGCAAAATAAATCCTTGCTCGTAGAGAGGCTTCTCGGGAACAAAGTGAGCTACCTCAAACAAGGTCATTGCGCCAGCCCAAAATACGATCAGGCCAGCATGGGCGACATGGGCACCCAGCAATTTACCAGACAGATTGATCAAACGTGCATTGCCAGACCACCAGGCAAATCCGGTGGATTCCTGGTCGCGGCCAGCAATGTAAGAGTTACTAGAGAGCGTTACCACGTGGCAGTACCTCTTCGGGGAATACAAATTTCTCGTGTGGCTGGTCAGTCGGGGCCATCCAAGCGCGCAGTCCTTCGTTGAGCAAGATGTTCTTGGTGTAGAACGTCTCAAACTCAGGGTCTTCTGCCG
>JAAUQI010000116.1 GCA_012032345.1 Leptolyngbyaceae cyanobacterium RM1_1_2 | reverse complement strand
GGGCTTGATTTGCCGCCCCAGCAGCCCTATCGCCAACTCTGGCAGCGCTACAGTCAGGGCGTTCGTGCCAGCAATCTGGTGCAGCAGGATTATCTGGTGGCGAAACGAGCCTTTGAGACAGGCTGTAACCCTAAGCAGATTGCGCTGATGCTGATTGCAGGTAGCCCCTACGTCCGGCAGATCCACCAGAGCCAAGGCAAAGACATCGCCAGAGATTACGTCAATCAAACGGCCCAGCTTGCATGTCGCAATGTGCAAAAACAAAAAAACTTTAGAAGACAACAGGAGCAGGAGCTGTAATTAGATTTGAGCGCGAATAGGTTTACGGTTCAATTAATAAAGAGACAATGTGGACTGAAATCCTTTGCCTGAACCGTAGCGCACCGTTTTGAACTCAACCTGGTTAGAACCGGGGCTGTAAAGCGTGTAGGTGGCCTGTCCTGGAATCCGGCCAACGCTGCCCACGCCAACGATCTGTCGCGCTTTCACCAGGCTGGTTTGGGGTGTCGCCGGTTGGTCTAAGGTGATAACCGTTGAAGTCAGGCCGCCCTGCTGAATCTGGTACTGGAACGCTAGCCCAGAGCGTCCGCAAAACAGGGTGTTGGCATCCATCCGCATCAGACGATCCAGCATTTGCAGCGGCAATGTCTCTGGTGTGAGCTGCTCACTGACGCTGACCGTGCTGCCGTGAATCAGCAGACAGTCCAGTTCAAAGAAACCAAATCCAGCGAGCGTACCCATTCAACAGTATCGCGAGAACGGCATCCCACAGCGTTTTGACCATCGCCATACTGTGTTGCTCGATCAGTTCCGTAGGTTCGCCGGTTCGGCCCAGGCCATGCAAGATCAGCAACTGTTCTTCCCACTAACCCTGACACACTTGAGGCACAAGCTCATTAGCGCGAGGCGCTCTAATTCGTTGAATCACTTTTGTGCTTGCAGACGTTGCAGCAATTACATCACCCAAAATATACAGTTCTGCGATTGATTGTCGCTGCCGCTTGATATCTGCCAGCACAGCTTCATACGCGGCTAAATTACCTTCGATTCCGCTCAGAATTGCCCAATAGGTCATTGCTTCCACCCCAAAATCTTGAGCAACTTGCAGCTACTTCAAAAACGCCAACCAACCTGTGAAACAAATCCAGTATAAAAACGAGTTATTCCTCTAAACCCAGCTTGCTCTAGCAGTTCTAGCGTTCGCGATTCTGGAATACAGGGCAGGTGTTGATGTGTTTTGCTTCGTAATTCAGCAAGCCGTTCTGCTGCCATCCCTGCCATTTTTGCTCTTGTCTGCCATCCATCTACTAATCGCTCAAATTCTTCAGACTGTTTATCGCCTTGCAGATCCACCAGCACAAACGGACTACCCGATTGCAGACGAGCCGCGATCGCCTTTAAATACTCCAGTTTCGCGCCGTCATCGGGTAAAAATGCATCACGAGTAGGCTAGTAGCAGCGTTATAAGGATATATCGGTAGCTCTTGTACAAATCCATTGTGCAGCGTGACGCGATCGCTCAGTCCCAAGGATACGACTTTTGATTGAGCCACCGCCAGCATCTTTTCAGAAGGATCAACCCCTGTAAATTGCCAGCTTGGATGCGCTTGCCCCAGGGTGCTGATCTCATTGCCACCGCCTGCTGCGACAATCAGAATGTGAGCATCATCGGTCAAGTAGACGCGGAATAGAGCAGCCAGCATACTCATGAGGGCATCGTACCCTGGAATGCTTTGACGAACGACAACATCGTAGTTATCGACTGGCATATTAGGGCTAGCATCAAAATCAAATAGTTTGTTGGTCATGGCTATCGCTCACAAACATGGGTTGGATCATCGGCCCGTTCGGCAAACTCTAGCCCTCTGGCCAAACGCCATGCAAAAATTGACGGCAAGCCTTTTTCCAGAATCGCAGCGCAGGTTTTCTGATAGTCGTAGGGCACTTCTCGCAGCGTTACCTGTTCCGTATCCCGGTCGTAGATTACATAGGTGGCGTTGGGTCTACCGTGGCGAGGTTCGCCCACCGACCCAGCATTTACAATTCGCTTCAGCGGAGTAGAAAATTGCAGCTCTGTCTCCGGATTCTGCATCTGCTTAACGCGAATCTGGATCTGGCTGTCGTCAAGCGTCCGCACGTAGGGCACATGGGTATGGCCGCAGAACAGCACGTCAGCCCCGGTTGCCAGAACGCGCTCCATTGCCACAAAAGCGTTGACTTCGGGCAGCAGGTATTCGTGCTGATTGTGCGGACTGCCATGTACAAAACAGAGGTTGTCGTCCCGCAAGCTCAAAGGAAGCTGAGCCAGAAATTCTCGGACTTCTGGATAAATTGCCTGATTGGTCCAGTCGTGGGCTAGCTTGCCGCGCTGCTCTGCCAGCACCGCGGGATAGCTGCATTCACAGGCGTTCAATCCTTCCACAATATCTTCATCCCAACAGCCCTGACAGGTGGGAATATCGAGGCTGCGAATCATCTCTACTACTGCATTAGGATGGGGACCATAGCCAACCAGATCGCCCAGGCAGTAGATTTGTTCGGCTCGCTGCTTATCGATGTCCGATAGAACTGCATTCAACGCTTCGTAGTTTCCGTGAATACAAGACATTACCGCAATTTTCACGCCGCTTCTCCTTGCGCTAATAGATCTTTGACCTGCTGCTGGTAGTAGAAGATCGCCTGCTCGCTCAAACAGCAGTCCTGAAGGGTCTGGGCAACCGCAGCCTGATCTAGCCCCTGACCCACAACCTCAAGGCCGCTAAACCGCTCTGGTCTGCCCTGGAGCCAGCGAGGCAAGTTGAGTTCCAGGTAAGCTGTCTCAGGCTGGCCGGCCACGAAGGTCCAGTAGAGCGCTCGGCCATCTGCCACATCAAAAATGCCCTTGGCCCGCCGGACGGTGCCGTAAGCCCCCTGGGTCAGCTCGTACCACAGAGTGTTGAGGCTGGACAAGTCGAACACCTGCCCGGTAAGAACCCTGTTCCAGAGGGGCGGGGATGATAGCAGACTCGTTTCAGCACCAGTTATCTCAGCGCCAGTTACCACCAGATCTGTCCAATCGTGCCATCGGGTCTGGCGCAGTCCGGGCGGCAGGACAGCTATGCGACGACAGGCCGTGACTAGGTCTAGCGGCAGAGAGTTCAGATCAAGCTGAGGACTCAGCTCAATATAAACCGCCTCGGCAGGCGGATGCTCTAGCAGCTCGCTCAGTTTGCTGAGATTACTGGCAGATTGTACGCTGGCAGATAGTACGCTGGTGGGCAGCACGGTCAGGTCAGGAACTTCGGCAGTCAGATAGGCCATATCCACCGCTGACTCTGCGCCTAAACTAAGATAAATTCCCGGAGCAGCAAGAGCCTGCTGCCGAATCCAGCTTGTTTTACCTGCGCCGCAGGGACCGGATACTAGCGTGATATTCGGAAGATCAGAGTTTGAGGAGTATCGCATGGAGCCATAATACAGCTAAAATGATTATCATTCTCAATTTTATTTGATCCATGCTAGATGTCCGACTCACATTACCCGAAGTTGCATTACCCGAATCCATCGACCGTGGCAATTGTGGGAGCAGGCCCCCAGGCTCTGACTTTGGTAACGGCACCTGCTGCAAAAAAAGAAATCGATGCGGGGACGGTTCCTGGTGTTTGACCCCAGCGGCACCTGGTTGAACCAGTGGAACCAGCAGTTCGCCGCCTTTGAAATCCCCCACCTGCGGTCGCCTGCGGTGCATCAACCCGACCCCAACCCCCACGCCCTGCGGACGTTTGCTGAGCCTCGTCCCCAAGAGCTGTTTCCACCCTACGACTTACCGGGAACAGATCTATTTCGAGAGTTTTGTCAGGATGTGATCCGGCGCTGGCAGGT
>JAAUQI010000069.1 GCA_012032345.1 Leptolyngbyaceae cyanobacterium RM1_1_2 | reverse complement strand
GCTTCTGCCTTTGAAAATTGTCTCAGCATTTTGAAAAAAAACCTTGGAGCAGAGTGTAGTTAGGTTTACAATCTGTAGCCGCACTTCACGTAAGCTTTAAGCTTAAAGCGGTTTTTAAAAACTTATGGCGATCGCGCCCTCTAATCGGTTCCATTGGTTAGGGGATATGCATGGTTACTGTGCACTCAGGCGATCGCAGCGACCGCCTGAGATAAGCGCACTCCACTAGATTTTAGGAACCAATGAAATTTCTGGCCTAATATCTCTACTGAGTTCGGCAGGCTCCATATACTTCATTCAGATGGCAATCTAATTCTTGAAGCCACCTGTTCTATTCCTAAATTAATTTTCTATCGAATGAAAAACAAACTTGCGACCGCTCTTATGAAAATCAAAATTCTTCAGACTCAAAGACTCATTAGCGCTGGTTTTCTGGCAACTTGGGCAACAGCAAGCCTTGGCTGCACAGTTGCTCAGTCTAGCGCCAGCACATACAGTCGATTTGCCGACTGGTGTGAGAACCAGGAGAGCTTAACCCCCGAAGCCCGCCACACAGTTGAAGTATTGTTAGGAACAGCGCAGACGCAAGACTGCGATCGCGCTGAGGAAGTATTGACGGAGATAACCAGACTCGATCTAAATCGATTAGAGATTTCAGAGGTTGCGCCGATAGAGACGCTAACCCATCTTGACTGGCTATTTCTGAGTGGCAATCAAATTTCAGATATTACGCCGCTCTCACATCTAAATAAACTAACCTGGCTGTATCTCGATCATAATCAAATTTCGGACATTACCCCTATTTCTGAGCTGACTCAGCTCACAGAACTCGATCTCGGAAGTAATCAGATTTCAGACATAGCGCCGCTATCTGCCCTGACTCAGCTCACGCGATTAAGCGTTCAGGTGAATCAAATTTCAGACATAGGGCCTTTATCAACTCTAACGAGCCTAGATTGGCTAGATCTCAGCTTCAACCAAATTGAAACCATAGAGGCTTTGGCAAACCTAGCCCGCTTGACAAACCTTGAGATCGGAGAAAATCGTATTACTCACGTAGAGGCTCTGGCCGAGCTGAGTGATCTGTTCACGCTCGGACTTAATACCAATCAGGTGGTAGACGTCACACCTTTGTCCAATCTGACTGAGCTGGCTGTACTAGCTTTGGCTCAAAACCAGATTACAGACGTATCTGTTCTGTCCAATCTGACTGAGCTATCTTTTCTATTTTTGGAGGAAAATCCAATTGGCGATCGCACCTGTCCGGTTCAGCCTGAATCAGTTTGTAGTTTTTGAGTACCCCTCAAGAATGGCGATTGCTGCGTCGCACCTTTCAATGACCTCTGCCTAAGGAATAGCTTTCTGTGGAGAATTTAGGGGAGTTGCAACAGCATACACCTTAGAGACTTTTGAGACATCCTCTAAAATTGAAATGAACTGGTTCAGCCCCACTGCTGAGATATTGAAACCGACCCCAGAAAAATAGCCAGCTGCGTCACCACAATGCTCGGCCCCGAGGGTAAATTAAACCCAGCCGAAAACACCATGCCCACCACGGCGCTGATGGCACCGATGAGCGCCGACAGCACCACATAGCCCGTAAAAGTACGGCTCAGCAGTCGGGCAGCACAGGCCGGAATCACCACAAAGGCGCTGATCAATAAAGCCCCGACTGCCTTAATAGAAACCCCCACAGCCAGCGCCAGCAGTACGATAAAGGCTGTGCGATGAGCCGTCACCGCAACGCCCTGGGCGATCGCTAGCGGCTCGTGCAAAGTCAGCAGTATCTGAGTTCGCAAAGTCAGCGCGATAAAGACGGTACAAACCCCTAGCAGCAGGCTGCTGGAGACCAAATCCACATTGCGAACCGCCAGAATATCGCCAAAGATGCAGATTGTTTAAGCCGCCTTTGTACTGCCCTACAAAGCTGAGAGTAATAACTGCGATCGCCAGAGAAGACGAATAAACGATATTCAGCAGCGCGTCTGTCCAGAGCTGCGTTTTTTCTAGCAGATAGGTGACCCCCAAGGCGCAAACCACCGCAAACGGCAGCAGCACCCAGTTAGGGTCTAACCCCAGCAGCACCCCAAGGCTAATGCCCAGCAGGGCCGAATGCCCCAAAGCATCGCTAAAAAAAGAGAGCTGTCGCAGAATTGTAAAACTGCCCAGCCTCCCGCCCATCAGCCCGGTCAGCACGCCGCCGATAACGGCCCGCTGCATAAAGGGAAGCTGAAAAAGTTCGATCAGGCGAGTCAGTTCAGGGAGCATGGCAACAAAGCAGCTAGTCAAACGATTACAGATAGGCACGACGATGCACTCTTTACAGTCTCGGCAGCGGGCGACGTGCTCATGACCAAGATCATACCAGCGTTTGTAGTTTGCTCAAGAGGCGATCGCAGGCCGCTTCAATTTCAGCGGCACACTGGCGGTAGCTGTTCAAGTCGCTGCCGTAGGGATCTTCAATGTCGGGAAAGGCGCTCTGGTCAGCGTACTCGTTGAGAGTGGCAAGCTTAGGCGTTAGCTGTGGAATTTGGGAGGTCAGCAGCAGCTTCTGGGCGCGGGTCATAGTCAAAATCAGATCGGCCCAGTCCAGCAGATCCCAGTTCAGCCGCTGGGACTGGTGAGTGCTGTCAATTCCCTTTTCCTGCAAAATAGTTTCCATCAGGAGCGACATAGGCTGTCGGGCAGAGGCAGCCGTACCTGCCGATTTGACCCGAATGTTTGGCTCTGAGGCCGTGGAGCCTGATGAGAGCGTCAGGCTAGAAACCTTGTAGCGCAGCAGAGCCTCAGCCAGGGGACTGCGACAGATATTGCCGGAGCAGACAAATAAAATATTCACGGCTGTACCTCTGATGAGGTTTGGAAGAGAGGCCAAGGCAGCACCTGTGGGCTGCCCTTAAACTGATTTACCATCTGCATTTTAGTCAGGGTAGTATCGGCGATCGCAGAAAGCTATCGTCTGGGCAGTCACCCAGAACAGCTACGCGCCGCTCTAAAAGGGCCAGCGGGGCCTGAGCCAGCGGAGTCATCCAAACCTGCCTGGAGGTTGGGAGGGGCGCTGGTTTAGCAGTTTCTGCAAAAAACTGCTGAGGAGTCACTGAGTTCATCACGGCTTAACCTAAACTTGACTGCATCTTAATAAAGATGTAGATGTCTAGACAGATATGTAGCTAATTTTTGACCAAAGCGCAAGCACTTTGAGCAACCGCCATTTTACTGATATGTATCAAGCAGCCCTGCCGCTCTACCTGCAAATTGCCAGCGAACTTCGTCAAAATATCCAAGAATCGGTCTTTAAGGTAGGCGATCGCCTGCCGACAGAAACCGAGCTGAGCGATCGTTTTAACGTCAATCGTCATACCCTACGGCGGGCAGTCGAAGTCCTGCGGCAGGAGGGTATCGTTGGGGTAGAGCGAGGTCGAGGCACCTTTGTGGTGGCAGCGCCCGTTCCCGTCCCCATTGGCAAGCGAGTGCGCTACAACGAGGCTTTAAAGGCCCAGTCTCTCAAGCCCCAATGGCAGGTATTGCGGGTGGCCGAACTCAACGCCGACAGCAAACTATCCCAGCATCTCGAAATTCCGGTAGGCAATTTGGTGCTGCTATTTGAGCGGCTTAGCCTCACCGATGAAGTTCCAATCTGCATTTCTAGCAGCCATTTTCCCAGCCAGCGGTTTCCGAATTTGGCTGCTCACTGTCGGATCTATCACTCCATTTCCACAATGCTGCAGAGCGAATACGACTGTGATCACAGTCGTCGCCATACCCGCATTTCCGCTCGCCTGGCTCAGCCCAGAGATGCTTGGTTTCTGAGAATGCCAGCTACAGGGCCAATTTTGCTGTCTGAGGCGATCAATGTTGATCAAAAGGGAAACGTGATTGAATATGGTGTGACTCGCTTTCGCGGCGATCGCATGGAGCTGGTAATGGAGAATGAGTGACAATTCTAGGAGCAATACCTGATGGAAGTATTACTGTATATGGTGCTTGGCTTGGGGGTGGGAGCCATCAGCGGTCTGATTGGTATTGGCGGCGGCGTTTTGGTCACGCCAGCCCTGATCTATATGTTTGGGTTTTCCCAGTATGACGCCCAGGGAACAACTTTGGCTTTGTTAGTGCCTCCGATTGGCCTACTGGGAGCCTGGACTTATTTTCAGCAAGGCCATGTGGATGTGGGGGCGGCGGCGCTGATTTGCCTGGGGTTTGTGTTTGGTGGCCTAGTCGGAGCAAAATTTGCGGTTCATTTACCAGAGAGTCTGCTGCAGCGCATCTTTGGCACTGCTATGATTTTGGTGGGCCTAAAGATGATCGTTCGCTAGCAAGATTTATCCGTGAGCCTGGACTAAGCCAGTATCGTTTGACCTATAGTAATGAACCCGACTGCGTCCGCCTCGCTTGGCTCCATAGCAAGCAGTGTCTGCCTGCACCATCACCTGCTGAGCGCTCTCACACTCAGCATCCACAATTGCTAAGCCAATACTGACGCCGATACCAAAGCTTTGCCCTTGCCAAACAAAGCGAAATGCCTGTACTTTCTCACACAGGCTGCTAGCAATGCGGACAGCTCGACTAGGAGGGCAATGATGCAAAATCAGACCAAACTCATCGCCGCCGAGTCGCGCCAGCGTGTCTGTTTTACGAATCTGTCTCTGCATTAGCGCCGTTACCTGCCGCAGCAGTTCGTCCCCTGCTGCATGTCCGCAGGTGTCGTTGACAGTCTTGAAGCGATCTAGATCAAGACAGCAAAGAGCATGAGACTGCTCGTGTAACTGGGCCTGACTGACGACACTTTCCAAGCAGCAGTCAAACTCACGCCGATTGATTAGCCGCGTTAGCGGGTCATGACTGGCCTGCCACGAAAGCTGCTGCGACAGTGTGCGGCTCTGGGTGACGTCGTGAAACACCATCACGCCGCCTAAGACTTCACCCGCTGCGGTGCAAATTGGGGCTGCCGAATCATCGATAGCAATTTCTCGGCCCTGACGGTTGATCAGCACAGTATTTGGGGCAAGAGCTACAGTGCGCTTTTCTCGCAGCGCCTGCTCAATGGGATTGTCCACAGGCTGGCGCGTAGACTGATTGAAAATTTGAAAAATTTCTCTAAACGGCAGTCCTCTGGCCGCTTCCAG
Source organism: Leptolyngbyaceae cyanobacterium RM1_1_2 (assembly GCA_012032345.1). Lineage (GTDB taxonomy): Bacteria > Cyanobacteriota > Cyanobacteriia > Phormidesmidales > Phormidesmidaceae > Sphaerothrix. The sequence continues at coordinate 16,848 of JAAUQI010000069.1, read as the reverse complement.
GTGCCAACCCGTTAGAACTTGAGCGACCGGGTTGAGATAGTCTACCTGGCCTTGGGCATCAGTCGTAATCACCCCATCCCCGATGGACTCTAGCGTTACCTGGGCCAGCTCTTTTTCTCTATAGAGGGCTGCCTCTGCGCGTTTACGCTGCATCAGCAGGTTTAGCTGAGCGGCGATCGCGCTCAGACTATCAATCATCTGCGGGTCGCTCCTAGTGGCCTCTTGCCTGAAGAAGACCAGCACGGCCAGCACTTCCCCCTGACTCGTCACGATTGGAATTCCTAGGCTGGCCTTGATGCCGTACTCTGCTGCAATTGAGTGCCGCAAAAAAACCGCTTCTGGCTGCATCGATACATCCGTCTGCCACTCTGCCTGCTTAGAGCGCCATACCCGACCGGGTAGCCCCTGACCTAGCGCAAAGGTAAACGTCTCGCTCAGGCTTCTGAATTGGCTAAGAGGAGCCAAAGCACAGCAGCCCTTTTGGTGCTTAGCACAGCTATAAAAAGCAGGGCTGCAGTGCAAAACGTTCTCCTCCAGGTTAGGAATCCAGGCTTCCCCATAGATCCAGCCGTAGGTCTCGCTCACCTGCTGTAGGATCAAATTCAGCGCTGCGTCAAAGTCCTCTGCAGCACTGATAGCCAGCGTCAGGCTTTGCAGCAAACGGATCTCTGCAGCCGCTCGTTTCTCCTGGGTGATGTCTGACTGAACTGCGACATACACACAGCCGTATTCAGGATGTTCAAAAACCGAGGTAGTGGCTCGGCACCAAAAGTCAGAGCGGTCTTTGTGGATGTTGTGGACTTCGTAGGTGTACTCTCCCTGACGGTGAATCTCTGCCATGATGCGCTCAGCAGATTCTACGCTGCCTTCATCGACATCTGGGTAGTTCAAAATAGAAACATGTTGGTCAATTAGTTCTCCAGGTTCATAGCCAAACATCTGCCCAAACTTGGGGTTAGCGTACACAATGACCCCATCTGCAGCTCTGAGCATACACACGCCCTCAGCTATGTTTCTCACAATTGTGCTCTGCAGCCGCAGATTATTTTCTACGCGTTTGCGCTGTGAGATGTTCTGTATTTGAGAGACAAAGTAAAGCGGCTGGCCGTTCGCGTCTTGCAGCAGCGATACGCTCAGCAATACCCATACTTCCTGGCCCTGTTTGTGGATGTAGCGCTTCTCTATCTGGTAGCTACGAATTTCTCCAGCCAGCAGCTGCTGCACACAGCCCAGGTCAGCCTCTAAATCAGCGGGGTGGGTAATGTCTTGAAATGTTAGGCCCAACAGTTCTGGCTCAGAATACCCCAGAGTTTCACACAGGGCCTGGTTGACCTCTAGCCAGCTACCCTCCAGCCCTACCAGCGCCATGCCAATTGCTGCGTAATCAAAGGCACTGCGAAATTTAGCCTCACTTTCTATCACGAATTCTTCTGATTTGTCTTGATACATAGTCTCCAGCAGATAGCTCTAGTGGCAGGAGTTTGCCAACAGCTCAAAAACATCTAGCAGCGGTTTGTAAGCTCAGCCCCTAAAAGGTACTACTAGGGTATCTGCTTCAACATGTTTCCCAGTGTTTACCCTTCAATATGCCCGTCCTTTAAAGAGCTTTAACAGTCTACACTCTTCTCCTCACAATGTTCTTAGCTCAAACCTACGAACTATGCGCTTGACAAAAATAGCTTGCGAGAGTAAGAAAGCCAGAGAAACTATTGCTGGAAAAAGAAGTTTTAGAGACGCAGTCAACGAGAATTTACGGATAGCTCAGCTGCCAGGTTACTGAGATTTACATATTTTTACGAGTAGACCGGCTAATAGATTTATGAAGAAATGGTGTAGAGCTTTTTGATTCAGTATTTTCCTGATAAAAAACTCAGGCTATTGGCTGGTTGACTGACAATAATGTCTCTTCATGGCTAGCGATAATATCTGATTGACTGACAAAAGTTCCTTGCGTAGTGTGGGCAAAACGAAGTGAAACTCAACGCCAACGATGGTTTCGTTGGGTTGCGCTAAAGCTTCACTCAGCCTACGGCAAAATAAGGATTTCAAGAGTTTTGTTAGTTAATCAGATCGCAACCGCTGTCAAACCGTTTTAGCCCCCCAAATGAGCTGATTATCCCAATTCTTGAAGCCTACAAGACTGTATGGAGTGCTAAACCTGTGACCAATTCCTACATTCCCAGTGATATTAAGACATCCCCTATCATGGGCGATCCGAGCAATATTGATCGAATCGCTCACCAGCTCAAAGAAAAGGTACGCAACAACATTGTCACTTTTCTCAGACAGGAGTTCAAAGTTTCTGCCTTTGATCTACTGGGCAATGGTTCAAAGGGATTGCAAGCCCGTCCTAATTTCTCTTCAGAGACTGCAGAGGCATTGCTTAAAATAGCGGTTTCGCTGACTGAGTTTAATGGCAGACGCCTCTGCTCAAAAGCAGACGCCCAAAGATTTGCCCCTTTAGCCAGTCTCTATGCCAGAGAACTCCAGTATTTCTGGTCTTTGCTACAGCAAAACGGTCTGGGTGTTGCCTTGTTGAACGTGGGAACTGTGATGTTCATTCAGTCTTGCCAGCCCGATGTTTTACCTCGCAAGCGCATTCCTCGCCACGCTGTCATCACTCAGCCAGGGGGTAAACAGGCCGTTCGAGAAGGAGACTACAACCAGCCTCTAATTAACTATTTTGTGCCACACCCAATTCCAGAGTGGCACGACTTTGACCATATTGTTGCCACCGAAATTGACGATCGCTTTGGCAATGATCTAGCAACCATTCAAAAGATTCCGAATAAGTATACTCAGCTTAATTCGGCTGATCCCAATCATCTGACTGAGCTAGCCCCCGATGATATGAGTAAATTTCCCATCGACTCCGACTACGGTATTTTTCAAAGAATTACGCCCTGGTTTTATCGCTATGCTTTGCTGCGGGGCATGAATGTTGAAGAAACAACCGATTACATTCAAGATCGGCTGGTGGGTTTTCTCTGCCGCAGTGAGCCTGCCGGAGATTTTCGCACCGGGCGCAAGCTCTTTTTGCAAAACTTTAGCCAAGAGTACAACGCCAAAAGAGGGCAGCTCTGGTGTGGGGATCTTGGGGAGAAGTACCCTCTAAGGAAGTCTCGCCATACATTACTTTTCTCGACAAAGAAGAGCTGGGCATCACCCCTGGCCTGCTCAATTCGGATGAGAAAATTGCGACCAGTGCAGTGCGAATTTTGTTTGCGATCGCTGAGCATGAAGAATCTCCGCCGACCGCCAGACGGTTGCTCAGTGAGATGGCCTATGCCCGAGCCAGCATGACAGCAGCCAAAATATCACTGAATGAAGAAAGAAAGCTAGATCCTCAACTCAAGAAAACGCTGACTACGCTGGTAGACGCCTACAACTTTGAAGATCCAGACAACAGTTGCCAGCCCCATCCGGTGATTCCTTTACGCCAGTGGGCCGCCTGGTACGAAACGCCTGACTCAATGCCTGCCCCTGTCGAGGCGCTGGTGTAATCTGGGTCTAGTCTCGGGAGTCAGCCGCAGCGCTAACCGGAAAATGACAGGCAACTTGGTGATTGGGGGCGATCGCCTGCAGTTCTGGCATTACCTGCTGACAGCGATCTTCACCTCGGGGGCAGCGACCATAGAGGCGGCAAACCTGGGGGGCAGGATTGATCGGGCTGCGGGGTTCTCCCGTCAGCGCGATCGGGTGAGGTTTAGATTCAAAGCTGGGAATCGCCGAAATTAGCGCCTCTGTATAGGGATGTTGGGGATGGCTAAAGATCTGGTCTACGGGGCCGGATTCGACAATCTTGCCCAGGTACATCACCAAGACGCGATCGCACAGCAGGCGGATGACATTGAGATCATGAGAGACAAACAAATAGCTCATGCCCAGGCGCTGCTTTAGGTCTGCCAGCAAATGCAAAATCACCGCCTGCACTGAGACGTCTAGCGCCGAGGTCGGCTCGTCTAGTACCAGTAGCTTCGGATTGAGCGCGATCGCCCGAGCAATGCCTACCCGAGCTTTTTGCCCCCCTGAAAGCTGGTGCGGAAAACGACTGAGCAAATCCTGGGGCAGTCCCACCCAGTCTGCTAGCTCAGCCACCCGCGCCTGGAGCTGCTGTTTGTCCTGCTGAGGGCTGAGGCGGCGGATCGGGTCGGCAATGGTGTCGTAGGCGCTAAATCGGGGGTTGAGGCTGTCGGTGGGGTCTTGAAAGACGAGCTGGAGGCTGGCGCGATGCTGGCTGCGGGGAAACTGGCGGGCCGCAGTCGTGCTGAGCAGGGCGTCATCGAAATAGATTTCTCCTGAGGTCACGTCTAGCAGGCGAGTAATCAGGCGAATCAGCGTAGACTTGCCGCAGCCTGATTCGCCCACAAGGCCAAGGCTTTCCCCCGGCTGAATCTGAAAGGAAACCTGATCGACAGCGTGAAGCTGAGCCGCCTTGCCCACGGGAAAAACCTTGCACAGGTTCTCAACTCGCAGCAGGGGCGGCGGCAGGTGCGGGAGAGCGTTGGCGAAATGGGGTTGGAGCTGGGTCATGGGTTTGAGGGTGGGAACAGCGATTACAGCGGCTGCCAGCAGGCGACCTGATGGTCAGGGGCGAGAGCGGCTCGCTTTAAGGGCGTTTGGCCACAGAGGGCTGAGTCAAAGCGATCGCAGCGAGTACTAAATCGACAGGGAGCTAAGTCCATGGCTTTGAGATCGGGCAGGTTACCCCCAATCGGCATCAGCTCAGCAAAAGACTTGTGAGGTTCGGGCGTAGCGGCAATCAGCTTGGCCGTATAGGGATGGCGCGGCTGGCTAAACAGGCTGTGGGTCGGTGCCGACTCCACCACATGGCCCGCGTGCATGACCACAATGCGATCGCAGTATTCTGAAGCCAGCGCCAGATCGTGAGTAATCAATACGGTTGCCATCTGCCGCTGGGCTGCTAGGTCTTTGAGCAGATTCATTACTGTGGTCTGGGTGGTGACATCTAGCCCGGTGGTTGGCTCGTCGGCAATCAGCAGCTCAGGAGAGCAGGCCAGAGCCAGGGCAATCATAATTCGCTGACACAGCCCCCCAGACAGCTCATAGGGGTAGGCTTCGTAGCGCTTAACCGGGTCAGGAATGCGAACGCTAGCCAGCATCTCTAAGGCTTTCAGGCGCAGGTCAGCCGGAGGCAAATCGCTGTGGCATCGCAGCACGTCAGTAATCTGCTTGCCCACCTGACGAATCGGGTTGAGGGCCGTGCGCGGGTTTTGAAAAATCATCGACAGCTCTTGACCCCGTAGCTGCCGCAGCGAAGACTCTGACTCTTTGAGTAGATCAACCGCCACGCGATTACTCTGAAACAGCGCCCGACCCGCTGTGACCTGGCCCGCTCGGTCTAAAACACCCATCAGGGTAAAGGCCGTCACCGACTTGCCCGAGCCGCTTTCCCCCACAATACCGACGGTTTCACCGGGCTGAACGCTGAAGTTCACTGCCTCCAGCGCTTTAACGACCCCAGCACGGGTGCGAAATTCAACACTTAGATCTTCTACAGATAACATGCTCAAGTCCTCATGCGGGGGTCAATCAGGTCGCGCAGGCCGTCCCCCAGCAGGTTGAAGCAAAAGACCGCCAGCATCAGCACGGCCCCCGGAAACAGCGCCAGCCACCATTCCCCAGAGACAATATAGGTCGCCCCTTCCGCCACCATAATCCCCCACTCTGCTGTGGGCGGCTGTACCCCCAGGCCAATAAATGAGAGTCCAGCGGCGTTCAAAATCGCCCAGCCCATGTTCAAAGACACATGCACCATCATCACGGGCAGCACATTGGGAAACAGGTGATAGGCCATAATCCGCCAGTCGCCGTTGCCCGTCAGGCGAGCGGCTTCGACGAACCCAGCCGATCGCCGCACCAGCACCTCTGAGCGAATCACCCGGGTGTAGAGCGGCAGATTGATCATGGCGGTGGCGTAGATAATATTTTCAATCGAGTTGCCCAGAGCCGCCACTAGCCCCATCGCCAGCACAAACAGCGGAAAGGCCATCAGCGTATCAATACAGCGCGAAATAATCCGGTCAGTCCAGCCGCCAAAGTAGCCAGCACAGGTGCCCAAAAAGCTGCCGACCACAAAAGACAGCGCCACCGCCAGCACAGCAATGCCCAGGTCTAGTCGAGTCGCCACCATCACCCGACTGAGGACATCTCGACCGAGCTGATCGGTGCCAAACCAGTGGGCGAGTGAGGGCGACTGCAGGGCGATCGCTGAGTTGGTGGTCAATGGGCTGTAAGGGGCGATCGCTGGCCCCAGAATAGCCATTAGCGCCAGGGCTAAAAACAGGGCAAAGGCGGCAAAGGTAATCAGGTTTTCGCCAATCACGTAGCGAGTATGCTTTAGCGTTGTGGTCATGACTCTACTCCCGCTCTGGGATCAATGACGACATACAGTAAATCAATTAGCAGGTTCAGCACTACGTACAGCAGCGCCATAGTCAAAATAAACCCCTGAATTGGGGCATAGTCAGAGGCCACCAGCGCCTCCACCGCATAGGAGCCAATCCCCGGCCATGCGAAAACTTTCTCCACCAAAATATTGGCCCCCAGCAAAAACGAAAACACAATTCCCAAAGTGGTCACAATCGGCAGCAGGGCATTGCGAAAGGCATAGCCAAACAGCACCTGCCGGGGCGGCAGACCGCTGGCTCGGGCCGTGCGGATAAAGTCGCTAGAGAGCATCCCCAGCATTGAGGCCCGCGTCACCCGTGTCAGCGGCGCTAGCGCAAACAGCCCCAAGGTCACCGCTGGCAAAAATAGCTGCGCCGCCGCCGCCCCAAACAGCCCCAGATTGCCGCTGAGCAAACTGTCAACTAGATAAAACCCGGTTATCTGCGGCGGAGCGCTGTAGAGAATATTTAGCCGTCCCAGCGGGGCAGGCACTACCCCCAGCCGATAGTAAAGCAGATAAATCAAAAACAGTCCGGTGAAAAAGGTGGGCAAAGACACGCCAGCGGTGGCCAGCAGCCTGATGCCGTGGTCAATCCAGGAGTTGGGTCGTGTGGCAGCCAAGACCCCCAGAGGCACTGCCAGCGCGATCGCTAACACCAGTCCCGCCAGGGTTAGCTCTAGGGAAGCGGGCAGCCGCGTCATTAGGTCGTAGACTACCGTTTGTCCAGTAATCAGCGACACGCCCAAATCTCCCCGGAACAGGTCGCCCACATACAGAAAAAACTGCTCTAGCAGGCTCTTATCAAGTCCTAAATTGCGGCGAACTTCTTCAATGGCGGCGGCTGTAGCCGCTGGCCCCGCAAAAAATGCCGCCGGATCTCCCGGCAGTGCCCGAGTTAGCAAAAAGGTGACAATCACTACGCCAATGACGCTGGGCAGCGCTGCCAGAATTCGCTGTGTAACAATTTGGCTGGTCGAGGGTTTAGCCATATTGAATGTTGGGTTTAGGCCGGAGTCTGGACACTGACTGGAAAAATCTGCAGGGCTTGGTTACGGCAGCTAGAAATTAGGGTTGGTAGTAAGCGCTTTAGCGCTTATCACGAGCGCTAAAGCGCTCACTACGAACTAAGCATTACTCTAAAATTGAGTGCTGACGCGACGCTAGGCTTTTTGCAACTGGCGAAAATCTAGCTGGCGGTGGAACCAGTACTGATAGCCGCTGACGCTGGGCTGCATCGCTACTGACAGCTTTGGCTGCACCAGAGGCACGCGGGGCATTTCGGCCCAGGCCAGTTTGATAAAGTCCTCGACGTTCTGGTCATAGTCTGGCTTGCCCGGTTCTGAGGCCAGTGCCGCCTCGATCAGCTTATCCATTTCTGGATTTTTGTAAGAGCTGCCGTTGAAGGTAGCATCTTGCCCGTGATAGGCATAGAAAAAGAAATAGTCAGGGTAGTTGAGCCAGCCGCCAAAATTGTTGACAATCATCGGGCGGCTCTTCTCTACTAGCACCGACCGGAAGTTGGCGTTGGGTACTTTTTCAATATTTACGGCAATCCCCAACTGCGCCAGAGACTCTTGGATCAGCACCACGGCTGGCTCAGCCCATTCTTTATTGCCCAAGTCAAAAGCCAAGGCGGTTTCAAAACCGTTGGGATAGGCCGACTCTGCCATCAGCTTTTTGGCCATCTCCATGTCGGTTTTGTAGGGCGTCGGCTGGGGCCAAGTGGTTGAGTCTGGCTCAAACTTCCCTTCGCCATACATGGGCACGGCCTGACCATAGAGTGCCGTCTCCATGATGGCGTCATAGGGTATGGCATAGGCGACGGCCTGACGCACTTTGACATCGGCAAAGGGGTTTTCGGCTCCCTTGAGCTGGGCGTTGGTGTGCATGTCGATGGAGTACAGGCAGTTCTCAATGGGGGTAGAGTAGGTGGTGAACTTGCTCATCGCCGTCAGCTCTTTTTGATCTTTTTCTGACAGCTCGTAGTTGATGTCGATGTCGCCCTTTTCTAGCAGCGCTCGGCGATTACCCGCCTCAGGGACGTTCAGCACAATTACCTCTTTGATCTGAGGCAGGGGGCCAGACTTCCAGTTTTCAAAGCGGGTAAGCGTAATGCGCTCGTTGGGCTGAAACTCGCTGAGCTGGTAGGCTCCGCTGCCAGCGTCGTTGGCGTTGAGCCACTCAGCGCCCCAAGGGTCGGCAGCGGTGAGGTGAGGTTTGACCAGCTCTGAGTTGATGATCACCGGAATCGGCACTGCCATGTCAATCATCGTCAACTTATCGGGCCGCAAAAACTTCACCCGAAAGGTTTGGTCGTCTACCACTTCAAACTGGTCTGGATTTTCTAAAGCACCTGCCTTCATTTGAAACGTGGGGAAGCCGCCAATGGATACGGCCCGATCGTAAGACCACTTCACGTCTTTAGCGGTGACGGGGGTGCCATTGTGAAAGGTGGCATCAGGTCGCAGATTAAAAACTACCGACAGGCCATCTTCAGCCATTTCCCAGCTCTCAGCCAGCTCTGGCTCCAAGACCGTATAGTCGTAAGAGATAGACCCATCCGGCAGCTCTTTTGAACCAAAGGTCATTAAGCGGTCATACATTACCCAGGAAATGCCATAGGCGGGGCGATTGGTGCCCACCCGGTGCAGGTCTAAGCTGTTGGGGAAGCCGCCCCCCTGCACCATTGTCAGCTTGGCATCTGAGGGTTTGCCTCCCGAAGCAGTCCCTACGGCAGCGCTGGTGTCAGTCGAGGCAGCTTCAGGAGAGCTACAGGCTTTGAGGCCATTAGCCAGGGTAATCCCGGCGACTAGGCCCATGCTGGTTTTGATCAGGCGACGGCGTCTCATAGGGGTTCAGGGGTTAGGGTGGGATGTCAAGATCAAATCCGTTCTACTGGTTACGGCGCTTGAGTATTTGCAACGCCGTCAAAGGTAGAGGCTATGTTGCTAATTGCTGTAGCAAACTTCAGGTTTCAAAAAACAGTAAAACTTGCTACAGTTTTCAAACAGAACATATACTCTCTGTGGCAAACTAAGCGTCAATTTACCTTTAGCGGCAGCAATATTTAGGGAAGAAATCGAGAAGAATTCGGAAAGATTTCTTTGAGCTTCAGGGTCACGGATACCATCAAAACGTCGGCAAGAATCTATCCGTCATCAAGTGGAATGAAGCCGTCCATAGCCTTACGAGTGGACTGAAAGATGCTTCAGGGGCGCATCTATGAGCCGTAAGCTGCGATCGCCAGCCTGATCAAGTTGACCAAGTGTAGGGAGCTGAAAGCCTTGTGAAGCTGCCTATGGGTCTTACGAGTGGCCTGAAGGGTTGCTTTAGCAGCATCGTGGCTTAGCAATTATGACTGCTATGTAGGGGCGAGTTTAATTCATCATCACAGCCTCAAATTATTTTCATGTTGAGGAGAATTGCTCCCATACAAGGACATGAGAGTCAAAGTAACGAACTACTTCCTAAACCGCCCGTTATAAGGGCTGCAGCTCGGCGTTGGTCAGGTTTCCTCATCTATGAAAAGGACAGTACGCATGAGATCCTTGCTGTCGGCCCGCCCGCCTAGCGAACCGGCCAGCACACCGAGGGCGGCTACAAACAGACTCACTTTTACATGGTCGAGCGTGCGAACAGCCGGATCGACCGTCGGCCAAGTCTCCATCAGCTTGCGTGGAAAAATAGTGATGGTGCCGAGATAGGTCAGCCCCATAAAGACTACGAAGAGGAGTAGCATCGTCAGAATCAGACTAATCCCAGTTCGTCCACGACGCCAGCTACTAGGCAAGATGATCTAGATTCTCTATCTTCACGGGCTTTATCCGTTGCTTGAGGGCTTTCCTCAGCCTACGCCAGCCCATACCTCTTGTTACCTGTCAACCTACGGAATGTAGGTTGAGTTTGAGAGATATTTCTGCGGCAGCTGATCTCAGCAAAAACTGTGGCGATCGCTACCAAAAAAGCCCTGCAAAGGCTGTTCCATAGGGTAACGTTCTATCCCTGCAACAAACTCAATCAAAACATTTTGTCTCTGCCGACGTCTCGCTTCTTACCCGCTGGCTTGATCTTGACCCTGGGGCTGGGCATCACGCTGGTGACGACGGCTTGGGTGGGGCAATGGGAGCGCCAGCAGCAGCAGAGCGAGTTTCAAAAACAAATAAACAATCTAACCACCGCCCTCCAGCGCACCACCAACCGCTATAGCGAACTGCTGCTGTCAATTAGCGATCTCTATCGAGCCACCGACAATCAGGTCAATGCCGCCGCCTTTAGCCGTTTTACTCAGCGATCCCTCGGCTCTTATCCAGGGATTCAGGCATTAGAATGGGCACCAATGGTTGAGCAGGCGGAGCGATCGCAGTACGAGCAGCAACTGCAGGCGCTGACCGATGGCAAACAAAAAAGCATTACTGAGCGCGATCGCTCCGGCAGTCTGATCCCGGCAGCGCTTCGCCCCAGCTATGTGCCCGTGACGTTTTTAGAACCCTGGCAGAGCAACGAGGCAGCTCTAGGCTACGATCTGGCCTCTGATCAAACTCGCAAAACGGCGCTGGAGTGGGCTAGAGATACAGGTACGCCAGCGGCAACCGGACGGCTGCAGCTAGTGCAAGATATTGGCGCGCAGCAGTATAGCTTCCTGGTTTTTGTGCCGATTTATCAGCAGCTTCCCCAGACCCGTTTAGCCAGACGGCAGCAGCTCACAGGCTATATTTTGGGCGTTTTTAGAGTCGCTGACGTGGTGGAGGAGTCGCTGCGGGATCTCAACTATGAGATTAATTTTTACATTTTGATCAAAACGCTAAGGCCGACGAGCAGTTTTTGGGGTTCTACGATGCTCGACTGCAGCAGTTGATCAGCCGTGACTCCCCCCAAGTCCAGACTTTGCATTCTAAGCTGCTGTGTCCTGACGGCTTGGAATGCTCCCAGACTGTTAGTCTGGGGCAGCGAGAGTGGCGGGTTTTGTTTCTGCCCTCCAATCGCCCTTATCTGCTCTGGCGGACTCTGGCTACGCTGCTCATTGGCCTGCTGATGACGGCTATCGTGCTGATTTATCTCTCTCGCTGGCAGGCTGAGCTGCGGCGGACGCGGGAGCTGAGCGACCTGAAATTGCGCCTGTTCTCAATGGCTTCTCATGAGCTGCGGACACCCCTGAGCGTGATTTCAGTCTCGGCTCAGTCTTTGGGTACTCATCGAGAGAGCCTGACACCGCAGCAGCAGGATAGCGCGATCGCCCGGATTCAACTGTCTGCTAAGCGCATGGGACAGGTTGTTAATGACATTTTGCTGATTACGCGGGCGGAGGCTGGCAAACTGGGGTTTGACCCTGAAATCATTGAGCTAGGGCCGTTTTGTCAGCAGCTCTTTGAGCAAGTGCAGCTACAGTCGGGGCAGTGTCTTTTGCTTGAGGAAGCGGCTGAGCGCAAAGCCTATCTAGACAAAAAGCTGCTGCATTCTATTTTGATCAACCTGTTGTCAAACGCGGCTAAGTATTCACCCCAAGATAGCCAGATTCGCCTCGTGATTACAGCAGCGGCAGGTAATTTACACTTCCAGGTAATCGATCGGGGTATTGGCATCCCGCCAGCAGCCTTAGAGCGCATTTTTGAAGCCTTTTACCGGGGTGAAAATGTCGGCACTGTTCTGGGCACAGGACTGGGACTGGCCGTAGCAAAGACCTGCGCTGAGGTTCACGGCGGCTATCTCACAGTCCACAGCAGTGCTGACCACGGCACCTGCATCACCGCAGTCCTGCCGAATATTGAATAAAGCCCTAGGCCCATCACTTCACTGGTTCATCAGGCGATAGCCCAGTCCGTGGACGGTTTCAATCAGGTGCCAGGGAGCGCCTGACTGCCGTAGTTTTTGTCGCAGGGCTTTGAGGTGAGCCTTTACCGTTTCTTCCCCCGGCGGATCTTCCAGTCGCCAGATAGACTCCAAAATAAAGTGCCGACTGACCACCCGCCGCCCGTTACGCATCAGCAGCTCTAAAATGGCAAATTCCTTGGGCGTCAGCCGCATCGGGATCTCCTGATAGCTAACGTCATAGGTGGTGGGATTGAGTTGCAAAGCCCCCCAGCTTAAAGTCGTTGGCATTGCCGTCTGCCCTCGTCGCAGCAAAGCTCGAATTTGAGCAATCAGCTCAGCCAAATCAAAGGGCTTGACCATGTAGGCATCAGCACCCGCGTCTAACCCCGCAATCTTGTCGCTGCTAGTATCACGGGCCGTTAGCATCAGCACCGGAGAATAGACCCCGAGCGATCGCATTCGCTGACACAGCGCTAAGCCGTCTAGCTGCGGCAGGGTAACATCCATGAGCATGAGGTCGTAGGGCAGCATCGTCATCTGCTGCCACGCCATCTCGCCATCGTGGGTAACGTCCACGGTATAGCGCTGAGCTTCTAAAGCTTCTGACAGTGAGACCGCAAGGTGATGATCGTCTTCAACTAAAAGAATTCGCATCGGTGAGTTCCTGCTGCGTCAGTATTTCGCTACGCCGGTGAGCCTAACAAGCTTAGAGCTACTCTATATGGCAAAAATCATGGGGCATTTTTTGCACTGACAGTGTAGCAAGCAACACACATCAGCCAGCCAGCCCAAAGTCAGGCCAGAAGTAAGCCAGAAGTAGGCCAGAAGTAGGCCAGAAGGTGCAATGTAGAAACAGTCTCGCCAGTAAGAAAGCTACAATCTCATCCTCTAGGTAGAAAGTCAAATCAACAAAATCCCCCACAATGTAGCAGGCAAGCTCGGATACTTTAGTAAGCTTTTACTTTGTCCGCCAAGTCTTACTCAATCTAACTTCAGGGATTCTTAGTAATATGATTTGTTCTCGCCTATTGACATCGTTTGCTGGTCTACTTTCATTGGCGGTGACTCCCCTCGCACTAGCAGCTTGGGCGCTGCCATCTAAAGCGCAAACCCCCACAGCGGGTGACCTTTCTACTGAACCCATTGAGCTTTCTCAGGTGGAACTTTCTCAACTGGGTATCTCGCGGAACGCGGCAGGGATTAGCCGCAACTTCATCGGCATTGGCGGCAATATTGGCTTCGACGATGATTCTACCGTTGGTGACTCCGGCTTTGCCGTTATTAGTAAGCTTTCGCTATCGGACAATATTTCTATACGACCAGCGGCTGTGATCGATAACGATGTGACTTTTATAGTGCCTGTGACCTATAACTTCGTTAATCGGGCCGTTGGGGTTGCCGATAGAAGCCTGGTACCCTATGTAGGAGCGGGCGTTGCTATTACAACAGATGATGACTCTGATGTGTCTGGCTTGATTAGCGCAGGAGCTGATTTTCCTATTTCTGACCAGTTTACGGCGAACGGGCAGGCTAATCTCAGCATTGGTGATGAAACGGGTTTCAGCATTTTGCTAGGCGTGGGCTACAATTTTGGTGGTCTGTAGCTGTTAGGGCCGCAAAAGCCTGCTTTAAGAAAGGGGGCAGCGATCGCAGTTGCTATTGCCGATCGCTCTGCCCCATCAGCGTTTTATCAGGCTCATTATCTGCCTTGCCACGAGCTATAGGCGTTGTATGCTAAAAATTACAGAACGGACTGCCCTACCGCTCAGCGAAATCGAACTGAGTGCTGTGCGATCGCAAGGGGCAGGTGGCCAGAATGTCAATAAAGTAGCGACGGCGATTCATCTGCGCTTTGACATTGCTGCGTCTTCTCTTTCGCCTCTCTACAAAGAGCGTCTGCTCAAACTCGACGACAGCCGCATTACCAAAGACGGCATCATCATCATTAAAGCTCAGCAGTATCGTACCCAAGAGCAAAACAAAGCGGACGCGCTGAGACGTCTGCAAGCTTTGATCATAAGCGTCACGGTGACGCCAAAAAAGCGCAAGCCCACCCAGCCCTCCCGCAGTGTTAAAAGAAAGCGCTTAGACAGCAAAGCCAAGCGGGGGCAGCTTAAAGCGCTGCGTGGTAACATCCGAGACTGACCCGGTCACGGCTCTTGGACATTACACTATGCAATCGAAACAACGACCCGTTGCAGTCGAGCTTGATGCCTATTTTCACCGAATCGGCTACAGCGGCGATCGCACTCCCACACTAGCAACGTTACAGGCGATTCAGGAACGGCACACCCAAACAATCGCGTTTGAAAACCTCAATCCGCTTTTGAAACAGCCCGTGTCTCTAAATTTAGCCGCTTTGCAACAAAAACTGATTCATGAAAAACGAGGTGGCTACTGTTTTGAGCAAAACTTGCTGCTGCGGGCGGTCTTGCTAGCCTTAGGCTTTGAGGTCAAAAATCTAGCGGCCCGCGTCCTCTGGAATCTGCCAGCAGAAATCATCACGCCTCGTAGCCATATGCTGTTGCAGGTCACTGTTGATGGAGCACCCTGCCTAGCCGATGTGGGATTTGGAGGACTAACGCTGACCACGCCAATTGCTTTAGTGCCCGACATTGAGCAATCAACCTCTCACGAACCGTTCCGGTTAACCAAAACTGACCATATTTACATTCTGCAGGCAAAGATACGTCAGGAATGGCAGTCTCTTTATCAGTTTGATCTGCAAGAGCAGCAGCTACCCGATTATGAGATGAGCAACTGGTATGTTTCAACCCATCCCAACTCACTTTTTGTCAACAACCTGATCGTTGCTAGACCCGATTTTAACTGTCGTTATGCCTTGCAAAATAATCAGTTTGCAGTGCATTATTTGGACGGTCAAACAGAGCGTCATATTCTTTCAACAACTGCGGAGCTGCGGGCTGCGCTTGAGAATTATTTTGGTCTCAATTTGGGAGCGATTACTGCTTTAGGCGACGACAAAGCCCCTGCTAAAGTTGAGCGGATGCTGCAGCAGATGATTGAGAAGTCAAGCTAAAGCTCATGTCGGATCAGATCCGCTGCTAGGTGAAGCGGGTAATGACTCCGCGCACTTGCGACTAAAGAAACGCTGAAAAGCGCACACAATTCAGCCTTATATTCTTTCGGCATTTCATGATTCAGGCAAAAAAAGCCAGTAAAGGATACTCACTGGCTCTAGACGTAACCAAAACAAATCAGCTTACCAGGCATATAGCCTAGCAGCTAGGCGCTGCGACGGCGGGGGCGCTTATATTCAGACTTTTTCTTATAGCCCACAGCCTGAGCTTCATCGCTGTTAGGGCCAAACTGACCACGAACAGACTCCTTCATCGCCATCACCTTGTCGTGAAATTCTACTTCAGCCTGACGAGCCGCATCGGCCGCCGCCTTAAATGTGGCCTCAAATTCAGTTTCTTTTTGCTGCTTAGCCACCATAGCTTCGTAAGCAGCCTGCAGCATTTTGGGGCTAGCTTCATCTCGGACGGGGATGTAATTGCTGATAGCGCTCAGGCCATGAAAGGCACTGATATCAGCATTAATGATTTTCGCAGAGACGCGACGGGAAAAGTCAACAGTGTTCATAGTAGAGACTCCCTAATGGGGGTAAGTAAAGTTAGCTAGAGATGTCTGCAGATAGAGGGGGCAAATTGAGGGCGGTAACCTGCTCAGTCAACCTCGATACCTGCAGACATGTTAGAACCGAGACGACGGTAGGGGTTAGCGTCTTTTTGTCTCGCCTAAAGGCAGATTGCCCAGTGGTAGTCGCCAACTATCGGGTGAGTTAGCAAAATTGTGAGTAGATAAAAGATTTTGCTGCAGCGAGGGTGAGTCGGGCGCAGTGGCAACAAGCACGGGGCTGCTGTGGGTTGAGTTTATGGGCTGTGTCATTGAGCTTTGTCAACTATAGGTCTACTTTGAATTGACGACAGCAGCGATCGCCAGCCAAAGTCAAGATTCTACTCTATGGGACTAAAGGTTTCCATTAATAGAACAAAGGTTTAGACGCTCAGAGAGAAGGTTTGAGTCTGTAAACAAAGAGTTTTGTCTACGGGAACAAAGGTTTCTATTGACGGAAACAAGGTTTGGGACGGTGGAGGAAGCCTCTGCAGGGCTGAACAAAAGGTTTTGCGGCTTGAAGGCTGCTTTTGGGCGGTCAGATCTTTCTTCTGAGCGGCTCAACTAAAAGTTGACGGCTACAAACGAAGGGTGGCGGCGCTAAAGCTGATGGCAGGGTGAGGCTAAAAAGCGATCGCTCAACAATCTTTAGGTTCAAACTAGCCAAGAAATGTAAAAACTCGATAACCCGGTTTTTTTGGTTCTGTCGCAAAAACAAAATTAGGGCATGAAATCCCTCTTCCTTATCTATATCTATATCTATGCAGCGATACCGAAGATTTGGTGAATGAAAGAGATCTGTCCTGTCACATCATTCCTATCAACATTTTGGATCTGTCCTTTGCGGATCATCGCCATCGCTTCGTACCCTTTGAGGGTGCGTCGGGCCGAGTTGAAGGAACCAAAGCCTAAAGCGGGTTTGACCAAGCGCTTAATGCGGCGATGGTCTTGCTCAATCAGGTTGTTGAGATACTTGACGCGACGGAGTT
>JAAUQI010000068.1 GCA_012032345.1 Leptolyngbyaceae cyanobacterium RM1_1_2 | reverse complement strand
TTCTGTTGAATGTCCGTTGGTACTGCCGCTATGCCTTGAGCTATCGGGATCTTGAAGAAATGATGGCCGAACGAGGACTCTCGGTTGATCACAGCACCCTCAATCGATGGGTGTTGCAGTACGGCCCGGAACTAGACAAGCGCTGTCGCCCGCATCTTCGTATGGCCAACGACTCGTGGAAAGTAGATGAAACTTACGTGAAAGTCAAAGGGGAGTGGAAGTATCTTTATCGAGCCATAGATTCGAGCGCTCAGACGCTGGACTTTATGCTGAGTGCCAAACGCGATGCCAAAGCTGCCAAACGCTTTTTCAAAAAGGTTTTGCAGTGCCGCCTATCCACTCGCTATTGATGAACTAAAACAAGAGGATACGCTGAGTGAAGACGCCAAACTCCGTCGCGTCAAGTATCTCAACAACATGATCGAGCAAGACCATCGCCGCATCAAACGTTTGGTCAAACCCGCTTTAGGCTTTGGTTCCTTCAACTCGGCCCGACGCACCCTCAAAGGGTACGAAGCGATGGCGATGATCCGCAAAGGACAGATCCAAAATGTTGATAGGAATGATGTGGCAGGACAGATCTCTTTCATTCACCAAATCTTCGGTATCGCTGCGTAGATATAGATAAGGAAGAGGGATTTCATGCCCTAATTTTGTTTTTGCGACAGAACCATCCGAATCGTATAACCCCGATTCAAAGATAGGTGACTTGCCTAGGGGCAAACGGTGTTTGCCCAGCCTAATCGGGGGTAGCCAAAGAGGATTCAGTATTAGCTATGAATATCAGTCAATCAGAGTTTTGGCAGTAACAGCAGTTAAAACTGTTATCTTCTGAAGAACCAGGCGTTGCGCTTGCACAGGCAAAATGCCCGTTCTACGGGCATGAATCAATTGGGGTTGCTATAAGTTTGGCATGACCCAGAAGTCCGGGGCATGAGCCGGAGAATTGGCCTATCTATTCATCATCTCTCTCTCAGCGGTTTCCTGTTGACCATTAGCGACCTCTTTCATGGGGTCAGCAATGTATCTGAAGGTCTCATCCGCATTCCAGGGGCCGCGATCATCGCTGCCTTCGCTGCCGCCCGTAGACAGGTTGTAGTAAATATCGACCGTATCATCAGGCTGTACGTTCCCAAACATGGGGTCGGTCAGCTTGCCCATAGAGTCCAGCGCCTTCATGAACATCTGGGTATGAGAAATCTCCCGAGTGAGCAAATGTACTAAAGCCTCTTTAGTGCCTGAGTCAGGCGCAATTTTGATCAACGATTCGTATGTTTGTCGGGCACCCGCCTCGGCCCCGATATTAGCGCGTAGGTCACGAACCACATTACCCCCCTCATTCAGATAGGCCGCTGTCCAAGCCGAACCTTGAGAATCTAAAAAGTGGGGGCCAACGCCGCGTACAGCGAACAAGCTGCTGTTAAAAGCAGCCTCCTGTCCGGCCTGCTTAGCGCCCTTGGTATGAGCCTCAATCAGCTTGCCGACCATTTCCAGGTGGCCAAACTCTTCAATAGCGATATCTTGGAGCATATCTTTAATGCCCTGATTCTCGACATGAAAAGACTGAACCCAATACTGTAAAGCAGCGGTCAGTTCGCCAGTTGCACCGCCAAACTGCTCTAACAAAAACTGTGCAAACTGAGCATTAGGCTCGTTAACCTTAACCTCTTTTGCAATCAATTCTTTCTTGTGAAAAAACATGAAAAAACTCTCCGGTAAAGTGTGAATAGCTGTTTTAGGGTTAGCTAAAGTTTAGAATTACAGTCTCCCTACAGGATTTGACTTGTCAACTTAGCTAAATATTCAAACAGTCTGTGGTGACGCTTCGGTGCATCTTGCTTCAGAGCCATAGCAGTGGGGTCGGAGGCAAGACGGCTAATTTCTTACATCTTTGATTTGATTGTGCGCTCTGTATCTAGCGTCTAGTGTAAACAAGCTAATTTGCGGCTTCCTCTATCTACAGAGACAGGCTTATAAAAGTCTTTCTTAAGGAGTAAGCTAGCCGTGGTCAGAAGTGCAACAGAAAACTACGAGAACCGTATCTCAGTCTGTTGTCATCTGACTAATAGCGGCAACGACATCTCATATGGCGATTCGTGCAGTCCCTTTTGATCCCAGAGCCGGAGGTTAGTTGTTAGCTTTTTGGTAAACTATACAGCTTCCCCCCTTGACATTCATCTTCGTCAAAAAGAACGCCCACAGTCCATTGCCTCCACCTATGACAAATTTCATCACTCGCTCAGCGCTTTGGGCCTACGCTCAGGGAGCTACCGCCAAACTGGTTCAAACCACCCGCCATATCGAACCCGCTCAGACATCCTTTCTCAAGTCGCTGCTGCAGGCCCATCAAGACACCGCCTTTGGCCTTGAGCATCGCCTTTGTGAGGTCAAAACCATTGAGCAGTTCCGCTGCCGCCTGCCCGTGCGCTCCTACAGCGCCTTCGCTCCCTACATCGAGCGCATGGCCGCAGGCGAACCCAACGTGCTGACGGCTGAAGCGCCCATTTACTTCAACAGCAGCAGTGGCTCTACCGGAGGCAAAAAGCTGATTCCCGTTACCCGGCGATCGCGTTACTGCCTCGCTCGCGCCAGCCAGAGTGCCAGCGGCTTTGCCATCCAAGCCGCGCTGCGCCACAATCGCCTACCCGGCAAAATTCTCCTGCCGCTTACGGTCAAACCCCAAGGCCAAACCGCTGCGGGCATTCCCTACGCCCCGGTTAGCACCAGCGACCTGCGCCTGATGAACCGCTGGTCAAGGCAGCTGCTGGCCCATCCCTTTGAGTGCGCTGAGGTCGCAGACGCTACTGCGCGCTACTACCTCTGCCTGCTGTTTGCCCTGCGTAACCCCAACCTGCGGGTGATTGCGGCCACCTTTCCGGTGCTGGCGCTGCAGCTGTGCCAGCACCTCGAAGACTTGGCTGAGTCTCTGATTCAAGATATTGCCATTGGAGAAATTGCCTCGTGGATCAAGCTGGAGCCATCTTTGCGAGAGCGGCTAGAGCAACAGTGGCAGGCTGCGCCCAAACGGGCTGCTCAGCTCGACGAGGTGTTGAAGTGCCAGGGGCGGCTCACGCCCCAAAACGCTTGGCCGCACCTGTCGTTTATGGTGACGGCGCGCGCCGGTAGCTCCAGCTTCTACTTCGAGCAGTTTCCTGAGTACTTTGGCGATTTGCCCATCTTTGGCGGCACCTATGCCTGCGCTGAAGGCACTCTGGGCGTCCACCACAACTTCAACACCGACAGCACTATTCTGGCGGCTGAGAGTGCCTTTGTAGAGTTCATCCCTGAAGAGCAGTGGCAACGTGAACAGCCCCAGACGCTGCTGCCCTGGGAGGTGACGGTAGGCGATCGCTACCGGGTTGTCTTCACCAACTACAGCGGCTTCTGTCGCTATGACCTGGGAGATATTGTCAAGATAGAGGGCTTTTTTGAGCAAGCTCCGCTGATGCGCTTTGAGCACCGTCAGGGGGGTGTGATGTCAGCCACTACCGAAAAGACCACTGAGGCCCATGCTGTGGCGGTAATGCAGCAGTTGCAGCGCTCTTCTGGCATCACTCTGACGAACTTTTGTCTGACGCTGCCGCAGCAGGTGATGCCAGCCTACTACTTAGTCAACATTGAGCTGCCCCCGGGTGCTGAACTGGCTGAGCCGGAGCAGTTCTTGCAGCAGTTTGAAGCAATTATGCAGGCTGTGCAAAAAACTACGCTACCAAGCGACCTGATCAGATTGCTCCACCGCGCCTGCGGATTTTGGCGGCAGGCAGCTTTGAGGCGCTGCGACAGCGGATGATAGAGCAGGGGGTGGCGGCAGCACAGCTCAAGTTTCCCCACACCACTGAAGACAGGCACTGGCTGGACGGGCTGAGAGTTGAACAGGAAGTGCAGTTGCAGGAGTGAAAGGTAAAGCTAGGTCATGCGATCTAAAGGTTGGGTGGACGCATCTGGGTAGCAAAATTCTGCGATCGCGTGGGCGACAGTTTACGAGCTTTGATGATAGCAGCTACCAAAAATACGTAAGACAACCCTCCAACTAGCGTCAAAGCCCAGATTCCTAGCGCTGCAGAAGTGTTCCAGAGTGCATGCATAAGGGATGAGGTAAAGTAGCCAACTGTCAAAATAGTCCAGCGTTTAGAAGGCTTCAGCACGCTCAAGCCGATGAAGTAGCCAAAGTAGCCGCTATAGGCCATATGCCCACACACTGAACCAATAGTCCTGGGGATCAGCAGTTGGATTCCCGCCAGATCTCCTGCCTCTAACACCGTGTTAGGCACATACTGACCCAGGGTTTCTACCAGAACAAAGCCAGCAGCAGAGGCCGCGCCGAGGATAATGCCATCGAGGGGTTCCCATACTCCCACCCGCTCTCGCTGAGGCGAAGCCAGCATTCTACCCAGCCACATAGCCGCAAATATGGGCAGAGCCTTGATCAACTCCTCCATCAGTCCGGCCCCAAACAGCATACCGATGAAATAATCAACGACGCTAGAAGCCGAGTCGATAAGATAGCCCGGTAAAATTCCTCGGAAGACATAGAGAAACGGCCAGAGAATCGGGGTCAATAAGACCACCATTGTGGCGATCATCGAGCCTGCTAACAGCCACCAGGTCTTAGGCTTGCCGCTAAGTCGATAAATAACGTAGAAGCCTGCCCCTGTCAGGTAAAAGCCCAAAAGGTTCCGGTATAGGGAGGGAGCATTCATCGTTAGCAGCAGACCTATAACCAGAGCAACGGTGATCAAGCCTGGACCAAGATAGCCTTTTTGCAATAAGTCTTGACGGGAAGAGAAGATAGGAGCCAGTTGGCTAAATCGCAACGATTCTTCTTCTGCTGTCAACAACGGTTGCACCTGCGGCAAGGTGGGGCCAGGAGTTTGAAGGCCAACAGGCCCAGTGGGTTGAGGTACAGCAGGGCTAGTGGGTTGCTGTGCGACAGGCCCGACTGCTTCGTTCGTTGTTGGGGCAGCTGTCTCATAAATTGTCTGTCCAGCCCCTGGGGAGACAGCCGGTATTTCGCTGAGACATTCAAAGGCAAAGGTTGGCCCCCGCAACCCCAGTCGAATCTGGTCTTGTGTCTGTAGAATGCGGACTTCCTGAATCTTTTGCCCGTTGAGATAAGTACCGTTAGAGCTGCCCAAATCGCGGATCTGCCAAACGACTGCCCCGGCAGTAGGAGACAGCGAGGGAGAAATTTCAAGGTGCTGACGAGAAACACCTTGATACTCAGCCGAACCAAGCACGATATGACAGCTAGGATCGCGGCCAACAATGATGGGCTGGCTGCCGGAGAGCATATGCTGGTAACCTTCACCCCCCGGAGAAACGGTTGGGGATATCTGCTTTAGAAAAGCTGAGTCGGCAGACGCTTGCGGCATTTAGTTACTCTTAGGTTACTACGGGAACCAGCCCTTCTGGCCATATTTCACCATCTACATTAAGGTGAAATTATGATGAGGCGCTATCCGTCCAGAGATCAATAGTTTTTTACCTCAACTCGCTTGAGAAGACCTAGAGTTAAGCCGTTGAGTAAAGCGCTTTGCCCAACAGCTTAGCTCCGCCAGTCCGTAAATTGCCTGATCAAAAATATTCTGCGAACTTAGCGCGGCGATGCCTGTACTAGTCAAGCTCACCCAGGCGATTGGGGGGCCAAAAGCGAAAGACAGCTCGACCAATTAGATGATCTTTGCGAACAAAGCCCCAGTAGTGAGAGTCAAAGCTTTCGTTGCGGTTGTCACCCAGCACTAGATACTCATCGGGGGGAACTGTGACCGGGCCATACTGGTAGTCAGGTTTGGCAGCGATGTAAGATTCTTGCTGGGGTTCGTCGTTGATGTAAACCTGACCGTTTTTAACCTCTACCTTGTCACCCGGTAGACCAATAACCCGCTTAATAAAAGCGTCCTTCTGATTGAGTGACTCAGGCGGATTGAAAACTACGATGTCGCCATGACTGGGTGAGCCGAAGTCGTAGCCAAGCTTCTCAATAATCAGGCGATCGTTGATTTCTAAGGTAGGCAGCATAGAGCCAGAGGGGATATAGCGAGCCTCGGCTACAAAGGTACGAATGCCAAAGGCCAGCAGCAGGCTTAAGCCTAGAGTTTCAACGGTTTCGCGCAGGACATGCTTGGATTCAGATTTATGCGACTTCGATTTGCTCATTGGGCACTACACCAAATATGAACGATTCAGAACTGAAAACATAACACGTCTACTTTAACGAGACGCTGTGGCAGATGGGTTCAAATTCGTTGAAAATATTTAACGCGATCGCAAAATGAGTGAGCCTGATTTAAACAAAAGCTCAAAGGTTGTTCACCTTCGTGGAACTCACCCCTCAGCCCTAGAGGCTGTTTGAACAGCAGTATGCTGTCATGTTTAGCACTTGTAAATCCCCTTGGCCCCCTTAGCAAGGAAATCGGATTGGAAGTCTCGCTTTTTTAAAGGGGGGACTTAGGGAGATTGGAATAGCACAGGTACCTGACAGAAAATTTTAAGATATCTTCTGCAAGGCTTTTCCTTGGAGAAAGCTGTTTCACAGTCCAAATCAGAGCGCCATCGATTCTTTAGCTCAAAACCCGGTCTAAAAACTCTGATTCCACCAGCGACTCATCCAGCATATCTTTTGGAAAAGCGCAAGTAGCCCTCTGTGTCCAAGCTCCGTGTAACAGCAGCTGATCTAACGTGTCAAAGTTGAGCAGACAGGGCGGCGAACCTATAGCGCTAGAACCTTTCTCATAGGACTGCAGCAGATCTGCCACCCAAGGCACAAAACTCAGAATCTCATCAGGCAGAAGGGTTAGTTCAAATCGTAATAGTTTTTGGTCGCTTTGTTGCGCTTCTTTGCTGCGTTTGGCTGGCTCAAGCCCAAGTCCCCTGTTGATTCCTAATCGAAGAATTAAAGGACGTTCTGGGAGCAGTTGATCGGGTGCTGTGTGAGCGTAAACACAAACATAGTTCAATCTCTCGTATCGATCTATCCAGGAGATTTTGGAAGTATTGCTTGAGTAAGAATTTCCCTTTGTGATGCTGACCGACACGTCAATCGCTGCCGCGAATAATGTATAGAACTCCTGTCTGATTTGGGAGATTGTCCGAATAGCTTCTGGGGTCATTCGAAGAATGGGATAGAAATATTGACTTTGATTGTGCCAAAACTCGCTGTTAAGCTTTCTTTTGGCGGATGTTTTTATGCCTGGGAACCGTGAGGAATAATTGTGCCCTGAAGAATGGCATTTTTCAAATCAACATCGCTGAGGTCAACATTGGTCAGGTTAGCCTGAGTCAGGTTGGTGTTGGTCAGTTTTGCTCCTGTCAGCACGGTATCCATAAGATTGGCTCGGCTCAGGTTAGTCCCGGTCAAATTTGCCTTGGCCAGATTGGTGCCGCTTAGGTCAATGCCGCTTAGGTTTAGGTTTCGCAGATTGGCGGCAATCAAATTTAAATTACGAAAATCTCTCTGGCCTGCGGCATATCGGCTCAGCAACTCTTTGGTATAGGTAGGTTTTGCAAGCATACTTAAGGTTGGGTGGTGAAAGATTTGGGAGTGGATTGGAGCGCTTGATTTGATTGATACCGGTTCTAAGTTTCGGAAGTCTTATAATAGCTGACAGATGGGTAGCTAAAAAAACTATTCAGATAGCTAAACCAGTCAGATAGCTAAACCAGCATACGCCGCCGCCGTACATCATATCTTGCCACATAGCCTACAGAACCTGTACGCAGATAGATGACGTTATCAATAACTTTGGAGTGCTCTTCAACAGGCTGCTGAAAAATAAGATCGTCTCGATCGCAGCTCTCTCGATAGGCCACCACCGCCAGCTCAAACTTAGAAGGCTCGTTCGTCATTGCATACCTTTACTTGAAGCGTAGGTAGCTACCTGGATAGCATGCGCTTTACGCTCAGACTAACAGCACGCCACCCAGCTCTTGACTTGTACCACCTTAGCACGTCAGCACCTGCAACAGCGCAGCAGGTAGCCCCCGCAACAAACTTTGAATTAGAGAATCAGAGCAGGAGACGGTGCTTTGTAAAATTTGTGATCAATGCTACGGATAGTCGATATAATGATCGCAACATAGCTGTTTGGTGGGCGTGTCTCGCTTCTTTACTATTGTTCTATCGCTGCTAAAACAAATGTCCCGATACCAGTCTCCTTCAGCACCCTGCCCAGTATCCTGGAAACTACCCTTTTTTATCCTACTCACAGGCATTATTTCAGGACTTGGGCAACAGGCTCGGGCTGACGAGGGCACTCAGCCACTGGCTCAGGTGGTACGGGGCTGTGAGTTTGACGGCTTCCCCAAATACTATTCGCGTGTGACCACCAATGAGGGTGACCCGCTGATCGTGCGGCAGACGCCCGCTGGCCGTCCCATTGGTTCTGTCCCCGACGGCTGGGCGGTGGTGGTTTTGGAGTGGACACGTAACGGGGTTTGGGCCAGAGTAACGAGTCACTTTGGTGTAGCAGAAGAGGATATTTTTGATAGCGCTCCCTACTTTCGTGAGGGCTGGGTATCGGCTGCTTACTTAAAAGACCTAGGTCGCTTTTGCAGTAAGCCTGAAGGTGTAGTTCAGCTATTGCAGCCTGAGTTCGCAGAACATCCGGTTGAGGTGCAGGGCGACTGGCTAGCCTGGGGAGATGCTCTGGCGCAAGCAGGCGCAAACACCGACAACGCCTCGACCCTGGCCATAGGGCCTCAACCATAAAGACTGATGACCCGGGAGTCTACTGGTGCGGAGCGGCTGCAAAAAGTTTTGATGGCGGCGGCACGAGCACCCGGCAATCGCTCTCGGTTTTTGCGGGCGGGTCTAATTGACGCTTCTGGAGAGCTAGTTACGGCTTGGCAAAGCGCCTTTCATCGCTTACAGCCTTTGAGCAAAGCTGAGCTGCGATCGCAGCCTGGTCAGTTTTTGGCTCAGGCCACAGATGTAGTTTTTCGCGGTAAAACCAGCGGCACCCAGGCAGAGGCATTTACCTACTTTGCTGGAGAGCGCTGGAATCAAAAACGGATCGAAGCGCGACAGCACCGCCTCAAACAGTGGAATCTAGAATCGCTGCCTGTACTCAATCTTGCCAGCCGCCTGTCTCCGGTGCGCCTGCAGGACAGCAGCCTTGTGGGGCCTGTAGACCCCGCTTTTTTAGAAATTCTGCTGCAGAGCCTCAGAACTAAACCTAGAATTCTGCGGGGCTATCCCAGCCGCCTGTGTGAAGTGGCGATCGCCCTGCATCACTCCCAGCACCGACTCCAGCCCGGATCTGTCGCCGCTGTGATAGCGACAGGCGAGTGTCTGTTTGAATGTCAGCGATCGCTGCTACATCGCACTTTTGCAGCGCCTGTAATTAACGAGTATGGCTGTCAAGAGTCAGGTATGTCGGGCCTGAGCTGCCCAGAAGTTGGACGGCTGCATCTAGATGGCGATCGTTGCCTGTACGAAGTGATTAAAGAAGAACTCCTCACCACAGATCTTTATAACCACACGCTGCCGATGGTGCGCTACCGCAGCGGCGACGTGCTGCAGCTGTGCTCAGGCCCCTGCCCCTGCGGACGGCCTGGACCGACGGCTCAGGTGCTGGGGCGGCAGGAAGAAACTATTAGGCTTAAGGGGCAGGATCGCTGGTCTGCCGAACTTGATCTGCCTGCTTTTGCTGGGGTCTTAGCCTACCAGATCCAGATTGCCACTAAGCGGCGTCGGCTCTGGGTGCAGCCGTCCCTAACGATGACCCAGGCTGACCTGATGCCACTAAAAGACTGGCTTGTGGCCATCGCAGGGACAGCCGCCACGGAAATTCTGATTGAGTCTCCTTTTGCTACGGCAGCAGCCAGCTATACCTCTCTAGACGCAGTAGACAGCGCTACTTGGCTCCAGCAGGTGAGTGGGCAAGCCTGGTCAGGCTGGCTCAACAACCCGCTGCCTCTGGGATCTGCCCAGGAAACTGCCGCCCTGCTCAAGCAGCTCGTCGCTCCGCGCCAGATTATTCTACAGAGGCTACCTTCCCAGAGCCAAAAACAGATTCAAGCTTTAAACCAGAGTCAGCCAGAGCGCAGCGGTGCGGTCGAGGCCATGAAGATACGGGTTTTGCTGTGGGCCACCGGGCTGATGACGGCGACAGCCTCGGATCTGCTTCAGGCAAAAAGTTTGTATCTCAGCCTGCTGGAGCGGCTGCGGTGTTGGGCAGAAAGTCAAAGCCAGACAGAGCGTAAATCTGCTGCGGCCCTGGGCTTTGACCTGCTGGCTCCCCTGCTGACTTTAGATACCCCGACGGCCCAGAGTCTATGGCAGACCGTCCAGGATTTAATCCAGAGCTATTGGCCCCAAGGCATTACAGCCGATGTATTTACCCTGCATCACTACCTGGCAGTTTTGGATCAGGCAGGACAAAACGCCCAGCGACGGCCCCATGCCTGGGTGCCCGCTCTGAGGCCGCTGTCTGCCCTACTGCTGGGCGACCTTCATCGTTTTGCCCCAGAGCTAGATTTAGCTATGATGGCGCTTTGGGCAGAGATTGTTCATGGCTGTCCGGCGGCCTTTACAACAGCAGAGGCGATCGCTCCTAGCCCCAGCTTTCGCAGCCTCTGGCAGGCCCAGCGGCAGGCGCTGCTGCGGCAGGACAAAACCGCCGTTACTCAGCACCTCTCTAGTCTCTTTGACTTGGCCCAGTCTCCAGGTCAGGTAGCTCAAGTCTGGCTAGAAAAAGGCTACGCGGCTCTGGTGCTGGGCGATCGCTTGGAGCCAACTGTTTGGCTCGATGTGCTGCGGCAGCAGATCGGCTCTTGGAATCAGACTGCGGGGGCAGGGTCGCCTCAGGGGGTTGCAAACCCGATGCCCTGGGTGCCGATTTTGAGGACGCTGGCCCCTGAGCTAGCCGCAGCCGGACAGCCTGCGATCGCTTATGCTTGTTTAGTGGCAGCAGCTCCTCCCAACCGTCATCTATCCAACTTCGATCGCCAAACCCGAGGTGTCAACGGCAAGCAGTCTGTGATTAGCCACTGGAGCGCCGAGCCGTGAACCCGTCGGTGACGCTGGAGATCACCCCGCCGTCGCTGCCGCTGCCCCCACTGACCGCTACGGTCTTGCATGAGGCGCTGACCGACTGGAAAGTGACGGGTATGGCTGAGCTGCACCTGGCTGCTCAGAGCCAAAATCCACTGCAGTTAGCGATCGCCCTGGAAGCTGCTGACCTTGCTATTCGCTGGCAGAGTTCGCCCGTTCACCCAGATTCCCCAGATCTCTCAGATTACCCAGCCCAGCGCCCTCCGGTTTCAACCTACGTCTGGCCGGAAGCGCCGACGGTTTTAGCGCTGATTCCTCACTGGCGCTGTGAACCCTGGCTGAGGCGCTGCTTAGCCTCACTGCACCAGCAGAGCCATTCCCTGACTCACACTGTGGTGATCGATGATGCCTCTACGCCGCCGCCGCTAGAGATCGTCAAAAAATTTGCTAACGTCACGCTGCTGAGCGCCTCAGAACGGGTTGGCCCCTATCGGCTGATTCAGTCCGTCATTGCCGCCACCGACTACGACGCCTACCTGTTTCAAGATGCCGATGACTGGTCAAGCTGCGATCGCCTCAAAACCCTACTGCAAACCGCCAAGCTGAGCGGCGCAGAGCTGGTGGGGAGTCAGGAACTGCGCGTTGTGGAACCGTCCCTACAGCTCCAAGCTGTGGGCTATCCCTTAGATGTCAACCGGGCGCTGGCTCAGGCTCCGGGCCATGCGCTGCTGCACCCCGCTAGCCTGGTGACTCGTAGCCTGGTGCAGCGCTTAGGCGGCTTTGCCACCGGACTGAGATTTGGCGGCGACACGGAGTTTGTGCTGCGAGCGTACTGGGCCGCCCGCATTGTCAACAGTCCGCGCTACTGTTACTTTCGCCGCAAGCGCCCCGACTCATTGACCACAGCGGCAGACACAGGACTCAGCTCTCCGGCGAGACAGGTGCTGACTCAGGTGCTCAAGCAGCAGGCGATCGCCCGCCAGCAGGCCAGTTCTGCGCTCAGTCTGCCAAATCTGAGGCCGCTCAGTCTGGCCCCCGCCATCGCCCTGACCCACTGCTGGGGGCCGTCGCTGCGGGGGATGGGAGGATGAAGCCGATCGAGCTAGACGTAATTATTCCAGTTAAAGACAGAGCCACGGTAGGCCAGTGTGTGTCTAACCTGCTGGCACAAATAGAACTGGTCGAAGGTATGGGGCTGGGGCAAATCTTGCTGTGCGACGGCGGCTCATGCCAGAGCGACTGCCAGCAACAGATCCGTCAGGTAGCTCAGTCTCCCAGCGTCATAGCCTTAGCCTGCCCCCATCTAGGATTTAACAAAGGCTGGCTGCTCAATCAGGGGCTTGAGGCAGCCACCGCTCCCATAGTCTTGATTTCAGATGTTGATATTCTCTGGAATGCCGCAGTGCTGAGTTCCTTGGGCACTGCGGCGGCCAGCCACCCAGAACGGCTTTATTACGTCCGGTCTGTTCAAGAATCTCAGCCCACCGCCGCTGCCGTTCAGCGTCTGCGCTATGCCTACCGTCTAGAGCGCTTGGCTGCTGGCGATCGCGTTGAGGTCTATCCGGCCCTGCCCCCCCAACGGCGATCGCCCTGGCTACGGCCTAATCTGCGGACAGCGTACCCTGCTGCATCAGGTGGGGGGCTATCGTCATGGCTTCCAGGGCTGGGGCTGGGAAGATCAGGATTTGCTGATACGGACTCAGCTTCTTGGCTATAGCGTAGCTGCTCTGGGGAAGGTGACGCACCTGTCTCACGCAGACACTCAGCGTAATGCCTTTAGTCAGCAGATGCCCCAGCAGACGCCCCAGCAGAGCCGCGATCGCAATATACTGTTTTGTCTGGCAGGGCTGGCCCAGGGCAGACTGCAAGGTGATTTGCCCTCAGCCCAGTCTCTCTCAAATACCCGAATGCAAAGCGCTGCCCCCATTAGCGTTCACTACCAGCCTCAGCCTGACCATGCGCCTAACCTTGATTACTCCCTACCGCGATCGCCTCAGCCACCTGACTAATCAGCTCAACTGGTGGTTAGCTACCCCTCGGCTCGACCTAGAATGGATCGTAGTCCAGGTGACGCCGGATCCGGAGCCTACCCTGCAGCAGACGCTTCAGGCGCATCAGGTGCGCTATTTGCACCTTGCTTGCGGAGGGCCGTTTCACAAAACCAGGGCACTCAACCTGGCTCTGCACCAGGCACAGGGAGATTTAATCGCCGCCTTTGATGTTGATCTAATTCCTCTGGGGGCAACCCTGCAGCGGCACTGCTGGTTGGCGGCGCGATCGCCCCAGCTTTTAGTTACTGGCTACCGCCTGATGGCCCCAACCGAGACGGTTGACCTGACGACAGCGGCGCTAAAATCAGCCCTTGAGCAGTCAACCTTAGGCCCCGAAGATCAGCCCACGGCCCTGCGCAAACACTTGCTGCAGGGGGAGCGCTTTGGGGTGATGCCGCTGTTTCAGCGCGATCGCCTATTGAGGCTAGGCGGATGGGATCAAACCTTTGTAGGCTGGGGGGCTGAAGACCAGGATCTAATTGAGCGCTATCTGACGCCCGATCAGGCACTCTGCCGCTGCCCTGAGCTGGTGTATCTGCATCTTCAGCACGGCCCTGCCCCTGACTGGCAGGTTCCGTCGCTGATCCAGCGAAACCGCCAGCACTATTACAGCCGTCGCCTCAGCCAGCGGCAGGCAAAATCAGAGCTGTCAGAAAGTTAACCCTTGAAGCAGTGAGGAGAATTTACGCCAGGTACTCGGTGTCTCAGCAGATTTACGGCTGACCTAATGCAAAATACAGATTATCCTCAGCTTTCATCGCTATACTACGTCCAGTATCTAGCGATGAGCATAAATAGCTGCGAATGAGCAAGCAGACTCAACTGATTGAGTTTCTAAAGCGGGATCTGGCTATTCCAGCCGAGGCGATCGCTTTAGGACTGCGGCAGTCAGCCTCAACGCCTAATCTATTGCCGATTGTGCTCTGGCAGTACGGGCTGGTGACCACCCAGCAGCTAGAGCAGATTTTTGACTGGCTAGAAGCCCGTACTAGCTAAGCGATCGCTCAAAATCATACTGCATCAGATCTTGAGGATTCAACGAGATGGTTTCTGGTTCACTCTTCGATGGTGATTCTATGGCTTGCTGAGTCAACTCTGCTTGAGCTTTCGGTCTTCTTGACCTGGCAAATGCAATAATAAACTACTCAGAAACGCCTCGGCAACAGGCAATGAAGACTGAACCTCATTATCCTCTGGTGGCGCATAGCGGCGATGCCTGCTGGTAGCCCCTAAATCGGTTCCCACAAGCCATTGCGCTCGTAGTAGCGGAGTGTATACGCACTCAGCCCGATTTTTCGGCCACTTGCATAGTCAGAGGAGAGTATGACGAGATGTAACAGAGGGAGTTGAGGGGACAAAAGTTAACAATTGAGTGTAGGGAAGGGATGTATAAATGGAGGAGAGCTTCAGGAAAAGGGCGGGAGTTTTTTTCAAGAGCCGAGTTCGATTTGCTTTTAAGAGAGAGCGAAGGAGAGCAAAGGAAGAAGCTTTTCAGGATACGACATTTTACCTAAAGAACCGAAAAGGAGAAGGAAGCCATGCTCGACGCATTTGCGAAAGTAGTAGCTCAGGCAGATACGAGAGGTGCGTATGTATCGTCATCAGAGGTAGACGCTTTGATGGCGATGGTAAAGGAAGGCAATAAGCGTTTAGATAGCGTGAACCGGATTACGAGCAACTCATCATCGATTGTTGCGGATGCAGCGCGTTCGTTGTTTGAGGAGCAGCCGCAGCTAATATCTCCAGGGGGGAATGCGTACACGAACCGACGGATGGCGGCATGTTTGCGGGACATGGAGATTATATTGCGTTATGTGACGTATGCGATGTTTACGGGGGATGCGAGCGTTTTGGACGATCGCTGTTTGAATGGATTACGTGAGACATATGTTGCGTTGGGTGTACCGGGAGCTTCGACAGCGACAGGGATCCAGAAGATGAAAGCGGCGGCGGTATCGATTGCCAACGATCGCAACAATGTGACGCAAGGGGATTGTAGCTCGTTGATGTCAGAGTTATCGAGTTATTTTGATCGTGCTGCTGCTGCTGTTGGCTAGGTCCAGGTTTCAGATGGGCTTGAGCATTGGCGGAAGCGAGATTTAAGAGACGGGAACAATTTGAGAGAGTAGGAGAACAAAAGATGAAGACTCCATTAACCGAGGCAGTATCAGCGGCTGATTCTCAGGGGCGCTTTTTGAGTCCGACCGAGTTTCAGGTAGCGTTTGGTCGGATTCGTCAGGCCGAGGCCAGTTTAAGTGCGGCGAAGTCACTAGCGGACAAAGCGCAGCAGTTAGCGGACGGAGCGGCGCAGGCGGTGTACCAGAAGTTTCCTTACACGACGCAGATGCAAGGTCCGCAGTATGCAGCGGATCAGCGTGGCAAGGAGAAGTGTGTGCGTGACATTGGTTACTATTTACGGATGGTGACCTACTGTTTGATTACGGGTAGCACGGGGCCGATGGACGAGTATTTAATTGCTGGTTTAGCGGAGATCAACAGCACCTTTGAGCTATCGCCGAGCTGGTATATCGAGGCGCTGAAGCATATCAGGGCGAACCACGGTTTGTCAGGGGATTCAGCGGTAGAGGCCAACTCTTATATTGACTATGCGGTCAACGCGCTAAGTTAGGGAGTTGCAGGCCCGAGGAAGAAGCCAATTGCTTGCGATGAGTCGTAGGGGGGCAACTTTTTCGGGCCATTCCATTTTTTGGGTAGGGATTTGAGAGAGCTATATAAGAAAGGGTTAATGAAGCGAGGAAGAGAAAAATGGCTAGCCTACGAGAAGCGGGGAAGCTAGGGATACAGGCATTTGATGAGATCGAGCCAAGTGAGCTGCGGAGCCAATGGAGCGATTCAGATATTGAAGCTGTCATTTATGCAGCGTACCGACAGGTTTTTGGGAACGAGTATGTCATGAGCAGCGATCGTTTGAGGAGTGCGGAGTCGCTGCTGCGGCGGGGGGTTTTAAGCGTTCGGGAATTCATTCGAGCGCTGGCCCAGTCAGAGTTATATCGAGAGAAGTTTTTTTATTGTAATTTTCAGACACGTTTTATAGAGTTGAACTTCAAGCATTTGCTAGGACGAGCGCCCTATGACGAGGGCGAGATAGCGGAGCATGTTGGTCTTTACAGTTCATCAGGGTATGAAGCCGAGATCGATTCGTATTTAGATTCAGGGGAGTATCAAAAGAGCTTTGGGGACAGGATAGTTCCATACTACCGGGACTTTTTGACTCAGGGGATAGGGCAGAGGACGGTAGGTTTCAGCCGATTGTTTCAGCTGTATCGGGGCTATGCGAGCAGCGATCGGGCTCAGAATGAAAAGAAAGGACGACTCACCTGGGAGCTAGCGAGGAACACAGCATCGCCTTTGCCCCAGGCTGGGGCAGCTTTGCGCGGGATAGCCGGGGGCGATCGCAGCAGCGTATACCGGGTGAAGGTGACTCAAACAGCGGCTTCTAGCTCAACCCGAGTGAGACAGGGGATGCGAGAGTTTCTAGTTCCCTACGATCAGCTCTCCAAGAAACTGCAGCAGCTAAATCAGAAAGGCAACAAGGTTGTCAGCGTGACAACCACCTAGGATTTCAGTCCAGGATTTCAGGTAGATTGCAGTAAAGTCTTCAAACCCCATCAAGTATCAAAGTTTATTGCGCACAAGCAAGGAGAGTTGAAGTGGCCATTACGACAGAAGCCTCTCGATTAGGAACGAGTGCCTATAGAGACATCAGCCCGGTAGAGCTGCGTCCGAGGGCGAGCAAAGCAGAGATAGAAACAGTTATTCGTGCGGTGTATCGTCAGCTATTGGGCAACGACTATCTGATGCAGTCTCAGCGGCTAAGGAGTGCTGAATCTTTGCTACGAGATGGGGGTTTGACGGTGCAGGATTTTGTGCGACAGGTAGCGAAATCAGAGCTGTACAAGACGAAGTTTTTCTACAATTGCTTTCAGACGCGCACCATTGAACTGAATGCCAAGCATTTATTAGGGCGGGCGCTCTACGACGAGTCTGAGATTGTTTACCATCTTGATCTTTATGAAAACGAAGGATACGAAGCAGACATCGACTCTTATATAGATTCAGCCGAGTACCAGAGTGCCTTTGGGGACAACATCGTTCCCTATTACCGGGATTTTGAAACGACCAACAAGGGAGCGGGCCAGCAAACAGTTGGTTTTACGCGGATGTTCCGACTTTATCGAGGCTATGCCAATAGCGATCGGGCGCAAAGTGAAGGAGGAGCGCCTCGTTTAGCTAAAGAACTAGGTCGCAAACAGGCATCAGCGGTGATTGCTCCGGCCCAGGGCAGCAGCAGCGGCTGGGGGTATCGTCCTTCCAAGCAAGGCATTACGCCCAAGAGTGCCTTTGGCGGCGTCAGTTCTGTAGGGCAAGGGGGCCGACTTTACCGAGTAGAAGTAGCAGGAGTATCGGGGCCTAGATATCCCCGAGTGCGTCGCAGCAACCAATCGTTTGTAGTTCCCTACGAGGAACTTTCAAGTCAGATGCAGAGAGTGCAGCGAATGGGCGGCAAGATTGCCAGCATCACCCCGATTTAGCTTTTGTGTGGACTGAGCCGAAGGGAAAATCAGCTCTATCAGCACTTCAATTTTCCCTTGGGGTTTTCTAAGTGAGTATTAGGAGAAAAAGGATTATATGCTGGGTCAATTTTTAGGCGGTAGAAACAGCGGTTCGCCCTCAGGCTCACGTCTGTTTCGCTACGAAGTAGAAGGTCTACGGCAGAATGCTCAAACCGACCAAAGCGAGTATCCGATTCGCTCTAGCGCGAGTATTTTCATCACAGTTCCCTACGAGCGGATGAATCAAGAGATGCAGCGCATCACTCAAATGGGCGGCAAAATTGTCAACATTGAGGCTGTCAATTTTGATCCAGCCTGTGCAGCGGATAGAGAGGGATAGCTATTGGGCCTATGTCTTCGGCCTCAAGTTTTGAGAATTCTGGGTTATCCTCTGCGTCTGCCGGGGTGTGTACTTTAAGCCTTGAGCAAGCAATCGAGTATCTTCGAGGCAGTGATTTGAGCCTGCGGGTATATGCGGCTTGGTG
Organism: Leptolyngbyaceae cyanobacterium RM1_1_2; assembly: GCA_012032345.1. Lineage (GTDB taxonomy): Bacteria > Cyanobacteriota > Cyanobacteriia > Phormidesmidales > Phormidesmidaceae > Sphaerothrix. The sequence continues at coordinate 3,960 of JAAUQI010000068.1, read as the reverse complement.
GCTGGGTCGATTTAGAATTGACGATATCCGTGCAGTGGCGGCCCTGAGTGAGGCATTAGCCGATGAAGACGACCGTACGGTTGCAGGTGGGTATCCGCTGCGGCGCAGTGCTGCGAGGGCTTTGGGGAAACTGGGTAATCAAAGTGCAGTTAGCGCCCTGATGAGCAGTTTGGGGTGTTCTGACTTTCATGTTCGAGAGGCCGCAGCGCAGTCGTTAGGGATTTTAGGTGCTCAGGAGAGCATTGCCAAACTGACTGAGCTGCTCAAAAACGAGGTAGCGGGTACAGAAGCTTCATTAGAAGAGCCTGAGCTGATTCAGCCCTACGACGCGGTTTTAGAGGCGCTAGGTGCGCTAGGTGCTAGCGCCGCTGTTCCTGTTATCGAAACTTTTTTGCAGCACCCTGTAGAACGCGTGCAGTATGCGGCAGCAAGAGCGCTGTACCAGCTTTCAGAGACTGCCTCAGCGGCCCGACAGTACGGCGACTTTTTAATTCAGGCCCTATCGCATCAAAAACTACAGCTACGGCGAGCAGCCCTAGCTGATCTAGGTGCGATTGGTTACTTGCCAGCGGCAGGGGCGATCGCCTCAGCGCTAGCGGAGAACAGTTTAAAGCTGATTGCCTTAAAGGGTCTTTTAGAGAAGCAGCTAGAGCAGAGCGAGGGAGATTTCTTGTGTGAGGAATCCGTCAAAGTCATGCAGATGATGGATGCACTGCTGTAATAGAGAGCGGTGCGGTTTGATTTGAGGCAGGCCAAGGTACTTTTTTTGTAACAGTTGCTAACAGTTGCTGACGGTGACTCACACAAGTGACTAGATTGCTAGCTATGGGGCTTTTCTTGAGGCCACATTAGAGTACTCTCAGGCATTCTAGATGGCAAACACTCAGGTTCTCAGGCTTATTCGCGCAGTTGACGCGGCAGACTCACCCGCCGAGCTAGTCAAAGCTGTTGAAGATTTAGCAGCAACGGGAGCAGAAGCGGCCATTCCCACATTGATAGCTGTTTTAAGCTACAGCAACCCGAGAGCAGCCAGAGCGGCCGTAGATGGACTGATCAAGTTAGACATCACAGCGGTTCCCTTTTTACTGGAGCACATTCAAGAAGGCAGCAGCTACAGCGCTCGCGCCTGGGCTATTGAAGCCCTATCGGGCATTGGCGATCCGCAAGGATTAGAAACCTTATTGAGGGCAACGACCCAGGATTTTTCCATGAGTGTGCGCCGAGCTGCTGCTAGAGGGTTAGGAAAACTACGCTGGCAGATGATGGCATCTGAGCAGGTGCTCTCTGGGCAGTCAAAAGTCATAGAGACCCTCTTTCAAGCGGTGCAGGATAGTGAGTGGATTGTACGCTACGCCGCCGTTGTGGGACTCCAGGGCTTTGCAGCAGCCGTTTTTATCAGCTGCCCGAGTTGGGTCATCAGCATTGAGATGCGGCTTGCTCAGACGGCTGGTTCAGACGATAGTCTGGCAGTTCAGGCCCGGCCTTGCTGGCCCAGCAGCAAATTCAGCCCAGTCTAGAAGGCGTCGAGCTAAAGATGGCAGATTCTGGCACGAGTGCGGCAGAACACTGGCAGCTAATTTTAGAAAGGCTCTACAGCCGCAAAGCCCAAGAGCGATCTCAAGGAGAGGGGAGTCCTGAGAAGTTCCGAGCTGTGGCTGCGGCGATTCAGGATAGGCTAGGTGAACAAACTCGCTAATATTTAGCTCCAAGCCAAGATGAGTTAGGATTTCACAGCGCTCTTGTTTGTGAGTTGCGAATTTTCCTATTTCTGTTACGCTACGCTGAACAGTGAGCATTTCGGTATTGAACCAGAGCCAGAACAAGAGGGGCTATGGCCGCAGCGCACTCAACGCCAGTAAGTTCACCCAGGAGACAGTGTTGATTAGCGACAGTGCGCATTCTTTCAACCTGCGATCGCAGTCCTCATCTGCTCATGAGGGGACTGCTGCCCAGATTTTTTCTACGCAACACCCAGAGGGCATCACAGCCTACTTGAAGCAGCGCTCTGGTTTGCCAGAGCTTACTGCTGTCGAGCTTTACCAGCGACTCATTGAGATATATGGGGAAGAGCTTGATCAAGAAATCACCAGCGATGTCATTTTGACAGATATCAAAAGCCTGGTTGAGGAACAGCTTGATCAAGATAATCTTTGGCAGACAGTCGCTCAAGAGATCTGGACAAATTTAGTTTTGCGTGCCACCCAAGAAATTCAAAGAGATCTAGGCATTAGTTTTCTTGAATCTTTAGATTGGGAAGAGTTCAATCAAATTTTAGAGCAGCATCTATTTAGTCAAGACACCTTTAACCTAGAAGATCGAATTTACAATCTTGCAGGCTACTATGCTCACACCTTAGCGTTAAAGATTATTCAAGATTTAGGGCTAGAAAATCAGCCAGTTTCAAGGCTGAAACGGCAGTTTAAGCTCAAATCTTATGTCGTTAATTCTGAGCAGATCGAGACACAATCGCGCTTAAGTCAAGCAGGGCCTATTCCAGAAATTCCCAGCGAATTTCCCATTTTGTGTCGTGAAACCAGCACAGGAGAAATTTCCTTTTCAGATCAGTTTCAACTAGACCTATGGCAGTCTGATACCCGTGGAATTGCCTATCTTCGATATCACTCCAAACACAATCGCAGTCATTATTTAGAGCACTATATCAGCAGTATCAGCGAAGCGGAAATCCTGCCCTGGGAGATAGCTGAGCAGATCGCCCGCAAGTTTGGGCTGCAGGTTGCCAAACTTCAGCTAATTTTAGCCGCTCATGCAGCCGCGCAAGCATCTCCCTGGCAAGATACCTTTACGCTGACGGCTAGTGAAATAGCCAGTGCCCTAGGCTGGGACTCTCAGGTTTTAAAGTCGCAAGCTATCTGCCGGAGCCGCATTGCTAGCATAGTTTATGCCCTCTCCTGCCTGCTGATAAAAACAGTCTGGCTAAAAAGCTCAATGAATCGCAAAAAAGCGGTTCTTACACCCGTGAGCAAACTTTGGGAGGTTTTAATCAGCCCCAAAGGTGAATTTGATTGGACAACGGGGCGAATTGAATCTTCAGAAGAGATTCAGTTTGTGATTAGACCCGGCTTGTGGGTGCATAACTTTATGGAACAAACTGGGGAAACAGCTGAGCAATCACTAGATCAGTTTGGCCAGATCGCCTCAACGCTCTTGAAACTCAGGGCCTATCGCAACGAGCTGGTCTTGCGCTTAATTCTTTATCTCATGCTTGACCTGCGTCTTCGAGCCAGTGATTCGGATCCTTATGAATATGAGGTCGGTACGCTTCTAGAGGCAGTTTTGCTTGAGAATGCGGTTCAGGAAGCCGCTGCCAACCTGGAACAAGGCCAGCAGCTTTTTGAGCAGTGGACTCAAGCTCTAGAAATTCTGGAACAGCTGGGCTGGGCTGAAGAAAACAGTAAGACGTATGCAGCCACAGACACATCCAAAACAGCCACATCTAAGGGAGTGAGTCTTTATGCAATCCCTTATCCCAAATGGCTCGACCTAGGCCAAAACACGAGAAAGCCCAGAGGTTGGGTGCAAAACTGGCTGCAGCAGAAGCTTATCATCAAGCCTTTTCGACAAACTCGCTCACTCTGACTGCCCTCAGCGAGAAAGAAGGCGTTGTAGCCGACATTTCGCTACCATTCCAGCGCCGCCCTTCAACCCGGCGTGGAGCTTACTGGCTAGGCGCTAGATTTGCTCGTCACTGCCTGCATTGGTGCCGAGTTGATTAAAAGACCTTTACAAAAGTAAATACTTCTGCTAACTTATTAAGTGAAGGGACGAAGGCAACTTTTGCTCTTATCCCGACGTACATACCAATCTAATCTAAACGCAATCATTCATCATGACAACGACACTACAGCAGCGCGAGAGCGCCAACCTGTGGGAGCAGTTTTGTCAGTGGATCACCTCTACCGAGAACCGCCTATATATTGGTTGGTTTGGGGTATTGATGAT
>JAAUQI010000067.1 GCA_012032345.1 Leptolyngbyaceae cyanobacterium RM1_1_2 | reverse complement strand
TTCGAGTGCGAGTGCACGGATTCGCTTAGAGCGTCTATATCCGAAAGTAGAGCAAGAGCCGAACCTGGAGCAAGAGCCGAACCTAGAGCAAGAGAACTAGGCAAAGTCTCTTTGGTGGACTACTAGTGCCGGAAGCTAAAGTCATAGCCGACATACTCCTCTTCTTCATAGAGCACAATAAACCAGGTGCCAGGGTCGAACTCCAGCGGATAAGCTTCGCGCTCGGCTGCGGCCCCTGCCCTGACGGTAAGCGGAGGCAAGATACAAAAAGGCACGTCAATTAGCTGCTGTAGCGCTTCCCGACTGGAGCGCTCTGGAACAGACAGCAGCTGACTCAGGCGATCGCGCGACAGCCTAGACTCAGGCTGAATCACTTCCTGACAAATTTCCGTCTCCGCCGCTGGCTTTACCTGTGGGGCAAGCCAGGGACGAAAATCTGCCAGCACACCTACCAGTGCCAGCAAGGTGCTCCCTGCTAGCCAGTAGCGCAGGCCGCTAGCTGAATCGGCGGTAGTCTGCTGTCGTAGTCGAGCCGATCGCTGTGCCATAAAGCTATTTCCTCATGCGTCACACAAAAATATCGGGCGATCGCTTGAGTAGCGCTCTGTAAAACAGCCTGAGAGCAACTCTGTCGCCACGCCTAAAGCATAGCCTATTTATAGTACAAATGTACTGTCAATAAAAATAGTCCCATGTCAAATCGGCTGACGGCGGGGGCAGCTATGACAGGCTGTACTCCAGAGTGTTCCTAATTCAAGATCAAATGACAGGCGATCGCTGGCTTTCTGCTGCTATCACCTATTTGGTACCCTACGGCGTCAACGTTCACGGGCAGTACATTAGTCAGCGTTGAGGTCGCCAATCTTGAGCGGTGAGTGCTTACGAACTGTATTGTTTTAGCTCTGCGAAGATGCAGAACTTTGGTCAGCCAGCTAAAAATGTAAAATCGTAAAAATATATTTTTATCTAGTAAAAAATATTGTGATCTGATAACTTTGCCAATATCCTAATATTCTGAAGAATACCCCCTAGAGAACCTCATAGCAGGCCACTGCTTAAAGGCCAGTGCTTAAAGGGCTTAATGGGGATGTACTTCTTATTAATCTGTTTAATCTGTCAACAGCGCTCAACGCAGCCTCCAGCCCATGAAAGAATCTCAAAACTCAACCGTCGTCATCACAGGTGCCTCTTCCGGGGTCGGTCTGTACGCGGCCAAAGCTTTAGCTAAGAGAGGCTGGCATGTAGTGATGGCCTGCCGAAATTTAGAAAAGGCTGAGCAAGCGGCTCAGTCAGTTGGGATTGCTCAAGGCAGCTACACCCCCATGCTGATTGACCTGTCTTCCTTAAACAGCGTTCGCAGCTTTGTTGAAGCTTTTCGAGCCAGCGGTAAATCTCTCGATGCTTTAGTCTGCAACGCGGCTGTCTACCTGCCTTTGCTCAAAGAGCCATTGCGCAGTGAAGACGGCTACGAGCTGAGCGTAGCGACTAATCACCTGGGGCATTTCCTGCTGTGCAATCTCATGCTTGAGGATTTGAAACATTCTGCAGCCCCAGATCCAAGGCTGGTAATTTTGGGCACCGTGACCGCTAATCCTAAAGAGCTAGGCGGCAAGATCCCCATTCCGGCTCCTCCTGATTTGGGCAATTTAGAAGGCTTTGCAGCAGGCTTTAAAGCGCCAATCTCTATGATTAACGGCAAAAAGTTCAAGTCGGGCAAAGCTTACAAGGACAGCAAGCTTTGTAACGTGCTGACTATGCGAGAACTGCACCGTCGCTATCACGAACCCCTGGGTATTACGTTTAGCTCCCTCTATCCGGGCTGCGTGGCAGATACGCCACTTTTTCGCAACCACTATTCACTATTTCAGACGATTTTCCCCTGGTTTCAAAAGAATATTACCGGGGGTTATGTCTCTCAAGAGCTAGCCGGAGAGCGCGTTGCCGCAGTGGTTGCTGACCCAGACTATCAGCAGTCAGGGGCTTACTGGAGCTGGGGCAATCGCCAAAAAGAGGGTCGCCAATCTTTTGAACAAGAAGTTTCTAATGAAGCTCTAGATAATGACAAAGCTCAGCAATTGTGGGAGCTGAGTGAGAAGCTAGTGGGTTTGGCCTAGTCGTCGAGCTGTAGATGAAGCCGTAGCCGCGATCGCTTTATTTTTGATCAATGTAAAGAATCAAAAAATTGCTGGGACTCGGTGTTGGGCTTGGTGCATCAGTCTGTCCTGAATTTTTTGGTTCAGCAAAAATAGGCGGTTTCGCCAACAACTTTACCCATGAATTTAAGCGCAATTTGAGGATAAAAGCAGTTACTAAAAATTATAAATTCTCTCCAAACTAACTTAAAACATCTGCGTATGATGAAATAGATCGGTTTCAAAAGCAAGCAAAGCCCCTGGGTTTTGGCGTAACGGTTTATTCAACGGCTGCAACATCAAAAAATTGCTGTTGTGACTCTCATTAGAGGTCGGCATGATAGAAAAAATTTTACTGGCAAATTCTGGCACCGGGAATACAGAAGCCATGATGAAGGTGCTTATGGAAATTCCCCTAATTCAGCGGGCAGAAGTGACTGTACTGCATGTTGTGCCGCCACAGGTTACGGCTGAGGAGATGACCAATAAGTGGGAAGCCGGGGGGAAAACCTTGGCAGAAGCAATTAATACACTCAGCCTCGATCCTAAACGAGTGATGGCAATGCTGCGGGAAGGTGACCCCAAAGACGTAGTTTGCAAGGTTGCTGAAGAAACCGACGCCAGCTTAGTCATTATGGGGTCTCGCGGTCTGCGCGGACTGCAAGCGATTTTAGAAAACTCGGTCAGCCAGTACGTTTTTCAACTAGCCTCTCGCCCTATGCTGCTGGTTAAAGATGACCTGTACACAATCCGTCCGATTAAGCGCGTTTTAGTTGCCCTTGACAAATCAGATTCAGCCCAGCAGGGTCTAAAGCTAGCGCTATCGATGCTGCGAGATGTTAAAGAGGGGGAACTTATTTTGGTGCATTCGGTTTCTAATCTGAAGGCCAAGCCGCTTGAGGAAACCAACCCCAATCCAGAGAAAGATCCGGTTTTAGCGGCAGCGATCGCTGAGGCTAAGCGCTTCGGCATTAAATATCGCTGTGTCGCCCCAGAGGGCAAAGCCGGACAGCGGATCTGCCAGCTTGCTGAAGATATGAACGTGAATCTGCTAATTTTGGGATCTCCCGATCGCCGTCCTTCGATCGCTAAGGGACTACCCGATTTAGATCGGCTGCTAGGGGAATCACTGTCTGATTATGTCCGAGTTTATGCGCCTTGTCCGGTGCTGCTGACGCGAATGTCGGCTTAGAGGATGTTTTGGAAGTCTTCTGTGAGATATCGCTCTTTTAATCCCCCAAATCCCCCTTAAGCATGGGGGACTTTCAACACAGCGCCCTGAACTCAGTCTCCAAAAAAGAATATGTCAGGAAAAGTTAAAAAAATCCTATGACTGGACGTATTGACTCAAAAATGTAAAAATAAATACAGAAGCAAAACAAATCGTTCACCTTTTCCGAAACAGCAGGTTCTTCAACTGTAGCTTTAAGGAAGAAGGCGGAAGTAGGGACTCCCCGAAGGAACGCGCCTTTGGCTAATCACTTCACCTAGAGGCGAATTCAATGAACACTGCATTAATCGACGGCTTACAAATTGTTTTTGTCGTTAGCCTATCTTCAGTGGTGCTAATTCCGCTGCTGTGCTGGGTACTGCCCGATCGCATTCATCCTGTCAGCGGCACCGAAGCCGTCTAGATTTTTGAAACGCTGGCGCTATTGTCTTTTTTGCCCAGCCGTTTTCATAGCCTAGAAAGACTTGAAAGGGGGTGGCATTGCCACCCCCTTTTTGCGCTATTGGCAAAAACTAATCTGCCTTGAGATAGGCCAGAATCGCCTCTGCTGTAATTTGCGACATGGGCCGTCCTTGCTTTTCAGAAGCGGCTCTCAGCTTAGCGTAAACATCATTCCCTACGCCGATGCGGTGACGCTTGTCTCCGCCCTGCTCAGGGGTGGCCGATTGCAAATGACGGGCATCAGTTGCGATATAGCTTTCCACAAACTGGCGAATGGCGTCTAAGCCCAGGCGATCGCAAAAATCACCAAAGCTCTCCCCCAACTGCCGGCTATCCCGGAAATAAACAAAAATCGGCTCTAACCCCGTTTCGAGTTCGTCAACATGCAGGCGATCGACATAAGGCTTAGCCAGCCGAGTTTGATTAGGAGAGCCGCCCAGCCAGATCTGGTAAGCATCGGGAGCGCTGCCAACAAACCCCAGTTCGGCCATATAGGGACGGGCGCAACCGTTGGGGCAGCCCGTCATGCGAATGACAAAATGCTCATCGCCCAGCCCCAGCCCGGTTAAGAGCGCCCTAAGCCGATCGATCAGGCTGGGAATAATCCGCTCTGACTCAGTAATGGCTAAGCCACAGGTGGGCAGGGCAGGGCAGGCCATCGCGTAGCGCACCAGCGGCTCAATCTCGGCCTCAGACTGAATACCGCAGCGATCGAGAATAGCCTGAACCGCCACTTTGTCTGACGGCTCTATTTCGTAAAGAACAATATTGTGGTTGGCCGTCAGGCGAATCGGCAGGTGAAAACGCTCAGAAATTTCTCGCAGCGCCGTTTTCAGCCTGAGCTGCTCGTTGTCTTGTACCCGACCATTCTCAACAGAAATACCCACAAACAGCTTGCCGTCACCCTGCTCGTGCCAGCCCAGATAGTCGTGATACTTCCACTCAGGCAGCGGCTTAAACGGCTCCAGGGCTTTGCCAAAAAAACCTTCAACCGTTTGGCGGAATTTTTCAACGCCCCAGTCATTGATCAGATACTTCATCCGAGCATGACGGCGCTGCACGCGATCGCCATAATCTCGCTGAGTTGCCACGATTGCCTTTAGTAAATCGTAAACATTGGCTTTGGCAACGTAGCCAATGGGGTCAGCCAGACGGGCAAACGTCTCATCTTTATTGTGGGTACGGCCCATGCCACCCCCCGCTAAAACGTTAAATCCCTGAAGTTCTCCGGCCTCGTCAGTGATGACGACCAAGGTAACATCTTGAGTATAGATGTCAATTGAGTTGTCCCCTGGCACCGTCACCGCGCACTTAAACTTACGCGGCATGTAGTGGGTACCATAGATAGGCTCGGGACTGTCATGAAAAACAGTGCCGTTACCGTTGCGCTGACGGGCGGCAACAACTTCAGGCGCTTCCTCGGCGGTGACTGCCTTTTCGCCATCTAGCCAGATTTCGTAGTAGGCTCCCGCTTGGGGGGTGAGCAAATCTGCGATGTTGTCAGCGTACTGGCGCGCATAGACATATTCGGGCCGATCTTTGTAAGGGGCCGGGGGGGCCATAACGTTGCGGTTGATATCACCGCAGGCTCCCAAGGTTGAGCCGAGGCTGCGAACGATCGCGGCTATGGTTTCTTTCAAATTCTTTTTAAGAATGCCGTGAATTTGAAAGCCTTGGCGCGTGGTGACTCGCAGCGTGTGATTGCCATACTCTTCAGAGAGGCGATCGAGCGTCAGCATTAGCTCAGGCGCAATAAAACCGCCGGGGTTCCGCGTCCGCAGCATGAACTGATAGTCTTTCTCTTGTCCTTTAAGGCGGCGATCGCGATTGTCTTGCTGATACGACCCGTGAAACTTCAAAATCTGAATGGCCGGGTCAGAAAAGTGAGTTGTATCTTCTAGCAGCTCACTTGCTAGCGGCTCTCGGAGAAAGTTGCTGCGCTCTTTGATGCCCTCAAGCTTCGACTTTTTTTGAGAGGTAGGTTGAGTAGAGTTTTTAATGGGAGACTGAACCATGACCAAGCCAGGTGGAGGATTGCAATGGGCCAAAATGTCCAAACCCGAGCTGTCCGAACCTTAGAGTGATCCTTGACATTGTCCGGTAACTCGGTCGGAATTTCGGTGAATTTCTCTCATCCTATCACTGGATCCATGAAGCCTCACATTTTTCAATTTAATTCTAGGGCAGTCCTAAACCGTCTATAGAAACAAAGAGTTATGGAAAGCTTTCTACAGCGAAAGCCTTCCATAATGCAAGGTGGGCACTGCCCAATACTTTCAGTGCCCACTCTTCTATTGAGGCTGGCGTTATCCAGCTTATAGAGCCAGAAGAAAATCTAGTTCAAACACAGATTACAGGTTTTGCTTGACTACGGGCGTGATGCCCTGTCGCTCTAAGCAAGCCTGAAATTCTTTCTCAGACTGGCTGATTTTGTATTCGCTGTAGTCCTCTTTGAGATCGAAGACACGCTCTAAATAATCATTGCCGAATTTGTCCAAAGCCCGCTGTAAATCGCCCTCAGTTAGCTGCTGGGGCAGGCATTTTGCGATCGCCGATACATCATTGCCATTTGGATCTATAAACGTGCTGCTGTCAGCCTGAACAACAGCTTGAGCAGGCGCAGCCTGCAGCCAGACAACGACTAGTAAAACAGCCGCTATGAGTCGGTACCCTAGATGTTTACAGGTTTGTCTAAAAGTTTGCATAAGAACTTTCCATCAATTAACTACTTAACTATAGAGTTACAAATATTCATACTCTTGGGTTCTTCCCAAAGAGAGGCGTTTTTCAAAATCTAATTTCAGCCAATGGGGAGAGCCTGTCACCGCTCTTGTAGATTTTCTAAAATGCTATAGCCTGTCCTGAAGCAGCTATGATAGTATGGTTGACTCTAACCTAAAGCATTAGCATCGCAATATCACGTCAAATTATGTCTTTGATCCAGGCTCGCAAACAAGAAATCATCTCAGACTATCAGGTACACGAGACTGACACCGGCTCCGCAGAAGTTCAGGTGGCAATGCTAACCGAGCGTATCAATAAGCTCAGCGCTCACCTAAAGCAAAATAAAAAAGATTTTTCGTCTCGGCGCGGTTTACTGCAGATGATTGGTCGCCGCAAGCGTTTGTTGAGCTACATTCAAAAGCGTAGCAACGACCAGTATCGAGAGCTAATTACCAGACTCGGTATTCGAGGTTAGATATTCGAGGCTAGTGCACTGTCAGAGCTATAAGTTAAGGTTGGTAGTCAGTGCTTTAGCGCTAAATCGCTAACTGCCAACTATGCATCACTCTAGAATTAAGTGTTGACGCTGCACCAGTCGGTTTAGCAGTTTTTGTAACATTCGAAGCTCATGGCCTCAGAATCTAAACCAGAGTCTAAACGCGATCGCTTACCCTTTGAGCCTAGCCGCCGCAAAAGGGCCGAGAAAGAATCTGCTGAGGCAGTTTCTCAGGCAGGCACCCAAAAAAAAGCAGGTGCTTCTAAGCAAAGCAGCCAGTCTGCCCTCAAGGGTAGAAAAGACGGGCGAAAAGCGCGAAACAACGCCATTCCAGAAGTAGTCAGTCAGCGCATGCTCCGCCGCATGGCCTTCTTTTCCGGTTTGCCAACCGCAGCAGGCGTGGCTGTCTTCTTTGGCAGCTATTTTTTGCTAACGCGGCAGATTCTTGAGTTTCCTAAAGTTTTTGTCCTTTTATTGACGCTAGCCTGCTTTGGTTCTGGCGTCGTCGGTTTAACCTACGGTGTGCTGTCTGCCTCCTGGGATGAAGAGCGGGTGGGTACTCGACTGGGCTGGCACGAATTTGCCACCAATTTTGGGCGCATGACGGCAGCTTGGCGAGCGGACTGACATCGTAGCTATCGCTTTAGCGCTGAAGCACTGACTACAAACTGCTTAGTCTGGGGGTTTAGATCAAGGCTCGTCTTTATTGAGCTGAGTTTGCAAAATATGCTGTACTTCGAGTTCCATCTGTTTGAGCAGATTGACAATGGCAGGCAGGGCTTCAACCTGGGTAGCCGCTATGCTAAGATCTTGGCGAGCGCGATCGCGGATTTCGTAGATTCGCTGCTGTAGCGTCTGAGCGATGCCTAGGGCGTCTCGACCTAGCTTATCAATCTGCTGCTGCTGATAAAACTTAAGCGCTGCACCGCGTAGAACCTGCAGCGTTGCTTCTTCTCCATGACTTCCTGGCATCACACGAAACCGCAACAAAACTCGCGTATCGTCATAAAGCCGCTCGATTTCTACCTGTTTTGCTTTTTGTATTGGAATCAACGAGATATGAGTCAGTAACTTAAACTCATTAATTACCCCCTGGAAACTATCGGCTTCCAGTCTGTCCAAAATGGACTGGGGAACACCGTCCTTGCTCCAGAGCACCCTGCCATAGTCCGGCAGCCTTTCAAAATAGAGACGACCAATTCCTTCATCTAGCACCCGGCTTAGCAAAGCCTGCATCAGTTCTTTGGGAGCAAGGAAGCGCAGAGATTCAATCGTACTGGCCCGGTGACTGGATTCTACCTGAAGATGCAGAGGGGGGCGTAGCCCAGAACGGGCTACCTTCGACGGCAGTACCTTAGAGTGAGGCTGGGATATTTGAGGTGAGGGGAAAGCAGCTTGGGAGCTGATCTGACTGGCTTCTGCCTGCTTAGCTTCGCTCTGCGGCAGGACAGGCTGAGCGTCAGCAGGCTGAGAGACATTATTTTCGTTCAGCTGCTCAGGCGTATCCACAACCAGCGTAGACTGAAAATTCTGCTGATGGTAGTCATCTTTACGATCGGGAGCCTGGGGCTGCCCCTGGGGCTGCGGATTTGCAGACTCTTCACTTTGCGACGCCTGCTCAGCTTTCTGCTTCGCCTTGGAAGCATGACTCAAATATTTTGACAGGGTATCTCGGTGCCACTCTGACGAAATTTGCCACGATACAATTGAACAGTTAATGTAAGCTACTAAACGTCGCACATAGTCTGCTGCTGATCGATCTTTAGGATTGACCATGCCCAAATTTAGCCGACTGCCCTCGATCGAAAGCGGTAGAACCTGATAGTACAGACAGGCTTCAAATGGCAAAATGCCATCAATCAGGGTAAACATTTGCTTCAAGTCGGCTCGCTGAGCAGCAAGAGGCTGCTTATCTGTAGACGACTTAATTGGCGAATCAGCAGAATTTTCAGGAGCGGTTGGCATGACGACGGGTTGATCAACTGAGCCTAGTACTATCTTCGAGCCTATGCGCCTGCATCAGGGAGTTGCTGCCGTAGATAGGCAACTCATGACAGATATCTAAAGATACCCCAAATCATAGATAGCATTGCGCCTCAAACAGCGGCGTTACGCAAATCCTGTGCGGTTAGATAAAGCTTAGCCCACTCAGAGATGACTTGTTTGGGGCGCAAGTCGAGTTCTTTGGCAACTATATTAATACTTTTTCCAGCTTTAAGAGCATTTAATAAATGCTGCTGCGCCGGATCGCAGGCAGAAAAAAACTGGTGCCACTGAGCGGGGGTTAGGCCCAAATCATGCTCTTTCAGAGACGTCTTCAGCCAGCCATAAACCAGTTGAGACTGCTCTTTCAAGGTGAAAACCCGAATGGCGTGGTAGCTAATTTTTTCTCTTAACCGATAGACCTGCTGAATAGGCATTTCGAGCTGCTGAGCGATCGCTTCCTGACTGTGGCCCTGTAAATGTAGCTCTAGCCACTGTGCAGCCTGAGGACTGATATGTTCAGAAAGATAAACCGAAAAGCGCTCCTTGACCTGAGTGCGAGCTGCCTGCTGCTCGCACCAGTCTTGCTGTTCCTGGTAGTCTGAAAGGGCTTGTACATCTAGCAGACTGAGGGAGCTTTCGTCATCATGAGTAGCAACTTCTTCGGAGATAAGCCGTACTAGATCGTGGGTGGGTACCTGGGTCATCCCGCCCTTCTGGGAGCGCCGCAGGTAGTTGACAAAGCGATAAACCAGCAGCGGCTGATTGCGAATAGGACGCAGGCAATATTCTTCAATGCTGGCTAGTATCAGCGTGTTTCGTAGCCGATAGCTAGACGTACATTCAGAAATCCAGGCAACTTGACGCCGTAGATGGTTGTCACTCTGCAACATTTCTTGAATTACCTCTTGCAACACATCCATAACGGTGCGGCGCGATCGCGGCTGAGGGCAATCCAGGTGCGGATTTTGCTGCGGATCAAGAATAGGCTGCTGAGTCGCTTGATGAGCTGCTGGTAGGCTCGATTGGGGGTCATTCCCCAGTAGCGCTGCTGCAAAATTCGGTAACGATATTCGATAGCCTGTCGAGCCACTGCTAGCTCGCTATCAGTATACTGATCGAAGCGCTCCTCGTTGTCGCCCATCAGCCATTGCGTTACCGCTACATGAACGTCTAAGGGTTGATCTGGATAATCTTTTTGCAGACGCGATTGCCACTTATGCGTCAGGTCTTTGGCCAATGACATTCGCAAGCAGCCCCCAACTCTTCAACACAACCGCCCGATAAATTCGCCAGTAGGCGCAAATCTTTAACCTCAAGGCGCATACCGATTCAAATCAGGCCTGTCAGTAAGTCATCACAGCAAACTACATCATAAGGAACTGAGGTAATATCTGCGCGTTTAACCCGAGTTTAATTGTTTTTAGCCTGCTGCTGCTCAAGCACATAGGCTAGTCCCCGCAGCGTCTCAGTCAGCTGGTCAAGCCGCGCTAGGGAGCGATCCTGGTTTTCTACCAGCGCCTGAATCGCATCTGTCAGTGCAAAAATTTGATAACCTTGCTGCTGAGTTTGCTGGGCGATCGCATCTACGCGTTCTGCCAGACGATTGATTGTTTCTGTACCTGCCAGTACCGTTTCTCCGATCTTTTGAATCACCTGATCACTCTGACTCAAAACAGTCGGCTCCCACCAAAAATCAGTGGTTTAATCATACCGTCTCTATTGGCTCATCTTTGCTTGATCCCGGTTTTCATCAAGGAGCCATAGCTGCCTGTGCCCTGAGTAACTGCTATGAGCGCAAAGACGGAACTAATCAAACCAGAGGTCGTCTTGAAGACCTGAGTTTGGAAGGCTTTGGCCCGATCAACTACGGGATGCTCAGGGGGTTAGCCAAGGGGTTAACCAGACAGTTTGTTTACAGAGCAGTGGTCAGACTAAACTTGACCAGTGAAGTTCCTCAACTAGAATAGTTTCGAGAGAATGCTTATCTTCACAGAATCTTTATGCAACAAGACTATTTGTTCATTCATTGCAAAGATTCTCAAAATATTTCTCTAGGTGCAGCACCAGTTCTAGACAGAGTTTGTAAGTTCGTAAGTAATTACGCCTGACGTAAACATATATGCTGCACTTCCGTGCTACAGCCTATGACCTTATTGTCTGACCCGAAAGCATTGAAACCGGCTTTGGCAATCACTGCCTTCAACCATCCGAAAGATTCTTTAAGCCAGTCAGCTACGACTTTGGCTTTAGGGCAAGTGGCCGTTCCGGCTGTGGCTCTCAATCGCAAGCCGCATCCTTCAACTTTTAGCGTTGCCAAGCGTTTCCTTGACATTATGGGTGCGTTAGTAGGGCTGTTTATTTTAGCGGTTTTGTTTGTTCCAGTTGCGATCGCCATCAAGATTGACAGCCCCGGATCGGTTTTCTACTCTCAGACCCGATATGGACTGCAGGGCAAGCCATTCCAGATTTGGAAGTTTCGCTCTATGGTGTCGGATGCCGACAGTCTTAAGAAAATGGTTCGTAATGAGGCGGCTGGCCTGATCTTTAAAAACGAAGCTGATCCTCGCATCACCCGCGTCGGCAGGTTCCTGCGCAAAACTAGCCTAGATGAGTTTCCACAATTTTGGAATATTTTAATGGGCGATATGAGCATCGTCGGTACCCGACCCCCTACCGACGATGAAGTTGCCCGATATACAGAACACCACTGGCGACGCTTAGATGTTCGCCCTGGTTTGACCGGGCAGTGGCAGGTGAGTGGCCGCTCAAAAATTAAAGACTTTGAGCAAATTGTGAGTCTAGATTTAGAGTATCAGTCACTTTGGACGCCTCTGTACGATTTGCAGATTATTATTCGGACTGTGCTGGTGCTGGTGCGGGGTACCGGAGCCTGTTAAATGCTTGGCATCGGTAGGCGTTGCCATACCCTACCTGGGAGGCTTTGCGTAAGCCTTCTCTCTATCCAAAGCCTACTTCCTGGCTAGGTCTTATCAAACGGCTGGATGTAGCCTCAGATTCGTCTGAGCAGGCTTTTACCGTGGGTGTCTGTGCCGCAGGTACGCAGCAAACCGTGAGACTGAGCCAAATACTCGACTGTCTCTGTTTTGTCAGGGCTAGGTCGCCAAATGGAAGGGTTGTCGTAGGCATAGTAAGCCTCTGCCCCATCAATACCCATCTGGGCTACAGCTTGAATCAGCTCTTCAGCAGGCCGACGATAACGCGCTGGGTGGGCCAGCACAGCTAAACCGTTGGCCTGCTGAATGGCATGGACAACCCGCTGTGCTGTGCGATCGCTATCTAGACGACTGTGCCCCTGTAGATAAGGCTTGATTGCAGGGTGGTCAATATTAAAGGCATAGCCCAGAATATGCACCTCAGTCTCTAGCAGGGTGGCTGTGATCTCAACTCCTGACCAAAGACGGGGAATTGCTGACTGACGAGAGGCTTTGCCCTTCATTGGGGAAGGATGACGCCACTGCCAGTCTTCTAGCCATGCTTTAGCCCGGCGGTAGCCTTTAACGCTGTGGTGGTCGGTGATGGCATATTCTACCAGCCCGATTGAAATTGCCTGCTCTACCAGCGCTTCTGGCTCTAGCTGCCCGTCTGAGCAGACCGTGTGCATGTGAAAGTTGTAGCTGCTAGGACAGCTCTCGGCGTCTACAGTTGCGAAAATTTGTCTAAGTGTCAGAGCGCCCTGCACTGCCGCTGTTGAAGCCAGGGCAGGATTAACCGCCATAGTTAGTTTAAAGTTGACTTATCGCTTTTTTTATACTATATCCGCATTGAAAAAACGGCTAGCTTAATTCCTCTATTTATCGCTCAAGAATTTAGAATCGCTCCCTGAATCGCTCAATATCAAGCCTGTTTAACTCAGTAAAAATCGACTCCAGCTTAAAAAAACAATACGCAGCCGATGAGGGCCAATTTGTAAATCGATGCTCATCGGCGATGTCAGTCTGGAGTAAATTTAAGCGGCGTAGTTGAACAAAGTATCCAGGTAGACGCGAGAAGCACGGCGATCGCCATCGCTGTTCTGTAGCAGAAATAAAGAGAGCGCTGCCGAGAAAACTCGGTCTTGATCCCAGGTGGGGTGGGTTTCTAAAAAGCACTTAAGAGACTCATGGAGTTCTTCAGGAATCTCGGCCAGGATACTAATCGTCGTATTCATCAGGAACCTCAGTAGTTACGGCAGGGGGTAAGTTTTGGGCAGACAAATCAATTCAACGGCTTAAAATTGGCACCGATCGGTAGACAGCCCAAATCAGCGCCAATCTAGCCTGCGCTTGTGTCCTTCCCGAAGGTTTAGGAACAGAACACAAGCTGGGGACGAAGCGCTTTCATCTGGTGGTCGCATCATTGTGCGCTATGGGGGGGTGGGGTTGTCAATGTTGCGAAGCGTTGCAAAAAACTTCAGCTAAACTCAAGATTTACGAGAGAATGAGGATTTCAGGCCATGATTTGTTACACTCATTTACAAAAAAACCCTGTTTCTGAGAGACTGGCCCCGCTGCCTGAAAAACTCAGAGAAATCCGTAGGACTCCGATACCAGCGTGAAAACTTGTGGAAAACCTCAAATATCCTGTGGAAAACCTGGGAGAAACCTGTGGAAACTCTGTGGAATATATGGGGAAAACTTTGTCAAAAAATAAGAAATGCAAAGACCTCGAATTTCGGAGGTTTGTAAATTTTTCTGCTAGAGTTCTAGCTTGGATTTTTGCTAATCTCTATGGCTGAGGTGTTTTAGAATTGCTCCAAACCAGCTCACTGCTTTAGCTTCAGCGTTGCCAAGCCTAGATAAGTCAGCCCCTG
Source organism: Leptolyngbyaceae cyanobacterium RM1_1_2 (assembly GCA_012032345.1). GTDB lineage: Bacteria > Cyanobacteriota > Cyanobacteriia > Phormidesmidales > Phormidesmidaceae > Sphaerothrix. Next base: position 8,730 of record JAAUQI010000067.1, on the reverse strand, counting down.
ACGGGTAACTTCAAAGCGACAGGGCAAAACTTCGACGCCGGCTGCGATCGCCGTTCGCAGCAGCAGGCCATACGCTGGGTCAGCGGTATCGCCAGGGGAAAATTCCGGACAGTCTCCTCGGTTGATGAAGTACAGCATCACAGCCCGCGCCTGAGGCGCTAAAGCAGTGAGTTCTCGCAGGTGCTTTTGGCCTCTTGTGGTGACTGTGTCAGGAAATAAAGCCTGACTTCCCTGTGCCCAAGTGGTGTTTTTGACTTCGATATAGACAGGACTAGCCTCGCCCGTGAGCAAAAAGTCAATCCGGCTCTTGCGATCGCGGCCATAGGGCACTTCTGCCTTAATCTCTGTGTACGGCTCTAGCTGCGGCAAAATTCGAGCCGCTAGAGCCGCTCGAATAGCTCGATTAGGCAAGGCCGTGTTCACCCCCACCCAGGCAGGTCGAATGTCATTGACCTCAATAGCTTCCCAGGTGTATGCTAGCTTTCTCTTGGGGTTGTCACTCTGAGAAACCAGCACGCGGCTGCCGATTTGACAAACGCCGGTCATAGAACCTGTGTTAGGACAGTGGGCCGTGATGGTATCACCAGAGTCAAGCTTAATGTCGGCAAAAAACCGCTTATAGCGCTTGAGCAAAATTCCTGGATGAAGTTCTGGGTAAGGGTAAAACCAAAATGACGATGACATGGTGCTCCGCCCACTCGGTACAACGCCATCAGGGTGGCACGGTGCGGGTTAGGATTCAAGCTGAAGCTCTGTTGTTGAAAGTTAAAACTTTTGGTTCCGGGTTATGAGTGCAAAACGCGCTTGGGTCACAGGTATTATCGGGCTGCTGTGCTGCTCTCTGTCGCTGGTGGCCTGTGTCCCTGAGCCGTCCGCGCCAGAGGAGTCTGCTGCCGAAAGCACAGAAACTACAGAAAGCACAGAGGCTTTTACAGTAGGCGCAATTCCCGACCAGGATGCTGAAAAGCTACAGCGACTCTATACCCGGCTAGCAGAATATTTGACCACAGAGCTAGGCGTTCCGGTTGAATATAAACCTGTCACTGACTACACGGCAGCCGTTACCGCCTTTAAGGTGGGTGACCTGGATTTGGTTTGGTTTGGTGGGCTGACAGGCGTGCAGGCTCGACTTCAGGTAGAGGGGGCAGAGGCGATCGCCCAGCGAGACATTGACGCTCAGTTTCACAGCGTTTTTATTGCCAACGCCAGCAGCAATCTCTCAGAAATAAGCGACATTGCCGAACTCGCTCAGCTCAAAGGCCGTAGCTTTACCTTTGGCAGCGAGTCTTCTACGTCGGGGCGGCTGATGCCGCAGTATTTTCTGCAGCAGGCGGGGATATCCTTATCCGACTTTAAGGGCGAGGCGGGCTTTGCCGGCAACCACGATGCCATTCTCAAGCTGGTCGAAGCCGGAACTTACGAAGCCGGAGCGCTCAACGAGCAGGTCTGGAACACGCGCCTAGAGGAAGGTGCGATCGACACTAACAAAGTCAAAGTCATCTGGCGCACCCCGGCCTACTACGACTACCACTGGGTCATCAATCCAGCAGTCGAAGACCAGTATGGTGAAGGCTTTAGCGAAAAAGTGCAGGCGGCTCTGCTCAACCTTGACCCTGCTAATCCAGAGCATCAGGAGATTTTAGAACTGTTTGGAGCCGAGAAATTTGTCGAAACTCAAAACGGTAACTACGCTCAAATTGAGCAGATCGCTCGGGAGATTGGCAAAATTCAGTGAGGCACCCATCTCCCCTCTTTGAACTCAAGCAGGTGAGCTGTCGGTTCAATCAGGTAGCCGCCCTGAGTCAGATCTCTCTGAGGATTTATCCAGGGGAACGGATCGCACTGGTGGGGCCAAGCGGGGCTGGCAAGAGCACGCTGCTGAGCCTGCTCAACGGGACGCTAGCGCCTTCTCAGGGGCAAGTTTGGGTGATGGGGCAGAATCTGGCCCAGGCAAGAGCCACCAGCCGCCGTCGGGTGCAGCGACAGATTGGCATGGTTTATCAGCAGCACCACCTGATCCGCAATCTGGCGGTCATCCACAATGTCAACGCTGGGCACCTAGGCTACTGGCCGCTGTGGAAAGCAGCCTGGTCTCTGGTCTGGCCGCTTCAGGTCGATCAGGCTGCTGCAGCGCTAGCTCAGGTGGGCATTGCTGATAAGCTCTATGCCCGAACCGATCGCCTCTCTGGAGGACAGCAGCAGCGGGTGGCGCTAGCTCGGGTACTGGTACAAAATCCGGCGGTAATTTTGGCCGACGAGCCGATTGCCAGCGTTGACCCTGAGCGATCGCGTGACATTATGGATCTGCTACGGCACCTGAGCGACACGACAGGAAAAACCCTGGTGATCAGTCTGCACGAGGTAGATTTTGCCCGCAGTCACTGCGATCGCGTGATCGGTCTGCGCGAGGGCAAACTGCGGTTTGATTGCCCAGTAAGCGCGGCTAGCGACAGTCTCTTTAGAGATCTCTATGCCCTGTCTGGAGAGCCTCAGGCAGTCGAATTACGCTGATGCGGTTTTTAGGTCAATCAGCGACGGCCAAGGATATCAGCCCGCGATCGCCTAGGTCTATTTTTTCTACCGAGCGTCTGATCTGGCTGCTGTTAACTACAGCCGCGATCGCAGGGTCACTGTTTTTGGCAGGCTATGGTCAGCGATCGCTGATTAACTGGGGCGGCTGGCCTCAGTTTTGGCAGTTTGTTCAAGCCAGCTTACACCCGGAGCTAGATCCAGTATTTCTCCGCCTGATGGGGAAAGCCACGCTGATCACCTTAGCCTATGCGGTCTGCGGCACCGGGCTGAGTTTATCTCTGGGGCTGCTAGCGGGTATTCTGGCCTCTGCTGTCTGGTGGCGCACGCTTTGGCCTCGGTGGGCTAATCTGGCCCAGCCTGCTTGGTTAACGGTTCGGGCGGCTCTGTCAATACCTCGGGCGATTCATGAGCTAATTTGGGGTTTGTTTTTTCTCAGCATTTTAGGGCTGGATCCGCTAGTTGCCGTTTTAGCGATCGCGGTTCCTTTTAGCGCCATTGTGGCCAAGGTATTTTCTGAAATTTTGGACGAAACGCCGTCTGAGCCGCTGCAGGCGCTTGTCAATACGGGGACGCCGCCCCTGAGTGCTTTTTTGTACGGTCTGCTGCCCCAGGCGCTACCCAACCTGCTTTCTTATAGCTTTTATCGGTTTGAGTGTTCGCTGCGATCGGCTGCGGTTTTGGGCGTAATTGGAGCCGGAGGACTAGGCTACCAAATTTTGCTCAGTTTGCAGTCGCTACGCTACGAAGAGCTGTGGACGGGGTTTTACGCGCTGATTCTGCTCAACGGTGCTGTGGATACCTGGAGCGGACTGCTGCGGCGCAAAATGGGCTTCACCAGTCGGCTAGATTTAAGCACGGGGCAGCCAAGAAACCCGGCTGCTCAAGCTATCGCTAGGGACTCAGCTTCTAGTCGGGTCGAGCATCCCTCTACTGCCTACTGGGTTCGATTTTCCCTGGCTGGTATTGCCTGCGCTATTCCTCTCTGCTTTTGGAGCCTACGGCTCGACTGGACCCACTTGTGGAGCGATCGCACCGGAATGCTGTTACGAGACATACTGACTCAGGCGCAACCGGGCATCGTGACCATAGAGCAGGTGCGATCCCTAGCAGATTTAACTGCCCAAACATTAGCCATGTCAGTCTTGGCGATGGTGATGGCCGGGCTAGGCGGCGTGGTATTTTCTTTTTTAGCTGCCCAGACCTTTTGGCTACCGGGAGGGATTTTGTACCCAATTGGACAACATCAGCGCGGCAGCGTGGGGGCGTGGAGCTTACTGGGAACGAGTCGGCTGGTGCTGTTGGTCAGTCGGGCGGTACCAACGCCGATTTGGGCGCTGGTCTTTCTCTATATATTATTTCCCGGCATTTTGCCCGGTGCGATTGCGCTGGGGCTGCACAACCTTGGCATTCTAGGACGGCTGATGGCAGAGGTGAACGAAAACCTGGAGGATGAACCCGTGCGATCGCTGCGATCCCTGGGTGCTTCAGGGCTACAGACCATCTTGTACGGCTTTCTGCCTCAAAATCTGCCCCGATTTACTGCCTATAGTCTCTATCGCTGGGAGGTGTGTCTGCGAGAGACAGTGATTGTGGGTCTGGTTGGCGCAGGCGGACTAGGGCGACTAATCGCGGAGCAGCTCAGCAGCTTTGACTATGGCGGTTTGGTAGTGACGCTGAGCGTTTTTATTGGGCTAACGTTTGTGGCTGATCTAATCAGTGCTGCAATGCGCCGAGCTGTGAGATGAACAAGATGAATCTCGGCCTCAAGGTTGCTTGGGCGTAGGTATTGGAACTGAAATAGTTCCTCGCGTAGATTGAATGAAACGAAGTGAAACCCAACACTATCAATGGTTTTTTGAGATTGTGCTAACGCTAAAACCTACAGCAGAACCACAGACTCAAGAGTTTTGTCAGTCAACCAAGATTGAGAGATGAATGTAAAGCGTAAATCAGTATTCGGGGCGATCAAGCGAGCTGCAGTCCAAAACTTGGTAGCTCAAAACTTCCTACAACCGTATATAAGTCCAATGATAGAGGTTGAACCCTGGCTGTTTGATTAAACATGAAGAAGCGTTAAAGTTTACACTGACCGAGGAAAATAAAGAATGGTAACTAACCGCTTTAGCCTGGTTGCTCAGGGACTCATTGCACTTTCTGGTACACTCGGCCTAGCGATCGCGTCGCCAACCCTGGCTGCCTCCAAGATAGCTCAGACAGATCTGCCGTCAGTCGACAGCTACGCTCAGTCATCAGACCCGGTAGACGATAATGCCCCGATGGATGAGCCTGACCCCTTAGACCCCATCAATCCGACCGACCCGATGGGGGATACTGACCCGATGGCTCCCATGAATGAGCCTGAACCGATGCAGCCAGCCACTCCCCAGGCAGTAGACACCAGCACCATGAGCATCGTTGAGATCGCCTCTGGTAATCCCGCTTTTGATACTTTAGTGCAGGCTGTTCAGGCAGCGAACCTAGCCGGAACGCTCTCAGGTGATGGCCCGTTCACCGTCTTTGCACCCACAAACGATGCGTTTGCTCAACTGCCAGCAGGTGCAGTTGAGGCGCTACTGATGCCAGAAAATCGAGACCTGCTCCAGCGTTTGCTTAAGTATCACGTCGTTGCAGGCGAGGTTATGTCAAACCAGCTCTCTACAGGCAAAGTTGAGACGCTTGATGGTGGTCTGGCTGTGCGAGTTACTAGCGATCGCGTGATCATCAACGACGCTAGCGTTACCCAGCCTGATATCCAGGCTAGCAACGGCGTAATCCACGTTGTCAGCCGGGTGCTGATGCCTCGTGAACTGCGCAACGAAATTGTAGCTCGTTTAGCTAGCTAGCTGACAGGTTCTGTCCAGTTTATCCATAAAGTAAAGGCGCTTCTAAATTAGATTTAGAAGCGCCTTTTAGTCTATTGGGCTGTTAGAGAATCAGAAAAACTGAATCTATTTGCTCTCTTTAGTAGACTTGCCCTCAACCTCTTTTCCGGCTGTCTTCTCAATCTTGTCAACGACTTTTTCGATCCGCTCTTCGTTCTTTTCTGCGTAAGACTTATTGTCTTTTTGCTCGTTAGTCATAATTATAAATCTCCTTACCAAAGCTAATAACTGCTCGGCATGTAGGCTTTTACTCGTCCAGTGTAGTTAGACATTCTCGTAAATTCATCCTTCAGCAGAAGGACTGACAACTCCTTAAAATCTGTCTTGAGAAACAGTCGTCTTTACTTCAGCTAGTTTTGGCTAGAGCTGAGACAAAAGCTTCTATCTTAGGGGCCAATTTTCTCTGCTCTGGAGGTTAGATGTCGAAAGTTCAAGCACCGTATTAACATTGTTGGCTAAGCAACTTTACTCACCTCACTAAAGCCAAGCTGTTTTCTCAGGTGAGCAAAGAAACCGAGATGTTTGTCCGGTTCTCAACTGTGGCTAAATCTAAGGGTGGCTCTGATATCTACCGCGACCTGCGGGGATTTTCGATGAAGTTCTACACTGAGGAAGGCAACTGGGATTTGGTTGGCAACAACACGCCAATTTTCTTTGTGCGCGACCCGATGAAGTTCATGGACTTTATTCGATCGCAGAAAGAACATCCCCAACAGCATTGGCGGCAGGATGAGATGTGGTGGGATTTTTGGTCACTTTCGCCTGAGAGTCTGCACTAGGTAATGTGGCTGATGGGCGATCGCGGCACACCGATGGGCTGGCGACATGTGAACGGTTATGGCAGCCATACTTTTAGCCTGATCAATGCCGATAACTAGCGAACATGGGTAAAGTTTCACTGCAAGTGCGATCAGGGCATCAAAAACTTTACCGAAGCCGAGTGGATGCACATGCAGGGCATTGAGCCGCGCTGGGCTACAAAGGATCTCTATAACGCCATTGACGAGGGCAACTATCCGTCTTGGACAATGCATATTCAAACCATAACGGATGAGCAGGCAGCTAACTTCCCCTGGAATCCGTTTGACCTGACCAAGGTCTGGCCCCATGCTGATTTTCCACTACAGCGAGTCGGTCGGTTTGAGCTTAACCGCACCCCGAGAACTACTTTGCCGAGGTAGAGCAGGCCGCTTTCTCCCCAGGGAACGTTGTGCCGGACATTTCCTGGTCGCCCGATCGAATGCTACAGGCGCGGATTATGTCTTACTCTGACACCCACCGCTATCGGCTGGGGGTTCAACTATGAAACCATTCCGGTCAACCGTCCCCACGCAACTAAAGCCAATAATGCCTACCGCGACGGCCCCATGCGGGTAGATAACAACGGCGGCGGGCGTACCAAGTATCACGAGTACCCCGAAGCCGACGAGCGAGCCAAGGCACCGCCCTATCACATAGAAGGATTCGCCGACCGGATTGAGCTAGATGAAGCCGACCACTTTGACCAGCCCCGAATGTTTTACGACATGCTGGATATGGGTGAAAAAGAGCGGCTGATTCACAACATTGCGGGTAGCCTAGGGCGCTGTATGCAGCCAATTCAGGAGCGGCAGCTCAGCCTGTTTCGGCAAGTAGACGCTACTTTTGCCGATCGCTTCGACAACGCGATCGCCAATACAGAGCCACCCAAACCTGAACCCAAGCCTGCTACGGTATAGCCTAGCGCTAGCTGACCTCAGTGCCTGAAATGAACGCGGGGCGGTCACAGCCGTCCCCGTTGATTTCTTAGCCAGATTCAGATTCAGGCTGACTCAGCACTGTCCAGGGAATATCGGTTCGGGCGGCAAGCTGCTCGGCGATCGCGGTGGCTCCGTAGCGGTTTAAGTGGCTGGGGTCAGCAAAATAGCCATACTGAGTCGGCCACTGCCGTAGTAAATCAACTAGGCCAAAGCTTTGCGCTCGGCTCTGCTGCTGTAGATAAGCCTGAAACTGTTGCTCCCGCCGCAGGCGATCGGGATCTAGATAATCCTGCGTCAGGGGTAGGTTAATAAAAATCAGGGGTATATTCTGCGATCGGGCGAAACTGGCAAAAGACACCAGCGAAGACGTTTGCAGACCAGTGAGGTCAAAACGGGTATAGTCAGCATCGTACTGCCCTAGAATGCGCGGGAACTGCCGATAGTAAGTTTCAGGAGAAAAGCGCTGCTCCAGCGCTAAAAATCCATAGGCACTGAGCGGCTGCAAGGGAACCAGCAGGCGGCGATCATTGCCAAACTCTGGCTTTTGATTGGCCAGAACAGCTTGATACCCAGGGGACGCTAAAATTCCCGCAAAGGTGCGATCGAGCCGGAGGCTATTAAAAGCCCGCGATCCTCCCGCCCAGAGAATGAGCTTGGGGAACTGCTCAGGTGTTAGGAGCTGTCGCATCATGAAGTTGACAACTTGAGCCGTCGCACCGTTGACCCCGAGATTGAAGACTTTAGCGTCGCTATAGCCTCGGACAGCCAACGCCTGCTGCAGTGCCTGCGGCTCGACCCCTTGTAAGGCCCGAGAGCTGCCCACAATCAGCACATCAGGTACTCCAACTGCCGCAACATACGACAGATACCCTGCTAGCTGCTCGTCTAAAATCTGACTGCCTAGGGTCGGGAAAACGGCTGGCACGCCGCCTGCGGCCTTTTGCTGCGCTGCCTCCAAATGATGCAAAACTCAACGCCTTTACGCTGGGCAAACAGGCGTTGAGGGCTTGAGCCAGGTACAGATTGAATCAGCGTCAGCGCATCTGCCCACTGGCCCATGACCACACTCCAGTCCTGAGTGGTTTGAGCGGTTTGGGCTGTGGCCTTAGCCTGCTCGGCGCTGTTGAGGGCAGCCTGCAACAGGTTGTCTAGAGGTCTGAGGGCGGGGAGACTGAGGGCGGAAATAGGGGCAACTTCAAGCTTGGGCACGTTCGCAGCAGGGGCAGACACTAGCAGAAACTGCAGCATCCAACTACTGACGAACAGGCCAAGACTGCCAATAAAAAGCCAGAACCAGCGCAACGAGAAGCGACGCAACATAGGCACATCAGGTCAAGGGCATAGACGCCTTAGCCAAACTAGCGCTGCAAAAATAGGCTCACGCAAGTACAGCCATAATCCTCATTCTAAAAGCATTTTCATACAGCATTTTCATAGGGCATTTTTTACAAACTCTGGTAGCACCCGCCAAGAACGTCAATACCTGTACGTCAAAAAAATTCAGCACCCTGTAGCTTCCCCACAACTTTCAGGAGAACCTCCCCGCCCCCCTGTATTTAACTAAGCCCCCCTTCCCC